>NZ_QLJH01000023.1 GCF_003951315.1 Sphingomonas sp. S-NIH.Pt15_0812
AAGCAAGGGTACTGATCGAGGCGTGGCGCCGTCACTACAACACCGTCCGGCCGCACAGCAGCCTGGGCTACCGGCCGCCCGCACCACAAGCGGCGACACCGCCATTGCCGGCCTCCGGTTCCGCTTCGCTCCACCTACGACCGGCAATGGCGGCGGAGACGACAATGCACTAACTAATAACCCGGACCACCCGATGGGGGCTGCTCACTTCGGCGGCCTCACCGCCGAATGGGCCGAGGAAACAACCTATACCGACTAGAGCGGTTTCCGATCAGGTTGAACCACCGTCATCACCCTGCGGGCGACCGCTTCGCGGCGGGGCGCTTTCGATCCGGGGCGGCGTTGCTTGTCGGTCACGATGCTTCGGCTTCGCTCCCTTCGCGCGCGTTGCCCCGAACCGAAATCACCGCCGTGCCGATGATCCAACCTGATCGGAAACCGCTCTAATCCAACGTGTTCGCCGAGCCTAGGAAGACCAGTTCAGGATCGTACGGCTTCGACAATCCTCCGCCCAGTTTCTCCGGTGTCGCTTCGACGGCGTATTTCGACCTTATTGACATGGCCCGACACAGGATAGTGCCGATCGAGCCAGGCCGATAGCAAGGGAGTACGATCCGCAATCGACTTGCCATCCATCGCATCGCTCCAGCTACCGTCATGACCTATGATCAGAAGCGGACGAGTGCGTTCCAAGTCGGCGATGATCCGTGCTTCTTCGTCGCCTCTGGCGACATAGATCGGGTACATCGACGAAGTGCATGGCGGCAGGCCCGCCGCTTCATAATAGACCCCGGTGTTGTTCATTACATAGGTACAATGCTGCCCGGTCGAACGCAGCATGGCGCCGATGAGGCGAGCCGTGTTCCCCTCCAGCGCCTCATCGTTCGGCATGGGCCGAGTTGCCAGGGCAAGGTTGCTGCCAGAGCCATGTGCGACAAGGCTATTGGGCCGGCGCACTGCGTGAATGGCCAAGACCAGCAATATCATGGCACCGACGGCAGCCAGTGCAGCCGAGTACCATCGCGTGGACAGTTGCAGCGGCCAAGCAAGGGTAGCGACGAATGCGACCACCAGCAGATAAGCGAATTCCACGGCCCACATCTGGTGGCTGAGGTCCGATCGGTTGATCGACTGGTAGTAAATGGCCGCCACCGGGATCATCAGAAGCAGCAAGGTCGCCGCCTCGCCACGGCGTGCGGCAAGATGAAGTTGGAATGATCGCAGCACCCCGACGGCAATCAAGCCGACATAGACGACGCCGAACATCATATCGTGTACAGGGAAGGGACGAGTCCAGATTTCGCGATGCTGCCCCCAATATCGAATATTGGCAATATGCTGACCGAACATTGCCGGATCGTGCAGGTACATTCCCGCCAGGGTTGCCAAAAATGCGATCGGCGCGACAAGGATCGTCTTCGGCGATCGACCTGCATACCAGGCAAGCACCAGCCCGCTCGCCAAAATGACGATCCCAACCAATCCGCGGCTATAGGCCCAGAACAAGCCAATGGCCGCCGCGATGCCGGCAACAGCGAACAACAATCCCAACAGATAAGGCCGTCTACATTTTAGCACGCCCAGCAGCGCGGCGAGTTCACAAAGCAACAGGAGGTCGCGCACCGATGGCGCGCCCTGATGCAGGCCGACGGAATCTATCCGTGTACCGTTAAACAGCAACAGCAGCATTCCGGCAGTCAATCCAGCGAGCCAGGCCGTCTGACGGGACCGCATCAATCCTGCGGCCGACAGCGCCCATATTGCCGAAGCAGTGGCGGCCAGCCACATATTGGCGGCCCGGGTACAGATCACGACATGATCCGATCCACAAAGGGCGACAGCCCATCGTGCGGGCGCATAGTTCAACATGCCGTGAATCAGCAACGGCAATCCGTTGGAACTACCGAGAAAGTACAGTTGCGGCGAAAGATATTCGCCTTCATGGAAGGGATCGACCAGCGGTGTCGCCAGCGGCACGGACAATGCGCTGAAGAGGGAAAAAGCGATCAGCAGCATCGCCAAGCCGGCACCGATCGGCCTGCGTCCGGCAGGTGTCACGTTCATCCGTCCTGTCCCGTCGATGGATTGAATGTCCCACGCGCCGCACGAAACGTCTGCTTGAGCATCTGCAGCTTGGCGCTGGTGCCGGTTACCTTGGTCGGGATCGGCTCACCGACCGGATAGCTGCGACGGACTGGAACTTCGCCGACCTTGAGCCCCAGCTGACTGGCTCGAACCGTCAAGTAGAACAGCAACTCGTAGCGGGCGAACACATCCCGGAAGGGCTGAACACGAGGGTCGAGCAGATAGCGTACCGAATAGGCGCGAAAGCCATTGGTCGTGTCGGTGAACCAGTGCCGCGCGGCGATGCTAAGCATTGGAGCATGGATCATGCGGTTACCGATCGTCCGCTCGAGCGGTGTGTTTTCAGCCGCGCCGCCCTTCAGATAGCGAGATCCCTGAACATAGTCGTAGCCCGCATTCAATTGGTCCACGAACAGCGAGACGGCTTCGACATTGTCCTTGCCATTGCCGTCAATGGTGACGATGCCGTCATAGCCCGCGTCTAGACACCAGGCATAGGCCATGCGCAACTGCGCACTCAATTTCCCCGGCCCTGTCTTCGTCAACAGAGCGCGCACCCCGGTGGCACGCAGGAAATCGGCGTCGAGCGATCCATCGGTCGATCCTCCATCGGCGACGATCACGTCGACCGGCAGATGGGCTGCCGCAATCCGCTCGAGTTGGGCGCGTATCCGTTGCCCTTCATTGATGACGGGAATCACCAGGGCATGGGCATGACGCTTGGCGTCGAAACAATCCTCGCGACCGGCCGGCACCTGCCATTGAGATCGCAACGCGTTATTCATGCTAGGAAACTTTCTGAAGATGAGCGTATTCGTGACAGAATGTTCAACGCTCGCCCCTGATGAAGACAAACCGCTTGCTCAGGCTATAATTTACGAGGAACGATACGGCTACGGCCAGTAGCAATGGCAGCGCGCGTTGTTGCGGGGCTGGGAAAACGGCAGCTTCCAGAATGGCGACCACGACGACCCGGATACCCAGCGTCACGATCAGGACCGCAAGATAAATGCCGCCACGGGCGGCCGAAAGGCGCGCCTCGGTTTGGAACGTCCAGCGTTCGTGAATGACATAGTTCACGATCGCGGCGACGACGAACCCGGCCGCAGCGGCACCCGGCAAGGGTAGCCCCCCGGATGCCAACAACCATGCCGTGCCGAGATCGACTGCAAGCCCCAGTAACGCGACGATCCCGAAACGCACGATCGGATGGGCGAACAGCTTCGTCACGCAGATCCCATGATGGTACGTGGATAGACCAAGCGATCAGTACCGCCTGCCCATTCCGGTTCGCTCAACCGCATGATTTCGAAAAGATCATAAATATTGTCGATCTTTCCTCCCATAACAGACACTATTCTCGAATCCTGCGGACGTCTTTGGAAAAGGATCGGGCGGCCATCATCATTTTCGTTCTTGATGAGCACCGTCTTGACATCATACAGGGATCGTTCCCAGCGTGCCTGGGCCAAAGCGGGCACGTAGCGTTGGCTGTCGAGCAACATGTGGCGATGACGCGATTCCGGAGTCATCGCATCGAATACGGCATAGGCCGATCGCCCGGCGGATTGATCGGTCCAACTGGCTTGTGGCGTGTAACGAACGTGCGTCAGCGAATGCAGTCCGGCTGCCGGATAAGGCATGCACGACAGGAAAGGTCCGTCCATGATGGTGATACCATAGCCGTTCAGTTCATCGGGAACCTGAACCAGAGCAATTTCCGCAAGTTCGTGTTTCACCGCCGCGTTGGGCAGCCCCGCCATGTCCAACACATTGTTGATCTGTGCATAGGTGACGTTGAAAACATAGCGCGCTTCGACTTCCTGCCCAGAGGATAGGGCGCACACGACGCCACCTGGCCGCTGGATCAGTCCCGTGACCGCCGTTTCAAGACGAACGTCGACATCCAATACCGCCAAGCGTTTAGCCATGAAACGCTGCAGGATGGAATAGTCAAAGGCGTATTCGGTACAAGAAAAGACCTGTTCAATGCGATCGGCGTCGAACAAGGCCGACTGTGATGCCGTTGCGGGCATGATCGGCGCGCGCATGTCTTCGAACATGCGGTGAAATCGCTTGGCCGAAACCTTGGAACCGCGACGCGCGATCGCGTACAGCATCTGGAAATTGTCGACTACCGCTTCGGGAAAATCCTCTGCGAAGCGACGGTGCAGTACCATCGACTTTACCGCGGTCAGCGCACTGCGCGGATAATGAAATCCGGTATGCACCCGAGCCTGATTGACGCGCGATGCGCGGCCCAGCAATTCCCCGCCAGCCTCGACCAGCATGACCCGGGGGGACAAGGACCGCAGGAAAAGGGCAAGGGCGCAGCCATAGAACCCTCCGCCGATCACCAGATAATCGACTTGCATCGTGCATCTGGTCACGGATGCGCTGGCCCCGGCCCGGCCAGATTCATGTTACGGCTGAACTCGACTTCGACATTCAGCTCTTCGATCACCTTGCCGAACAAATCGATCGAACTGGCCTCGCCCACCACATCGTCGTCGGTGGCGATCGACACCGCTTCCAACAGCTTCTGCAGCCCGATCGAGAGGCCCAGAAAGGCGATGCCCAGGAACAATGCCGTCATGCTCAGCGCAAGCGAGGTAGTGAGCCAGCCCGGTTCGACTTTGTCGAACGTCGCCCAGACGATGATGACGTAAATCGTGAAGATGCAGGCGACCCCCGCAGCCAGCAACCCACCCAGTGCCACGACCGTCAACACGGCGGGTGCCGAGCTGATTAGAAGACGATGCAATAGCTTAAGACGGTGCAGACGTCCTTCCCGCGGGCGTGGGATCAAGCTTTCCGGGGGGTGCTCACGGACGGGAATACTCGCATCGATCGGAGCGAAGCGCAGGGCCAGCCGGTGATCGGGATGGGCCAGAAGTCGGTTCAATAAAGTGCGGGGATAGGCAGCGGTTCGCATGTCGCGCGTACTGACCCGGAAGCCGGCCCCCCTGCCTAGCGCGGACAGGGCAGGATCGAGCATCCTCGCCTGCCCGCGACGACCGACGATGATCGACGACGACGCTATGGCATCGTCGATCATGTGGAGAATGTCGAACAGCGCGAGTTCCGTAGGCGTCGTCAGCACCACGATATCGCCGATCGCCTCCATCGCCACCGCAGCGCGACGGCGATAGAAGGAGATACCGGTGCGCAGCGTCAATATGCGCAAATTGGCCCCGAGGCCGCGCAGCATCGCCGCATCACCCTGTTCCGCATCGATCGCGACCAGCACTTCGAAGTAACGGAAACGTTGCCCCAGCCCGATCATCAACGCCTCAAGCCGGCCCAGCGCATCGACATCGGCCGGAGCTTCGGTCAGGCAGACCGATACCAGTATGTCTTCGCGTGGCCTAGGCGACGACATTGGTCGCCTCCTGTACGGCTTGTTCCAAAATGTCGAGCGAGCGGCGTAGCGCGTCCAGCGAGTCCGGCATGGCGGCCTTCATCTCGATACTATACCAACCCTGATAGCCGGCATCCCGCAAAATGCGCAACGCATGCGCCGCCTGGCTGACGTCGGCCGGTGCGGGAGCCAATTGCGGTTCGCTGATATGGACATGGCCGATGCGATCGATCGTATCCGCCGCAATCCGTTCGATCCGCGCGAAATCTCCCTCCATGTGCAGGGCCCCGATATCGAAGTTCAACACGATGGCAGGATGGTCGACACGGCGGACAAAGGCATCTGCTTCCTCCATCCGGTTCAGGAAGTTGGTGCCATAGGCCGCCGGGTTGGGTTCCATGGCGATCCGGGTGCCGCAGGAGGCCGCCCGATCGCCCAGCGTTCGGAACAGGTCGATCGCGATCGCGGCGGCCTGCTCCTCATCCAGTGTGGCGGGAATCCGTCGTTGACGCGGCGAGCCGAATACCAGTGTCGGAATGGCCAGACGCCCGGCAAGGTCGATCGCTCTGTGCATGGCGGCGACCAGCGTTTCGCGGGCATCCGCTCCCTCGAACAAGGCCGCATCGGCGACGCCGAACAGCAGGGACTGCATCGATACCAGTTCCAGACCTGCGTCCCTGACCGCATCGATCGCGGCACCAAGTTCATCCGACGACGGGCGGAACGGATCGGCGGCATGGGCGAGGAACAAGCCCGGTGCGATCTCCAATCCGGCAACCCCATGATCGCGGAGCATTGCATAGGCCTCTGTCAGGCGATCGACGGGCCATGCGATGTTGGACACGGCGAATTTCACGCGACAGCCCGCTGCGCGGCGATGAAATTGGCCAGTTCGTTCAACAACGTGTCGGGGGTCGCCATATAGGCGCCCTCCTGATCCCATAAGGCGGCATAAGCCGTTCGCATGTCCTCTGCATGCAGGCGGGCATTATGACGCGGCATCGGTGTGCCGTTCACCGCAGCATAGACCGATGCGGCCTTCAACGGAGGAGGAGCGATATGCAAGACTGAAAGATTCCCTGCCAGTCCTCGCTCGATATCACCCCATAGACGTGCCATGTTGTAGAATTGAAACACGCTGTCGGGATTGGTGAATCCGCTTGCCGCGAAGCCCGCCGCCTCGACCGCAGCATCAAGCGCCGAACGTCGCCCCGACGCCTGCAACCCCGCGCGGTCCAGCACCATCATGTCCAACGACGCGCTGTACTGATATAAATGCCCGACCAGCTCGGCATCCTCCGTTCCCAGTGTCGCGGTCAGGGCCGCCAGTCGCGTCGATGGCAGCATCGATGGCATGGGATTAAGAACATCGAACAAGAAATTCTTCTTCAGCCCGGGCCCGAAAAGGGCAGGTAGGCGAACAATCAGCGTTTCCGAAAAATGATCGGCCATCGCGACTTCGAGCGCGCGCCGATTTCGACCGTAGGCAAGCTCGGTTTCGTATCGTGCTTCCTGCTCACTGTTCGCGCTGAATTTTTCCAAAACGGCGATGGTCGAGATCAATACGAAACGCTTGGCGCTGATCCGGCTCAGTTGACCGGCTAGAGACCGGATATGCAGTTCGTCACGTTCGGGATCACGATTGGCCTCGAACATCGATCCCGGCGCGGCGGCACAGACCACGGTGTCGAATGACGCGCCTGCCAGCGCATCAATATTGCTACGGTTTACATATTGATCGAAACTACGTTGTTCGCGCAGGCAGCCGCCAACAAAACCAGTATAACCGATCAATGCGTCCACGATTGTCCCTCTTGCCAACGATCGCGGCCGCACAATCATCGCGACCGTTCTACCCTCAACGTCCCATGACGACGGGGCGGATAGCAGCCTATGCGGGCGATGTCATCCGACCTGACCTCCACACAGCATGGATTTGAAGGGTCGCCGGAACCCGACTCCGTTCCCCTGCAACTTCTACCGTCCCCGTGGCCGTCCTACCGCCTTAAAACGCGTTACGATGGGTCAGCACCCGGAAGGTCTGCAGGACAAGCATGATATCGCGCCAGATCGACCAATTCTCCAAATAGGCCAGATCCGCCTGCACACGGTTCAGCAGATCGTCGCTCGTCTCTGTATTGCCGCGAAAACCTTGCACCTGTGCAAGTCCGGTCAAACCGGGCTTGACCGCATGTCGGCTCCAATAGTGCGAGGTCACCTCCCAATAGAGAACCTTACCCGCCAGGGCGCCGGTCGCATGAGGTCGGGGACCCACGATACTCATGTCGCCCCGGAGCACGTTCAGCATCTGCGGCAGTTCGTCCAGGCTGGTTTTGCGAATGAACCGACCGACCTGAGTGACGCGGGCATCGTTGCGGGTGGTGAGCTTGCTGGCCGTATGATCAAGCAGATCGTTGCGCATGCTGCGGAATTTGAACATCCGGAACATGCGATTACCTTTGCCGATGCGATCCTGCACGAACAGCACCGGCCCCGGCGAATCCAGCTTGATGAGGATCGCCAGCCCCAGAAACAAAGGAGACAGCAGAATCAGCGTCGACAAGGCCACCGTCAGGTCAAACAACCGTTTGATCACCCGATCGACGGCATTGAGCGGGCCCGTGGCGATCAGTGTCGTCGCGATATCGTGATAACGAGTCGTACTGATCGCTCCGATCGCGTCCAGTTCGGGGGTCAGAACCTCGACATTGACGCCAACCCCCTTGAGCGCGGCGGCCCATACGCCGCGACGTCCGGGCCGGCAGGCAAGGATCACCCTATCGGTATCGTGGAGCAACCGGCCGATCCGGTCGAGCATGGCCGGATCGTTGATATTGGGCACGATATTCAACGTCTTGAGATCGATTTTGTAAGACGTGCAGCCGATCGGCGGATCGAAATCCTCGATCAGTACGACTTCGCTTTCCGGGCTGCCATCCAGCACGGCATAGGCGAGCCTCGCAAAATAATATCGTCCTATGATCAACAGCACGCAACTGCCAAGCGTACCACCCAGCGCGAGACCGCGAGACAGCGAGTCCGACGATTTCAGCACGAAGGTGATGCTGATGACGATCAGCATTGCGGTCAGCAGCGAGAGGCAGGCCCGCCGCATACTGGGGGACGGATGGATGACGATCGCAAGACGATAGGCCTGTTGCCGGATCGCGGTGAGATAATAGACCGGCAGGAGGAGCGGGAGCAACATCAGCAAGCGCTCGTGACCGATACTGCCCAGATACGACCAGGACGCCGCCATCATGCCGGTGCATAGCGTCACGAGATCGAGCAATACGAGATAGGTGAGCAGGCGAGCCCTCAGGCTTCGTTTGGAAGTCACGCCATCGTGATTGCCCGTTTCCGACAGGGGGAGCGTCTGCGGACCGGTTTCGATCGTGGGTGCCAAGGCACCGTTCGGCATCCTAATCACAGCAAGCAACTCGTGTTTTAACGTCGCCCGAAGGCTTCGCTCAATGCCAAATTATGGCCAAACCGCTAGGTATGGTCAGGCTGACGACCCCTGATACAGCACGCATTGGCGAGTTCAAGTGGTCATGGTCATAGGCAACGGCATCGCCAACAGCACGTTCCGCGACGGTCATGACCGCGCATCCGGCAGGCAGACTATGGGTCTGAGCTATATACTGCGGGATATGCGGGCGACGAGGGATCTAAAGCTTCACAGTATGACCGGTCACATGACGACGAGCGTCCCTGATACCACGCAATATCATACCAGCGGAACGCAAACGGTGTTTTTCAAACAGCATCGCCTTTACCGTTTCCGCAATCGTCGCGCGCAACAGGCTACGATACAGACCGGGAAACATCCTGCTCATTTTCAGAATATAGATAGAATTGCGGGCAATATAGTATCGCCTCTTTGGCGTATAGTGCGACACCGTACAAATCGTTCGGCCTAGGACGACGACCTTCTTCCGCTTCGCCGGAGCATGATACAAGGTTACATTACTGCATTGCAGCAATGCGTAACCAAGCTGTCGCGCCCGCGTGCTATAGTCGTAATCGGTACAATCGATGAAATACCCCTCATCGAACAAGCCGATCTCTTCAACCGCCGCCAAGCTCAACGTCATCCCCGACGTCATCACCGCCTCTACCGGCCCATCGCCAATCCGAAGCAACGGAATTTCCTCCTGCGTCGAACGATCGATGTAGCGTGGTACGATCAGCGCCCGTTCGGCCTCACCGGCGAAGGTCGTGATCGCGTCGATGAAACCCGGCGCGATCCGGCTGTCCTGATCGAACAGACATACCCACTGACTCCCGCGTTCACGCACTTCGCGCAAGCCGGCATTCAGCGCCGCACCGAGGCCGGCATTGCGCCCGAGCTTGATGAGCGTCAATTCACCGGCGTTTGCCAGTGCCTCGATCCCCGCAAGTTCGGCGGGAGACGATCCATTGTCGGCGACGACCACGTGGCCGCCCTCCGCTACGAGTGCGCGAAGATTACGGTCGACGTCGTCGTCGGGATGAAATGTCACGACGATCGCACTGGTAACTCCGGTCATTCGCTACGCTCCGTGGGCGTTATTCGTCGGCGGAATCGCCGGATACCCGCCAGCGCCATGGAATGACCCGCCTGGCGCTCCGACGCCGTCAGATTGAAATAGACGACAAAGGACAGCGCTGCGCCGAGCACGACGATACCGATGCCCGCCGTGGCAGTGATCGACAGCGGATCATTCCAAAACAGGGTCGTCACTGCGATCATCGGCAGGATTGCCAGAAACGGACGACCGAGCGCCGCGGCGGTATAGGCCAGAGGCCGTGAGATGATCGCTGTCGTTCGAGGCATGCTGATAAGGCACTGGCCCGCCACCCCGATCAGCGAGGCGAACAGGATCGCCATCGCTACGCCCGTGCCGCCCCACCAGCGCACCAGCACCAGGGACAGGATGATGCTGGTCACGCCCTCGATCAGGATGGCGGGGATCGTCTTCATGACCTGGCCAACCCCCAATACGGCAATTCGGTACGGATGCGTACTCAAGCCGACGAACTGAGCCAGCATTAGCAGCAATGCAGGTAGCCGAACCTGCTCGGCAAGTACCGGACCGATCCACAAACGCAAGAAAAACGGGGTTATAATCATCAGCCCCGCCGTGAACAGCGCAAGGGAAATACTTGAGAACCGTGCGAAGCGAAGGAGCATATCCCCCATCGCCACCGGATTATTGTCGACGCTGCGCCCCGATAACATTGGCAATGCCGCAGCCAGGATTGCGGCCTGCGGGATCACCAACATGTTCGCATAAGCAAACGCTAATGAAAAAGCCGGCACAGCGGCAAAATCATAGATGCCGACGATCGGCAATGCGAGGCCGGACATGAGGATGCTCGACATCGTAACGAGGCCTACCGCACCGGAATAGCCGGCGAATTCACGCACGACCGTCGCCCGCACGGCCACCAGTCTCAATTTGACCGCGCCATGGAACCGGGACCAGAAACGAAGGTAGATCAGCGGCGCCATCAGCGTCGTCAGAGCGAAACACACAGCAAGACTGATCAGCGCGCCGCCAAACATAACCGCTAGGATCATCGCCACGCCATTGGCCAGTTTTGACAGCACAATGGCGACCGTGACGACATGGTTACGTTGATAGCCCAAAAACGCGCCCACGATCGTAACGCACGGAAGCGAAACGGCTAGTGCGCCGACAATGATCACGGCACTGAGTTGCGCGGTCGGCAGCAAAGCATGCGGGATGGATGGAAATACCACCCCAAGCATCGCCGCTGCCACCAGACCCAGCAGAAGGATGCTGAACGCCAGAATGATCAGGAATGCGAGAATACTCGACAGCGTGATACTCAGATCATCGCGATCCTCCCGCGCGACCGATCGCGCGGTGAAACGCGCCACCGTCGTCTGCATGTTGGTATCGACCATGGAATAATATGTGGCGATCTGCAGAAGCAGCATCCAGGTCGCATAGGCGTCGTTCGCCATATGATGAATCAGGAATGGCGGAACGACGAGCAATACCATCCAGTTGATGACATAGCGCGCCAGATTCCATGCCGCATTGGATGCGACCAGGCCTGCGGTGGCATGCACTTTCGGAGTCACGACAGTGTTTGCGTCCGGTGATGAGAGACGACGTGGAATGTCGTCATTCGGCGAGCCCGATATTACCGACGAACCGGGTGCCCGATGTGTTGCCCAGCTTCAACACGCGGAGCGGCGCCCCGCGGACGATGTTGCCGCTGACGATGCCGCTGCCGCCATCGACCAGGCTCAGGCCGAAGCCGCGAACGTCCTTCAAATGGTTGCCATCGATCAGATATTCGGAATTGCCCGCGCTTTCGATTCCTCCTTCGCACGAGCCGATGCTGTTCTGCCCCATTCGGACCGACGCCCCCTGAACCGAAATGGCGAACCCCTTGGCACCGGAGATTCGACACATCGCCACTTCGGCATCCGGACAGTCCTGGATACGGACTCCGTGCTGCCAGGGACCATCGATCCTATTGCCGACTAGCTGGACGTCACGGGCATCGGTAACCAGCAGGCCGCAGGGGGCGGCTTTTCCTACCGAACGGGTGATCGTGCAGACATTGTCGGAAATCACGACGCCCGACACATGGCCGCCCGCGCTTCGCACCTGGATGCCGTTAAAGTCACCCGAGGCCATGTCGATCATGTTGCCCGACACTAGCACATCGCGCAACGTGACCCCACCTGTGGCATAAACCAGGATGGCGGCCCGGTCCGGTTGCCATTCGGCACCGGCACGACTGTGACCGATCAGATCTTGCCGGAACGTGTTGCCGGAGACGATCGAATGGTCGCTCGAACCCACCAGCCACAGTCCGTCCCACGTCCAGCCACGGCCATAGTTGCCGATGACCCGGCAATAGGGAATGCCTTCTACCGAATAACAGCGCCTGAATCGACCGGTGCCGTCCGGTGACGGTATCACCATATTGCCGATGATCTCCGATGCGGAATTGTTGTCCACGCCCGTGGCATCCAGTTCATAGCCCGGCAGTCGTTCGACATCGATGCCGATCCGGCAGTCGTTCGGCACGCCGTTACGACCACTGGCCGCTTCGATCATGTTGGCGATGATCCGGGTACGTGCGCCGAAATCGGCAATGCCGTCGCCGCGATCCTCGCCCTTTCCTTCGCCGTACCGGCCCGCGCCGAGAACACGACAATGATTGAAGGCGAAGACATTGTCGTAGAATTCACCGGTCGGCGAAACCCCGACACACATCTGGAAATCGAGTATGGTGCAATTCAGCACGCGATTTCGATGGCCGAAGAGTTCGATGCCGAAACTCTGCAACCCATCCGCCGCGGCGATACGATCGGGGTTTTCCAGGTAAATCCCGTCGAGGATGCAATCATCCGCCTCGACCGCCAGCAGCGTCTTGTTCACCAGCGCACCCGGGCGGGCGACAAGGCTTCCGCGCCCACTGATACGGGTGTTCGCCTGACGGACCGAGATGGTATCGGACACGGCAAATCGGCTGCCCGCTGGCAGGACCAACTCGCCTCCCTGTGCGAGCCAGCGCTGCAAGGCCTCGGTCGCGTCCCGCCGACCGGTGGGGTCTGCGCCGTGATCGACGGGTGACGCCCCTTTGGTCGCACCACCGGTACCGCTTGCCGCCGCAGGTTGAACCGATGCCCCCAACGCGCCGATCGTCGTCAGCATCGCGACCTTCTGCAGCATCGACCGCCGGGCCAAGGGATCGATCATGCGCCACACTCCGATTGAACCATCTCAGCCATGTAACACCTCGCTGTAGAGCCGGTCGAACGCATCAACCTGTCGATTGACCGAAAAGCGGGCCTCGAACGCTTGCCGCGCCCCCTGCCCCAGCGTGCGCAACCGCTCACGATCGAGCGTCGACAACAGCTTCGCGAACGCGTCTGGATCATTTGCATCGATGAGGATGCCGGTATCGGGCGTCACGATGTCGCGCATCAACTCGATATCGTTGGCAATGATCGGAAGGCCCGCGCGCATCGCCTCCAATGCGATCATCGGCATTCCTTCCCAGCGCGACGGCATCACCAGTGCATCGGCGGCCATCAGATAGGCGGTCAGGTCGCTGCGTGTCGCCCAGCCCAACAGCCGGACGTTCGGCGGAACGCCATTGGCGGTCGGATCATAGTCGTCATCCGCCTCTCCCACGACATGGATGACGACCGCGGGATCGTCGCATCGCCGCGCCGCCTCAAGCAGCAGGTCCAGCCCCTTCTGGCGTGCGAAGCGACCGACAAACAGAAGATGCAGCCCGTTTTCCTCACCCGGCGCGGCAAGTCCACGCGGAACGAACGCACCGGGTTCGGGGGCCATGCCGTTGGCGATTACACGCAGCTTTTCCGGTGACAGACCAAAGGCCAGTGCGAGATCGCGCTCCTCGTTCGTCTCGTTCACCACCACATCGGTCACGCTCAGCAACATACGCTCTACCAGCGCATAGGCTCGACGCTTCCATGGCGCGACGTCCATCGCGAACGACCATGCGTGGGGGCAGTAGATCGTCGGGGTCCGACTAAATCCGATCCGGAAGGGCGCACGGGTCGCCACTCCTCCGAAGGTACTGTGCGCATGGATAATGTCCGGCGAAAAATCGCGGACGGCATGCCTGACGGCGCCAGCCAGCCTCAGAGTCTTCCCTAGGCGTCCGACTTGTGCATCCTCGAAGGTTCGGCACACCGAGTTCGTCGTCGCGCTCAGATAGTTCATCTGGCTCGCAGGGGCGATGAGCCGGACATTGTCGCGGCCGTAGCGCGCGATTTGGGCCGGGATGACTTCGTCGAGATGCGAAGCCAGCCCGCCCTTGACGATTTCCGTCACATGAAGAATTTTCATGCAGCCCTCAAGATAGGTTGGTTGTGCCGCTTGGTCAGTTGGACGCCGCGGTCGCCGGGGCAGCATCGATAAGGCCGATCGCGACGGCATAATCTCGAATGCCTTGCGCCAGCGGTCGGGATCGATGCAATCCCATGCCGCGCAGTCGATCGACGGCCAGCACCAGTCGCGGTACGTCGACGGCGCGTGGGGGACGGAAAGACAGCGGTATCTCGCACCCGGTCACCTGCTCCACGATCCGGACCACGTCGAGGAGCGAATGCCCCTCCCCGCTACCGGCATTCACCGCTCCTTCGCAGCCACGCTCGATCAGAGCACGGGTAGTGGCGGTGAGATCATCGATATGAATATAATCACGGACACTGGAACCGTCGCCCCAGACCTCCAATCCACGCTGTTCGGCAACGCGTCCGAACAGCACCGACACCAGTCCCTGCGCGCCGTTCAGCGCCTGATGCGGTCCATAGGGGTTGGACGGCCGGATAATCAGGCTCCGCAACCCGCGTGTGCGTTGCAGAAAACGCAGATGTGTTTCCATCTCCAACTTGGACTGACCATAAAAGCTGATCGGTCCACACGGATCCGCCTCTGCGGCATTGTCGCCGGAGGGTATGCCGTAAACCGTGCCGCCAGAGGAGAAATACACCAGCCGGGTGCCTAGCCCCGCCAGCGCGTCCGCCAGACGCAATGCCGGGGTCAACACCGTTTCGCGCTCGACCAGATAGTCGGCGAGCGTACTGGACGGCTTCATGCCCGACACGAGGTGGACCACTGCATCGATCCGTTCCTTCGTGATCAGAGCAACAAGATCATCCACATCGCCCAGCCCGATCGCGATCGGCCGCGTACCGGCAGGCACCCGATCGGGGCCAATCCTGCGACCAGCGATCAGAACGTCATGCCCCGCCGCCGTTAGCGCGTGCGAAAGGTTGACTCCGATAAATCCCGTTCCGCCCAAAAGCAGCAGTCGTTGCGGCTCATTGTTCAGGGATGTGGCAGGCGTCTTTTCAATCAGTGTCATACGCCGCCAATGCTGCAACAGAAACGCAAGGGGCGCTACCGGCCCCGGTCTTACAATGTGGCATGCACCGTCGCAATCTTGCCTGCACGTGCGGAGTGTTCCGATCGTGATGGGGTCGGCGTGCCGCCACCGCCCGATCCAGACAGCAGCGACGCCTGCCACAACCTGTCCCACATCGCCAGGCTGGGCGCGAGGAACAACAGCGCCGTACTGAGGTGTCGTAGATAGCTGCCCAGATCCGGTTCGAAAATGTTCAACACCAACATATGGGCGCAGAACAACGCTGCTGGCCAGCTGACACGCGAGTTCCCACTGCGAAGACCACTGATCATGAGCAATGTATAGATGCACAGCATCACGAACAGATAAGCTTCCTTGAGTCCACCACCAACGAAGATAGGGAAATTAAGACGCCATGCTGCGTACAGATAGTTTATGGGAAACGTCCTAAGCCCGTCCGGCTGAACCAGGTTCATGAACGCGGTACGATTCCCTTGCCCACCAAGTCGCGAATAATTCACGATGTCACGCTGCATTTGTAATGTTTCATACAAATTGTCGGGCAGGAGCATCGCAAGCAGCGGCACGACAGCCAATATGATGATGCGCCAGTACCACTTGACTCTCAGCAGCACGAGAAGGCCAAGCCAAACCGCAAGGATTATGATGAAATACTGCCGGAATATGACAGCATATAACAGATATAATGCGCTGGTCAGCCCGATACGGAGGCTGAGATTTCGCTGAAAGCCGGTCAGAACCAGCGTGCTGCCGATGATCACCGGGGTGACGAACGTGTCCTTGGTAAATAGCGGCAGGTAGAGCAGCCATGCGGGCACCAGACAGGCCAGCGCCAGTGTCAGCGTTCGCGGCAGACGCAGCCACCACAACAACAAGCCGATCGTTGCGACACCCAGAACGATCAGCATCGCCATACGTATCGCTTCATTGGTATGGGCGTAGATAAGCGATACAGCGGCATAGCCATCGAACGTCTCGGCCGAGGCGGTCATCGATGACATTTTGGCGACGGTTTCGGCGTCGTTCCCCTGACTGGGCAGGATCGCCGCCAGCACCGTCTGCGCCAGGAACACGAACACGACGAACGCCACGCAGGTCACGATGATGGTAAGGTTGCGTAGCCCCGTAGAAGGACGCTTAAGCATCCGCCACCGCACGGCGGCGCGCTTGATCGCCGTCCTTCATCATTTCGCTGAAATGCACGATACGCATGCGACCTTCCAAACACCTTCACTGCAGACCGAATAGCCTCGGAGTCTCACGCGGCACGGGCAGATAGCCATTCCGTACGGATTTCGCAATCGACCGCCGGGTGGGACCAGGGCAGCTACTATCGTTGCCTAGCCCAAACTGCTAAGGCCAGCGTCGTTCGAATTCAGTCCATAGGTGAATGATGAAGGTACTCGTCCTGGCCCCTCTGGTCCGGATTGCGATGCGGCTGTATCTTCAAAGTCTGCTCGACGACGCCAAAGCGGCCGGGGCTGAGGTGACGGTGATCGCACCCAGCCATGTCGATGTGGAAACAGACTATCCCATCGTCCGGATCGGCGGCGGCGGCAAGCTTTCCACCGCCTGGGCGCAAGTGAACCCGCTGACCTTCCTGCGTATCACCTGGACGATGTTGCGCGGGCGGTTCGACATGTTGCATGTCATCAATGGCGAGAACCGCCCGTTGGCGGTCTGGGCGATGCTGTGGGCGCGATTGCTCGGGATGCGCGGTGTCGTGACCATTCACGATCCCCTGCCCCATCCCTGTGCCAAGTTGGAGGTCGCCACCTATAAGATCGGGTTGCTGTCACGTCGGCTCGCGAGCGAACTGAACATACACGACAAGGCCCATGTCGATATCGTGGCGGATGGTTCCGGCCGGCCGATCCACGTCTTCCCCCTGCCCAATCTGCCGAAATCCTTCGGTCGTGCCAAGACGCTGCGAAAGGCGCAGGAGGTGCTCTTCTTCGGTCGGATGGAGCCCTATAAGGGCATCGACAATTTCGTCGAACTGGGATTACGCATGCGGGGCGAGGCTCGGTTCACCCTAGCGGGCAAGGGCAAAGTTCCCGACACGCTGCTCAAAACCATGGCCGAGCACCCGGACATCTTCACCGTCGAGCATCGCCATGTGACCGACGAGGAGATGATCGCGATGATGGACCGGGCGAAAGTTGCGCTGTTGCCCTATCATTCCGCCACTCAGTCCGGCGTGCCGCCCGTCGCGGCGGCTCGCGGCACGCTGCCGGTGGGATTCGCTGTTGGTGGACTCGTGAACCAGTTGCCGGCGCTGGGCGGCATCGCCGTCCCGCCGGGCGATCTCGACGCGCTCGAGGCGGCCGTCCGTGTCGGGCTGGCGATGGACGAGACAGCGCTACAAAGGCTGACCGAACATCCCGACCCTTTCAAGACGGCGATCGCCCGCCTCTATGCACGGCCTGTGTCCGGCGTCGCGCCGATCGCGCCTGTCGTCATCGCTTGATCCGATGCCGAAGAGCTTGCTCCGCCGCAAACTCGGCCTGATCGCCGGGTCACTCGAAACCTCTCTGTACCACGTCGTTCAGGTGATCCCCGTCAATATCGTGCGGATTCTATGCCTGCGCATGATGGGCGCCCGGATCGGTGCCGGCGTGGCGATCAATCACGGGCTTCAGATCCGCGTGGCCCGGCGCATCGCCATGGATGACGATATCTTCGTTGCCGAGGATGTCATCCTGGACGCGCGCGGCGGGATCACGATCGGAGCGCACACCAGCATCAACAGCCGCGTTCAGATCTGGACCGCTCAACATGACTGGCAATCCCCGGATTTCGCCTATGTACAGGCGCCCATCCGGATCGGTTCACATTGCTGGATCAGCGCCGGTGTGATCATTTTGCCGGGCGTCAGCATCGGCGAGGGTACGGTCGTCGCGGCGGGTTCGGTCGTGACGAAGGATCTCGAGCCTTGGATTCTGGCTGGCGGCGTGCCTGCGCGAAAGCTGCGCGATCGTCCGGTCGTGCGGGACTATCGGCTGGACGCGGCGGCAAACAAGAATTGGTTCTGGTAGGTAGGATCATGAAAGATCAACAGGCCATCCTGTTTCTCTGCGACGATCCCGACGTTCTGGGCGGGCTTCAGCGCGTGATGGGCACGCTGATCGACGCATTCCGTGCACGGGGTTACCGCGTCGTTGTCACCGCGCTGCACTTGAACGGCGGCAAAGGATTCGTGGATCCCGCGGTCGAACGACATCGTCTGTTCGGCGAAGGCCCGCTGTCCCGCCTGATACAGAGAATCAAATTCGGACCATTGCATCTTCAGGGTCGCCGTCTGTTACGCCTGCGTTGGCTGGCACAACGTCGCGCGCGGCGGTTCTTGCGCGAACAGGTCGAAACATTACGGCCAGCCGCCGTCATCGCGTTCGACTCCCTGACGGCAAAACTCGCCTCGGAAAGCCAATTGCGAGACACCAAGCTACTGATTCAATATCATAATTCCTTCGATTCCCTGACAGGAACCTCGGACCTCAGTCGGTTGCGTACCGTAAGCTCGGGCGCTTCCCGCTTTCTGGCCCTTACGGCCGCTGACGCCGAGCGGTTTGCGATGGATGGGTTTTCGCGCGTTTCCTATGTTTCGAACCCGGTTTCCTTCTTCCCCGCCCATCTTCCCGCCCGTCGTGCGCAGCAGGTGGTGGCGCTTGGACGCTATCATCATCAAAAGGCATTCGACCACCTCGTGACGGCATGGGCCAAGGTGACATCGCGTGAGGGATGGCATCTTCACATCTATGGCGACGGACCTGAGCGCGAGTTGATCGACGCCACGGTCACGCATCTGAATGTCGAAGACAGCGTCACGGTCCACGGACCGACCCAGGATGCGGAACAGGCCCTCAGCCATGCGTCCATCTATGCCTTATCTTCACGCTTCGAAGGATTGTGCATGGTCGCGCTCGAAGCGATCGCCTGTGGCGTGCCCATCGTCACCACCGCATCCGGTCCAGGTACCCTGGAGATTGCCGAGGGCTGCGGTCTGATCTGCGATGTTGGCGATACGGCCGCCTTCGCGGCGCATCTTCAAACACTCATCAACGATAGGACATTGCGCGAAGACCTCGGCGCAGCGGGGCGTCAGAAGGCGCAGAATTACCGGGTCGACGCGATCGTCGACCGCTGGGAACAGGTCATCACCGAAAGTCCTGCCGTACCGATTAGCGTCTGATGAGGGACACCCGCGAGATCATATAGTCGCTGGGCGGTCCGTCCAGGCCGCCACGCACATCCAACGAAAGCAAGGCCGTATCGCAACCGGAAGCCGGAACCACGATGTCGGTCGCGATCCGACCGTTCTTTTCCGGTTGCGAGACGAACGCCGCGCCCCCGGCGCAGGTCAACCTTGCGGTCAGGACACTGCCGTTTGCCGCATCGTTGGCTACCGAGACGCCAAGCCGATAGGCGCCCGGATCGAGTAGCACGGTCTGTCGTGCCACCCACTCATCCGCGCTTGCGGGAACACTGACGCGCAGCTGAGAGCCGCCGTTTTCCGCAGGCTCTCGCGATGCGATCAGCTCGTCATGGGCGTTGAACGACCAATCAAAAGGTGGTGGCCCGGGGTCGCGAGCGAAGTCGAAATTATTGACCCGTTCTCGTCCTTTGGCGGTAGGGGCGATCTGACGATAGAAGCGCAGCGCCATTGCGGGTTGCCTCAGAGCGACCATTTTTGAGATGGCCACGCCCAGATACGGGCGATCCACCCCGGAACGGGGATCGAGTAGGAACGCCGGAAGCAATATCCCCAATGTGACGGGATTCTCGGCCTTGGGGAGATATGCGGCGATGAAGTCATATCGCCACGACGGATTGCGCGCGAGGAACGCGGCAAGCGGCCGTGCGATGGCTGGATCGTCCGCGGCTGACGTCAGAACCGGGATCAGTTGTTCCCGTAAATTGGGTTCGGCTCGCAATGCACGATCATAATGCACGAGCGCCCCGATGATATCGCCGCGCTGCACATGGGATTCGATAAGCCAGAGCTGTGTCGGCCCGTCGTGCCGCGACAAGGTCTCACTATATTTAAGCAACCGGTCGGCCTGCGCGCTTCGCTGCCCCCGTAGCGACCAACTGAGCGCAAGCGAACGCGCGGCAATCGGGTTGACGGGCTGGCGGTCCAAGGCGGCGGCCGCCAGTTGGCTGGCTTCCGCCAATCCCCTTGCATCGGAGTTGCTCAGAACAAGCTGTGAGCTTTTGGCGGCGGCGGCATCAGCCGACCAAGGCCACCAGGCGAGGACGACATCGGGGTTGCGACGGGCATAGATCCCGGACAGCGTTACCGCGATCGACAGCCAAAGAAGTGGCAGACCGAAGGCCACCGCGATCAGGATGCGACGCAAGTCGATCCGTACGGACGTCCCCTTTATCGTCTCCTGCTGCGCCATGATCGATCAGGCTGCCTTTTCCCCATAGCTATAGTCGTAGCCATAGCCATAGGTCCCGGTCTTATTGTCATATTTGGTCAGAACCACGCCCAGCACATGCGTTTGCGATGCGAGCAGGCGGCCGATCGCCACGCGAGCGGTATTGCGGCCCGTGGACTTTATGTCGAACACGAACATCGTGCCTTCCACCGCACTGCCGATCAGCAATGCGTCGGCCAGCCCCATCACCGGCGGGGCATCGATCACAATATGATCGAAATCCGCCCCAGCGCGCTCCAGGAGTTGACCGAAGCGCTCGCCGGTCAGAAGTTCGGGCGCACTCGGCGGCTGCGGGCCGGCGGTCATGATCACCAGCCCCTCGGTGCCGTCGCGATGGCACAGCCCCGCCAGATTGTCATCGCCCGATAGATAGTTGCTCAACCCGTGCGTGTTCGGCAGTTCGAGCAAATGATGGATCGATGGCGAGCGCATATCTCCATCGATCAGCAGAACGCGCTTGCCGCTCCGTGCCAGAACGCGTGCCAGGACGTGGCTGGTCGTGGACTTGCCCTCCGCTGGTTGCGAACTGGTGATAGCCAAGCTCGCTGGGACACCATGATCCGATGAAAAGGCCAACCGCGCGCGCAACGAGATATACGCTTCGGATAGCGCAGACTTCGTGTCCATCACGGCATTGCCGACCTCGCCATTGCGCACCTTGGGGATGGTACCCAGCAAAGGCACATGGAGTATCGGCTCGACATCGGCAGGGTCCCGGACCCGATCGTCGATCTGTTCGGCAACAATGGCCATCACGCCGCCCAGGATCGTACCTGCGAGGATCGCGATGGCAAGATTGATCAACGGTCGCGGGCTTGAAGGACGGGCCGGCAGTTCGGACATGTCAACGACGGAGATGTTGTTCACCCCCACACCACCAGCGACACCGATCTCTTTGTAACGCTGCAGCAACGCATCGTAGAGCTGGCGGTTGGTATCCACGTCGCGCTGATAAATATTGTACTGAATGCTGCGACGGCGGAAGTTCAGCACCTGCTTTTCCAAGGTGCTGACACGCTGCTTGAGTTGTTCTTCACGATCAAGTGCGGATTGATATGTTTTGCGCAGCGATCCCCCGACACGACCTTCCTCACCCGAGAGAATCTTGTCGATCTGAGCGATCTGCTGACGCAATGCCACGGCAGAGGGGTAGTTCGGTTCGAACTGCACCATCATGCGTGCGTAATCCGCCATCAGGCCGGCACGCTGGGTGCGAAGTTGCGAAATCGTCGGATTGGTCAGTGCTTCGCTGCTCTGACCCCCGCGAGCATTGTCGAGACGACTGGCCGCTTCGATGCGGTCGGCCGTGGCCTGTGCCAGAACACGGTTCAATGTCGACAGATTGTCCACCACGAGCGGACGTTCGCCACCGCTGGTGCCCGATTCGCCCGGCAGATTTACGATCGCCTCACGCGAGGCATAATCGACCAGCTGACGTTCCGACTGGTCGATCCGTACACGCAACTGCGCAAGACGTTGCTCCAGGAAGCGCCGGGCATAGGCTGTCGTATCGAACCGGCGGGCAAGCGTCTGTTGGATGAACTGAGTGGCCCATGCGTCCACAACCTTCTTGGCGAAGGCTGGTTCGGGAGCGCTGAAGCTGAGACGCACCAGACGCGACATACGCTCAGGATCGATCGACAAATGCTTTAGAAGTGCATCGCCAGCGGCAATGGTACGCTCTTCGCGGTTGGACGCCCCAGCCACGACGCGTCCGTTTGCGAACCAGCGATCCGCATGGCCTTTGTCAAATGCCTGAAAGAAATTGGCATCTTCGGATAGTCGCAGCTGGTTTGCAACGCGTTGCGCCAGCGACTTGGATTCCAACAGCCCATATTGGGTCTGATAGAATTCCATGTCAGCACCGCCGCTGTCGCTGTTTTCCGCGCCCTTCACCATGGTGAAATTGCGCGTCTCCCGCTGAATCTCGATGGTCGCACTTGCCGTATAACGCGGCGTCGCGAGCAGGGTGGCCAGAATACCACCCACCACCGCGATCGCGACACACATGATGATCAACCACTTGCGGCGACGGAAGATGCTCAACGCCTCCGCCATCAGCGTCATGCGCTCGGACCGCCCTCCCTCAGCGTTAGCCTGTTTCTGCGGGAGCCATCGCGATACGGTCCCATCATCGGTTCCAGCCGACATTCCAGATACGTTCATGCGAATTTCGGAGCCTCGGCTTACTGCAAGATTCTGAGGAGAGGTACGGACAGTAGCGGCGACGCGGTAATCACGTCACGAAAAATCCGGCGACCACGCGACTCGCTTACTTCGATGACGTCGTTCGCGTAAATTTCCGGATCAGCATAGGCTCCGGCACGGATCGCACGCACATCGTACAACGCAGCCATGTCCTTGTTATTGACGCGCCTATACACGACAACTTCATTCTCTTTGCCGAATTCATTGATCCCCTCCGCACGTGCCAATGCCCGCAAGAGTGTCATTCGACCAATGACGGGATAAATACCGGGGGAACCCACCGCACCACCGACCGACATATTTTGCGACACGGTGTCGGTGAGATTGACCGTAACCTGCGGGTCGCGGACATAACGCCCCTTCAACCCATCGGCGTAGATTTGACCAACCTGAGCCGGGGTCTTGCCCGCGACCTGGATCGACCCAACCAGGGGAAGGGAAATCTGGCCCGAACTGTCCACCTGTACCGATCGGCTAAGTTCGGGCAGACCGTATACTTCGACCGACACTTGATCCAGCGGGCCGATCACAAAGGCACGCTGCGGCAGGATAAGATCGGTCGTATCCGGTGGAGGCAGGTCGTGCGACTGCACGACCGTCAGATCAGAACGAGGCGCAACCGAATGGCTCGCGCACGCGCTCAGCACCAAGCTTAACAAGCCGGAAAGAAAAATTCTTATTTTCAAGGATTAAGCTCTTCGTAAGACTTGACGCTACTTGGCGTGCCTATCCCCGCTTCGCTTTTTTGTAAAGCAGAGGCTCTATCGGCAGCCCGATACAGCGCCTGTGCGACCCAGGCCGCGGCCACCGCGAAGATGAACCCCATCAAGGGCGGGCGCAGCGGATAGTCGACCGTACTCGCCAGCATCAAGATCAGCATGACGCTCCATCCGGCACGCCCCATCAGCCCGCTGGTCCCCACGCGGCCGCGGCTTCGGAACAGCCGCCATCCGGCCAGCAGCCACCATGCCAGTCCTGCGGCCATCAGGGCGATGCCTGCCACACCACCGGTCATGGCCACTTCGAAAAAGTCGTTATGTGCGTGATTATAGGTCGTTGGGCGCAGCAGGATGTCGGGTTCCAGGATACGGAACACCGGATCGAACGAACCGAGACCGCTGCCGAACGGAAAGAAGTCCCAAGTCATCTTCAGGACCTGGGGTGTGTTGCGTAGCCGCAGATCGTCCAGCGCATTGAGCTCGAACAGTCGATTAAGCGCCAGCGCACGACCAAAGAAGAACACCAAGGCAGCGATCGCCACGCCACCGATCAGAAGCCCCCAAGACAGGAGCTTCCCCCGGCGCCCACTCGCCAATGGGGCCATCATGGCGGCCATGACGATCCCGACCACCATCAGCCCCATTCCCGCACGCGATGCGGTGAGCATGATCAACGGGATGAGCGCCAGCGCGCATAACCCCGACGCAATCTGGCGGCGAAGGGCGACTTGCGGCGTGGTCGCGGGAAGCAGCGTCACAATACGAAGCAATGGGAGCATCGCGGCCAGCAGAGCCGCCTGATGGTTGCGGTTGGCGAGAAAGCCCACCGCATTGCCCTCGTAAGTCCGCTGGTACAAATACAGCGGACTGCCGACACCCTGTACAGCCTGCAACCCACCGAGCAGCGCGCTCACCATCGCCACGCCTAACAAGACGAACAGGACGCGACGCCGACCGTCCGACGGCACGGCGGCCCATCCGACCAACGCACATGCTGGCGCGAGAAACCAGAGCAACGCCTGAACCGTCAGATCCGGGGTCAGCGAGATCGGGCGCCAGGGCTGAGCCACACCCTGCGCCTGTGCCGCCTCAACCATCAGCTCGCGTCCGGGAAGCGCCGTCCAAATCACGGGCGGCAGCGGGATGAGCTGGATCAGCGCCAGTGCGACACCGCATAGAAGAAACAGCAGCGGCACGCGCAACGGTTTCAACTCCGCGCTAGGCACCAACAAAATCACGCCGACCAACACCAGCACCAGCGCCGGTCGGACATAGAGCAGCGAAAGAACATCGGTCCGGTTCGATCCACCACCCAGCGCCAGCACGACGAACGCCGCACAGAACAGCGCCAGCGGCAGCCAGCCCCCCTGCGATGCCGACAAAGGTAGCCGCCCCCGCCGACGTCGGCGGGAATGCCGGGATTGGACGTTCATCATCATGGCCCCCTCATTCCTGGAACCGGCTCGCTAAGCAAGCATCCATTCTATCGTATCCGACGATGGGATCGATGCCCAATCGGGTAGCATCCTTCGCCATCAAACATTGCTTCCCGTCAGCCGCTGCACGTCATTGGCACGGACGAAGGCTGGGTTCACGACAGTTTCCGGATGATGCCAGGTCGGTTCTCCGGCCATGGCCAGCGTCACCAACCGAATGGGCCATCGCGGTATAGCGGTTGCGACATTGACGGGGCCGTCGCTATCCGCCGCATCGAGCAGATCGAACGACCCGACCTGCCTGACCCTGCGCGGTAGCCTGATGAGCATGCCGCCAGCACGACCATGCGATAACGTGCCGGGGTTCGATGCGGTGCGGCGCCAGCTCGATGACGATGCGGCGGATGTCGCGGATGAAGCAGCGGATCGGGTCCGTGCTCTCGTTCAGGCTATTGGAAGGACGTAGCATTGGCGCGGGTGCGGATGGTCGCCAGCATCGCGAATGCGGGCACGACAAGCGAGACGTGGCGGGGCCAGCCATGTCACGAGCGGGTCTCGTTATGGTCCAGGCCGAGCTCGCTCTCGGCCATCGCGAAGCCGTCCTTGATCGCCCAGCGATGTCCTTCCACTCCGACACGGGTTCGATGGTCAAGCCGGCCGGGCACCAGGAACGAGTTTGCGCGCGATCTGTGCAGCCGCATCTGAGACCACGTGCGTATCGCTCCATGAGCCGAAGCGATGATCGCCTTTGGGCCCAATCCCATAGCCCTTGCCGGCACGACGCAACGCCTGCTCGATGTCGCCGCCGCTGTAAACCGCGTCCGCCGCACCCCGGGCGAAGGGCATGTCAGCCGCTATCGCACGTTCGGTCATCTGCACCGCCAGCGCCGGCTTTGTCGCATCCTAGGGAACGCCCCAGCACCTGATCTTGAGGACCCTCTCCACTCGCAGCCTGCCGGTGGGCGCGGATAACGGTGCCGTCGATCGTCCGATACGGGTTGCTTCGGTCGGCGATGAGCGCCTTGGACATCCGCTCCCAGACGCTGGCATGGCCCCAATGGCCGACACGCGGGTGCACCGTCTTCCACCGGCCATGGCGATCCGTCAGGCCGCCAGCGCACACCCGACCATAGCACCGCCTCAACACGGATGCCGGTGGATCAGCCTTCAACCTGTTTGGAATTCCGAAAGTCGATACAGCCTTAACGAAGGCCCAGTTCTCCTTCTGCGAGCAGGATCCCGTTTTGATATTCGCCCAGTGCACCGGAAAAGGCCGTTGGCGACACACAACGCGGATCGACGCCCTCCTGATCGGAAAATGCGCCCTTTTCTGATGCCTGGCTCATACCCAGGCGGCTTTCGCTGACCGACGCCTGACCGTTCCAAAACGAACCAAATCGCGCCTGATATGCCGCTTGGACCCGGCCAAAGCGGGTGTCGAGCGCCTGGACCCGCACCAAACGAGATTGTTCGCCGCACAGGCGCTCCACCGCACCTCGGCGTCCCTGCCATGCTCGCCGGAGCGCCGCGTCGGCGCGAATCCCTGCTTCCGGCGAAAGACGGATCGCACCGGCCTGTGGCATCGAAGCC
This sequence comes from Sphingomonas sp. S-NIH.Pt15_0812, assembly GCF_003951315.1. GTDB lineage: Bacteria > Pseudomonadota > Alphaproteobacteria > Sphingomonadales > Sphingomonadaceae > Sphingomonas. Next base: position 26,741 of record NZ_QLJH01000023.1, read on the forward strand.
GCCAACAGCAATAACCCGAAAATCACGATCCATTCACTCCGCACATGCGCGGCGCACAACTGCCCCGATCCGCAGCTATTTTCAACCAGCCATCGCAAAGTCGGGCCAGACGAGGGTTGCATGGCGGTAACTTCGTTAAATGCAGGAATGCGGTGCTTTCCGGCTAAACGGAAGCCGGCACCTTATGAACTCCGGTCTTTTTCAACCAATCCCCCCAAAGCGTCACGCCGATGCTCGCGGTTGGTTTCAACAAGGCTTATTGTGGGAGCGCCTTTCGACGCGTTGGATCGTCTGCACCTTCGTGTCCGACAATCAATGGCTGTCGACAACGTCTTTAACCCTGCGGAGCCTGCCTTTTCAGCCGCCGCTGCGCGCAGGACAAGCTGATCCGCCGCATCCGAAGAAGCATCTTCGGCATGGCGGCCGATCTACGGAAAGGCTCGAACAGCTATGCCGCGTAGCAAGACGGTGGCATCCGCTGGGACGACCCGACTTTCACCTTGCTTGATGGTCAGGTCGGCGGTGTCGGTTGCTCCCTACCCGCCGGCACGGTTCCCGAACTGAGCGACAAGGATAAGGTGCAGCCCGGGGTCACGGATTTCGACAGCCGCTTCGCCGATGATGGCCACCTACCACCCCCTTCTATTTGGTCGCCAAGCCCCCGCGTGAGCGCCCATTGCGGCAGCCGCCACCCCCTTTTTGCTGTGGTCGCATCAGTATGAACTTTCGTGATCGCGCCGTCGAACAGGACGCACTTCAAGTCCGGCCTTTCCACCCTGGCATGGAATAGCCGTTCCCGGACAGCCGTTGAAAAGCGCTGGTGTCGTTGGTCACCCCGGTGCCATGCGCTGAACATTTCCGGCGTCGCACTGGCCTGGGCGATCGTCACATCGTCGGCCCGGCCAGCAATTTTGTCCTCGACGACGGTCCAGAACGAGCCGTCATACAGGCTCAACAGGTCGCTGGCAGGCGCGGCCGGGCCGGTGCGGGTGGTGGGCTGGCCCTCCGCGTCGAACACCAGCGCGGCGGCGGCGTGCGGCCGGCGGCGGATGCGCAGCCGCGCGCCATTGGTGGCGGCCATGCGGGTGAACGTGCCGCCGGCGTCGGTCTGCCCGCCGGTGACGAAGAAGTCCGCGTCCAGCGCCAGCTACTCGACCCGGCCGCCGGAAAGCAACCGCTCCAACAACAGATCGCCGGCGCTGCGAAAGCCGTAAGGTACGGAAAAGCGCGTGGTGACGCTGTCTTCCAGATGGATCACGGTCGCGGGCAGCGCAGCAACTGCCATTCTTCGTCCCCAAAGCGGATGTAGATCCGAGGGCGGTTTGCGGTACCGTCATCATCGGACTCGACTTGGGCGGTTCAGCATGTACCAGCGCGGTGATCACGCTGCAATGTATGCATTCGCCTATCGCACGGTGTATATGATTCGCCATCTAGGCTCAAGACTCGTTGATCACAGCCAGAAGATTATCGTGGCGGCGAGAGCGACGGCGGAGAGGAAGACGGTAGGGCACCGGTCGTAGCGGGTGTCGAGGCGTCGCCAGTCCTTGAGGCGGCCGAACATGATCTCGATGCGGCTGCGGCGTCTGTATCGGCGCTTGTCGTACCTGACAGGCTCGTTGCGGGACCGCCGACCTGGAATGCAGGGCTGGATGCCTTTGGCCTGCAAAGCGTCCCGGAACCAGTTGGCATCATAGCCGCGGTCGCCGAGCAGCCACTGCGCCTTTGGCATCTCGTCCAGCAGGGCGGCCGCGCCGGTATAATCGCTGACCTGGCCCGCGGTCATGAAGAAGCTGAGCGGGCGGCCGTCGGCATCGCTGACGGCGTGCAATTTGGTGTTCATCCCGCCTTTGGTGCGGCCAATCAGGCGGCCGAGACCCCCTTTTTAACCCGCAGGCTCGATGCCGTGCGGTGCGCCTTGAGGTAGGTCGCGTCGATCATGACGGTTTTCGGATCGGGGCTTGCAGCAGCCAACCCTTCCATCATCTGGAGGAAGATGCCCTTCTCCCCCCAGCGCTTCCGCCGATTGTACAGCGTCTTGTGCGGGCCGTAGTCCTTCGGCGCATCGCACCAGCGCAGCCCGTTACGGTTGACGAAAACGATGCCGCTCAACACCCGCCGATCATCAACCCGCGGCTTGCCGTGGCTCTTGGGAAAGTACGGCTGAAGCCGCGCCATCTCCTCGTCCGTCAGCCAATACAGGTCGCTCATCCGGGGTCTACTCGCGGAGCCTGAATCAGATCGCGGCACTCACATCAATGGGTCTTGACCCTAAAGGAGGAGAAACGTGGCATAGCGTTGTTTTTCCAAGCAACAATCGAAATACCTGATTACTTGAGCGTTCTCCGTAAAGCCGTGCGTCGCCGATCACCCATCGGTCTGACGCTGCTCGCCTGATGAATCATTCCCACAAAGGGTACTACCGAACGGAGAGCGTTCAAGGAGACAACAGGCTTCCAAGCTCGCACGAAAATGGGACGGCGCGGCTTGCACCGACCGTCTCACCGGCGTATGTGCCGGCTCGCTTCGTTGGAATTCCAACGGAACGCCGTTGGAATGACGGCCTCGAAAATTGCTGAAACCATATGGTTTCAACGGTTTGCGGGTATAGCACAATGGTAGTGCAGCAGCCTTCCAAGCTGAATACACGGGTTCGATTCCCGTTACCCGCTCCACCGGCCTGTCCCGTCACCCGATCGGTTAACCGGGCTTCAACCCTTCCCGCCTAGCAGGAGGCATGATCGCCGCCTCGCTTCGCGTGCCACTGCTCTGGGTCATGACGCTGGCCCTGGCGGCCTGTTCGCGACAGCCGGCATCCCAACATGCCGGCCCGCCGATGCTTGCGGCGAAGGACACGTCGCTGCTGCGGGCGCTCGCTCTGTCTCCGGCCATCGCCGACGGTCGGGACGCCACCGCACCGCTGCGTCCGGCCCCGCCCCTGCTGCGCCCCGCGCCCGCCTTCCTCGCGCAGCCGCGCAGCCGGGACGATGCGACGCGAGCCGCCGCCTGCCTGACCGCCGCCGTCTATTACGAGGCGCGCTCGGAGCCGCTCGACGGACAGCGCGCGGTGGCGCAGGTGGTGCTCAACCGGGTGCGCGACCGCGCCTTTCCGGCCAGCGTGTGCGGTGTCGTCTATCAGGGCGGGGCGCGACGCGATGGCCGGGGCATCGGCTGCCAGTTCAGCTTCGCCTGCGACGGCTCGACCAGCCGGCCGGTGGACGGCGCGGCGTGGCAGCGGGCGCGCGGGGTGGCGGAGGCCGCGCTGGCGGGAGCGGTCTATGCACCGATCGGCGCGGCGACCTATTATCACAGCAACGCCGTCTATCCCTGGTGGGCGCCCAGCCTGGCGCGGATCGGGCAGATCGGCGCCCATATCTTCTATGGCTGGCGCAGCGCCCTGGCGTCCGCCCTGTCCTTCCGCCGCGACTATGCGGGCGTGGAGCCGGTTTCCACGCCGCTGCTGGCGGCGACATCGTCGCCCGCGCCGGTGGTGATGGCGGCCGAGCCGGCCGGCGTGACCGTGCATCGCGGCACCGGACTGCCCGGCCCGGCATCGACCGTGCCGCCGGGGGACGCGGCGGCCGATGAACCGGCGACCGTCGCGGTGACGATGGGCGTGCGCGTCCATCGCAACCATGGCGCATCCTCCAGCCCGATGATCGTCGCCATCGGTCCCGAGGAGGGACCGGGCGACGATCGGAGCTAGTTCAGCGCTTCGGCGCGGCGGCCGCCTTGCGCGCGGCGACCTTGGCGCGGTGATGGCCGACGGCGCAGCCCGCCGCCGCACCCAGCACCGCATGGCCCTTGCCGACGAAATGGCCGCCGACGCCGCCGACCGCCGCGCCCTTCAGGCATCCGGCCGCACTGGCGGGCCCGGCGAGCGCCACGCCCGCGGCGAGCATCAGCGCGGTGGCGGCGGAACGGATGGCAGTGCTGGTCATGATCCTACTCCTCTTTGCGAGGATGCCCGGATAGGCCAACCCAGGTGGCGGCGATGTGTGCGACCCGTGACACTCCGGTCATCCTGCGGATCGGACACGAAAAAAGCCGCCGGTCACAAGGACCGGCGGCTGACGGGTCATCCCTGGCGGGGGATATCAGGCGGTGACGACGCCGCCCCGGCCACGGCGATAGCGCGCGGTCGCGCCGATCATGCCGAAGCCCAGGAACATGAGCGCCCAGGTCGACGGCTCGGGCACCGAGAAGACGACATTGTCGACTTCGAGCGAATTGCCGCCGCTGCCCAAGACGATGGCGCCGAAGGCCTCACCGGCCGAGGCGGTGAAGGTGATGCGACGGTTGCTGACCGCCGAACCCTGGCCGCCATTGGCGTTGGCCGAGAGGTCCGCACCGGTGTAGCTGGCAAGCACCGCACCCGTGGTGCTGAGCAGGCTGACCGTGTTGTAGCTGTCGATCGAGCCGATGAAGATGCTGATCGCCTGATAAGCCGCATCCGCCGCCAGCGTCGCCGTGCCGGTGCCATAGACGGCCAGGTAACGGCTGCCGTCGCTGAACGCCGGCTGCGCCGAGCTGGACGACGACCCCGTCGCATAGCCGAAGTTGCTGCCGGTCAGCGTCACGCCGGCGGGCAGGCTGCCGTTGAAGTCGACCACGGTGCCGGCGGGCGCGGCGAAGCTGGTGGTGCTGCCGGGCGTGGAGGTGAAGGTGACCGCAGCGGCGGGCGACGCCGCCAGCGTCAGACCAGCGGCCGCGAAAGCCATGGTGTACAGATTGCGCATGATAACCCCTATCGTCAATCGCCGTCGATCGGCGGTGGAGCCCCGCTGCAATTCGCGACCGGGACGGACCGTTAACTATTTGAAAAGGATTAGGAGTCGGAATGCATTTTGTGCACCGCAACATGCATATGACGCAATCGACCCGGTTTGGCGCGTAATTTTCAATGGAACTTTTTGACTATCGGCGGTGCGCCGGAGGCAAGCGGGCCTCGCGCCTCCCACCAGCGGCCTGAACTAAACTGAATTTCTTATCAGCGCGTTAAACGCGATTGATGCAAAACCGGGTCAGAACGCCGGTATAACATCCGGTAACACTGTTACCTAGAGCGAATCGGTCCGGGCATTAGAATTGGCATGGCGCGCGCGACCTGATCGACGTCCGACGATATCGGGTCGCGTAGGGACGGCCAGCGCGTCATCCGCGTTCCATATCAATCGGTGCTTTGGGGAGGACGACCGGCAATCGCCTGGTCATGAAATGGTGGAAGGGACTGGATTCGAACCAGTGTACACTTGCGTGGGCAGATTTACAGTCTGCTGCCTTTAACCACTCGGCCACCCTTCCACGGGAGGCGCTCGGAAGCGAGGCGGCCTCTTGGCGAAGCGCGGCGCGGCTGTCAACGCCTTTGCGCGCTTTCGTGGCGGAAAGCTTGCGCCCGCGCGGCATGCCGCATAGCGGAGGCGCCATCCCGAACGCGCGCCCGCGTTCACCCGACGACGAACCGAAGATGAGGAATTTCGCTGATGGCACGTAAAGGCCACCGCCCCAGCACTGGCGTGGGCAACCGGCCGCGCTTCTGGGGCCGCCACGCGGTCACCGCCGCGCTCGCCAATCCGGAGCGCATCGTGCGCAAGCTGTGGCTGACGCGCGAGGCCGCCGCCCTGCTCGACGTGCCGCCGGTGATCCCGGTCGTCTACGCCGATGTCGCCGATCTTGGCCGGCTGGTCCCCGCCGACGCCCCGCACCAGGGCGTGGTGGCGGAGGTCGACCCACTGGAGGACATGTGGCTGGGCGACCTGCTCCAGCAGGCGCAGAACGATCCGCCCGAGCGCCAGCGGCCGCTGGTCGTGCTGGACCAGGTGACCGATCCGCACAATGTCGGCGCGATCCTGCGCTCGGCCGCCGCCTTCGACGCGCTGGGCATCGTGACCCAGGATCGCCACGCCCCGCCGGAATCGGGCACGGTGGCGCGCGCCGCCTCGGGCGCGCTGGAGACGGTGCCCTGGGTGCGCGTCGTCAACCTCGCCCGCGCGCTGGACGAGATCGCCGAGGCGGGCTTCTGGCGGATCGGCCTGACCGGCCATGCCAAGGGGACGCTGGCCGAAGTGATGGGGCCGCAGCGCATCTGCATCGTGCTGGGCGCGGAAGGCGAAGGCATGCGCCAGAATACCGAGGCGCATTGCGACGAGCTGGCGCGCCTGCCCATCTCGAGCCTGGTCGAGAGCCTGAACGTCTCGAACGCGGCGGCGGTCGCGCTCTACGCCGTGGCGGCGCGGCCCAAGGGGTAATTCCCCAACGCACCACCCCGGCGCAGGCCGGGGTGGCGGCTGGCCATGGCGATCTACCCGCCCCCCTTCTTGTTGCCGGTCCGTTCCGCTACATGGGCGATGTGATCCCCTATCCCGCCCTCCACGCCAGCCATGGCGGCATCTGGATCGCCGATGGCGAAGGCACGCGCCCGGTCGGGCGGGGCGAGGCGATCCGGGTGGCGGCGGACACGCCGGTCATCCTGCTCAACGCGCCGTTGATCGGGCAAAGGCTGGGCTATGCCGAGCTGTCGGGGCTCGACCTGCTCGAACTCTACGCCTTTCTCCATCCGGCGCGGTTCGCGGTGCCGACCCCGGCCGGGCTGGCCCGCGCGGTCGACCTGTCCGCGCCCGAGCGGGACGAGGATGTCGCCGCCTTCCTGCGCGAGGCGACCGCCGCGCTGCTCGCCGTGCCGGAGGGCGAGTGGGCGGAGCGCGAAGGCGCCTGGTCCGGCGTCCAGTCGCTGACCCGGCTGCGCTGGCCCTGGGCGCCGGTGATCGGCCCACGCCTCGCCAAGCCCCGCACCGACGAGCGCTGGCTCTTCTCGCGCCTGCCCGAATGGGAGGAGGATGCCCCCCGCCCCGCCCCGCGCACCATATCGCTGGAACCGGGCGAGGCCGAAGAGCGGCTGGCGAAGCTGACCGGCGGCGGCGCGGAGGAGCGGCCGGGCCAGCGCGCCTATGCCGCCGCCGCCACCGCCGCGTTCGAGCCGCGCGTGATGCGCGACGCGCCCAATCTGGTGCTGGCGGAGGCCGGCACCGGCATCGGCAAGACCTTGGGCTATCTCGCCCCCGCCTCGCTCTGGTCCGAACGGGCGGGCGGCGCGGTATGGATCTCCACCTTCACCAAGGCGCTGCAACGCCAGCTCGCGCAGGAGACGACGCGTCTCTATCCCGATCCGGTGCTGCGCCGCGAGCGGGTGGTGACTCGCAAGGGTCGCGAGAATTACCTCTGCCTGCTCAACCTGGAGGATGCGTTGCAGGGCGGCTTCGCCGGCCGCGCGGCGGTGCTGGCGCATCTGGTCGCGCGCTGGGCCGCCTATAGCGCCGACGGCGACATGGTCGGCGGCGACCTGCCGGGCTGGTTGCCGACGCTGTTCCGGCGCAACGGCCCGGCGGCGCTGACCGACCGGCGCGGCGAATGCGTCTATGCCGGCTGCCCGCATTACCGGAAATGCTTCATCGAGCGCGCCGCGCGGGCGAGCGCGCAGGCCGACATCGTCATCGCCAACCATGCTCTGGTGATGGTCAATGCCGCGCGCGGCCGCGAAGTGGCGACGCGGCCGACCCGCTATGTCTTCGACGAGGGGCATCACCTGTTCGACGCCGCCGATTCGATGTTCGGCGTCGCGCTGACCGGGTCGGAGACGATCGAGTTGCGCCGCTGGATCCTGGGGCCGGAGGCGGGCGGGCGCGGCCGGCGGCGCGGACTTCAGGCGCGGCTGTCCGACGTCGCCAGCTATGACGATGCCGGTGCGCAGGCGATCGCGGACGCGGTCCACGCCGCGCAGGGGCTGGCGGCCGATGGCTGGCTGGGGCGGCTGGCGGAGGGACAGCCCTTTGGCCCGGTCGAGCATCTGCTCGCCGCCGTGCGCGGGCTGACCTATGCGCGCGCCGAACAGCCGGGCGATGCCGGCTATGGGCTGGAGACCGAGCTGGCCGAGCCGACGCCCGCGCTGATCGAGGCCGCCGCCCCCGCCGCGGTCGCGCTCGACTCGCTGGTCCGGCCGCTGACCGCGCTCGGCCGGCGGCTGGAGGCGGTGCTGGCGGAGGCGCCCGACTGGCTCGACACGGCGGCGCGCGCGCGGGTCGAGGGGGCGATCGCCTCGATCGGCTGGCGGGCGGAGACGGTGGCGGCGTGGCTGGCGCTGTTGGCGCGGATCGGCGGGCCGGCGAACCCCGATTATATCGACTGGATGGCAGTCGACCGGGCCGAGGGGCGCGAATATGACATCGGCCTGCACCGCCGCTGGCTCGACCCGACCCGGCCGTTCGCGGAGATCGTGCTGAAGCCGGCGCATGGCGCGCTCGTCACCTCGGCGACGCTGACCGGCGGCGGCGATTGGTCGGTGGCGGAGGCGCGCACCGGCGCGCCGCATCTCGCCCGCGCGCCCGCCCGGTTCCAGGCGGTCAGCCCGTTCGACTATCCCAACCGGGCCGAGGTGCTGATCGTCACCGACGTGAAGCGCGGCGATGCCGGGGCGCTGGCCAATGCCTATGCGCGGCTGATCGTCGCGGCGGGCGGCGGCACGCTGGGCCTGTTCACCGCGATCCGGCGGCTACGCGCGGTGCATGGCCGCATCGCCGACCGGCTGGCGCGCGAGGGGCTGGCGCTCCACGCCCAGCATGTCGACCCGATCGACACCGGCACGCTGGTCGACATCTTCCGCGACGATCCCGCCGCCTCGCTGCTCGGCACCGATGCCCTGCGCGACGGCGTCGACGTGCCGGGCGACTCGCTGCGCATGGTGGTGATGGAGGGGGTGCCCTGGCCCAAGCCGACCGTGCTCCATGCCGCGCGCAAGCTGGCGGGCGGCGGCACCGCCTATGACGACCGGATCGTCCGCGCCCGCCTGGCCCAGGCGTTCGGCCGGCTGATCCGCCGCGCCGACGATCGCGGCGCGTTCGTGATGTTGTCGGCGGCGATGCCGTCGCGGCTGCTCACCGCCTTCCCGCCGGGCGTCGCGATCGTCCGCGTGACGCTGGACGAAGCGGTGGCGCGGGTCGCGGAGCGGCTTTCCAGACAGGCCCGGATCGGGCATGAGGCTCCAGCCCCCCTGGAGACGCCATGAAGACGCTGACGGTGCTGCGCCACGCCAAATCGGGATGGGACGATCATGTCGCACGCGATTTCGACCGGCCGCTCAACCCCAAGGGGCATCGCGCCGCGCAGGTGATGGGCCGTCACCTGCGCGACCGCCAGTATCGCTTCGACCGGATCGTCGCCTCGCCCGCGCAACGCGTGGTGGAGACGCTGGCCGGGGTGGCCGACGGCTATGGCGAAGCGCTGACGATCGACTGGGACCGGCGGCTCTACCTCGCCTCGGCGGCGACCCTGCTGGACTGCATCCACGAACTCTCCGACGTCCATGATCAGGTGCTGATGGTCGGCCATAATCCGGGGTTGGAGGATCTGGTGCTGTCGCTGGTGCCCGACGACGGCAGCGTGACGCGCGACGCGGTGGAGGCGAAATATCCGACCGCGACGATCGCGCGGATGAGCTGGGACGGCGACTGGACGACGATCCGCACCGGCGGCGCGACGCTGGAGTCCTTCGTCCGGCCCCGCGACCTGGACCCCAGCCTGGGACCGGACGAATTCTAACGGCACCGCCGGCGACATTGCGCCGGGTGTCATAGTCGGATAGAACAGCCTGGTGTCCTGGAATCCTCCGTTGCGTCCCGACCATCACGACCCCGATCGTCCGCGATTCTGGCCCCATGCGCCTGCCGACCGTACCAGCCCCTTCGATCCCGCGCGCGACCGCGACGAGCCGGAATGGGCCCCCTATCACCGCGATCCCGACCCCGAACCGCGCCGCCGCACCATCCGCTGGGGCCGCTGGATCGTGCGCGGGATCGCGGCGGGGATCGTGTTGCTGGTCATCGCCATCGCCTGGCTGGCGCTGACCGCCCCGCTCAACAAGTCGCTCAAGCCGCCGACGCCGCCCTCGATCACGCTGACCGCGGAGGACGGCACCCCGATCGCCCGGCGCGGCGCGATCATCGGCGCGCCCGTCGACGCCGCCAAGCTGCCGCCGCACGTGACCCAGGCCTTTCTGGCGATCGAGGACCGGCGCTTCTATTCGCATTGGGGCATCGACCCGCGCGGCATCCTGCGCGCGGCCTGGGCCAATGTCGGCTCGGGCGGCGTGCGCCAGGGCGGCAGCACGATCACCCAGCAGCTCGCCAAGAACGCCTTTCTCGATTCGGACCGCACCGCCGCGCGCAAGATCCGTGAAGTGCTGATCGCCTTTTGGTTGGAGGCGTGGCTGTCGAAGGACGAGATCCTGTCGCGCTATTTGTCCAACGTCTATTTCGGCGACAACACCTATGGCCTGACGGCGGCGGCGAAACATTATTTCGGGCGTTCGCCGGATCGGTTGAACGTCGGCCAGGCGGCGATGCTGGCGGGGCTGGTCAAGGCGCCGTCGCGCCTCGCCCCCACTTCCAACCTGAAGGGCGCCCGCGCGCGCGAGATGGTGGTGGTGCGCGCGATGGAGGATGCCGGCTTCCTCACCCCGCGCGAGGCGGACCGGGTGCAGCCGCAGCGCGTGCTGGCCAGCGCGCCGGGCCAAATCCCGACCGGCACCTATTTCGCCGACTGGGTCTTGCCCGCCGCACGCGACAAGGCGGGCGAGATCGCGACCGAGACGACGGTCAAGACCACGCTCGACCCCCGCCTGCAACGCTATGCCGAACGCGCGATCCGCTCGGCGGGCCTGCGCCAGGCGCAGGCGGCGCTGGTCGCGATGCGGCCGGACGGGCGCGTGGTGGCGATGGTCGGCGGCCGCGATTACGGCAAGAGCCCGTTCAACCGCGCGGTCCAGGCGCGGCGCCAGCCGGGTTCGACCTTCAAGCTGTTCGTCTATCTGGCGGCGATGCGCGCCGGCATGACGCCCGATTCGATGGTCGACGACAGCCCGGTCGAGATCGCCGGGTGGAAGCCGAAGAACGACGACGGCCGCTATCTGGGCCAGATCAGCCTGATCCGCGCCTTCGCCCGCTCCTCCAACGTCGCCGCCGCGCGGCTGACGCAGGAAGTGGGCGTCCGGTCGGTGATCCAGGCGGCGCGCGACCTGGGCATCACCACCCCCATTCCCAACGAGGCGACGATCGGCCTGGGCACCGCCGAGGTCTCGCTGCTGGAGCTGACCGCCGCCTATGCCGCGATCGCCAATGGCCGCTATCCGGTGACGCCGCGCGGCGTCGAGAAGGTCGACGACAAGCCCTGGTATCAGCAGATCACCGGCGGCACCCGCGCCATCCCGGAAAAGGTGCGGCAGGAGATGATGCGCCTGCTCAACTCCTCGCTGCGCGGCACGGGGCGCGAGGCGGTGCTGTCGGTCGACGCCTATGGCAAGACGGGCACGTCGCAGGACAGCCGCGACGCCTGGTTCATCGGCTTCGCGGGCGACCTGGTGGTGGGCGTCTGGGTCGGCAACGACGACAACAGCCCCAATCCCGGCCTGCATGGCGGCGGCGTGCCGGCGCGCATCTGGCGCGATTTCCTGCAATCCGCGCTCGACATCGCCCCCGTCGCGCGCGCCGTCCCGGTCGAGGCGGTAGTCTCCGAGGAGGATGGGGTCGAGGGCTATATCGACAATACGATTGGCCAGTACCTGCCCGATACCGAGATCTTGCAGGACCAGGCGGAACGGATGGGGCTGGACATGCGCCGGGGTGAGGACGGCTCGATCACCGTCGGCCCCCGCCGCCCGCGCCCGCCGCGCGAGGAGGATCGTCGCGACCCGGACGAGCGCTACGGACCGCCGCCGGGGGACGAGGAAGAGTAGGGGGCGGCATCGTGCCAGCCCTCGGTAGCGCGCTTCCACAAAACCATGGGGGTCGTGCCTGAGGTTGCAGCAGATGCGCTCGGCGGCGGTATGGACGCGGGTCATCAGGATGGGACCCAGGCGCCGGGCATGGCCAAGGCTCTGTTGAGGGCCTCGACCGCGGAAATCGCGAGACGGTGCGAAGCGCCTCGCAGCGCTTCACCGCAAAGCGGATGACGTCTGTCCGCGCACTCCTGCCCCAGAAGGGCGCATGGTGCCCTCGGCCCGGTTGATTTCGTAGACGCGCGGCGGCTGCGCGAGGTACGCGTTCAGACGCGGAGATACCAACCGCGCTTGTCCATATAGGCGATCGGATACCAGACCAGCAGGACGAATATCGCCACCGGCGCCAGGGCCGCGACCTGCGTGCCGACGACAGGGGCGAGCAGCTTGAACGGCGCTTGGATAGCGTCGCCGGTCAGGATGATCGAGGCGACCTCGTGCAGCACATAGGCGGCGATGGCGTTGCGCCCGAAACTGCCCAGCAGGTCGCCCTTCGTCGCCGGCCGGTCGTCGCGGTCGAACCACCAGTGGAAGGCGCCGAGCAGCGCCACGGTCAGCCCGGCCGACAGCAGCACGAAGCTGCTGGTCCACAGATTCTTGGCGATCGGCAGGACGAGCTCCCATGCCAGTCCCGCCGCGATGCTCGCCAGCGCCGCGATCAGCAACCGCGTCGCCGCCATGGCCACGGGCAGGCCCCGACGGATATAATCGCCGGCGAGCGTCCCCAGCAGACCCTGGGCGATCGCCGGCAGGGTGCTCAACAGCCCTTCGGGATCATAGCCGTCGGGGCCCTTCACGTAACGCCATTCGCCGAACACGCCGCGGTCGACCCATGACACGAAATTATGCCCCTGCACCCACAGGTCGGTCGCGCCGCCACCCGGAATGGGCAGGACGCACAGGCCCCAATAGCCGAGCAGCAGCACGCCCGCCAGGATCGCCCGCGCCCGTCCGCTCATCCGTGGATAGAGCAGGGCGCAGATCGCGAAGACGATACCGATCCGCTGCAACACCCCCGGCAGACGCGGAACGGCACGATGGAAGTCGGCCAGGAAGACCATATGGCCGAGCAAGAGGCCGATGAGGATCAGCCGCGCCGCGCGCGCCAGCACGCGCCGCGTCGCCGGGCCGCTCACGGCATCGGCCCTTGCCGAGATCGCGATCGAAACGCCGACCATCGTCAGGAAGGCGGGAAAGACACTGTCCGCCAGGGTGAATCCCACCCAGTCGGCGTGGAGCAGCAGTGGGAACACCGGCTTGTCGAGGCCTTGCACCCCTGCCGTCGCGTTGACCGTGATCATCCCGGCGACGGTCAGGCCGCGAAGCAGGTCGAGCGAGCGCAGCCGACGACCGGCACGGTCATGCGGATCGCGCGGGCCGGTCGCCTGCGGGGCCGACGGGGCAGTGGTCTTGCGCATGGGCGAACCTCCGTGATGCAGACTCTAGAAGGTCAGCCGGATACCAGCATAGACCGTGCGCCCATTGTCGTAATAGGCACGCGGAACCGCCGGATCGCCGACGAAATAATAGAGCTTGGCATTGGTGATGTTCTGCGCATCGACGCTGAGCGCCAGGCTCTTGGTGACATGGACCAGCAGGGAGCCGTCGAGCTGGCCGAAATCGTCCTGCCACATCGGCGTCGCGCGATCGATGCCGGAGCGGAACTTGGAGCGGTAGCTATAGGCCAGACGGGCGCTGAGCAGGCGGTTCTCGAAATAGCCGGTCAGGTTCCAGGTGTGCTTGGAATTGCCGTCGATCTCGCGGCTGAAATTGTCTGCGGCGGTGACCGCGTCCCTGTTCTTCTTCGCGTCGGAATAGGTGTAGTTGGCAATGAAGCCGAAGCCCCAGCCGACCGGCTGCTGCCAGTTGACCTCGACCCCCGTGTTGGTCCCCCCGCCGCCATTGACGGGCGCCTCGACCAGGAAGTTGGCGCCCTTGGGATGCAGGACGGTGCGATAGAACCGGGTCGTCGTCGTCGTGGTGATGTAGTTCTGGATGGCGAGCCCGAAGACACCGATCGAGAACAGCGCCTGCGGGCCGTAATAATATTCGGCCGCGAGATTGAACTGCCACGCGCGGAACGGATCGAGGTCGGGATTGCCTCCGGCGCTGCCGGACAGGCTCAGGTCATCGAGGTCGAACGCGCCGGCAAGCTGGGCATAGCCGGGCCGCGACATCACCTTCGCCGCGGCGGCGCGCAGCAGCAGCGTGTCGGTCGCATTATAGGTCAGATTGGCGCTGGGCAGCACGTCCCAATAGCCCCGCCCCGCGCGCACCTCGCCGAAATCGCCGAACGCGTTGCGGATGGTCGGCGGCACGTTGGGGGAATATTGCAGCGTGTCGATGTCGGTGCGGATCGTGCGAAGGCCGATATTGCCGCGCCAGTTCCGGTCGTTGCCGAGCTTGGCCATCGCATAGAAGGCGGTATCGTCCTCCGTCACGGAGAAGCTCGACGGGGGATAGAAGGCCTCGGTCGATCCACCACGGGTTTGCAGGATGGCGTCGATCTTCGCGCGGTTCGCGAGCGAGTAGCGTCCGGCGACGCCGATACGGCGGCCGAAGCCGGGTGGCGTCGTCTGGCCATCGTACACGTCGAACAGGCCGATCTGGTCAGTGCCCGACGCGCCATGTTGCGGGTCCGCCAACGGCGTTTCGTTGCCGGCCCAGATGACGCCCGTCGAGTTCACCGCCCGCGTGTGATGCGTATAGCGCGCGCCGGCCTTGAGCGCGCGCAGCCAGGACGAATCTTCGAAGGTCTGCTCGAGGTCGAGCTGGGTGTAGAATTCCATGTCGGGCGAGATCGTCGCGCCGCCCCAGCTGCCGCTGAATTAATTGTCGAGATAGGCCGCCGAGGTCGGATCGTTCGGCAGCCCCGGATAGGTCACCTCCGCATGTTTGCCCCGAAAGGCGTAGCTCATGCCGGTCGACCAGTAGCTTTCCCAGGCACTGGACGACGTGGTTTCGCCGCGCCCCTTGGTGTAGCCGACGGTGCCATGCGCGGTGAGGCCGTCCGCCGGGCGCCATGTGGCATCGAGCGTGCCGTTGAAGGTGGAGGAGAAGGCGGTTCGGAAGATGTCGTCCTGCACGCGACCGAATGCGGGCAGGCCGCCCGCGCCACTCGCGCTCCAGGCGGCGGAGGTGAGATAGGTGATCCCCTGATATTCGGCGGTCGTATAGTCACCGAGCGCATAGCCGGGGGTGCCGGGCGTGGAATTGTCCTGCACCAGCTTGCTGGTCCAGGCCATGCTGTTCGCGTTGGCGTTGTTCGCGCTCATCCGGGTGTAGAGGCCGGTCGCCACCACCTCCAGCGTGTCGCTCGGCTTGCCCTGCAGCGTGACGGTGCCGCCCTTGCGGATCCGCTCCTGCGTGAAATAGGCGGCGCCGATCAGCGCGGGATAGGCGACCGTCTTGCCGGTGCCGTTGAAATCCTCCTGCGTCGCATAGCCCAGCAACTCCTGGCCATCGCGGCGGAAGGACCGCGCTTCATAGAAGCCGGCGGCCAGAAGACCGAGCGTGCCCGACGCGTTCTTCCAGCTGGCGATCGCCGAAACCTGCGGCTTCCACGTGTCGGATAGGTCGTTATAGGCTTGCTGCGCGGTGACGTTGACTGTGCCCGATGGCAGGTCGAGCGGCATCCGGCTGTGGACGTTGATCGTACCGCCGATACCGCCCTCCGGAATGTCGGCCTGCGCGCTCTTGTAGACTTCGAGGCTGCCGACAATTTCGGACGGGAACATGCTGAAGTTGAAGCTGCGCCCGCCATTCGCCTGATCGAGCACGAACCAGTCGCCGGTCGCAAGGCTGTGACCGTCGAGCAGGGTCAGGTTCAACTCGGGATCGGTGCCGCGGATCGACACGGACTGGTTCTCGCCGAACCCGCCGGCCGCCGCCGATCCGGTAACCACGTTGACCCCGGTCAGGCGGCCGAGCGAGTCGGCGACGTTCTTGTCCGGAAACTTGCCGATATCCTGCGCGGTGATGACCTCGGATACCATGTCTGACTTGCGCTTCTGGCGCAGCGATGCCTCGATCGAGGCGCGGATGCCGATCACCACCACGTCATCGGCCTGCGGCTCCGCCGGCTGATCGGGTGCCGCCGACGTGCCCGCCTGGGCGAGCACTGGCGTCGGCAGGCTCAATGCCAACAGGCTGACGGACGGGAGAATGGCCTTGGCAATCATGTACAAGCCCCTTCCAAGTTGCACTATATTGGCATTGGATCGGTCGGCTTTGCACCATTTCGGATCGAACCGCCGCCAGTCTGGAAACACAGCTAAACATCAAATTTAACCTACAGCAAGACCGTATCTTGCAAATTTCCAGCCTCCGCTGAAAATGAGTATTATTTTGGTATTGTCATCTTCGTGCCTGAGCAGCATGATCGGGTTCAGGGCGATGGATCTCTGCGGCGGCGACCGGTTCCGTCGGCGTCGCCATGGGAGCATGAGGGATGCCAATGCTCGTCGCTTTGCTGTTCTCGGGGGTGCTGCCCGGTGCCTCGGGGGCGGCCGCGCCGCCCGCGGATGTGGCGCGCTTCGCCGCCGGTCTGGGCTATCGCGTTACGATCGTCGACAATCATCCGGTCGGCTGCCCGTCCGATCCGGCCGCGCCGCCGCGTCTGCCGGGCGCACCGCCCCGGCGCTGCATGATCGAGGATATCGACCTCGACACCCCCGCCGACGTGACGCCCCCTGCCGGGCTGGAGATCGCCACCAGCATCATCGGATCGGTGCTGGCGATCGACAGCGCCGAGTTCGACAGCCGGCTCGTCAATGGCGACGTCACCTTGTTCACGCTCAAGCCCGGCCGCTCGCTTGCGCCTGGCCGCCATTACAGGCTGCACCTCACCCTCAGCGTGCCGTATTTCTCGCGTGCCTTCGTCCTGCCCAATGCCTGGGTGCGGGCGCCTGGGGCCGCGCCCGCCGTGATCGCCGCGACGCGTCCCGGTACCGACGCGGACACCGGGCTCGAGACCCTGCCCTATGTGGACGCGATGACCGACGAGGCGCGGCTCGCGACCGCCGACGGCATCGACGCCAATCGCTGGCTGACGGCGTCGCGCGCCTTCGATCGCTATGCCGCGCGCGGCGCCGGACCGCGCCCCGATATCGTCATCCTGCCGATGCCCGCGCATGTGGAGCGCCCGGCGGGGGCGGCGCTCGGCCTGAGGCGCGGCGTGCGGCTTGCTCTGACCGGCGCATCGCGGACGGCACTCGCGCCGGCGCTGACCGCCCTGGCGAGGGAGGGGATCGGCATCGGCCCGGTTCCGCTGACGATCAGGGTCGGCGCAATGGACGTCGCGGCGGAGGGCTATCGCCTCGCGGTCGATGGCCGGGGTGTCCGCATCGCCGCTCGCGACACCGCCGGTGCAGCCTATGCCTTGCGCTCGCTCGCGCAGCAGGCCGCCCATGAGCGCGGGCAGATCCGACCGCTCTTGATCGTCGACCGGCCGCGCTACGGCTATCGCGGGCTGCATATCGACATCGCGCGCAACTTCCACGGCCGTGACGAACTGCTGCGCGTGATCGAGCAGATGGCCGCGGTGAAGTTGAACATGCTGCATCTCCACCTGGCCGACGACGAAGGCTGGCGCATGGAGGTTCCGGCGCTGCCCGAACTGACCGCGATCGGTGGCTGGCGCTGCCTCTCGCTCGACGATGCCACCTGCCTCCAGCCGCAACTGGGGGCCGACCCTGTGCGCGACGCCGACACCAACGGCTATCTGACGACGGACGACTATCTGGCGATACTGGCCGCCGCGAAGGCCCGCCAGATCACGGTCATCCCCTCGTTCGACATGCCGGGTCACTCGCGCGCGGCGATCAAGGCGATGGAGGTGCGCTATCGTCGTCTCGCCGCCCGGGGCAGGATGGCGGAGGCGGAGCGATACCGACTGGTCGAACCCGACGACACGACCCGCTATCGCAGCATCCAGACCTATAACGACAATACGCTCAACGTCTGCATCCCGCAGACTTTCCGCTTCATCGACACCGTCGTGGCCCGAATGGCGGCGCTACACGCCCGGGCAGGCGTGCCGCTTCGCCGCTTCCATATCGGGGCGGACGAGACCGCCGGCGCCTGGACCGGCTCCCCCGCCTGTCGCGCGGAGGCGGCGCGGATCGGATCACCCGTGATCCAGATGGGCATGCGCTTCGTCGAGCGGGTGGCGACGATGCTCGACCGGCGCGGGATCGCGCCCGCGGCGTGGAGCGACGGCGTCGCCCATGCCAATCCCGCCGCCCTGCCGTCTGACCTGCAATCGAACCTGTGGAGCGGGTTGTTCGGCGGCGCGGTCGAGGAGGCGCACAGGCAGGCCAATCGCGGCTGGACGGTGGTGTTGTCGCTACCCGATTTTACCTATCTCGACATGCCGCAGGCGGTCGATCCGGCCGAGCCCGGCGCGACCTGGGCGACGCGCGAGCTCGACCTGTTCCGGCTCTATGCGTTCATGCCCGGGAACCTGGCTGCCAATGCCGCGATCACGACCGACATCCGGAATCGCGCCGGCACCGTCTCGGATCCCGTCCCGCTCGCCGCCGGGCACGGCGTCGCGGGGATCCAGGGTCAGCTGTGGAGCGAGATGGTGCGGCGCGACACGCAAGTCGAATATATGCTGTTCGCGCTGGCCGAGCGTGGCTGGTCGCATTCCGCCTGGGAGCCTGCTTATGCCCCCGGCGCACGCTATGCCTATGGCGACGCACGGGTCGACACTGCAGCGCTGTTGGCGGGATGGCGTGACTTTGCCGCTCGCGTGGCGGTGCGGCTGGACGGACTCGATCGCGCTGGCATCGTCTACCGCCTCGCCCCACCGGGCGCGCGAATCGCCGGTCAGCGGCTGGAGGTGGCTACAGAACTGCCGGGCACGACGGTCGAATACCGCATCCCGGGCGGCGCCTGGACTCGATACGCCACGCCCGTGCCGGTAAGCGGGCCGGTCGCGGTTCGCAGCCGGACCGCCGATGGCCGCCGTGCAAGCCGTACCGTCATGGTCGTGCCAAGCCGGGCCGCGTGGCAATGAGGGGCCTCGCCGCCCTGGCGCTGGCGATCGCCGCCGCGCCGCTCCTGGCGAAGGATCGTGACCAGCCGTGGCGCAACGCGGCGTTGTCGCCCGATCGTCGCGCCGCTCTGGTGCTGGCGGCGATGACACAGGACGAGAAGCTGGCGATGGTGATCGGTGCCTTCGCTTCGGAACCGGCCGGAAAGCCGGACCTGCGTCCACCGGCCGAGGCGCGCGAGGGGTCGGCCGGCTATGTTCCAGGCGTCGCCCGGCTCGGTATCCCGCCCTTGTGGCAGGCGGATGCCGCTATGGGCGTCGCCACCCAGCCGACCGCCCGCACTGTGCGTCCGGCCGTCGCGCTGCCCTCGACGCTGGCGACGATCGCGAGCTGGGACGAAGGCGTCGCCCGGCGCGGTGGCGCGATGATCGGGGGCGAGGCGCGCCGCTACGGCTTCAATATGCTGCTGGCAGGCGGTATCAACCTGACGCGTGAGCCGCGGAACGGCCGCAACTTCGAATATGGCGGCGAGGATCCGCTGCTCGCTGGCAGGATGGTCGGGGCGCAGATCGCCGGCATTCAGTCGAACGGAATCATCTCGACGATCAAGCATTACGCGCTCAATGCGCAGCAGACCGGCCAATTCACGCTCGACGCCCGCATCGATCGGGCGGCGTTGCGACAATCCGACCTTCTCGCCTTCCAGATCGCGATCGAGCGCGGACGGCCCGGCGCGGTGATGTGCGCCTATAACCGCGTCAATGGCGACTATGCCTGCGAGAATGACTGGCTGTTGAACCAGGTGCTGAAGCGGCGCTGGCGCTATCCGGGATGGGTGCTGTCGGATTGGGGCGCGGTCCATTCCACCGTCGCCGCGGCGAAGGCGGGGCTCGATCAGGAATCGGCTGCGACCTTCGACGCCATGCCCTATTTCGGCGCGCCGCTGGCGCAGGCCGTCGCGCATGGCCTGGTCAGCCCGAACCGGCTGGACGACATGGTCCGCCGCATCCTGCGCTCGATGTTCGCGCACGCGCTCATCGACCGCCCGGTCGCGATCGCGCCGATCGACATCGCCGCCGACACCACCGTCGCGCAACAGGTCGCGGAACGGGGCGCTGTGCTGCTGCGCAACCGGCGCGCCGCCTTGCCGCTTCGCGCCACGGCATTGCGGCGCATGGTCGTGATCGGCGGCCATGCCGATGTCGGCGTGCTGTCCGGGGGTGGCTCGTCGCAGGTCCATCCAGCCGGTGGCAACGCGGTTCCCGGCCTGCATCCCACGGCCTGGCCCGGGCCGGTGATCTACCTGCCGTCGTCGCCGCTGGTCGCGCTGCGTCGGCTGCTCCCCGACGTGCGGATCGATTATCTCGACGGCAGCGATCGCCAGGCCGCGGCCCGCGCCGCTGCGGCCAGCGACGCCGCGATCGTGTTCGCGACGCAATGGACCGCGGAATCGCAGGACACGTCGCTGACGCTGCCCGACCAGCAGGATGCATTGATCGCGGCCGTGGCAAGTTCGGCACGACGCAGCATCGTCGTGCTGGAGACCGGTGGCGCGGTCCTCATGCCATGGGCGGATCGGGTCGATGCGATCCTCCAGGGCTGGTATCCGGGCGCCGGCGGCGGGGAGACCCTTGCCCGGCTGCTGACCGGCGTCGTCGCTCCGTCGGGCCGTCTGCCGATCACGATCCCGCGGGATGATAGGGCGGGGCGTTGCGCGCCCTTGCAGGATGCACCGACGCCCGATGTCGCCTTTGTGGTCACCTATTGCGAAGGGGCGGCGGTGGGATACAAAGGCTTCGATCGTGCCGGTCGCGCGCCGCTGTTCGCCTTTGGCCATGGCCTGTCCTACACCCGCTTCGCCTTCGGTCCGCCGAGCGTGGTCCGCCACGGTCGCGGCGTCCGGGTGTCGGTCGCGGTTCGCAACATCGGCACGCGCATGGGCGCGGCGGTCCCGCAACTCTATGTCGAGCGGGTCGCCGGCGGCTTCGAGGCACCGCGACGCCTGGCGGGATGGGCGAAGCTTGAGCTGCCAGCCGGCGAGACACGACGCGCGACGATCGCCGTCGACCCGCGCCTCCTCGCCACCTATGATGCGGCGGCCGAACGGTGGATCATCGCGCGCGGCCGCTACCGCTTCCGCATCGGCGCGTCGTCGCGGGACCTGGGACCGGCGGTCGCGCTATCCCTCCCTTGCATGGGCTTCTCCGATTGAACGATGACTTGCGGCGCGGGAGAACGGATTGCAGTCGGGACGTTGATCCGACCCGGTCGGAGGCCGCTTCACACGAGCCTGAACGGGGGGTCCGGGAACGCGGCGTCGCCATCGCCAAAGTCCCAGCAGTTTCATCCTATGCTGGCTGTGGGCACGAACCATGGTTCAGCCGTCTTGCCGGGAACCAACGATCCGTTCCTCGACCGCTACGCATCGGCCAATTCGTAGCGCTTAGAGCAAGATGACGTCGGGTTGACCCAAGCCGTCATTGCGAGCGCAGCGAAGCGATTCAGGGGGTCACGCGCACCGCTGTGGATTGCTTCGCTACGCTCGCAATGACGATCCCAGGTCGAGGCCATGTCATCATGCTATAGTCCCCGTCCCCCGCTTCGCGCCTCGCCATGGACGTCCATGGCGCAACCTTCATCCCGTCGAGCGCCGCCTGATAGAGCCGTCTGCCATGTTCCTGAAAATGTCAGCTGCCGACAGGCTGCATAGCATATAGTCACCAGCGGGCATCTTCACTGCGATCGAATTCAGCCCTGCGATCCGCTCCAGCCGAGCGTGGCGGCCATGACCCGCCGGCCATACCGCTTCTGTAAACCCGCGCTGATCCATCGATGCCGTTCTGTCACACCGGCATCGAACCATATCATTCCCACAATGTCAGCCATTTCGCAGAGGTCTCGTCTTCGCCACGGTGCCGAAGCGGTCGTCACAGCGTGAGTCTCCGCCGCTGGACAGCACCACCCCCCTTCCCTATCTGACCCGCCGTCGCGTGCGCCTCTTTCGGGTTTCCGGCCGCCGCGCTTCCTTTCCGAGCCCGTGACGAACAGGAGTGCCGCATGGCGTGGCTCATCCTCGGCATTGCCGTGGTGACGGAAATCATCTGGGCGCTGAGCCTGAAATGGGCGGCGACGCAAGGAAGCTGGGCCGCCTCGGCGGTGCCGATCACCTTGAGTTTCCTCAATATGGGGCTGCTGGCCCTGGCGATGCGCGGGCTGCCGGCGGGCACCGCCTATGCGGTGTGGACGGGCCTGGGCGCGGTGGGCGTGACGCTGTTCGGGGTCATCCTGTTCGGCGAGAAGATCAATCCGGTGCAGGTCGGCTTCATCGCGCTCATCATCGTCGGGGTCATGGGCACCAAGATCTTCGCCAGCGCCTGACCGGATGTCACGTCAAGGCGCGAAGAGGGACGGGCGCGACCGCGCCGTCCGCCACCCCCCGGCGGCGGGATGGACGGCCGAACATCTCGCTGCGCCTCCGCGCCTTCGCGTGAACCGATAGTCAAGCCGCCCGCAGGCGCGGCGCCGCCTCGTCGCGGCGGAGGGTCAGCACTTCGACGCCGCCGCGCACCACCGCCACCGTATGCTCGAACTGGGCGGAGAGTTTGCCGTCCTGGGTCACCACCGTCCAGCCGTCCTCCTCGGTGACGACTCGGCGCGTGCCCTGGTTGATCATCGGCTCGACCGTGAAGACCATCCCCTCGACCAGGCGCGGGCCGCTGCCCGGCCGGCCGAAGTTCAGCACCTGCGGCGCTTCGTGCATCTCGCGGCCGATGCCGTGGCCGCAATATTCGCGCACCACCGAATAGCCATGTGCCTTGGCGTGGCGCTCGATCGCCGCGCCGATATCGCCCAGATGCGCGCCGGGCCGGACCGCGCCGATCCCCTTCCACATCGCCTCCTGCGCCACGCGGACCAGCCGGCGCGTCGCCGGGGGCACGGCGCCGACCATATAGGTCTTGCTGGAATCGGCGATGAAGCCGTTCTTCTCCAACGTGATGTCGAGGTTGATGATGTCGCCGTCGGCGATGATCGCCCCCGCATCGGGCACGCCGTGGCAGACGACCTGGTTGATCGAGCAGTTCAGCACATAGGCAAAGCCATATTGCCCCTTGCTCGCCGGCCGCGCGGCCAGGTCGTGCGTGATGAAGCGATCGACCATGTCGTTGACCTGCAGGGTCGACAGGCCGGCGAGCGACCGGTCGTCCAGCATCTCGAACACCGAGGCGAGCAGCCGGCCGGACTGCCGCATCAGGTCCAGTTCGTCGGGGGTCTTCACCATGTCAGGCCGCCACCGCCACCGGATGGACGTTCGCGGCGGCATATTCGGCCTGGACGATCTCGTTGAACGAGCGGGTCGGGTTCGCCTCCGCCAGCATCCCGATCTTCATCCAGAATTCGGCCTGCGCGTTGATCGAGCGGCACATCACGGTGCTCGCACGCCGCGCCTCCTCGTGCAGCGCATCGTCGATCTTCACGATTCCCATGTCGGACGGTCCTTGCATAGCACATGATTCGTATATGCTTCATATGCCTTGGCGTCAAAGTCCTGGGGGCACGACAGAATCGTTGACGGAAACCCCGTGCCTGACCCAGAGCACCGGCCATGCGCTTCTTCTCCGACAACGCCGCCCCCGTTCACCCCGCCGTGATGGCCGCGATGGCGGCGGCGAACACGCTCGATACCGCCTATGACGGCGATCGCTGGTCGCAGGCGCTGGATGCGCGCCTGTCGGACCTGTTCGAGACGCCGGTGCGCGTGCTGTGGGTGCCCACCGGCACCGCCGCCAATTGCCTGGCGCTGGCGGCGCTGTGCCCGCCCTATGCCGGCGTGATCTGTCACCGCGACGCGCATATCCAGAATGACGAGGGCGGCGCGCCCGAATTCTACACGCACGGCGCCAAGCTGATGCTGGCCGAGGGCGACGGCGCGAAGCTGACGCCGCAGACGATCGCGACGCTGGCCGACAGCATCGCCAACGACGTCCACCGCGTCCAGCCCCAGGCGGTGTCGATCACCAACGCCACCGAATATGGCCTGGTCTACCAGCCGGACGAAGTCGCGGCGATCGGCGCGCTGTGCCGCGCGCGCGGCTGGCGCCTGCATATGGACGGGGCGCGCTTCGCCAACGCCGTGGCCAGCGCCGGATGCACCCCGGCCGAGGTGACGTGGCGCGCGGGCGTCGAGGCGCTCTCCTTCGGCTTCGTCAAGAACGGCGCGATGTCGGCGGAGGCGCTGGTCTTCTTCGACCCGACGCTGGCGGATGCGACGCTGCGCCGCCGCAAGCGCGCCGGGCTGCTCATGTCCAAGGGGCGCTATCTCGCCGCGCAGATCCACGCGATGCTGGACGATGACCTGTGGATCGCCAATGGCCGCGCCGCCAATGCGCGGGCCGCGACGATCGGCGCGGCGGCGGGCGACCGACTGGTCCATCCGGTCGAGGCGAACGAGGTGTTCCTGCGCGCCACCCCCGCCGAGGCCGCGATGCTGCGCGCTCAGAGTTTCGACTTCTACGACTGGGCGGCCGGCGAGATCCGGCTGGTCACCGCCTGGGACAGCGATGCGGGCCATGTCGCGCAGCTCGCCGAGGCGATCCGCGCCCTATGATCGCGCGGCCGCAATCGACGCGCGCGCGCATCCTGATCCCCTTCGCGATCGTCACGCTGATCTGGGGATCGACCTGGCTGGTGATCCGCGACCAGATCAGCGTGGTGCCGGCAAGCTGGTCGGTGACCTATCGCTTCCTGCTCGCCGGGCTCGCCATGCTCGCCTTCGCGCGCGCCAAGGGGGAGCGGGTGCGGCTGGACGCGGCGGGCTGGCTGTTCGCCGTGGCGGTCGGCACGCTGCAATTCGTCCTCAACTTCAACTTCGTCTACCGGGCGGAGGCGTTCATCACCTCCGGCCTGGTGGCGGTGGTGTTCGCGCTGCTGCTCGTGCCCAACGCCCTGCTCGCCCGCCTCTTCCTGGGCCAGAGGCTGGGGCGGCAATTGCTGGTCGGGTCGGGGATCGCGATGGCGGGCGTGGCCCTGCTGTTCGTGCACGAGGTGCGCAGCGATCCGCATGGCCCCGCCACCGCGCTGACCGGCATCGGCTGGACGCTGCTCGCCATCCTGTCCGCTTCCTGCGCCAATGTCCTCCAGGCGACGCGGACCGCGAAACGCTATCCGATGCTGCCGACGCTGGCGGTGGCGATGCTGATCGGCGCGGGGCTGGACGCGGTGTTCGCGTTCCTCACGGTCGGGCCGCCGGTGGTGGAGATGCGGATCGGCTATCTGCTCGGCATCCTCTATCTCGCGCTCTTCGCCTCGGCGCTTGCCTTCCCGCTCTATTATGGCGTGCTGCGCGTGATCGGTCCGGCCAAGGCGGCCTATAGCAGCGTCATCGTGCCGGTGATCGCGATGCTGTTGTCGACCCTGTTCGAGAATTACCGCTGGTCGCCGCTCGCCGCCGGCGGCGCAGCGCTGGCGGGGGCCGGGCTGGTCGTGGCGCTGACCGCGCGCAGGCCGGCGCGGTAATCGGGATAGGCGGGCGTCCAGCCGAGCACGCGCTTGGCCTTGCCGTTCGCCACCAGCCGCCGCTCCGCATAGAAGCCGCGCGCCATGCGCGGCAGCGCCTCGACCGGGCGCACCGGCGGCACCGGCATCCCCAGCAGGGCGGCGGCATATTCGGTGACGGCATTGGGCGAGACGGGGTGGTCGTCGGTCAGGTTATAGGCCCCCGGCGGCGCGTCGAAGCCCGCGATCACGCCCGACACGATGTCGTCGACATGGATGCGGCTGAACAGATTGTCGGCGTCGGTCCGATGCGCCGTGCCCGCCCGCACCCGGTCGAGCGGCGAGCGGCCGGGGCCGTAGATGCCGGGCAGGCGGAACACATGCGCGCCCCGCTCCAGCCACGCCGCGTCCGCCGCCGCGCGCGCCGAGCGCCGCCCGGTGCCGGTCGGCGCGGTTTCGTCCACCCAGCCGCCCTCCGCATCGCCATAGACGCCGGTCGAGGACAGATAGCCCAGCCACTTGCCGGCCAGCCCGTCGCCATATTGCGCCAGCACCGGATCGCCCGCCGCCTCGTCCGGCGGGATCGAGGCGAGCACATGGCTCGCCGCCGCCAGCGCGGGCCGCACCGCGGCCGCATCGTCGAAGCGCAGGCTTCCGTCGCGGCCATCGCGGGTGGTGCCCGCCACCACCCAGCCCTCCGCGTCCAGCCGCGCCGCCAGTCGCCCGGCGCTATAGCCCAGGCCGAAGACCAGCAGCCGCCGGCCGCTCATCCGGCCAGGCTCTTCGACGCCTGTTCGAACAGGTCCCTGGACAGGCCGGGCTGCGCGACGATCCGCTCCAGCTCGGCGCGCATGAGGGCGGCGCGCGACGCATCGAAGCGCCGCCAGCGGCCGAGCGGCGGCAGCAGCTTGGCGGCGGTCTGCGGATTGAGCCGGTCGAGCTGGAGCAGCTGATCGGCCAGGAAGCGATAGCCCGCCCCGTCCGCCCGGTTGAACGCGCGCTGGTTGACTCCGAATGCGCCGACCAGCGCGCGGGCGCGATTGGGGTTGGCGAGGGTGAAATCGGGATGCCGGGCCAGCGCCACCACCGCGTCGGCGGCATCGTCGCGGGTCGACAGCGCCTGGGTCTGAAACCATTTGTCGATGACCAGGCTGTTGCCGGCATAGCGGCGGTAAAAGGCCTCCAGCGCCGCCAGCCGCTCGGCGAAGTCGCCATTGGCCAGCGTGTTGAGCGCCGCCTGCCGGTCGGTCATATTGTCCGCCGCCTCGAACTGCCGCCACGCCAAGGCGCCGATGTCCGCCGCGCCCGACGCCGCCAGATAGCCGAGCGCGACGTTGCGCAGCCGCCGCCTGCCCTTGGCCTCGGGCGAATAGACATAGCCGCCCTGTTCGTTCGCCGTGTGGAGATGCGCCCAGCGATCGTGCAGCGCCTCGCCCAGGGTCCGGCGCAGCGCCTCGCGCGCCTGATGGATCGCCTCCGGGTCGACCTCGGCCAACTGGTCGCCGACGAACGCCTCGGACGGCAGCAGCACCGCCTCCGCCACGAAGGCGCGATCGAGCTCGGGATCGTCCAGCGTATTGGCGACCGCGTCGACCACCGCCTTGAACCGCTCCTCGCCAGACACGGTGGCCGCGACCAGCGTGTCGAGCATCAGCTGCTGCATCGCCTCGTAGCGGGCGAAGGGATCGTCGTCCTTGGCCGACAGGAAGGCGAGATCGGCGGCGCTGCGGTCGCTCTCCACCACCACGGGGGCGGAGAAGCCGCGATTGATCGACAGTATCGGCCGCTCGGTCACCGCCTCGAACACCAATGTCTCGTCCGTCGCGTCGAGCAGGACCAGCCGCTCCTCGGTCAGCGGGCGCCCGGTCTCCGCGCCGAACAGGCGGAGCTTGAGCGGCAGGACCATCGGCTCCTTGATCGGCTGGCCCGGGGTGGCGGGGACATGCTGCGCCAGTCGCAGCGTCGCGCGGCCGCCGCCGGCGCTGTGCGACAGGCTGGCGGAGATGCGCGGCGTGCCGGCCTGGCTGTACCACAGGCGGAAGCGCGACAGGTCGCGCCCGCTCGCCCGCTCCATGCACCGCACGAAATCCTCGCAGGTCGCGGCGGTGCCGTCATACTCGCGGAAATACAGGTCGGTGGCGGCGCGGAAGTCGGTCGGCCCCAATATGGTCGCCATCATCCGGATCAGCTCGGCGCCCTTGTTGTAGATGGTCGCCGTGTAGAAGTTGCTGATCTCCTGATAGGCGTCGGGCCGCACCGGATGCGCGAGCGGCCCGGCATCCTCGGGGAACTGGCTGGCGCGCAGGCCGCGCACATCCTCGATCCGCTTGACCGCCGCCGAACCCTGGTCGGCGGAGAAGTTCTGGTCGCGATAGACGGTGAAGCCCTCCTTCAGGGAGAGCTGGAACCAGTCGCGGCAGGTGATGCGGTTGCCCGTCCAGTTGTGGAAATATTCATGCGCCACCACCGCCGCGATCGCGTCATAGTCGTAATCGGTGGCGGTGTCGGGATCGGCGAGGATGTAGCGGCTGTTGAAGATGTTCAGCCCCTTATTCTCCATCGCGCCGAAGTTGAAATCGTCGACCGCGACGATGTTGAACACGTCGAGATCATATTCGCGGCCATAGACCCGCTCGTCCCAGGCCATCGACAGCTTCAAGGCGTGGAGCGCATGGTCGGTGCGCGGCAGGTCGGCGGCGCGCACCCAGATGCCGAGTTCCACCTCGCGGCCCGACTGGGTGGTGAACGACCCGCGATTGACCGCCAGATCGCCCGCGACCAGCGCGAACAGATAGCTGGGCTTGGGAAAGGGATCGTTCCATTCGGCCCAGTGGCGGCCATCGTCCAGATCGCCCTTCGCCACCGGATCGCCGTTGGACAACAGCACCGGATAGCGCGCCTTGTCCGCCGTCATCCGCACCGTATAGCGGCTGAGCACGTCGGGCCGGTCGGGGAAATAGGTGATCCGGCGGAACCCCTCCGCCTCGCATTGCGTGCAGAGGATGCCGCCGCTGGCATAAAGGCCCATCAACTGCGTGTTGCGGTCGGGCGCGATCTCCACCTCGGTCTCGACGACATGCGCATCGCCCGTCAGCGGCACGACCAGTGTCTCGCCCTCCAGCGTCCAGTCCTCGACCGCCACGCCATCGACACGCACCGCCAGCACGCGATGCCCCGCGCCGTCGAGCCGCAGCGCGCCGGCATCCGCAGCGTTCCGCGTCACGGTCAGCGTGGCATGGACGCGCGTCGCGGCGGGATCGAGGTCGAAGTCGAGCCGAGTCTCGGGCACCATCCAGGCCGGCGGGCGATAGTCGCCACGGTGGATCGTCTGGGGTGCGGCGAGGCTGTTGGGCATGTCCATGTCGCTAGTTATAGTCGGCGCGCGCAATGGTTCCATCGCCTTGCGTCGCGCTTGCGACGCCGGATCGCTGTGATAGTCACGCATGAGACCAGTAAGGATTGAGGATGCACGCTTTTCCGGCCGCGCTCGTGGCCATGGCCCTTTCCACCAGCGCCATGGCGCAGACCGTGCCGCCCAGCGCGACCCGGGCCGCGCCCGCGCCGGCCGCCGCCGGCACCCAGCAACAAGGGGGCACGCCCGCCCCGGCCAAGCCCGATCCGGCCGCGCTCAACGCCCACCTCGCCGCGCCGCTGCCCGCCGACCAGGCGGCGATGAAGGCGCATGTCCTGTTCCTGGCCTCCGACGCGATGAAGGGGCGCGAGGCAGGCAGCCCGGAATTCGACATCGCCGCGCAATATGTCGCCGCGCAATTCTATGCGGCCGGCCTGCGCCCCGGCGGCGACCAGGGCGGCTATCTGCAACGCGTGCCGCTGGTCCGCTACAAGGCGGATGGCCAGGGACGCTTCGTGCTGACCCCCGCCAGGGGCGCACCACAGCCGCTGGTGTTCGGCCAGGACTACATCCCCGCCCCCGACGCCACGCACCGGGAAGCCAGCCTGTCCGCGCCGGTCGTGTTCGTCGGCCATGGCATCGATGCGCCGCAATATGGCCATGACGATTTCAAGGGCGTCGACGTGCGCGGCAAGATCGTGCTGTTCTTCGCCGGCGCGCCCGCGCGCTTCGACGGCGAGGAACGCGCCTTTTTCGGCTCGCCCCAGACCAAGCTGCGCACCGCCGCCGCGCATGGCGCGGTCGGTGCGATCCAGCTCGCCAGCGCGACGCTGACCCCGGAGGCGATGGCGAAGCTGGCGGAGAATTACGACCGCCCGCGCATGACCTGGGCCCGGCCCGACGGCACCGGCAATGGCGAGTCGATCGCGATGCTCGGCACGCTGAGCCCGGCCGGCGCGGCCAAGCTGTTCGCCGGCGCGCGCACCCCCTGGAGCAAGATCGTCGCCCAGGCCGCGAAGACGCCCCCCCGTTACCGGTCGGTCGCGTTGCCCGGCACGCTGGCGGTGGCGACGAAGACCGGCATCACGCCCGTCGACAGCAGCAATGTCGTCGGCCTGATCCCCGGCAGCGATCCGGCGCTGAAGGACCAGGTGGTGGTGCTGTCCGCGCATCTCGACCATATCGGCGTCGGCACGCCGGTGAACGGCGACGCGATCAACAATGGCGCGCTCGACAATGCGATCGGCATCGCCAGCCTGATCGAGGAGGCCCGCCGCTTCAAGACCGACGGCACCGCGCCCAAGCGCACGCTGATGTTCCTGGCGGTGACCGGCGAGGAGAAGGGTCTGGTCGGCTCCGATTATTTCACCAACCACCCGACCGTGCCGCTCGACCACATCGTCGCCGACGTCAATCTCGACATGCCGATCCTGCTCTATCCGTTCGAGGACATGATCGTGTACGGCGCCGACCGGTCGACGCTGGGGCCGATCGTGCGCCGCGCGGTGAACAGCGCGGGCGTCGACCTGTCGCCCGATCCGATGCCGGAACAGGGCATCTTCGTCCGCTCCGACCATTTCCGCTTCGTGCAGAAGGGCATCCCCTCGGTCTTCCTGTGGCCGGGGCAGAAGGGACCGGGCAAGGCGGCGGTCGAGCATTTCATGTCGACCAACTACCACAAGCCGTCCGACGACCTGACCCAGCCGACCCTGTGGGACCAGGGCGTCCGCTTCGTCGACGTCAACTATCGCATCGCGCGCGAGATCGCCGACGGCGCGGAGCGGCCGCTGTGGAATCGCGGCGACTATTTCGGGCGGCTGTACAAGGGTCCGACCGCGGCGAAGTAAGCCCCTCCTGTTCCCCGGCGAAGGTCGGGGAACGGGAAGGATGGGATCAACCGTCGCGAAACCGCGCCGCGCGCTTCTCCATGTTCGCCATCACCTGCTCGCGCTGGTTGGCGGAGCCGAGTAGCCGCACCTGTTCGTCGCTTTCCGCCCGGAGGATCGTCGCCGCGTCACCGTCCGCCGCGACCGCGAACAACCGCTTGGCGGCGCGGATCGCGTCCGGGTTGCGGCCGGCGATGGCCCGGCACAGCGCCTGCGCCTCCGCCAGCGGATCGGTGGCGATGCGGGTGGCGAAGCCCATCGCCACCGCCTCCGCCCCGTCGAACTCGCGCGCGGTGAAGATGCATTCGCGCAGCACGTCGTCGCGCACCGTGCCCCGCCACAGCGCGAAGCCGGCCATGTCCGGCACGATGCCCCAATGCAGCTCGCGCACCGACAGCCGCGCGTCGCCCGCGACCAGCCGGATGTCCGCGCCGCTGGCGACCTGCAACCCGCCGCCCAGCACCACGCCGTGCAGCGCCGCGACCACCGGCTGCGGCAGCGTCCGCCAGCCCCAGGCGACCTGCTGCGCCAGATTGGCGAGGCCGTGCGTCCGCTCGGTGGTCAGCAATCCGCCGGTGCCGCCGGTCGCCATGCCGGCCATGCCCGCCATCGCCGCCATGTCGAGCCCGGCGCAAAAGCCCCGCCCCTCGCCCGACAGCAGGACGCAGCGCACGTCGGTCGCCTCCGCCAGTCGCGCGATCACCGCCGCCAGCGCCTCGAACATCGCCGGGTCGAGCGCGTTGAGCTTGTCGGCCCGAGTCAGCCGGACATGCGCGATCCCGTCCGCGATGGTCAGTGCGACCCGATCGGTCATGGCCTAGTCTTCTCCTGCTATTCCCCGAGTGTGACGCCTCGCCCCGCCGGTGTCGAGAGGCGGGCCGGCGGTGCTTGCGCGCGACCGCCCGGGCCGCCTACCAAAGCGTCATGACCGCGTTCGACCCCGCCCGCTTCACCCGGCTGGACCATTATGGCCATGGCGGCCGATTGGGCATCCGCTACCACGCCAAGGCGGACCAGTGGGTGGAACTGGCCCTGCCCTATGCCGCCGATCAGGTCGGCGACCCCGCCACCGGCATCCTGGCGTCCGGCCCGATCGTCACGCTGATGGACATGGCGACCAGCATGGCGGTGTGGACCCGTCGCGGCGTCTTCGCGCCCCATGCGACGCTCGACCTGCGCGTCGACTATCTGCGCCCCGCCACGCCGGGCGGGACGGTGATCGGGCGCGGCGAATGCTACCGGCTGGCGCGCTCGGTCGCCTTCGTGCGCGGCATCGCCTATCATACCGATCCGGACGACCCGATCGCGCATGTCGCCGGCACCTTCATGCTGATGGATGCGCCGGCGAAGGGGGCGGCGGCATGACCCTGCCGCCCTATGCGGCGCTGCTCGGCATGACCGTCGAGGACCAGGCGGACGGCGCGCCGGTGCTGCTATTGCCGTTCGGTGAGCCGGTGCTGGGACGCCCCGGCTTCGTCCATGGCGGCGCGATCGCCGGCCTCCTGGAGATGGCGGCGATCGCCGCGCTCGACCAAGCGTTGCAGGCGGAAGGCGGCGGCCGGATCAAGCCGATCACGGTGACGGTCGACTATATGCGCGGCGGGCGCGAGCGGCCGACCCGTGGGATCGGCACGGTCACGCGGCTCGGCACCCGCATCGCCAATGTCGAGGCCGTCGCCTGGCAGGAGGACCGCACCCGCCCGATCGCGGCGGCGCGGCTCAACTATCTGATCGAACGGCCCTGACGCCCCGGCTCAGACGCGCGGCCGGCCCTTCAGCTCGTCGCGGATCTCGCGCAGCAGCGTGACGTCGGCCGGCTCGACCGGGGCGGCGACCTCGGGCTTGGGCATCAGCTTGTTCACCGAGCGCACGATCAGGAAGATGATGAAGGCGACGATCACGAAATTGACCGCCTGGGTGATGAACTCGCCATAGCCGAGCAGCGGCACGCCCGCCTTCTTCAGCGCGGCATAGTCGGACGATCCCTGCAGCGCGGCGGGCACCGGCCCCAATGTCAGAAAGTAGCTGGAGAAGTCGAGGCCGCCAAAGACCTTGCCGATCACCGGCATCAGCACATCTTCGGTCAGCGAGGTCACGATCCGGCCGAACGCCGCGCCGATGATGACGGCCACGGCGAGGTCAAGGACATTGCCACGCGCAATGAACGTCTTGAATTCCTTGAGCATCTTTCTTCCCCTTGCACCGAATCCCGATCTGGAGCGTAATCGCCGAAACCCTCTTCGCCAAGCGATACGGGTGTCCTATATGGCTAGGACAGATAGAGGAGGCTTCATGTCGCGTCGTTTCATGCCGGTCGTACCTGCCCTGGTGGCGGTCGCCACCCTGTCGGGTTGCGGAATCAACAGCATCCCGACGGCCGAGGAGAATGCCAAGGCGCGCTGGGCGGACGTGCAGAACCAGTATCAGCGCCGCGCCGACCTGATCCCCAACCTGGTCTCGACGGTGAAGGCCGCCGGCGCGCAGGAAAAGGACATCCTGACCGAGGTGACGCGCGCCCGCGCCGCCGCCAACCAGGTGCAGCTGAGCGGCGACGACCTGACCGACCCGGCCAAGCTGGCCAATTTCGAGCGCGCGCAGAGCGCGGTGACGCTCAACCTGCAACGCCTGCAGGAGGCCTATCCCGAGCTGAAGAGCCAGGGCAACTACACCACGCTGATGAGCCAGCTGGAGGGGACGGAGAACCGCATCACCATCGCCCGGCAGGACTACAACAAGGCGGTGCAGGAGTATAACACGCGCATCCGCACCTTCCCCGACGCGGTCGGCGCGCGCATCTTCTACGGCGCCAAGCCGATCGTGCCGTTCACCGCGACCTCGCAGAACGCCGACACCGCGCCGAGCGTCAATTTCGGGAATGCGAGCTGACCGGCATGATCCGCTGGCTGGCGGCGCTGCTCCTGCTGCTCACCGCGCAGGTCGCGGTGGCGCAGACCTTCCCGAAATTCACGGGGCTGGTCGTCGACCAGGCGAATGTCCTGTCGCCGGCCGAGCGCGCCGCGCTGACGCAGAAGCTGGAAGCGCTGCAACGCGATACCAAGCGGCAGCTGGTGGTGGTGACGGTGCCCGATACGCAGGGCTATCCGTTGCCGGACTATGGCTATCAGCTCGGCCGGGCCTGGGGCGTCGGACTGGAGGGCGCGGAAAACGGCGCCATCCTGCTGCTCGCACCGGGCAATCCCGCCGGCCAGCGTGGTCCCAGGATCGAGGTGGGGCGCGGGCTGGAACCGATCCTGACCGACGCCCTGTCCAGCGTCATCGTCTACCAGACGATGCTGCCGCTGATCCGCGACGGCAAGGTGCCGCAGGCGATCGAAGCGGGCACCGACCAGATCGTCGCCCAGCTGCGCGCCAGTCCCGAGGAGGCCAAGGCCAAGACCGACGCCGCCATCGCCAAGTTCGATCGCGAGCATCGCCGCCGCCCGCAGGGCAGCGGCGGCGTGCCGGTGGCGCTGGTCTTCTGGCTGATCATCCTGGCGTTCGTCGTCCTGCCGATGATCTTCCGGCGCGGCGGGCGCGGACAGCGCTATCGCCGGGGCCCATGGGACGATCGGTCGGCTGGTTCCGGCTCGACCCTGCCCATCGTCCTGTGGGGCATCGCCAACGAGATCGGCCGCTCGCGGGGCGGCGGCTTCGGCGGTGGCTTCGGCGGCGGGGGCGGTGATGGCGGCGGTTCCGATGGCAGTTGGGGCGGCGGCGGGTTCACCGGCGGCGGCGGCGGCGATTTCGGCGGCGGCGGCGCTTCGGGGGATTGGTGATGCGACTGAGCGAGGCGGACCGCGCCAAGGTCGCGGCGGCGGTGACGGCAGCGGAGGCACGGACCAATGGCGAGATCGTGCCGATCGTCGCGGCCCGGTCCGATGCCTATCATGACGTGGCGCTGCATTGGGCGGTGCTGGCGATGCTGCTGGTGCTCGCCCTGCTCGCCGCGATCCCCGGCGCGGCGGAGGCGGTGCACGGCCTGATCGCCAGCCCGTGGGACGGACCGCCGCCCGCCGCCTCGCTGTTCCTGATCGGACTGGTCGCGACGACCGTCATCTTCCTGATCGTGCGGCTGCTGCTGGCCGCCGCGCCCCTGCGGCTCGCCCTCACGCCCCATGCCACCAAGGCGCGGCGGGTACGACGGCGGGCGCTGCTGCTCTTCCGCACGGCGGTCGAATCGCGCACGCGGGGAGCGACCGGCGTGCTGCTCTATCTGTCGCTGGCGGAGCATCGTGCCGAATTGGTCGCCGACGCGCCGATCCACAGCCGCGTCGCGCCGGAGGTGTGGGGCGAGGCGATGGCCGTGCTGATCGCGGCGGTGAAGGACGACCGCCCCGGCGACGGCATGGCGGCGGCGATCGAGCGGATCGGCGCGGTGCTGGCCGAGCATTTTCCCCGCGACGCCAATGACCTCAACGAACTGCCGGACCGGGTGATCGAATTATGAGCGAGTTGAAGTGGGAGGGCCGGTTCCTCACCGTCCGCCAGCAGGGGAGCTGGGAATATGCCGAGCGCAAGGGCGAAATCGGCGCGGCGGTGATCGTCGCGCTCGACGGCGAGGACATCATCCTGGTCGAGCAATATCGCATCCCGGTCGGCAAGCGCTGCCTGGAACTGCCCGCCGGGCTGGTCGGCGACGAGTCGGCCGGCGAATCGACCGCCGAGGCGGCGCGGCGCGAGCTGGAGGAAGAGACCGGCTATCGCGCCGACCGGGTCGAGGACCTCGGCCTCTTCTATTCCTCGCCGGGCATGACCTCGGAGAGCTTCACCGTGGTGCGTGCCACCGGGCTGGCGCGGATCGGGGACGGCGGCGGATCGCCCGAGGAAGACATCACCGTCCACCGCGTACCGCTCGCCTCGGTGCCGGGCTTCCTGCGCGAGAAGCGCGCGGAGGGGCTGGGGATCGACGCCAAGATCCTGTTGTTGCTGGATCTGGCGACGCTGTAGCGGAAGCCGCGAGTCCTATGCCGTTCCCCGGCGAAGGCCGGGGCTCGGTTGGGAAGATGGTCGTAACGGAGCGCTGTCCGTCGTCGCGAGCGTCCGCCAACTGGGCCCCGGCCTTCGCCGGGGAACCGCACGGGGCAACAGCCCTCGATCAGCGGAAATTGTCGGCGTAGGCCTGCAACTTCAACGTCTTCTTCGGCGCGGGCACCACCGTGTAATCGTGCCCCTCGCGCTCGCAATGCGCGATCGCGGCCTCCAGCGTCGGGAAGAGCAGGCGGATCTGGTCGCGCGTGTCGCCGCTGCCCGCCCAGCCGGTCAGCGGGTCGGGCTGCTTGGGCTCGGCCGGCTCGAATTCGAGCTGCCACTGGTCGGTCCGGGCCCGGCCGGACTGCATGGAGTTCTTCGGGCGCTGGAAGATGCGTGCGGTTGCCATGATGCGCCTCCTACCCTGAACCGGCGGCTCTTGCATCCGCCTTTTTGGTGCGCAGCGTCGCCGAGGCGGCGGCGGGATCGTCGGGCCAGGGATGGCGCGGATAGCGGCCGCGCATCTCGCGCGCGACATCGGCCCAGCTTCCCGCCCAGAAGCCTGGCAGGTCGCGCGTCGTCTGGATCGGCCGGCCGGCGGGCGAGGTGAGCGACAGAACCAGCGGCACCCGCGCCTCGCCCACCGTCGGATGCACCGCCAGCCCGAACAACGCCTGCGGCCGCAGCTCGACGCGCGGGCCCCCCTCGGCGGCATAGTCGATCGCGTGAGTCGAACCCGCCGGACTGGTGAAATGCGGCGGCGCGAGCCGGTCGATGCGGCGCAGCTCGTCCCAGCCGATCACGCCCCGGATCACCTCGGTCAGGTCGCCCGGCGGGATCTGGTCGAGCCGGCGGCGACCGGCGAGCAGCGGCGGCAGCCATTCGTCCAGCCGCTCGATCAACCCCGTCGACAGGTGCAGTCCGGCATAGGCGGCGCGATCGCGCAGCTGCAAGGCGCCCTCGCTCCATTGGAGCCGGTCGAGGCCATGGGTCCGCACCCCCTCGACCAGCGCGGCGACGATCGCCTGCGGGTCCGCGCCGCTGTCCGGGCCGGATTGCAGCCGCAACGCCCCCAGCCGCCGTTCCCGCAGCGTCTGCACGCCGCCGGTGTCGGGATCGAAGCGGACGGTCCGCACCGTCTCGATCCGGTCGGCGAACAGCGTCTCGATCGTGGCGAGATCGGTGGCGGCGGCGGCGAGGATCCGCGCGCCCGATGCCGCGCCTTGCGTCTCCGCCACCGCCAGCCATTCGGCACGCGCCAGGGGGCTGGTCGGATCGAGGCGGAAGCCGCGTCCCCCCACCGACGCCCAATGTTCGCCGGTTGCGTCGCGGCGTCGCGCCACCCGGTCGGGAAAGGCGAGCGCCACGCAGGCCGCCTCCGCTCCCGGCGCGTCGCCGTCCTTTCCACCGCCCACCATCGCCGCCCAGCGCTGCGCCAGCTTGCGCGCCGCCTCCGCCTTGCCGCCGCGCTCGCTGCGCCAGCGGCGGCGACGCACCTCCAGATCGGCATCGGGCCCGCCGATCCCGCGTTCGGACAGCAACACCGCCACCTCCGCCGCGACGGAGCCCAGGCCATGTCCGGCCGCGACGACCAGCATATGCGCCAGCCGTGGCGGCATCGGCATGGCGGCGATGCGACGGCCATGCGCGGTCGGCCGCCCGTCCGCGTCGATCGCGTCCAGCGCCAGCAGCCGGGTGCGCGCTTCCTCGACGGCGGCGGCGGGCGGCGGGTCGAGCCACAACAGGTCGCGCGGATCGCGCACGCCCCAGAGACCACAGGCCAGCACCAGCCCGGACAGGTCCGCCTCGACGATCTCGGGCGGGTCGAAGCGCGGCAGGCCGGCGGTCGCCGCCTCCTCCCACAGGCGATAGGCGACGCCCGGCCCCTGGCGCGCGGCGCGGCCGGCGCGCTGCATCACCGCCGCCTGGCTGGCGCGCTCGGTCACCAGCCGCGTCATCCCCGCCGCCCGGTCGTAGCGGGGGCGG
Source organism: Sphingomonas sp. S-NIH.Pt15_0812 (assembly GCF_003951315.1). Lineage (GTDB taxonomy): Bacteria > Pseudomonadota > Alphaproteobacteria > Sphingomonadales > Sphingomonadaceae > Sphingomonas. The sequence continues at coordinate 64,247 of NZ_QLJH01000023.1, forward strand.
CGCGCCAGCCCCGAATCGACCACCACGCGGATGCCGTCGAGCGTCAGGCTGGTCTCCGCGATACCGGTCGCCAGCACGAGCTTGCGCGTCGGAGACGGCCGGATCGCGGCGCGCTGCTCGGCGGGGTCGAGGCTGCCGTGCAGTCGGTGCAGCATCACGCCCTCGGGCAGTCCCTCCAGCCGCTCCGCCACCCGCTCGATCTCGGCGACGCCGGGCAGGAAGGCGAGCACGCCCCCCTCCTCGTCGCGCAACGCCTGGCGGATCGCGCTCGCCACCATGTCCTCGATCCGCCGGCTGGCGTCGCGGCCGAGATGGCGCAGCGTCAGCGGATGGCTGCGCCCCTCGCTCTCGATCACCGGCGCGCCGGCCAGCAGCGTGGCGAAGCGCGCCCCGTCCAGCGTCGCCGACATGGCGAGGATGCGCAGGTCCGGCCGCAGGCCCGCCTGCGCATCGAGCGCCAGCGCCAGGCCGAAATCGCCGTCCAGATTGCGTTCGTGCACCTCGTCGAACAGCACCGCCGAGACGCCGGCGAGTTCGGGATCGGCCTGGATGCGCGCGACGAAGATCCCCTCCGTCACCACCGTCACGCGCGTCGCGGCGGAGCGGCGGCTGTCCATCCGCGTCGCATAGCCGAAACGCTGCCCGACCGGCTCGCCCGCCAGGTCCGCCATCCGCTCCGCCGCCGCCCGCGCCGCCAGGCGACGCGGCGACAGCAGCAGGATCTCGCCCATGCACCATGGCTCGGCAAGCAGGGCGGGCGCGACCGCCGTGGTCTTGCCCGCGCCGGGCGGGGCGACCAGCACCGCGTTGGGGCCATCGCGCAGGGCCCGGAGCAGGTCGGGCAGCACCGCCTCGATCGGCAGGGCGGTCATGCGGTGATCCTTTGCGGGAGACGGCGGAGAGGCAGCAAACCGGGACGATGAAGAGCACGCATCGCGCACCCTTGCCACAATCCCACGCGATCAGGGATCAAGATCGCTGATGTCATAATGCCGGAACCGTCGACCCAGGCGCCGGTCATGCCGAACGTCCCAGCGGATGAAGAGAATGATCAGAACGCCGGGGATGGCGGCGACCGGCGACCAGGCGAACGCGCCATCCATCCGGAAGAATAGGCCGAGTGCCAGAACCGTGACGGGGATCGCCAAGGACAGGCCCATGCGCCAGGCCAGCAGATCCTGGTCGGAGCGAAACGGCGGCGCGGGTCGTGCTTCCATCGATCCGTTCGTGCGCCCCCGCCGCCAGCGTGGTCGCTCGATAGGGTTCATCGTCCTAATCGTGCGTGCGCGCGTCATGCTCTGCAAGAGGGTTTGGCCTGGTTGCTCCATGACAGGATCGTAACCGACGCGATGGTTTCGCGAAGGGTCGGTTCGCGATAGAAGACGGGCGTGAGCGGACACCATCATCACCACGGGCATGATCACGGCCATGGGCACGCTCATGGCCATGGCCATTCGCACGCCCCCGCCAATTTCGACCGCGCCTTCGCGATCGGCATCGCCATCAACATCCTCTATGTGCTGGGCGAGGCGACGGCGGGCCTGTGGACCGGATCGGTCGCGCTGCTGGCCGATGCGGGGCACAACCTGTCCGACGTGCTGGGGCTGGCCGTCGCCTGGGGCGGGGCGACGCTGGCGCGGACGCGGCCCACCAAGCGCTTCACCTATGGGCTGAAGGGATCGACGATCCTGGCGGCGCTGGCCAATGCGCTGCTGCTGATGATCGCGCTGGGCGCGATCGTGCTGGAGGCGGCGCAGCGGTTCAATGCACCGCCGCCGCTGGCAGGCCTCACCGTCTCGGCGGTCGCGGGGCTGGGCATCGTGGTCAATGCGGTCACCGCCTGGCTGTTCGCGGGCGGGCGGCATGGCGACGTCAATATCCGGGGCGCCTATCTGCACATGCTCGCCGACGCGGCGGTCTCGGCCGGCGTGGTCGTGGCGGGCGTGGTGATCTGGTGGACGGGCATCGGCTGGATCGACCCGCTGGTCAGCATCGTCATCGCCGCGCTGATCTTCTGGCAGACCTGGGGCCTGTTGCGCGAGACCGTGGAGATGTCGCTGGCCGCCGTGCCGCGCGGCATCGATTACGACCGGGTCCAGGCGGCGCTGCTCGGGCTCGACGGCGTGACCGCGGTGCACGACCTGCATATCTGGCCGATGTCGACCACCGAGCCGATCCTGACCGCGCATCTCGTGATGCCGGCCGGCCATCCCGGCGACGCGTTCCTCGACGGGGTGCACGAGCTGCTGCACGACCGGTTCGGGATCGGCCACGCGACGCTGCAGGTCGAATCCGGCGACGCGGTCCGCCACCACCACGTCTGCTAAGGCGTCATCGGTTCACCGGCTGCTGACGCGTCAACCCTCCACCAGCGCCAGCGCCGCGCCCGCGATCCCGCGCGGCGGGCGCTGGTGGAGGGTTGACGCGTCAGCAGCCGGTGAACCG
>NZ_QLJH01000024.1 GCF_003951315.1 Sphingomonas sp. S-NIH.Pt15_0812
CCCGCCGCCGCCCTCGTCTCCGCCGGTCAGCCCCGGCCTGGCGCAGGCCCCGACCACGGTGGCGATGCTGATGGCGATGGCCTCTGCCGACCCGCAGCGCGATCGCCGCGCCCGCATGGCGTCGGACAGCGCGCGCGGCGTCCACCTGCTCGACAAGCTCCACCGCGCTGTGGTGGCGGGCGAGGCCGATGCCGCCTCGCTCCAGGCGCTGTCCGAATGGCTGGAGGGGTTCGAGGTGCCCGACGATCCCCATCTCGCCGCGCTGGCGCGCGACATCGCGCTGCGGGTCGAGGTCGAGCTGGCCAAGCACGAAGCCGGTCGCTGAGGCACGGGCGCCCGCATTCTAGGCCCGCCCCTTGGCGAGGCGCATGACATAGCCGATGATCTCCGCCACCGCCGCATAATGTTCGATCGGGATCGGGTGATCGATCTCGACCGAGGCGTGCAGCGCGCGGGCCAGCGGCCGGTTCTCGACGATCGGCACGCCGGATTCGGCGGCGAGCGCGCGGATCTTGAGCGCGACGGCGTCGACGCCCTTGGCCACCACCACCGGCGCGCCCATCTGGCCATGCTCGTAGCGCAGCGCGATGGCATAATGGGTCGGGTTGGTGATGACGACGCTGGCGCCGGGCACGGCGGCCATCATCCGGCGGCGCGAGCGTTGCATCGCGATCGCCTTGATCTTGGCCTTGATCTTCGGATCGCCCTCCGAATCCTTATGCTCGTCCTTGATCTCCTGAAGCGACATCTTGAGCTTCGAGAACCATTTGCGCCGCTGATAGACGAAATCGAAGCCGGCGATCGCCGCGACCGGCATCGCCACCGCCTTGACCAGCGCGACGACCATTGCGCCGGTGGCGCGGACGATCTGGGCGGGATCGGCGCCGACCGTCGCGGCGATGCCGACCGCATGGGGCCAGATCGTCCAGATCGCGATCGTCATGACCACCGCCAGCTTGGCCAGCGTCTTCAGGAATTCGACAAAGGCGTCCTTGCCGAACAGGCGCTTGGCCCCCGCCATCGGCGACAGCTTGTTCCATTTGGGCGCGACCCGCGACCAGGACAGGGTCGGCAGGCCCTGGACCATGCCGCCGACCAGCGCCAACGCGATGGTGGCCGCGAAGACCGGCGACAGCACCACGGCCAGCCGGCCGAACAGACCGGTCATCATCGACCGGGTGCCGCTGCCGGTCAGGGTCACATCCTCGGCATGGCTCCAGATCGAGGTCAGCGTGCCCGCCAGCAGCGCGAAGCTGTGGATGCCGACACCGCCCAGGGCGACCAGAATCGCGACGAAGATCGCCGCATGGCGCATTTCCGGCGCGCTCGGCGTATCGCCACGCTTGCGCGCATCCTCGATCCGCTTGTGCGTCGGATCGTGGGTCTTCTGGTCCTTGTCCTGGTCCGCCATGGCTCAGCCCGCCCAGCCCGACTGGACCCACTGGCCCATGGCGGTGGCGAAGCCGCTGAGCAGCGCGCCGACGATCGTCGCGAACAGCGCCAGGCCGAGCAGCAGGTTGAGCGGCTGCGCGACGAAGAAGATCTGCAGGGCCGGGGCCAATCGCGCGCACAGGCCGAGCGCGACGTTGAAGACGATGCCATAGACCAGCATCGGCGCCGACAGGCTGATCGCCAGCGTCATCGACCGCCCCGCCGTCGCGAGCGCGATCTGCGCGAAATCGCCCGCCACCGGCATCCCGCCGATCGGGAAGCTGGCATAGGATTTGACGATCGCGACGATCCACAGGTGATGGACCAGCATCGCCATGCACATCACCGAGGCGGCGACGCCGACGAACTTGGACAGCAGCATCGCCTGCCCGCCCTGCGAGGCGTCGGCGACCAGCACCGAGGTCAGGCCGATCTGGAGGCTGATGATCGACCCGGCCATCTGGACGGCCATGAACATCATCCGGACCAGGCTGCCGAGCGCCAGCCCGACCACCATTTCCGACACCAAGGTGCCGACGAAATGGTCGCCGTCGTGCGCCGCGACCAGCGCCGGGGGCGACAACAGGCCCCACAGCGCGACCGTCATGCCGAACGCGATCATCAGCCGGATCCGCTGCGGGATCGCGTCGTCGGAAAAGACCGGCAACAGCATCAGCACCGCCCCGATCCGGGCGAAGAGAATGAAAAAGGCGCTCGCCTCCACCGGCAGGGCCTGCAGCATCTGCGCATCCATGGGGGAAATCGCCTTGTGGGGATCAGGGGTGGACGATGTGATCGGCGACGATGTGCGTGAAATCCGCCATCGCCCGGCCGATCATCGGCATGGACAGGAGCAGCACCACGCCCATCACCATCAACTTGGGGACGAAGGTGAGCGTCTGCTCCTGAATCTGGGTCAAGGCCTGGAGCAGGCCGACCGCGATGCCGATCACCAGCGAGGCGAGCAGCAGCGGCCCGCAGATGGTCAGCACCACGATCATCGCGGCATGCGCGATCTCCATGACGGCCTCGGGCGTCATGGCGGTCAGATCTGCATCCGCATCAGGTCGGAATAGGCCGACACCACGCGGTCGCGCACCGCCACCACCGTGTCGAGCGCGGTTTCCGCCGCGCCCATGGCGGTGACGACGTCGATCAGGTCGCCCTTGCCGGCGATCTGCTTGGCGCTCGCGGCCTCGGCGGCGTGCATCGTCGAGGCGGCATTGCCGACCAGCGATTCGACCATCCCGCCGAACCCGGTCTCGCCGGTCTTGGGGGTCGAGGGGACGAGACCGGCCCGGCCGGTCGGGTCCCGGCCGACCCCAAGCGCGCGGCCATAGGCGCCGGCCGCATCCAAAGCTCCGATGGACATGATGGAAATTCCTTATTTCAAGAGGTCGATGGTGCGCATCGTCAGGCCCTTGGCCGCTTCGATGGCGTTCAGATTGGCTTCGTAGGACCGCTGCGCCGCCTTCATGTCGGCGGTCTCGAGCAGCGCATTCACATTGGGGGTCAGCACATAACCCTTGGCGTCCGCCGCCGGGCTGCCCGGTTGGTACACGCGGGTGAACGCAGACTTGTCGGGTTCGATATCGCGGACCTGCACGCCGGTGCCGCCATCCTTGTCCAGCGTCGCGCGGAAGCTGGCCACGCGCCGGCGATAGGGATCGCCACCGGGCGTGGCCGCCACCGAGTCCGCATTGGCGAGATTCTCGGCGATGATCCGCATCCGGAGCGATTGCGCCCTGAGGCCGGATGCGGACACGCGCATCGACGTGGTGAGGTCCATGGTTCGTCTCCGACGGACGCCGTCTTTGGCGCCCTCCCCTCCATTCTAGGCAAATATTGCCCGGCGCGGTCGGGGCCCGGCAGATTCTTCCTACAATGGAGGCAAAGGAGCGACGTCCCATGTCCGCCATTGACGATATTACCATCGACGTATCCGTCGTGCTGGGTTCCGCCCAGATCCCGATCTCGCAGATCCTGCGCATGGGGCGCGGCGCGATGATCGCGCTGGACTGCGGCCATGACGATCCCACCCTGCTCTATGTCAACGGCAAGCTGGTCGCGAAGGGGACGGTGCTGGTCAACGAGGACCAGATGTCGATCGAGATCAACCATGTCGTGCGCAAGGGACAGGGCTGATGGACCTGGTCGCCTTGATGCGGTCGATGGGCGGGCTGGCCGTGGTGCTGGGCCTGCTCGGCGGCGCATTGTGGGTCGTGCGCCGCTTCGACCTGGCGCTGCCCGGCCGCTTGAGCGCCGCCGCCGGCCGCCGCGTGCAGCTGGTCGAGCGGATCACGATCGACGCCAAGCGGTCGGTGGTGCTGCTGCGCCGCGACGATCGCGAGCATCTGTTCGTCCTGACCCCGGAACGCGCCGAAGTGCTGGAGACGCGCATCGTCCGCGACGAGGAGTCCGTGCCCCAGCCACGCGACCTGACGCTGTGCGCCAATCTGGACGGGGAATGGTATCGTGGCTGACCACCCGCCCCTCCGTCTGCACCGTCGCATCGTCCGTCCGACCGCCTATGTCATAGCGCTGGCCCTGCTGCTGACCCCCGCCGCCGCGCTGGCGCAGGGCGCGACCGTCAGCCTGGGCGACGGATCGCTGACCGGCAAGGCCATCCAACTCATCATGCTGATGACGGTGCTGAGCCTGGCGCCGGGCATCCTGATGACGGTGACGTCCTTCACCCGTATCGTGGTGGCGCTGTCGATGCTGCGCACCGGGCTCGGCGCGCAGGGCGTGCCCCCCAATCCGATCATGATCAGCCTGGCACTGTTCCTGTCCTTCTTCGTGATGGCGCCGACCTTCGAGACCGCGTGGAAGACGGGCATCCAGCCCTATACGGCCGGCAAGATGACCGAGGCGCAGGCGTTCGAGCGCACCGCCGAGCCGTTTCGCGTCTTCATGCTGCGCCAGGTCCGCGACGACGACCTCAAGCTGTTCCGCGAGCTGGGCAAGACCCAGGCGGTGCCACGCGAGCAGACCGGCCTGACGACGCTGATGCCGGCCTTCATGATCTCGGAGTTGCGCCGCGCCTTCGAGATCGGCTTCATGCTGCTGCTACCGTTCCTCATCATCGATCTGGCGGTCGCCGCGATCCTGATGGCGATGGGCATGATGATGCTGCCGCCGCCGAGCATCTCCTTGCCCTGCAAAATCATCTTCTTCGTGCTGGTTGATGGATGGGCGATGGTCTGCGGTTCGCTGGTGCGCAGCTTCGGATAGCGTGAAGGGGTGAGGCCTGGGGGCATTCCTAACGAATGAAACCGTTCATATGATCTAGATCAGTAAATATGGTTGCTTCGTGTGGACAGGCGACCGTACGCGCTGCTACGATCGTCGCCGGTCACGCTCCGTGCCGATAGGTTTCCCTGACACAACGGGTTCTCCATGCCGCTTCGCATCCGCAGCGAACATCGCCCGGCGGCCCTTCAACGAGCAATGCTGCCCGAAGTGGTGGCGGACGAGGCCATCGCGATCGTCGATGCGGACGGTCGCATCCTTCACTGGTCGAAGGGATGCGAGCGCCTCTTCGGCTGGCCCGCCGATGCGGCGGTCGGCCAGCATAAGCGCACCCTGCTGCACAGTCGCGAAAACGGCGTCGTGCCGCCCTGGCCCTCCGCCAGGGCGATGCGACGGCTGAACGAGCGGTGTCGCGACGGCCATGTGCTGGCGACGATCGAAACCGTGCAGCCGGTCGGCGAGCGGGCGGGCGGCCGCGTCCGGGCGATCTGGATCGGGACCGACGAATGCGTGTCCGGAAACGCGCCTTGGGGCGCATCGTCGCCGATCCTGACCGATCCGCACCAGCGCGCGGTGATCCGCAGCCAGACCGGTCTGTTCGACTATGACCGCTGGAGCGGCACGATCGGCTGGATCGATCATCAGTGGCAGGCGCTACCCGTCCCGGTCGGCCGCGTCCCCCTGGACCGGCTTTGCGGCGTGATGGACGATCCGGCCGCGCTCCGCCGGGCGGTGGCCGACGCGGCGGCGGACCGTCGCCCGCTCCTCACCTTCGAATGCGACCTGCGCCTGCACCAGATGCGTCGGCGGCGTGTCGAGGCGGCGGCGCATATGATCTATGCCCAAGACGGCACGCTGGCGCGCATGGTCGGGCGCTATCGCGACATCAGCGAACAGCATGTCCGCGACAATCGCCGCCGCCGCCAGCGCGACGATCTGCATCACATCCTCAATTCCGTGCCGGACGCGTTCCTGGTGACCGATGCGGCAGGCGTCATCCTGTCCGCCAATGCCGCCGCCGGGCAGTTGCTCGAACGGGAGCCCGACGCCCTCGCAGGGTGCGACGTCGCCGCGGTCATCGGAGTCCAGCCGGCCGAACTGCCCCGGCTCGCCAGCGCGGAAAGCCCCCGCCCGCTCGCCGTGGCCCACGCCGACGGACAGGTGATCAACATCGAGCTGCGCGTGGTGCTGCCCGATCGTTCCGGCGAGCCGAGCTATGCGCTGTTCATCCGCGACATCTCGGATCAAGTGGCGGATGCCGAGCGGATGGACCTGCTGCGGATGGAATTCGTCCGCACCTCGCAGGCGAGCGCGCTCGGCGCCTTCGCCGCGCAACTGACGCACGAGATCAACCAGCCGCTGACCGCCCTGGCCAATTTCCTGGGATCGGCCGAAGTGATGCTGCGCAAGGGCGGGCCGGTCGACCGCATCGCCGATGTGCTGGCGATGGCGACGGGTCAGGCGCTGCGTGCCGGCAGCATCGTCCAGCGCCATTTCCAACGCACCGTCGGGGCCGAGCCGGACATGCAGCCGATCGACATCGCCGCACTGGTCGAGGAAGCCGTGCTGCTCGCATTGCCGGGCAATGCCGGGCTGGACATCGCGCTGACCTATGACCTGGATGACGACGCACGGACCATCTGGGGGGACCGGGTGCAGATCCTGCAGGTGCTGACCAATGTCCTGCGCAATGCCGCGCAGGCGCTGCGCCGCGTGGACCAGAGCCATCGCGCGATCCTGATCAGTGCGCGCCGTCGCGCGGCGGGCGACATGATCGAATTGCTGATCGCGGACAACGGACCCGGCTTCACCCCGGCGCTGCTGCCCCATTTGTTCGAACCCTTGCACGACCGGTGCAATGACGATCGGGGCGGAGAAGCCGTCGGCATGGGCCTGGGGCTGTCGATCTGTCGCTGGATGATCGCGGCGCATGGCGGTCAGATCGATGCCTTCAACCAGCCGGGCGGCGGCGCCTGCATCCGCCTGACCCTGCCGACGCCGGTGACGGCCGGTGGTCATGGCGAAATGCATATCAGAACGGAGAATGGGGCGGCATGACGCGACATATCATCCATGTCGTTGAAGACGATGAAGCATTACGCATGTCGCTGGAGTTGCTGCTGTCGCTCCGCGAGGAACTCGACGTGCACAGCCATGTCAGCGGCGACGCGTTCCTGGCGGCGCTGGACAGCGTCGAGGCGGGCGTGGTGCTGCTCGATTATCGGATGCCGGGCAAGAGCGGCACCGACGTGCTCTCCGAAATCGCCGGGGACGTCCGCTTCGCGACGGTGATGCTGACCGGCCAGGGCGATGTGGCGCTGGCGGTGCAAGCCATGAAACTGGGCGCGGTCGATTTCCTGGAGAAGCCGACCGATTGCGCCAACCTGATGCGCGCGATCGATCTGGCGATCACCACGCTGGCGCAGCGGCGCGACCAGTCGGCCGACCAGAATGCCGCCCAGGCGCTGGTCACCCGCCTGTCGTCGCGCGAGATGGATGTGTTCCGCGGCCTGGTCTGCGGCTGGTCGAACAAGGCGATCGCACACCGTCTGGGGGTCAGCCCGCGTACCATCGAGGTGCATCGCGCCAATATGATGAACAAGCTGGAGGTGCGCAGCCTGTCCGACGCGCTGCGCGTGGCCTTCGCGGCCAAGGTCGCCGACACGTTCCTGGCGGAGGGACTCTAGGTCGCTCCGTTCCCGCCCGGGCGCATCGGCGTGACAATATGCTGACGACGATAAGCAAACCGTTGCGGACGATGCGATTCCTGTCCATGCAGCGATCATGACCGATGTTATACTCCCGCCGGCCAAGCAGTTTTTGCGCGACCATGCGGTTCGCGGCGGCATGGACCTGTTGTTCTTCGCGCACCGGTCGCACCTGCAACGGGCGGACGAGGAGTTGGAGCGGCTCGGCCTGGGCCGGGCGCATCACCGCGTCCTATATTGCCTGTCCCGACGGCCCGGCATGACGGTGGGCGAGCTGCTGGCGGTCCTGGCGATCACCAAACAGTCGATCGGACGCGTGCTGAAGCAGCTGCTGGCGCAGAATCTGGTCGAGCGCCGGCCCGGCGTGCAGGACCGCCGGCAGCGCCATCTGTTCCTGACCACCAATGGCGAAGCGCTGGAACATAGCCTGTTCGCCGACCTGCGCGAGAACATGGCCCGCGCCTATACCAGCGCGGGCGAGGAGGCGGTGGCCGGCTATTGGATCGTCATGCAGCATCTGATGACCCAGGATGTGCAGGACCAGTTCCTGGCCTTCCAGTCCGCCAGTCGCTGAACCCCGGCGGGGCGGGCCAGCCACCCCGACCGGTGGTCGGTCAGTGGACGGTCCCCTCCAATCCCTCGATCATCATGCGGTTGACGTCGATCAGCGCGCCGATATCGTCCTTCCCCGTCACCACCTCGCTGGTGTAGCGACTGACCCACAGGGCCAGCGAGATGATCCCGGCACGCACCGGCGCCGGCAGGCCGTTGCCCGGCGAGGAACAGTCCGTCTGGAACACGTTCCACATCTCGCGATTGCGGGCCAGCACCGGCATCAGCGCGACGCCCGCCACCCCCGCATCGCGCGCGGCGATCATCTCGCCGGTGATTTCACGGATCAGGCGGCATTCGGCGTGGCGCGGCGTCTCGGCGATGGTACGCGCGCGCTGGTAAGCATTGAGGGACATGGCCTCTCCAACAACTGATACCCCCTCTCTATAGGACCGCCGCGACCGCGACGGTGCGCCCTGCCGACGACATCGGCATTTTCTCGGGCCTCGACGCAAAAGGTGGACGCTCGCCCGACCAGCGGGCCGACCGGCAATCTACAATGGAGACATCCATTTGTCCGCCGGAGGTCGGGTTCCCTGCCATGCTGAACATTGTCGGCCTGCTTATTATCCTCGGCTGCGTGTTCGGCAGCTTCATGATGTCCGGCGGCAAGATGGACATCATTATGGAGGCGCTGCCGCACGAGATGATGGCGATCGGCGGCGCCGCGATCGGAGCATTCATCGTGTCGAATTCGATGGCCACCGTGAAGCTGGCCGGCAAAGGCCTGATGCGGTCCTTCAAGGCACCGCGCTGGAAGGACAGCGACTATAAGGACCTGCTGACCCTGATGTTCGGCCTGTTGTCGACCTTCAAGAAGGGCGGCCCGACCGCGATCGAGCCGCATCTCGACAATCCCAAGGAAAGCGCGATCTTCTCCAAGTTCCCGCGCCTGATCGCCGACCATCACCTGAGCGACTTCATCTGCGACTATCTGCGCATGATGACGGTCAGCTTCGAGGACCCGAACCAGTTGTCCGAGGCGATGGACAACGACATCGAGAAGCACCACCACGAAGAGGCCGCGCCGCAGCACGCGCTGCAGCAGATGGCCGACGGCCTGCCCGCGATCGGCATCGTCGCCGCGGTGCTGGGCGTCATCAAGACCATGGGCTCGATCGACCAGCCGACCGAGATCCTGGGTGCGATGATCGGCGGCGCGCTGGTCGGCACCTTCATGGGCGTGCTGCTCGCCTACTGCCTGATCGGTCCGCTCGCCGCCAAGCTGAACGAGACGATCGAGATGGACAGCAAGCCGTTCAACATCGTCAAGGCCGCGATCGTCGCCCATGCCCAGGGACTGCCGACCCAGGTTGCGGTCGAGATCGCCCGGCGCATGACGCCGTCCGCCAAGGCTCCCTCCTTCCAGCAGCTCGAGGCTGCGCTCGACGAGGCGAAAAATGACTTCAACGCTCTCCCCGCCTGAGCCGGCCCCGGTGCCGACCGTGGCCGACCTGGCATTCGAACCCATCCCTTTCGAACCGATCGCTTTCGACCTGGAAGCCGATCTGGCCCCCCAAGACGAGGTCCCGGTCGCTGTGGTCGAACCCTCCGCTTTCTGCCTGCCGGCGCATGGCACCACCGCGATCGCGGAGGAATGGCACCCCCGGCTCGCCGCCGCCGCCGATGCCGGCGACGCGATCGCGATCGACGCGTCGGAGGCCGAGACGATCGGTCAGGCCATGCTCCAGCTCCTCGTCGCCGCGCGCGCCGATGCGCTCGGCCATGACCGCGCCTTCACCATCACCAACCCCAGCCGCGCCTTCTCCGATCGGGTGACCGGCTGCGCCCTGGCCCAGTCGCTGGGGCTCATCACCGAGGAAGAGAATCGCCCATGACCAAGACCATTCTGACCGTCGACGATTCCGCCAGCATGCGAATGCTGCTGAAGGCGTCGCTTACCGGTAGCGGCTATCATGTCGAGGCCGCCAATGACGGCCGCCACGGGCTGGAGCGGATGATCGAGGTCAAGCCCGACCTGCTCATCACCGACATCAACATGCCGGAGATGGACGGGTTCGAGCTGATCGAAGCGGTACGCGGTCGCCCCGAATTCAAGTCGGTGCCGATCCTGGTGCTGTCGACCGAATTCTCCGACGAGAAGAAGGCGCGCGCGCGTACGGCCGGCGCGACCGGCTGGATCACCAAGCCGTTCGACGCGCAGAAGCTGGAAGTCGCGATCCGCCGGGTGTGCCCATGAGCGACGATCTCGACGATATCCAGGCCATCTTCTTCGAGGAATGCGCCGAGGGACTGGCCACCGCCGAGGCGGGGCTATCGGCCATGGCCGCCGGCGACGTGTCGGCCGGCGTCATCGCCGGCGTGTTCCGCGCGGTGCATTCGATCAAGGGGGGCGCGGGTGCGTTCGGCCATGGCGCGCTGACCGCCTTCGCGCACCGGTTCGAGAATGTGCTGGACGAGGTGCGCGCCAACCGCATCGCGCCGACGCCGGGCGTCACCCGCGTCATGCTGTCCGCCTTCGACATCCTGTCGGATCACTGCGCCGCGGCGCAGGGGACGGCAGCGGTGCCGGCCGACGCCGCGATGCTGGCGGTGCTGGAGGAGGTGCTGGCGACCGGCGGCGCGCCCGACCAGGCCGCGGCGGTCCCCGCCCCGGCGCCCGAACCCGCCCCCGCCGCGATCGTGGACGAGGATCCGTTCGGCTTTCAGCCGGTCGCCATCGGCGGCCTGGAGGATTTCGACCTGGCGCCGTCCGAGCCGGCCGGCTGGACCGTGCGCTTCACGCCGTCCAACGCGGCCATGGCGCATGGCGGCGAGCCGCTGCTGGTGCTGCGCGAGCTGGAACTGCTCGGTGGTCAGGTGACGGCGGCGGACCTGTCCGCGCTGCCGCCGCTTGCCGAGCTCGACCCGGAAATGGCCTATATCGGCTGGACGATCACGCTGCCGGCCGAGGTGGCCGAGGACGCGATCACCGAATGTTTCGACTTCGTCGCACCGGACTCGGTGATCGAGATCGTGCGTTGCGGCGGTGATCCGGCCCTCGCCCCGGAAGCGAGCATGCCCACCCCTGCGGCCGAGCCGGTCGTGGCAGCCGCCCCAGCGGCCCCGGCTGCGAGCGCGGCGCCCGCCCCGGTCGTGGCGGCGGTGCCGTCCGTCCCCGCGCCCGCCGCCAAGCCCGCCACCGACGACGCGCCGCCGCCCCGCCAGGCCGATCCGGTCGCCCAGTCGATCCGCGTCGAGCTGACCAAGCTCGACATGCTGCTCAACCTGGTCGGCGAACTGGTGATCCGCAGCTCGATCCTGTCCGACCGGCTCAGCCCCAAGGATCAGGAGCGCGTCGAACTGCCGCAGCTCTCGCGCCTGACGCGCGAGATCCAGGACACGGTGATGTCGCTGCGCGCCCAGCCGATCAAGCAGGCGTTCAGCCGCGTGCCCCGGATGCTGCGCGACCTGTCGTCCGCGACCGGCAAGCAGGTCGAGCTGGAGACGTTCGGCGAGACGACCGAAGTCGACAAGGGCGTGATCGAGAAGATCGGCGACCCGCTGACCCATATGATCCGCAACGCGGTCGATCACGGCGTCGAGTTGCCGGCCGACCGGATCGCCGCTGGCAAGCCCGCGCATGGCACGATCCGCCTGTCCGCCGAGCAGCGCGGCGCGCGCATCTTCGTGCGCGTCGCCGATGACGGGCGCGGCATCGACCGGGCCCGCGTCCGCGCCAAGGCGGTGGAAAAGGGCATCATCGCCGCCGATGCGGTTCTGACCGACGAGGAGATCGACCAGCTGATCTGCGCGCCGGGCTTCTCGACCGCCGAGACCATCTCGAACATCTCGGGACGCGGCGTCGGCATGGACGTGGTCCGTTCCAACGTCGAGGCGCTGGGCGGCCGGGTCGAGATCACCTCGATGCCGGGCAAGGGCACGGTCTTCACCATGATCCTGCCGCTGACCCTGGCGATCCTGGAGGGGATGATCGTCCGCCTCGCCGGCCAGCGCTTCGTGCTGCCGCTCGCCAATGTGGTCGAGACGGTGCAGCCCGAACCGGGCCAGGTGAAGCCGATCAGCACGTCCGGCGAGGTGCTGGAGCTGCGCGGCAACTTCCTGCCCGTGCGCCGGCTCGGCAACATCTTCGGCTTCGCCAGCAATGACGCGCTGCCGCCCGAGGAGTCGCTGGTCATCGTCGTCGAGAGCGAAAGCGCCGGCCATGTCGGCCTGATGGTCGACACGATCGACGACCGCCGCGAGGTGGTCATCAAGAGCCTCGACCAGAATCTCCACCCGATCCGCGGTCTGGGCGGCGCCACCATCCTGGGTGACGGCTCGATCGCGCTGATCCTCGATATCGAGGCGATGGTCGCCTCGTCCAATCCCCGCTTCATTCCGAAGGGACTAGCCGCATGAGCACGATGGAAACGGCCGACGAACGCAAGATCGTCACCTTCTCGCTGGGCGAGCAGGTGTTCGGGATCGCCATGTCCGCCCTGATCGAAATCCGCGAATGGGAGGAGCCGACCCCGCTGCCCGGCGTCGCCCATTACATCAAGGGCGTCACCAACCTGCGCGGCACCGTGGTGCCCGTGGTGGGCCTGGCCGAGCGGCTGGGCTGGCCGGCGAGCCGCATCCATTCGCGGTCCTGCATCCTGGTCGTCAGCATCGCCGGCAAGCAGGCCGGCTTCCTGGTCGACGAGGTCGCTGATATCGTGTCGATCAAGGAGAGCGAGGTGCGCCCCGCCCCCGATGTCGACGTCAACGAACCCAATGTCATCGCCGGGCTGGTGAAGATCACCGCGCGCGATGCGGGGGACGCCGGGGACAATGGCACCATGGTCCTGCTGCTCGACCTGAACGCGCTGGCGCTGACCCGCCAGTTCGACCTCGCCGCATGACCTACGCGGCGATCCGATGTGACGCCGTGGCCGACGGGCTGGACGATGCGCCGGGGCTCGACTCCCCATCGCTCGGCCAGAAGGAATTCGCCGCGATCGTCCGGATCATGCAGTCCGAGGCACGGATCCATCTGTCCGACGTCAAGCGGACGCTGGTCCATTCGCGCCTGTCGCGCCGGCTGCGGATGCATCGGATCGCCAGCTTCGCCGACTATCTCCAGCGGATCGAGCATGATCCGGAGGAGCGCGCGGCGATGGTCGTGGCGCTGACCACCAACCACACCTTCTTCTTCCGTGAGAATCATCATTTCGAGCATCTGCGCGGCGAGGTGACCCCCCGGTTGAAGGAGGCGGCGCGGTCGCGCCCGGTGCGGCTCTGGTCGGCCGGCTCGTCGAGCGGCGAGGAGGTCTATTCGATCGCCATGTGCCTGTCGGGCGCCAATCGGCACGACGCCGCCTGGCTCACCAAGGGCGATGTGCGATTGCTCGCCACCGACCTGTCGCCGCCGATGGTCGCGACCGTGCAGAAGGGCGTCTATCCGGCCAATGCCGCGAACTCGATTCCCGAGCCGTGGCGCAGCGCCTGGACCAGGATCGAGGATGGCGAGCTGCGGATCGCGCCGGAGCTGCGCGCGCTGGTGACCGCGCGGACGCTCAACCTGTTCGAACGCTGGCCGATGCGGCAAAGCTACGACGTCATCTTCTGCCGCAACGTCATGATCTATTTCGACGACAAGGCCAAGGCGGAGCTGGAGGCGCGGCTGGCGGACATGCTCCGTCCCGGTGGCTTCCTCTATATCGGCCATTCCGAACGCCTGATCGGCGCCGCCGCCGTCGCGATGAAGAGTTGCGGGCATACCATCTATTCGAAGAACGGGGAATTCTAATGCCCGTGCGAACACTTGTGGTCGATGACAGTCCGTCGATCCGCGCGATGCTGACCCGAATCCTGTCCGCCGATCCCGAGATCGAGGTGGTCGGACAGGCGCCCGAGCCGAACACGGCGCGGGCGATGATCAAGCAGCTGGAACCCGACGTCATCACGCTCGACGTCGAGATGCCGGGAATGGACGGCCTGTCCTTCCTGGAGAAGATCATGCGGCTGCGGCCGATGCCGGTGGTGATGTGCTCGACGCTGACCGCGCGCGGCGCGGCCACCACGATCGAAGCGCTGCGGCTGGGGGCGGTCGACTGCATCGGCAAGCCGTCCGGCAATGCCGAGGACCTGTTGCGCGAGTCCGTCCGGCTGCGCGAGACGGTGAAGGCGGCGGCGCGATCGTCGGTGCGCCCCACCGTCGGTATCCGCGCCCCGGCGACCACCACCGGGCCGCTGCGCCCCGATGCGGTGATCGCGATCGGCGCATCGACCGGCGGCGTCGAGGCGCTGTTCTCGCTGCTCGGCGCGATGCCGGCGGATTGTCCGCCGATCCTGATCGTCCAGCATATGCCCGCCGCCTTCACCACCAGCTTTGCCGAGCGGCTGGACCGGGAATGCAAGATCCGGGTGCGCGAAGCCCTGGACGCGATGCCGCTCGCCTGGGGCACCGCCTATATCGCGCCCGGCGGCGGCCGGCACATGGAACTGGTCGGCCGCGATCCGGGCACGATCCGGCTGCGGACCGGCGACCTGGTGTCGGGCCACCGCCCATCGGTCGACACGCTGTTCCGCTCGGTCGCGATGCGCGGCCGCGGCGCGGTCGGCATCATCCTGACCGGCATGGGCAGCGACGGCGCGCAAGGCCTGCTGGCGATGCGCCAGGCCGGGGCAATGACCCTGGGCCAGGCGCGGGAAAGCTGCGTCGTCTACGGCATGCCGCGCTCCGCCCAGGAGATCGGCGCCGTCCATCGCGAGCGGACTTTGGGCGCGCTGCCCGAAGCGATCCTCGCCGCCTGCCAGAATTAATCGAGGAACCCAGTCAATGCCTGCCGCAGCCCAGATCAAGGTGATGGTCGTCGACGATCAGGCGAGTATGCGTGCGATGATCCGCCGCTCGCTCCAGGACCTTGGATTCCGCGATATCCGCGACAAGGGGTCCGCCGCCGAGGCGCTCGACGCCGTGCGCAGCGATCGCGTCCACCTGATCGTCTCCGACTATAACATGCCCGACATGGACGGCCTGCAGCTGCTGGAAGCCGTCCGCCAGGACCCGGTGATCGGCAAGACCGTGTTCATCATGCTGACCGGCTCCTCCGATCGCGAGATCGTGAGCAAGGCGGCGGCGCTCGGGGTCAACAACTATCTGGTCAAGCCCTTCGCGCCGGCCGTGCTGAAGGAGAAGATCGAACGCGTGTTCGGGGCCCTGTCCTGATGGGCGCGCGCATCCAGATCGTGCAGGGCGGCCATGCCGTCGGCAACCAGCCGGACACGGTGATCGCGACGCTGCTCGGTTCGTGCATCGCGGTGTGCCTGCACGATGCGCAGGCGCATGTCGGCGGCATGAACCATTTCCTGCTCGGCGAGCCGGAAAACACGAAGCCGCTGAGCCCGGCGGACCTGCAATGCTACGGCATCCACGCCATGGAGTTGCTGATCAACGCCATGATGGCGGTGGGGGCGAAGCGCGACCGGTTGCGCGCGCATATCTATGGCGGCGCCAACATGATCGCGGGCATGTCCGCGATCGGCCGCCGCAACGCCGAATTCGCGCGCAGCTTCGTCGAGATGGAGCAGATCGCGATCGGCCGGATCGATGTCGGCGGCACCAATGCGCGGCGGGTCGAGTTCATGCCCTATGAGGGTCGGGCGCGGGCGATGGCCGCGGTCGAGGCGGATCCGATCTCGCGCCAGCGCACCATGGCGCCGTTGCCGACGCCGAGGCCGGCCGGCGACCTTGAACTTTTTTCCCCCCAGGGGCGGTAACGGGACGGTGATGTGATGAGCGAGCTTGATCCCCTGGCCGCACCGCTGCAGGCGGCGCTGGCGGCCGAACTGCGCGACATTCGCGGCCTGCTCGAACGGCTGGAGCTGGTGCTGGTCGGCGACGCGCATTTCGCGGCCAACTACCTGCACGAACTCCAGGCCTTCGATCTGGTGGCGCAGCATGTCGACGAGATCGCCCGCGTGCTCGACCGGCTGTCGTCGCGGATGACCGCCCATGCCGCGATCGAGCCGGTGCGGCTCGGCGCGGTGCAGGACGGGTTGCGGCGCGCCCTGGCGCAGGCGGGCTAGGCCATGGCCTCCAACGCGCCTGGCGGGAATAACGAACGCCCCATCGTCATCCGCCGCGTCAAGAAATATGCGGCGGGTCATCATGGCGGCGCGTGGAAGGTCGCCTATGCCGACTTCGTGACGGCGATGATGGCGTTCTTCATGCTGTTGTGGCTGATCAGCAATCCCGACAAGAAGCGGTTGAAGGGCCTGGCGGAATATTTCTCGCCGCCCTCCGCCTCGGCGATGGCGCAGTCGTCGGACACCACCGCGTCGAGCAGCGGCGTCGGCAACATGCCGGGCGCCGGCGGCCATGGCCGCAATGCCCAGGCCGACAGCCGTGCGGATCCCAAGGGCCAGCCCTCGACCGTCGCGGCGTCCCGGGGCGTGGCGCGGGGCGGTACGGCCGATATTCCCGATGCGGCGCAGCGCGTGCTGGCGCAGGAAATGAAGATCGCGATCGACAGCCTGCCGCCCGATTCCGACCAGCGCAAGGCGATGCGGATCGAGGACGGCCGCGACGGATTGCGCATCAGCCTGACCGACACCGACGCGCATTCCATGTTCCGCTTCGGCACCGCGACGCTCAACCCGTTCGGACTGGAACTGCTCGGCCGGGTCGCCGCCCGGCTGGCGACATCCGGCGCGCAGATCGCGATTGAGGGGCATACCGACGGCTCCGGCATCGGCGCGTCGGACGCGGCCTGGACGCTGTCGGGCGCGCGCGCCATCGCTGCGCGCCGCGCGATGATCCAGGCCGGGCTGCCCGCCTCGCGCTTCGCGGAGATGGTGGCGATGGCCGATACGCGGCCGGTCTATCCCGACCAGCCCGACCGGCCGGAGAACCGCCGCATCACCATCGTCGCGCTGGGCGCGGCGCCGTCGCTGCCGTCCGACGCCAGCTTCCGCTTCTAGGGGAGAGGATAGGCCGTGAAGAAGATCCTGGGCATCGTCCTGATGCCGATCCTGGGCGCCGCGCTGGGCGGCGGCACGGCGGTCGCGACCAACCATTTCCTCGGCCCGCCCCAGGCCAAGGCGGCCGAGACCAAGCCCGAACCCGAGCCGACCAGCTTCGTCGCCGCCAAGGAGGTGCTGGCGCCCCTGGTGCTGAACGACGGCCGGCTGGCCGGCTATTTCAAGTTCGATATCGGGCTGGAGGTCCCCGCCAAGGACGAAGCGGCGATCACGGCCAAGCTGCCGCTGCTGCTCCACGCGATCAACATGCGCACCTATCGCACGCCCCTGGCGGCGGGAGCGGACGGGATGCTCCCCGATCTGCGCCGCTTGCGCGACGTGGTGCGCGAGGCCGCGCCCGAAGCCTTTGGCAAGGGTGTCGTCCGGCGTGTCGCCATCACCCGCGCCGAGCCTGCCTGAGGAGCGTCATCATGGCCAGCGAACCCTGTCATCTGCCCGAAATCCCGATCGACACGTCGGCCGCCGAGCGGCCGGCGCAAGCGGTGGCGCGCTCGCAACGGCTGACGACCTTGCTGATGGTCGGCCGGCTGATCGACCCGTCGGGCGATCATCTGTGCCGCGTCCGCAACCTGTCGACCGGCGGCATGATGGTCGAGACCAGCGCGCCGCTGGCGATCGGGGTGCCGGTGCGGGTGGAGTTGCGCAACCTCAACCAGGTCGAGGGCAAGGTGGTGTGGACGCGCGACCAGCGCGCCGGCATCCAGTTCGACGCCGTGCAGGAAGTGGCGACGCTGCTCCATGCGCCCGAGGACACCGACCAACGGCCGCGATCGCCGCGCCTGACCGCGTCGTGCAGCGTGCTGCTCTGGCATCTGGGCCACACCACCGCGCCGGAATTGCGCGACTTGTCGCAGAGCGGGTGCCGGCTGGGCATGGCGCATCCGTTGCCCGACGGCGCCGAGGTGCGCATCACCATTCCCGGCCTCCCGCCCCGCCACGCCTCGCAGCGCTGGACGGGCGATGGCGAGGCGGGCTTCGCCTTCCATATGCTGTTGTCATTCGACGCGCTGTCGGGCTGGGAACGCAATCACGCCGCACGCTTCTCGCGCTGAGTGGCGATGCCGCCTGCACCGTGCATTCGGCGCGGGTGGCGGGGGATTGTTTCCGACGCGAAGGCGGGGAGACACGAAGCCGTTGCGCAAAGGGCCGGACCTTTCGCCCTCACCATCAGCAATTCATCGAAAGAACCGTCCATCGGTGGAGGCGATGGCCCGTTTATTGCCCGACCGCCGTTCCGGCAGGCGCTGGGAGTGTTGCAAATGTCGACGTCGCACGCCCATTATCCTTCATTCCGGCGGCGGCGAAACGTCGGCACATAGGCCAGGCAGGCTTGTGCTCCCGCGAAGGCAGGAGCCTAGGGCAAGGCAAGGCAACGCCTTATGGTCATCCACAACCCTGGACTCCTGCGTCCGCAGGAGCACGGAGGCGACTTTCGCAGAGGTATAGCCAAGGCCGCGACGCAGTGGGATGCCGCCAGCGACGCCTGCACCGGAACGGTACGCAAGCGTGAACGGAGCCGCATTCGCGATCCTGGTTCGGTCAGCGGCACGCCTGACGGTGACCGGATGCAGCCTTCCCCGAACAGGAAGACCGGAGCGACGCCATCCACGTCGCTCCGGTTGCGCGTCCGATCAGGATGGCCGCCGATCGCGGGGCATCGCGGCGGCACCCGGCGCCGGTGCCGGTGCCGGCGCGCCGGGTCGCGGCCGCATGCCGGCCGCCGCCGCGCCGCCACCCGCCTGCTTGCGGGCCAGCGCCATGGTCAGCGCCGCCGCGCCGCGGGGCGACATCGCCGCCATGACGGAGGCGATGGAGCGCTCGCGCATCTTCTGCGCGACGCGCATCTGCACCTCCAGGTCGAGCTGCTCCATCACCGCCGCCGCCGCCGCCGGCTTCATCGCCGCATAGATCTTGGCGAGATCGTCATATTGGCTGGGGGGCGGTGGGCCGCCGGCTGCCGCCGCCTGCGCCGCCTCATCCGGCTTCGCGGCCGTGTCGCTCTTGAGCCGCGCCTCGGCCGCGCGCACCGCCTGCTCGCGCAGGTCGAGCGTGCGGCCGCGTCGCGCCGCCGCCCGGTCGCGGATGTTGGCGTCGTCGGCGATCGCCGCCCCCAGTCGCGACTGGATCGGCAACGGCTCCAGCGGCTGGGCCGACAGGCCGACGGCATTGCCGACAACCGCCGCCAAGGCGGAGCCCGCCGTCATCAGCAGCAGCGAAGGCCGCCAGCGTGATCCGCGCCTCACGCCCACAGCTTTTCCTCCACGCGCGGTGCGGCGCGCACCTCGTCACGGACGGCGGCCGATTCCCCGGCCGCCGGCTGGTTGCGCGCGGCATTGGCCGCCTCGGTCATCCGGTCGGCGGAGGCGTCGGCGATGCCGATCATCACGGTCAGCTCGTCGGCCATCGCCCGCGCCTGGGTCAGCACCTGGCCATGCGAGGCGCAATCGACCAGCACCGTCTTCAGCTCGGCCAGCACGGCGCGGGCATGGCCGGTCGACTGGTCCAGCGCCTTGACCACCTCGGCCACCGCGTCGCCCCGCACCCGGTGCAGCGCGCGCATCATCCGCACGCTCTGCACCATCACCGCCGCGCACAGGATCATGGTGGCGATGTCCGCCATCGTCGCGAAACTCATCATCGCATTATCCTCTTGATATCGGTCGTCAGACGGACCGCCACATTGTTGCATCGCTGGCCGATCTGGCCGTGGCCCAGCACCACGTCGCCGATCTGGAGCTCCAGCGCCTCGTCCGGCCGCCGGTTGAAGCGGATGGTGTTGCCCACCTCCAGCGCGCGGACCTCGCCCAGCGGCATCATGGTGCGGCCGAGCACCACGTCCACCTCCACCTCGGTCCGGCGGATCTCGCGCGCCATGTGCGCGCCCCAGATATTCTCCGGCCCCGCCTTGTCGCCCATGAAGCGCTGGCCCAGCACCTTTCGCACCGGCTCCAGCGTCGCATAGGGCAGCAACATGCTGAAACAGCCGCCGCGCCCGTCCATGTCGACGCGCAACGTCGCCACCGCGCACAAATTGGTCGGCCCGGCGATCGAGACGAAGCGCGTGGCGGTTTCCACCCGCTCCAGGTCGAGCGTGATCGGCGTGATCGGCGCGAAGCCGGCGGCGAAGTCGGTGATCGCCATCTTCAGCATCCGCGACACCAGCCCGACCTCGATGCCGGTGAAGGCGCGGCCGTCGATCATTTGCCGGTTGTTGCCGTGCCGGCCGCCGAGCAGGGCGTCGACCACCGCATAGATCAGGCTGGGCTCGACCGTGATCAGGCCGTAGTTGCGCCATTCCTCGACCCGGAACACGCCGATCATCGTCGGCAGCGCGACCCGGTTGATGAAGTCGCCGAACCGGACTGAGGTCATGTCGACCAGGCTGATGTCGATCGCGTCCGACGTCAGGTTGCGCATCGACGTGGCGAAGCTGCGCAACATGCGGTCGTACACCACCTCCAGCATCGGCAGGCGTTCGTAGCTGATGACGTCGGATTCGATGACCGCCTTCAGGCCGCTGCGCGCGCGCATCGGGCCGCCGACATCGCCGAACAGCGCGTCGATCCCCGCCTGATCCAGCGCACCGCTGCCCATCGCGTCGAGCGAGGGCGGCTCCGGCAGCACCAGATCGTCGAAATCGTCCATGTCGCTCATTGCTGGATCAGGTCCTGCACGAGGACGTCCTTCACCTTGTCATGGCCCAGCGTCGCGCCGGCGCGCAGCAGCAGTTCCTCCTTGATGCGGTACACGGCGGCCGATCCCGACAGATCCTCGGGCCGCAATTCGCGCAGGAACGGCTGATAGGCGTCGAGCAGCTTGGGCAGTTCGTCCTTCAATGCCTCGCTGTTGCCCTTGGGACCGGGCACCAGCATGATGTGCAGCTTCAGGAAGTGCGGCGTGCCGTCGGCGGTGTGCAGGTTGACCAGCAGGGGCGGTACGTCGAGCGGCGCGTTCTTCTTCGCGCCGTGGCCGCCCTCGCCGCCCTCGCCTTCGCCCTCGCCGCCGGCTTCCTCCTCCTCGGCGGCGACCTCCTCGTCCTTCGCCTTTTCCTCGGCCGCCTTCTTCTCCTTGGCGGTCGGCGGCGCGGCATGGCCCATCATCATATAGGCGCCACCGCCGCCACCGCCGAGCAGCAGCACCGCCGCCGCGCCGCCGATCATCAGCTTCTTTTTCTTCTTGGCGGCGGCCGTCTTGGCGGCGTTGGCATCGCCCTCGCCGTCCTTCGGCTCCTCGGTCGCGCTCATGATCATCCCCGATCGATTAACCGGCGGGACCAGACCGGCCCGCGCCCTACCCGCCTATTATAGGATGGTCGCCAGGCAGAAATTGCCGAGCGGCGAACGGAAAAGCGGAAAAAACGGACCAGCGGGATGGATATCTCTTCCTTTGTGCTGCTCAGCCGGGAACAGGCGCTCAAGCGCCGGTTGGACGTGGCGGCGAACAACATGGCGAACATGGACACGGCGGGCTTCAAGCGCGAACGCCCCGTGTTCCGCGAATATGTCGAAACCAGTCCCGAGGACGCGGTGCCCGACGCGCGCAAGATGTCGTTCGTGCTCGATTTCGGCGCGATGCACGATGCCTCGGCCGGCGCGTTCAAGAGCACGGGCAACCCGATGGACGTGATGATCGACGGCCCCGGCTATCTGGCGGTCGAGGCGCCGGACGGCGGTACCGCCTATACCCGCGCCGGCTTCGTCAAGATCAACGAGACGGGCGAGCTGACCACCGCCGGCGGCCAGCGCCTGCTCGGCGAGGGCGGCAAGCCGATCACCGTGCCCGTCGACCAGCAGGCGAACCTGTCCATCTCCACCGACGGCACGGTGAAGGGCAAGGACGGGCCGCTCGGCCGCTTGGCCATCACCGTGTTCGACGACGAGCGCGGCGTGACCCCGCGCGGCGACGGGCTGATGACCGCCAGCAACGGCCGCGAACTGTCCGCCGCCGACACCAAGCTCACCGCCGGCGGCGTCGAATCCTCGAACGTCGAACCGATCGTCGAGACCACGCAGATGGTCGACATCCTGCGCGCCTATCAGGCGAGCGCCAGAATCGCCCAGGACATGGACGACCTGCGCAAGCGCGCGATCGACCGGCTCGGCAAGTTCGGCTGACCGCCCCCTTCCCCCCTCCTGATTTCTCCTTCACGCGAAAGGACCACGCATCATGCGGACTCTCTCGATCGCCAGCACCGGCATGTTGGCCCAGCAGACCAATGTCGACGTCATCTCGAACAACCTGGCGAACATGAACACCACCGGGTTCAAGCGCCAGCGCGCCGCCTTCCAGGACCTGCTCTACCAGCAGGAGACGCGGCCCGGCACGGCGGGCGGCGGCGGCGACCAGGCCAAGGTGCCGACCGGCATCCAGATCGGATCGGGCGTGAAGACCGGCGGCATCTATCGCATCACCGAACAGGGCGCGCCGAGCCAGACCGGCAATCGCTACGACATGGCGATCGAGGGGCGCGGCTATTTCGCCGTGACCATGCCCGACGGCACGCAAAGCTATACCCGCGACGGCTCGCTCCAGCTCTCCGACCAGGGCGAGCTGGTGACGGCGGACGGCTATCAGCTCAGCCCCGCCATCGCGATCCCCGCCGGCGCGCTCGACGTCGCCATCTCCAAGACCGGCCTGGTGCAGGTGAAGGTGGCCGGCGCCACCGACATGCAGACGGTCGGGCAGATCCAGCTCGCCACCTTCATGAACGAGGCCGGGCTGGAGGCGCAGGGCAGCAACCTGTTCAAGGAGACCTCCGCGTCCGGCGCGGCGACGGTCGGCACGCCGGGCGATCCCGGCTTCGGCACGGTGCAGCAGGGCTCGATCGAGGCGTCGAACGTCAATCCGGTGTCGGAGATCACCGCGCTGATCACCGCCCAGCGCGCCTATGAGATGAACAGCCGCGTCGTGAAAACCGCCGACGAGATGCTGGCCACCTCCAGCCAGTTGCGCTGATCATGGCCCTGTTCCCCCTGTTCGCCGCGGCGCTCGCCGCGGCCGCGCCCGGGCCCGCCCCGGCGGCCAATCCCAACATGGTCGACACGCCGGTGCTGTCGCATCCGGTCGCGCGCGGCGAGATCCTGTCCGCCGGTGATTTCGAGCCGCAGCCCCGCGCGCGCGGCTTCGCGATCGGCGCGCTCCCCGTCGCCTCGGCGGCGGGACGCGAGGCGGTGCGCGACCTGTCGGCGGGCGCGGTCGTGCGGTCGGGCGATGTCGTCACCCCCCGGCTGGTCCGGCGCGGCGAGCCGGTGACGATCAGCCTGCGAGGCGCGGGCCTGGTGATCGGCACCACCGGCCGGGCGCTGGGATCGGGCGGGATGGGCGACCTGGTCCGCGTCGTCGCCCCCGCCACCGGCCGCACGCTCGACACCATCGTCGAAGGCAGCGGCGCCGTCCGCATCGCCGCTCCCTGATCCCCCTTCCGAAAGGCCGCGTCATGCGCCCCACCCATACGCTCCTCCTCTGCACGCTCGCGCTCGGCCTGTCGGGCTGCGGCGCGGTCGGCCGGCTGAAACAGGTCGGCAAGGCCCCGCCGCTCAGCCAGGCCGACCCGCTCGACATGCCGAGCGTCGAGGAATCGCTCGGCCGTCGCACGCCGTCGCAGCCGCCCGTCGGCCCCGCCGCCACCGCCTCGCTGTTCCGCACCGGCGCGGGCGCGTTCCTGGGCGACCAGCGCGCCGCCCGCGTCGGCGACATCCTGACCGTGCGGATCAACGTCGCCGACAAGGCGGAGGTCGGCAACACCACCGCGCGCAGCCAGGGCGGGTCGGAAAATGCCGGCCTGTCGGCGCTGCTCGGCCTGGAGAAGCTGTTGCCCGGCGACCCGTCCAAGGCGGTGGCGAGCAACTCCGCCTCCAAGTTCAACGGCACCGGCACGATCAGCCGGTCCGAGACGATCAACATGACCATGTCGGCGATCGTCACCGGCGTGCTGCCCAACGGCAACCTCGCGATCCGGGGGCGGCAGGAGATCCGCGTCAATTACGAGCTGCGCGAGCTGATCGTCAGCGGCATCGTCCGGCCGCAGGACATCGCCCGCGACAACAGCATCCGCCACAGCCAGATCGCCGAGGCGCGGATCAGCTATGGCGGGCGCGGCCAGCTGACCAGCGCGCAACAGGCCCGCTGGGGCCAGCAGATCTACGACGCGCTGTTTCCGTTCTGACCGGCACGGCCGTCGACGCGTCCGTCAGGGGGATCGTTGCGGAATTGGGCGCCCCACCCCCTGACGTTCCACCCCGGCGCAGGCCGGGGTCCAGTTACGGAACGATACTGGTTATTGACCAACGTCTCCCAACTGGATCCCAGCCTTCGCCGGGATGGTGGGGCAAATCCTGCAATGATCCCGCCATGACGAGCGCAGCGAAGCCGCCCAAGGTCCACCGACCATGGGTGGCTTCGTCGCATCTGACACCGCCCCGACCGGCAACCAAAAATTTACCCTTATTCATTGAATTTTAACGATGATTTTTTCGCACCCCGCGACCGTCAGTGCTTGATCCATCCCAAAATGGAAGGGCAGGACGCTTGAAGCATCCAGTCGGCGGGGCGCCGATTTCGCTCCACGATCCCGAATGGATCGTTATTTCCAGAAGGAAAAGATCATGGCTCTTTCGCTCAACACCAATCGTGGCGCTATGGCGGCACTTCAGACTTTGAATTCGACCAACAAGGGTCTGGATCAGGTGCAGAAGCGCGTCAGCACGGGCCTCAGTGTCGCATCGACTAAGGATGACTCGGCTACCTTCATCACCGCTCAGAATCTTCGTGGACGACAGGGCGATCTGAAGGCGGTCACCAACTCCTTGGGCAATGCGAAGAGCATCGTCGACGTGGCGGTTTCCGGGGCCGAACAGATTTCGGACGCCGTCAACCAGATGAAGACGCTCGCCAAGCAGGCGGCGGATGCCACGATCACCGATACGCAGCGCGCATCGATGGACAAGGCATTCTCGGGTCTGCGCGATCAGATCAACACCGTGATCTCGTCGTCGGAATTCAATGGCACCAATCTGCTGAACACCGACACGACGGCCACGGGTAAGGTTCAGGCTCTCAAGTCGCTGGCCGACGGCGACTCGACCACGGCCGGCTATCAGGCCGACACGCTGGTGGTCGCGAACCAAGGCATGAGCCTGCCGACGGCGGCTGCCGCCGGCAAGCTGACGAACGCGTCGTCGTTGGCGGATGCCAGCAAGGCGACCGATGCCAATCTGGGTCTGGATGATTACCAGACCAAGGTTAACAGCGCCCTGAGCGATCTGGGTGTGGCATCGCAGAAGATCGACAAGCAGATGGAGTTCACCAGCAAGCTTGCCGATACGATCGAAAGCGGCATCGGCAACCTGGTCGACGCCGATATGGCAAAGGAGTCGGCGAAGCTCACCGCGCTGCAGACCAAGCAGCAGTTGGGCATCCAGGCTCTGTCGATCGCCAACCAGGGTCCGCAGTCCATCGGTCAGCTGTTCCGCGGCTAATCGATCGGGCCACCGGTACATCCCAAACCCCGGTGGCCCGCATGGCCGGAACGGCAAACCCGTTCCGGCCATTTTTTTGCGTGCGATGCAGTCGTGCCGATCAGGCCGCCACAACCATCCCACTCGCCCGCTGCTGCCGCCGCATCGCCAGCCCCAGCCCGGCAAAGCCCAGCGCCATCAGCGCCCAGCTCGACGGCTCCGGCACCGCGGAGGCGAACAGGTCGTCCTTGGCAAAAGTCCCGTTGGAGGCCGCGCTGTTCAGCCAGACACTGGCCGTACCGTCCCGCGATGCGAAGGACGGCATCTTGAACCTGTACCGCACGCCGAACACGTCATAGGACGCGCGAGCGTCGGGGGCGGCGAGATAGATCAAGCTACGATCCTCCCATGTCGTCTTGCCGATGCCCTCCCCTTTATCATTCAGGAGCGAGAAGCTCTTCTCGACGTGATCGCCGAGATACCCGCCCGATATCTCGACATAGCTGTAGACGAAGAATGTCGACGGATCGGTGGCACGGATATGGCCATTGCGGAACCGGATCACGCCTTCCACAATGTCGCCCTCTTGGACCACGGACGCTGCGGTTGTGCCGAACCCGATGCCGGGATTGTCCCTTCCGAACTGGTCAGGCCGCAGATCGACGATCTGATCGACATGAAACGTTTGGCTGGCAGAGGCCGGCATGGCCGCCGCCAGGGCATAGGCGCCAAACAGGGTCAGCTTGCACGCAAACCGCATCGCAATCTCCATCATCAAAGGTAGAGTTTTGGTCCGGCGGCGGTCGGCCGGACGGACCGATCAGGCGGCCCAGCCGCCCAGGCCGGCTCCTGCGGATCAGGCCATCACCGCCACGCCGCCAGCCGCCCGCGACGACGCCAAATTACTTGCAAATCCGGCAAGCATGCCCGCATTCACGCTCATCGTTCTCCCGTTTTCTACGTAATAATACCAATCAAACAAAATACATCACCGCAGACATGCCGCCATTCATGTATATTTGACGCAAAATTAATCAATACGCAATTGCCACATCAGCAATATTGCCACATTCTATTCTCATCAAACGGCGGTTTATCTCGTTCATCATTCGCGATAATTTCCGAGCCGATCGATCGACCGGATCGATCTCGGACCGGACGATCGATACGACGGCCGCGCGCCCGGTCGAACCGCCAGATGCGACATCGACCGGCTGAACGGCAGGCTTTTCCCCCACCCGGACGATTTTTCCGCAAGCCGCGTCCGCCCCCGGCAACTCCTTCCCATAATGGAAGGGCGAACCGCATCGCAGCGGGCCGCTGGCGGGGACACCGCTGCGAACCACCTGTTCGAAAGGGTAAGAGAACATGGCTTTTTCCGTGAACACGAACGTTGGCGCGATGGTCGCGCTGCAGGAACTGAACCGCACGTCGAAGGGTCTCTCCACGACGGAGTCGCGCATTTCCTCGGGCAAGAACGTCAACTCGACGCGGGATGACTCGGCGACCTTCGTCACCGCCCAGGGCCTGCGCGGCAAGCAGGGCGACCTGAAGGCCGTCACCTCCTCGCTCAGCAACGCCAAGAGCGTCGTCGACATCGCGGTGAGCGGCACCGAGCAGATTTCCGACATCGTCAACGAGATGAAGACGCTGGCCAAGCAGGCCGGGGACACGACCATCTCCGCCACGCAGCGCGACTCGCTGAACAAGGACTTCATTGGTCTGCGCGAGCGGATCAAGACGATCGTCAACACTTCGGAATATAACGACAAAAATCTTTTGAAGATGGCGACGACGGACACCGTCACGCCGTTGCAGTCGCTGGCCAATGTCAACCCCACGCCGGCATCCGCCTTCACCCCAGATACGATGACCATCACCGGCTCGGGCCTGGGCCTGCCAAAGGCGGCTGACGCCGCCGCTGCCTTCAACGACAGCACCGAGCTGACCGACGCGGCGACCGCCGCCACGGTCGACGGCTATCTCTCGACCTACAAGACGACGGTCAACAACGCGCTCAGCAACTTGGGTACGGCGGCGCGCCGGATCGACTCGCAACTGACCTTCACCAGCAAATTGGCGGACACGATTGAAGCCGGCATCGGCAACCTGGTCGATGCCGACATGGCCAAGGAATCGGCACGCCTCACCGCGCTCCAGACCAAGCAGCAGCTCGGTGTCCAGGCACTGTCGATCGCCAACCAGTCGCCGCAGATGATCGGCCAGCTGTTCAAGGGCTGATCCGCGATCCGACGATCGCCCCCCTCGATCACTTGTCGAAAACGCCATAGGCGGGGTGGCTCGGCCACCCCGCCATAGCCATACTAGGTGTTTATCCTTAGTTAACAGCCCATGAATGATCCGTTAAGCGACGTTCATCCGTCTCGATACGGTATACGCAAGATCGATCGTGGGACGAGCATCGGTCAGTTGGGGGCACTGGGAAACTGCTATGGGGACTTCGCGGGAATTTCGCGTCACGATCGCCCTCCGGGTCGAGGAGGCCGGCGCCTTGTGGGATGCCGCCGCGGCGCAGGCCATGTCGATCCTGGGCATGACGCTGGACGATGTCGCCGAGACGATCGGCGATCGCGCCGCGCCCCAGATCGAGGATTGCCTGACCTTGCTGGCGGACCCGATGCGCTATGCAGGCTGCACCCCCACCATCTTCACCGTCGATGCCGACCTCGCCGTCGCACCGGCGACGGTGACGCCACCGCTTCGCCCCCGCGCTACCGCGCCGGTCCGCCGCCGCGCGATCCGCGCCGCCGATGCGACCACGCGCGTCGCCTGCATCGCCCCGCTCTGACCCCATATGCCGGTTGCCGAGGCGACCCAGGCGCACCGGCCACCCCGGCCGCAGGGCGATGGCGGCGTCCATCGCCGCACCCCCGCATCGATCCCATAGCCCCGACGACCCCAGGTCATTGGTCGTCGCCGGTCGCCATCGCGCTCCCTTGATCCGGCACCGCTCCGCGCAAAGCGTCTTTCGCGCCGCCGCGCGCCGGCGATCCGTCCTGATCCTTCCCCTGCGCGCCGCGCCCTGATCCTCGCCCATGCCCCTATCGTGCGGCAGCCGGCAAGGCCGTGCCGCGCAAGGCGTGATCAGCAGGATGCCGCGCCCAGCGCATCGCCTGGTCGAGGCCGATCCCAAATTCCGGCGGCATGGGCCGCGCCACGTCGCCACGTCGCCACGTCGCCACGCCCGTTCGGCGCAGGCCCCTTGTGGCGGGCGCACCGTCCCGCCGCGTGTCGGTGGCCGCCGCTTAACGGACGCCGGCGGCGCGCCCGTCCGCCAGCGAGCGGCCGTGCAGCGGCGGCCGACGGTCTTCGTCCAGCCAGCGCAACAACGCCTCGATCGTCATCGGCTGCGCGAACAGATAGCCCTGGACATAGCGATAGCCATATTGGCGCGCGCGGCGCAGTTGGGCGGGCGTCTCGATCCCCTCGATCAGGCTGGTCAAGTCGAGCGTCCGGCACAGGCCGGCGACCGCCGCCACCACCTTGCCGCCGACCTCGTCCTCCATATTGGCGGCGAAGCTGCGGTCGAGCTTGACGCTGTCGATCGGCAGGCGCTGCAAATGGGTGAGGCTGGAGAAGCCGGTGCCGAAATCGTCGAGCGCGACACGCATCCCCAGCGCGCGCAGCCGGGCGATGTTGGGGATGGCGATCTCATGGTTGCGGATCACGGCCGTTTCGGTGATCTCCATGATCAGGCGGCGCGGATCGAAGCCGCTGGCCTTGATCTCGGCGATCACCGCGTCGATGATCCGGTCGGCGACGATGTCCTTGGCGGACAGGTTGATCGAGACGCACAGCTCGGTCGGCAGGCGGCGGCTCTGCACCAGCACCTTGCGGAGCAGCACCAGCGTCATCTGGCCGATGATGCCCAGATCCTCGGCCATCGGGATGAAGCGGTCCGGCCCCACCACGCCCAAGACCGGGCTGGTCCAGCGCGCCAACGCCTCGACCCCGCCGACCGCCAGCGTCTCGGTATTCACCACCGGGTGGAAGCACAGGTCCAGCTCCGCCTCCAGATCGGCCGCCAGCAGCACCGACTCCAGCGTCTGGTGCGAGCGGAGCCGCATTTCGTCGTCGGGCGAGAAGAGGATGCACCGGCCGCGCCCCTCCGCCTTGCCGCGATAGAGCGCGTGATCGGCCCGGCCGTACAGCTCGCGCGAGCAACGCATCCCTTCGACCGATTGGGCGACCCCGACGGTGCAGCGGCCGGCGATCTCCAGCTCCTGCACGGA
Source organism: Sphingomonas sp. S-NIH.Pt15_0812 (assembly GCF_003951315.1). Taxonomy (GTDB): domain Bacteria; phylum Pseudomonadota; class Alphaproteobacteria; order Sphingomonadales; family Sphingomonadaceae; genus Sphingomonas. Next base: position 29,683 of record NZ_QLJH01000024.1, read on the forward strand.
AAAGGGCCGAGCGAAGCTTTCGCACAGCACCTCTCCCCAGGCGAGCGGATCGATGCCGGCCGGGATCAGCGCGCCGAACTCGTCGCCGCCGAGCCGCCCGACGACGATGCCCCCATCCGTATCGCTTCGGCTGCCGGCGGCGCGCAGCCGCTCACCGACCATCATCAGCAACTGGTCGCCCACCGCATGGCCGTGCAGGTCGTTGACCTGCTTGAACCGGTCCAGGTCGATCACCGCCACCGCGAAGGGGGTGTCGTCGGCCGCCATCATCCGGTCGAAGATGTCGAAGAAATGGGTACGGTTGCACAGATTGGTCAGCGAATCCCGCCGGGCCAGGCGCTGCTGCTCATCGGCGCGCTGGAGGGCGGCGCACCGTTCCGCCATCAGCGCGCGCCGGGATTCACTCAATGCGCGAAACTGGCGAAAGCTGATCGTCAGCATCACCTGCACGATCGCCAGCAGCACTGCCAGCTGGCCGATGGTGAGCAGCTCGTTGGGGGCGCCCGTGCGGATCGCGAAGAACAGGTGCGGCAGCAGGACGACGCTCGCCACCAGCAAGGCCGCCTGAGGCAATGCCCGCAGGCAGAACATGCAGGCGATGACGCAGAGCATTACGAACAGGACCGCCGTCTCCAGCATCATCGCATGCCAGGTCCTGCAGGCCAGGATCGCCATGGTACTCAAGGCCAGCGCGGCGACCGGCATGATGACCACGGTGATGCGCAGAGATCGCAGATCATGGTTCCCGTCCCGCGCCACCCGATCGGGCAACGCCCGCCACCAGCGGATCCGCAACGTGACGATCGCCGCGATCGGCAGCAGGATCGCCCCGATCACCCATGGCGAGATGGTGGTCCAGCTGCCCCAGAAGCAGAAGACCATGTTCGCGGCGACGATGCCGTAGATAAGCGCGATATATTGCGAGACGTCGCGCAACTGGTCGGCCGCCAGCTGGGGCGAGCTGTACCGCAACGTCAGCCAGTCGATGAAGCGGCCGCACAGGGCCCGGGACGACGACGCAGTCGTTCCGAGGTCGGCCGCATCGCTCATGCAGCCACCGCCGACACCTTGGTCACCAGCAGCATATGAGCCCCCGGAACCTGGTCGCGCAGCGCATCGTCGATCGCCTTGACCAGCCGTTCGGCATCGACCGGCAGAAAGGGCGAGGCGTGGAGTCGCGCGAATTCGCTCGCCGCCATCATCGCGCGCTCACGCACGGCCGGCATCGCGCCGTTGAGCGCCGCCGCGTCGGCCGCGTCGTCGACCTTCAGCGCCAGCGTCACGAGCAACCGTCCATCCGCCCGATCGCCTTGCACGATCGGCACGCGAAGCTCGGGTAGCGCGACGAATTGCGGGCCACCCTCGCCGCCGCCGCCATGGCCGGAAGCGGCCGCCGGCAGCGGAACGGCCAATGGGATGAGCGTTAATAGGATAAGAAGCAAGCGCGACATCAATGGGTTCCAGTAAATGACGCTCCAACCCGACCGCCAAGGGCAACTTACCCGTCGCCATCCTATAATGAAGTGTACGCAAAGGGTAAATGAGACGATGAGCCAGGATCAGAAACCGGGCCAGATCACGATGGTCGACGGCAGGGCCGGCGCGCCCGGCGACGTCATCGTCGAGGACGCCGACAAGGCCCCGGCCGCCGCCGGCAAAGGCGGTGGGATGCTGCCGCTGCTGCTGTTCGCCATCGGCGCCGCCGGCGCCGGCGCCGCCGTCGCGCGCCTGGGAGTGGGCACATGATCGGGCGGCTGGCAGGCGCGGCCACGCTGATGCTCGCGATCGGCGCGGCCCCGCCTCCGCATGGCGGTAGCGGTCACGCCGTGCCCATGGCCCGGCTGCCGGGCTTCGCGCCCGCGCTGGCGGAACAACCGCTGCCCGGCACACACGCCTGGACGCGCATCGACACGGACTCCGCCTGGCACAGCATCGCGACCTCCACGCCGGAGACGCGGCAGGCGGCGCGCTGGACCCTGGCGACGGGCCTGCTGGCGATCGGGCGCGGACCGGATGCGATGGGCGTGCTCGACGTGATGGGCGCGGACGACCCCGACCTGGCGCTGGTGCCGGCCTGGCGGCGCGCACGCGGCGTCGCGCTGGCCCAGATCGGCGATCAGGACGGCGCGCTGGGGATGCTGACCACCGACTCGCTCGCCGATGATCCGGAAAGCTGTCTGTGGCGGATGCGGATGCTCGCCAAGGACGACCAGCCCGGCCCCGCCCTGCGCCAGCTCCGTTGCGCGATGCCGGCGTTGCAGGCGCGCAGCGACCTGGCGCGCCTGCCCTTCGTCGACGCCGCCGCCGAAGCGGCCGTGGCGCTGGGCGGTTATCGCGCCGCCCTCGCCTGGCTGAAGGCCGCGCCGGACGGCGATCCCGCCGCCAACCTGCTGCGTGGTCGCAGCCATATGGCGCTCGGCGATCCGCAGGAGGCGCGGCTGCGGCTGGAACGCGTGGCGATCAGCGGCGATGCCGAACAGCGCGCGCAAGCCGAACTCGCGCTGGTCCAGGCCGGATTGAAGGCCGGCACGCTGAAATCGGGCGACGCGATGAAGCGGCTGGAGGCGCTCGCCTTCCGCTGGCGCGGCGACGATACCGAACGCGCGACCCTGCGCCTGTGGATGGATCTCGCCGAACAGCGCAACGACACGCGCCAGGCGCTCGCGGCGGGGGCCGCGCTGTTCCGCTATGGCGGGCCGACCGCGACCACCGGCACGCTGCTCGCGACGCTGCAATCCATGCTGGTGGCGGCGCTGTCGCCGGGATCGGGGCTGCCGCTCGACCAGGCGGCCGGGCTGTTCTGGGACTATCGCGACCTGGCCCCCGCCGGCAACAGCGGCGACAAGCTCGCCTATGTACTGGCCGGCCGGTTGCAGGATGTGGGGCTGTACGGCCGCGCCGCCGACCTGCTCGACTATCAATTGCAGCAACGTGCGCAGGATATCGAGACCGGCCCGCTGTCGATCCGGGTGGCGACGCTGCGGGTGCTGGCGGGCACGCCGGACCAGGCGGTGCGGCTGCTGCGCCGGACCGCGCCCATTCCCTATCCGGCCGGCATGACGGCCGACCGGCACCGGGTCGAGGCTGCGGCGCTGACGCTGCTCGGCAAGCCGGCGGATGCGATGGCCACGTTGCAGGACGTGCCCGACTCGCGCGGCATCGCCAGCGAGATTTATTGGCGGGAGCGCGACTGGATTCATCTGATCGCGACCGGCGAGCCCTTGCTGCCCGAGCCGCGCAACCTGTCGGACGTGGGGCAGGCGATCGTGCTGCGCCATGCCATCGCCTTGTCGATGCTGGGCCGCAATGCCGCGCTGGAGCGGCTGCGCGGCCGCTATGCCGCGGCCTTCACCCGCCTGCCGACCGCGCCGGTCTTCGCGATGCTGACCGACACGCGGACGCCGGTCGACCCGGCGCGGCTGGGCAAGGCGATGACCGCCCTTCCGTCCGCCACGCCGGCGGGGGATGTCGGCGACCTGATGGATCGTGGCGAGGCGGCGATGCAGGCGCTCGCGACGCCGCCGCCGGCCGAAGCGAAGGCGGCCGCACAGCCGAAAAAGGCGCCGGACAAGGCCTGAGCGGAGATCGCGCCGCCAGTGGCGGCGCGGCCTCGTTCCGCTTCAGGCCATTCCCGTTTCGGCGGGGCAAGGGCGCGCGCGCGGCGATACCGGGTCGTGAATCAGCGCGCGGCGATGATCCGGCCCTTACAACACCACCGTCTGCGGCTTCGACCCTTCGATCGCGGCGCGGACCATCTTTTCCCAGATGGCCACGTCGCCGGCATCGGCCATCGCCCGGTCTGGCTCGCGCAGCGTTCGCAGCACGGCCAATGCCTCGGGCAGATGCTCGCGCCAGACCGCGTCGACATGCGCACCGGCGGATTCCTCCTCACCTTGCGCATTCGCGCTGAGACGCTCGCCCGCGAGGACACGGGCGATGCGTTCGGCGATCGGGGTGGTGGATACGTCCATCGGCGGCTCTCCTTCACCCGGATCAACGGGTGAGGGAGGCCGCTGGTTTCGTCACGCCTGGAGACTCAGGCGCCCGCCTGCTGGCGACCACCGGGCCGACCGCCGCGACCGCGCTGGCTCGGCCGACCGCGATGGCGGGCCTGCTGGCCCATCGGCGACGGCGCATGGGTCGCACGCGGCTTGGGCAGCGGACGCGGACCGCGCGGGCGATCCTCGCGCGGGGCGGGGTCGGCACCGACCGCCGCGACCCGCGAGCTCTTGATCGCCGCCGCCTTCTTGGTGAAGTCGTCGGGCAGCGGCTGGACCGGCACCTTCTGGCGCGTCAGCTTCTCGATGTCGCGCAGATAGGGACGCTCATCCTCGGCGCAGAAGGCGATCGCCATGCCCGATGCGCCGGCGCGCGCGGTGCGGCCGATGCGGTGGACATATTGCTCCGGCACGTTGGGCAGCTCGAAATTGACGACATGGCTGACGCCCGACACGTCGATGCCGCGCGCGGCGATGTCGGTCGCGACCAGGATGCGGACCTCGCCCGACTTGAACTGGCCCAGCGCCCGCTCGCGCTGGCCCTGGCTCTTGTTGCCGTGGATGGCGTTGGCGGCGATGCCGTTGCCCGCCAGCAGCTTCACGACGCGGTCCGCGCCATGCTTGGTGCGGGTGAAGACCAGGGCGCGATCGATCGCCGGGTCCTGCAGCACCAGCGTCAGCAGCGCCTGCTTCTCGGTCTGGTTGACGAAGGTGACGCTCTGGTCGACGCGCTCGGCGGTGGTCGACTGCGGCACGACCGACACGGTCTTGGGCTGGTGCAGGAACTGGTCGGCCAGTTCGCGGATCGACGGCGGCATGGTCGCCGAGAAGAACAGGGTCTGGCGACGGCGCGGCAGCATCTTCACGATGCGGCGCAGCGCGTGGATGAAGCCCAGGTCGAGCATCTGGTCGGCCTCGTCCAGCACCAGGATCTCGATCGTCGACAGGTTCAGGAAGCCCTGCTCGACCAGGTCGATCAACCGGCCCGGCGTGGCGACCAGGATGTCGACGCCGCGCGACAGGTCCTGGCGGTTCTTGTTCAGGCTGGTGCCGCCGAATACGGTCGCGACCGACAGCTTGGAGAATTTGGCATAGCCGCGCGCATTGTCGGCGATCTGGCTGGCCAGTTCGCGCGTCGGCGCGAGCACCAGCATCCGGCAATGGGTCGGCAGCACGCGCTTCGCGCTTTCCGCCAGCCGCTGGATCGACGGCAGCACGAAGGCCGCCGTCTTGCCGGTGCCGGTCTGCGCGATGCCGAGCAGGTCGCCGCCTTCAAGCAGGATGGGGATGGACTGCGCCTGGATCGGCGTGGGGGTGGTATAGCCCTTGGCTTCGAGCGCGCGGACGAGCGGCTCGGACAGGCCGAGTGTCTGGAACGACATAGAAAGAGTACCTTGCAACAGGCCACGCACCGCACGCGAGGGGCGCACGGGTGGCGGGGGAGAAATGACACCCCGCGTGAATAGGGAAGCCCTGGCTTAACAACCGAGGCGGAGCTCGAACCAAGCGGTTCGTCCACGCTGCATGACGCCTCGATGCCGGGGCCTATGCCACAGGTTACCGCATAGGTCAATGCTGCACCGCGTCATGCGGCTCGCAGCGCGTCCACCAACTGGCCGAGCTGATCCTCCAGTGACCGGGCACGGACGACCAGCGTGTCGGCCAGATCGCGCATCAGCGCGGCATCGTCGCGTGCCGCGCGCGTGCCGCCCTGGATATGGATGGCATGGTCGCCGATCGCGCGGGTGGCGGTGCCGACCTCGTGCACGGTGACGCTGATATCGCGGCCGGCCACGGTCTGCGCGCGCAACGCATCCTCGACCGCGCCGGACAGGGTCTCGACCGTGCCCACCGCGGCGCCCAGACCGGACTGGACGTCGTACACGCCGCCGACCGCCGTGCCGATCTGCGCGACCCGGTCGTGGATGGTGCGCGCCGCCGCCCGCGTCTTGGCGGCGAGCGCCTTCACCTCCCCCGCCACGACCGCGAAGCCGACCCCCGCCGCGCCCGCGCGCGCCGCCTCGATCGAGGCGTTGAGCGACAGCGTCCCGGTGTGGCGGGCGATCTCCTCGATCTCGTTGACCGCCGCCTCGATCGCCCCGGCCGCCAGCCGCAGCGACTCGACCTCCTCCGCGCCATCCGCCGCCAGTCGCACCGCCGCGCAGGTGGCCCCATGGGTATCGCCGGTCCGCGCCTCCACGGTCGCGAGCGCACCGGCAAGCTGGTCGCCGCGATCCGCGACCAGCCGCATCGCCTGCGCCGCCTGGTCGGACGCGCTCGCCACCTCGGCGATGCCCCGGCCGATATCCTCGGCGCGCACCGCCATCCGGCCGGACACCGTCGCCACCTGGTCCGACGCCTCGGTCAGCTGACGCGCCAGATTGCGGGCATCGGCCTGGAAGCACCGGCTGGCCGCATCGATCCGGTCCGCGCGCGCGGACCGGCGGCGTGCCTCGGCCGCGTCGCTCTCCGCCACCAGCCGGAGCAGGGTCGGCTGGCCGATCGCTCCCAGGACCCGACCGTCGCGCACCACCACCAGCCCCTCGCACCCCGGCGGCGCATCGGCGAAGGCGGCCAGGACTGCCGATGGCGTGGCGTCCGCCTCGACCAGCGCCACCGGCCGCATCATCGATTCGAGCGTCGCGCCGAAGCTGGGATTGCAGAGCAGGGAATAGCCATAGGGACTGTAGAGCAAGGCGCGCATGTCGCTGTCGTAGATCGCGCCGACCGGCCGGTTGTCCGCATCGACGACGACCAGCATCCGTAGCGCGGGACAGCTGCGGAACATCTCCGCCGCCGCCGGCAAGGGCTGGTCGACGCGCAGCATGCGGCGCTCGCCGATCCAGTCGGCGGCCCGCCCGATGCGTTCGTCATTCCCCAGCATGGTGTCTCGACATGGTATACCCCCTGCCCCTTCCCTAGGAGCCAACCGGTAAACCGGGGGTTCACCGGGGATGACGGTTCGGTGACGTGGGCCGAGGATCGTTGCCCGACCGCGACGGCCGGCCTAGACTGCCGCCTTGGAAGAGGAGAAGCCATGAAGCTTGCCAGTCTGAAGGATGCCAGCGGACGCCGCCGTGACGGAACGCTCGTCGTCGTATCCAATGATCTCGCCTGGTATGCCGATGCGGGGCATATCGTGCCGACCCTGCAGGCCGCGCTGGACGATTGGGACCGGTTCGCGCCCGCGCTCGAAAACCTCGCGACCGATCTGGAACATGGGGCGATCCCGCGCGGCCGGTTCCACGAGCATGACGCCGCCAGCCCCCTGCCCCGCGCCTATCAATGGGCGGACGGATCGGCCTATGTGAACCATGTCGCGCTGGTGCGGCAGGCGCGCGGCGCGGAGCTGCCCGACAGTTTCTGGCACGATCCGCTGATGTACCAAGGCGGGTCGGACGGCTTTCTGGGGCCGCGCGATCCGATCCCGCTCGCCGACGAGAGCTGGGGCTGCGACCTGGAGGGCGAGGTCATCGTCGTCACCGGCGACGTTCCTCAGGGCGCCAGCCGCGCGGAAGCGCTGGCGGCGGTGCGGCTGGTCGGACTGACCAACGACGTGTCGCTGCGCAGCCTGATCCCCGGCGAACTGGCCAAGGGCTTCGGCTTCTTCCAGTCCAAGCCGGCCAGCGCCTTCTCGCCCGTCTTCGTCACGCCCGAGGCGCTGGGCGACTGGTGGCGGGACGGTAAGCTGCACCGCACGCTGATGGTCGACCTGAACGGCCAGCCCTTCGGCCGGATCGCGGCGGGCGAGGACATGACCTTCGACTTCGGCACGCTGATCGCGCACGCCGCCAGGACCCGGGCGCTGGGCGCGGGCACGATCATCGGATCGGGCACCGTGTCCAACCGCGACGCCGATGGCGGGCCGGGCAAGCCGATCGCGGCGGGCGGGGTTGGCTATGCCTGTCTGGCGGAGCAGCGCACCGTGGAGACGATCCTGGACGGCGCGGCGAAGACGCCGTTCCTGAAGCAGGGCGACACGGTACGGATCTGGATGGAGGATGATCGCCACCATCCGATCTTCGGCGTGATCGAACAGTCGGTCGGCGCTTGAGCATGGGGGGCGATCGGCGCGATCCGGCCGCTCCCCATACCGGCTATTCAGCGGCCGATCGCGACCTCACCGGCATAATTCACGGCGCTGACGAGAAGTCGCGGCAGCCTGACGGTGGCGCGTCCGGCGATGGCGAACGCGGCGACCATCCCATTGCCGGCCAGCCACGGGATCATCACGATCCCGGCAACCAGCAACACCGGCACACCGACGAAGCGGCGCATGGTCCGCCCGCCGGGCAGCCGCGCGGCGGTGATTGGCCCCATGTACATCGACGACACTCCCTATGGGAACGGATCTAGGATCGACTTCCTAACATAGGGTAGACGCCGCCCTGTGAGACCGGTCGTTCACCTCAGTCACGGCAAGACGCGACGATCGACGCTTGAAATTTTATAACCGTCGCGCAAAAGCAAATTCCAACGTGACACGCGGACTCGACCGCGGCCGAACCGGAGAGATGATCGTGGCCGAAGAGCCTCGCGACGAGCTGCCGACCAATTTGCCGCGCCTGTCGCTGCACGTGCCGGAACCCAAGTTCCGCCCCGGCGATGCGGTCGATTTCACCGCGGTCGACATCCCCCCTGCCGGCGCCGCGCGCCGTCCGGACACCGCCGCCCCCGCCGCCGACTTCCCGGAACTGGCCTATACGCTGGTGCGGGTGCTGGACGACGACAACCAGGCGGTCGGGCCCTGGAACCCGCGCCTGTCGCCCGACGTGCTGCGCCGCATCCTGCGCAACATGGTGCGGCTGCGCGCCTTTGACGACCGCATGTTCCGGGCGCAGCGCCAGGGCAAGACCAGCTTCTACATGAAGGCATTGGGCGAAGAGGCGGTGGCGGTCGCCGCCGCCCATGCGCTCGATTACGAGGACATGTGCTTCCCCTCCTACCGCCAGCAGGGGCTGCTGATCGCGCGCGACTGGCCGCTGGTCGACATGATGAACCAGATCTATTCGAACACCGCCGACCGGTTGCAGGGCAAGCAGCTGCCGATCATGTATTCGGCGCGCGAGGCCGGGTTCTTTTCCATCTCCGGCAACCTCACCACCCAATATCCGCAGGCGGTGGGCTGGGCGATGGCATCTGCCGCCAAGGGCGATTCGCGCATCGCCGCCGTCTGGTGCGGCGAGGGATCGACCGCCGAGGGCGACTTCCACAATGCCTGCACCTTCGCCGCCGTCTATCGCGCGCCGGTGGTGATGAACGTCGTCAACAACCAATGGGCGATCTCCAGCTTTTCCGGCTTCGCGGGCGCGGAGTCGACGACCTTCGCGGCGCGCGCGGTCGGCTATGGCATTGCCGGCCTGCGCGTCGACGGCAATGACGCGCTGGCCGTCTATGCCGCGACTCAATGGGCGGCGGAGCGGGCGCGAACCAACCAGGGGCCGACCCTGATCGAGCATTTCACCTATCGCACCGAGGGTCACTCGACCTCGGACGATCCCTCGCAATATCGCTCCGCCGGCGAGCCGACCGCCTGGCCGCTGGGCGATCCGATCCGCCGGTTGAAGGATCACCTGATCGCAATCGGCGAGTGGGACGAGGACCGCCACGCCGCGCAGGACAAGGAATGCGCCGAGGAGGTCCGCGCCGCGCAAAAGGCGGCCGAGGCCAACGGCATTCTCGGCCACGGCCTGCACCAGCCGCTCGACACGCTGTTCGACGGCGTGTTCGAGGAGATGCCCTGGCACCTGCGCGAACAACAGGCGCAGATGATGGCCGAGGAAGAGGCGTCGGGCCGGCCATGGGCGCGCAAGTGATGGTTGCGCCGCCGGCCCCGCGCCACTCCGGCGAAGGCCGGGGTCCGGGCGCGATGCCGATGCGATCGAGCGGCATCGCGCACCTCCCTTTGTCTCGCATCTGGACCCCGGCCCGTGCCGGGATGGCCGTGGGAACCCTCCGATGACTGACGCCACCACCCTGCAAGATTCCGCCCCCGCCGCCGCGGGCGACACCGTCCGCATGAACATGATCCAGGCGATCAACTCCGCGCTCGACATCGTGATGGCGCGCGATCCGGATGTGGTCGTGATGGGCGAGGATGTCGGCTATTTCGGCGGCGTGTTCCGCGCCACCGCCGGCCTCCAGGCCAAATATGGCAAGACCCGCGTGTTCGATACGCCGATCAGCGAATGCGGCATCATCGGCGTCGCGGTCGGCATGGGCGCCTATGGCCTCCGCCCGGTGCCGGAGATCCAGTTCGCCGACTATATCTATCCCGCGCTCGACCAGCTCGTGTCGGAGGCGGCGCGGCTGCGCTATCGTTCGGCGGGCGAGTTCATCGCGCCGATGACGGTGCGCTCCCCCTTTGGCGGCGGCATTTTCGGCGGGCAGACCCATTCGCAGTCGCCCGAGGGCATCTTCACCCATGTCTCGGGCGTGAAGACGGTGATCCCGTCCACCCCCTATGACGCCAAGGGACTGCTGATCGCGTCGATCGAGGACAATGACCCGGTCATCTTCTTCGAACCGAAGCGCATCTACAACGGCCCGTTCAACGGCTATTGGGACCGGCCGGCGGAAAACTGGTCGAAGCATCCCGGCGGGGCGGTGCCCGAGGGCTATTATCGCGTGCCGCTGGGCAAGGCGGCGATCGTCCGGCCGGGCGAGGCGCTGACCATCCTGGCCTATGGCACCATGGTCCATGTCTGCCGCGCGGTGGTGGAGGAGGCCGGGGTCGATGCCGAGATCGTCGACCTGCGGACCTTGGTGCCGCTCGACATCGAGACGATCGAGGAATCGGTCAGGAAGACCGGCCGCTGCATGATCGTGCACGAGGCGACGCGCACCTCCGGCTTCGGCGCGGAGTTGTCGGCGCTGGTCCAGGAACGCTGCTTCTATCATCTGGAAGCACCGATCGAGCGGGTCACCGGCTTCGACACGCCCTATCCGCACAGCTTGGAATGGGCCTATTTCCCCGGCCCCGTGCGGATCGGCCAGGCCCTCAAGAAGATCATGAGCAACGCATGACGCTTCGCCTGTCCCCCTTCTCGTTCCATTCCGATGCCGCGCGTCCGGCCGGCATCCACGGAGGTTTCTGATGGCTCGCTTCACCTTCCGCCTGCCCGACATCGGCGAGGGCATCGCCGAGGCGGAGATCGTCGCCTGGCACGTCGCGATCGGCGACCGGGTCGAGGAAGACCAGAATATCGCCGACATGATGACCGACAAGGCGACGGTGGAGATGGAATCGCCCGTGTCCGGCACCGTGGTCGCGCTGGCCGGCGCGGTCGGCGACCAGGTCGCGATCGGCGCGGCGCTGGTGGTGATCGAGACCGAGGCCGAGCATAGCGGCACCGCGACGGACGCCGCCTCTCCCGCCACCGAGGAACCGGTGCTGGAGGCGGAGAATCCCGGTGTCGAGCAGGCGACTGCCCCCGCCCCCGCGCAGGACGCACCGGTGCCGGCCCCCGCGCCAGCCGCAGAGGCGAAGCGCGAACCGGCACCAGCGCAACCCGGCCCGGCCGCTCCCGTGCTGGCCTCGCCGGCCGTCCGCGCCCGGGCGCGCGACCTAGGCATCGACCTGGCGCAGGTGAAGACGGATGGCGACCGCGTCCGCCATGCCGATCTCGACGCCTATCTCCGCTACCACGCCGCCCAGGGCTATGGCGCCCCCGGCACCAGCCGTGCGCGCGCGGACGAGCAGGTGCGCGTGATCGGGATGCGCCGCCGCATCGCCGAGAACATGGCCGCCGCCAAGCGCCACATCCCGCATTTCACCTATGTCGACGAGATCGACGTGACCGAGCTGGAGCGCGTCCGCGCCGAGCTGAACGCGAACCGTGGCGGCCGGCCCAAGCTGACGATGCTGCCGCTGATGATCGTCGCCATCTGCCGCACCCTGCCCGACTTTCCAATGCTGAACGCCCGTTACGACGACGAGGCGGGCGTGGTCACCCGCTCGGGCCGCGTCCATCTGGGCATGGCAACGCAGACCGATGCCGGGCTGACCGTGCCCGTGATCCGCGATGCGCAGGACCGCAATGTCTGGCAGCTCGCCACCGAGATCACCCGGCTGGCGGAGGCGGCGCGCGCGTCCAAGCTGAAGCCGGAGGAACTGGGCGGCGGCACCATCACCGTCACTTCGCTCGGCCCGCTCGGCGGCATCGCGACCACGCCGGTCATCAACCGGCCCGAAGTCGCGATCATCGGCCCCAACAAGATCGTCGAGCGGCCGATATTCCGGCCGGATGGCATGGGGGGCGACACGATCGTCCGCGCCAAGCTGATGAACCTGTCGATCAGCTGCGACCACCGCGTCGTCGATGGCTGGGACGCCGCCAGCTATGTGCAGGCGCTCAAGAAGCTGCTGGAAACGCCCGTCCTGCTGTTCGCGGACTGACGGAGGACCGGGGGCGGCAGGCCCGCCCCCGGTCCCGGCGTTCAGGCAGCCGCCGCCTTGCGCCGCCGCCGCCGTGCCGCCGCGCCGACCAGGCCGAAGCCCAGCGTCATCGTCGCCCAGGTCGCCGGCTCCGGCACCACGCCGGCCAGGCTGGAATATTCCGCCGCGCTCAGGCGGAAGCTGTAGAGATAGCTGTCGAGCAGGCGCTGCCCTTCCGGACAGCCGGTGCCGAGCGCGACCGTGCTGTTCACGCCGCCCGGCCCGCTGGTGCAGACGTCGAACTGCGTGCCGCCGCCATTCTGGGTGACCGAATAGTCGTTGTCGGTCGCGACGATCAGCGTGTAGCTGCCATCCGCCAGGCGCGGACCGAAGGTGAAACCCTCGATCTTCTCCGGCACGGTGAGGCCCATCGCCTTCAGCGCGGCGGCGAGGTCGATGAACGGCGTCGCGCTCTTGGCCACCGGGGTCACGCCGCTTGGCAGGTCGTTCCGGCCCTTCAGGCTGATCGTGCTGACATCGGTCGCGGTGCTCAGGTCGACCTGCCAGATCCGCTTGGAACCCACGGTCAGCGCGGCATTGGGATCATCGACGCCGAGCCCGCGATTGTCGCGCTCCAGCACCAGCAGCGTGCCGTTGGGCAGCGCCTGGATCGCCGAGATGCCGATCGAGCGGCCCTGCTTGTTGGCCTCGAAATCCTGTTCGGTGCCGTCGATCCGGCCATTGATGGCTGACAGGCTTTCGAGCTGGTAGATATATTGCTTGGTCGGCCGGCCGGTGGCGACGTCATATTGGACGATACGGACATTGCGGCTGTAGCGGCCGTCCGCCTTGCTGCCGTTCGCGCCTTCCTCGAACAGCGGGTCCTGCAGCATCGCATAGGCGGTCTTGCCGTCGGCGCTGACCGTCAGCCCCTCATAACCGCGATTGTCCTGGCGGCCGGTCGTCACGTCGCCGCGATCGCCGGTGTAGTCGACCGTGCCGTTCGCGCGCTTCGGCACCAGATTGGCGGGCACGGCGAAGGTCCGGACCGCCCGGCCGCTCTGGTCGAACTCGATGACCGAGGGGCCATATTCGTCCGACACCAGGAAATGGCCGTTGGGCAGGCGCGCCAGCCCCTCGGGATCGAGCGAGCCGCCCAGGGTCGACATGCCCCCGCTCGCCAGCGTCGGGTTCAGGCCGGTATAGGCATCGCCGTTCGCCTGGGTGAACAGGGTCGTCGCCTGCAGGTCGAAGCCGCGGATCGCGCCCGTCGCGCGGTTGATATCGAGCGTGAAGGCCTGGAGGCGCGGCTGGTAGGGCAGCACGCCGCCGCCCGGCCCGCGATCGGTCGTGCCGTAGAAGGTGCCGGTCGCGGCATCATAGCTGAGGTCGGAGCCGAAGCCGCCCAGCCGGGCCTGCCCCGCGCCGGACAGGCCCGATGCGTCGGCACGGCTGCCCGACGCGGCATATTGGGACACGAGCGTCGCCGCGCCCGCCGGAGCGGCGGCGGCGAGCAGGACGGCGAGGATCGCGGCGGGCGCGAGCGAAGGACGGCGCAATGTCTATCTCCCTGTTAACCATACGGATAAACAGGAGCGCCGTGACGCGGCCGTGACGCTTTGACGACCGATCCGAGACAGTGGCGCGGATCAGCGCGTCGGCACTGGCTCTGCGCCCGAATAATCGTAGAAGCCGCGCTTGGTCTTGCGGCCGTACCAGCCCGCCTCGACATATTTGACCAAGAGCGGCGCGGGCCGGAACTTGGGATCGCCCGTTCCCTCGAACAGTACGCGGGTGATCTCCAGACAGGTGTCGAGGCCGATGAAGTCCGCCAGCGTCAGCGGCCCCATCGGATGGTTGAGGCCGAGCTGGCAGGCGGCATCGATGTCCGGGATCGTCGCCACGCCCTCGCCGAGCGCGAAGCACGCCTCGTTGAGCATCGGCATCAGCACGCGGTTGACGATGAATCCGGGCGCGTCATTGGCGCGTACCACCCGCTTGCCGAGCGCCTGGGCATAGGCCTCGACCCGGGCGACGGTCGCGTCGGCGGTGGCGAGGCCGCGGATCAGCTCGATCAGCCCCATGACCGGCACGGGGTTGAAGAAATGCACGCCGACGAAGCGCGCCGGATCGGGCGTCGCCTGCGCCAGCCGGGTAATCGGAATCGACGAGGTGTTGGAGGCGAGGATCGCGTCCGGCCCCAGCACCCGGCCGACGGATTCGAAGATGGCGCGCTTGATCGCCTCGCGCTCGGTCGCGGCCTCGATCACCAGCGCCGCCTCGCCCATCGCGTCGGTGCTCTCGACCGGCTCGATCAGCGCCAAGGCGGCGTCGCGGGCGTCGGCGGCGATCTTCTCCTTGGCGACCAGCCGGTCGAGCGCCTTCGCGATGCCGGCCTTGCCCTTCTCCGCCTGCGCGCGCGAGACGTCGGACAGCAGCACGCGGTAGCCGGCCTGCGCCGATACCTGCGCGATGCCCGCGCCCATCTGTCCCGCCCCGATGACTCCGACCGTCTCCATGCCGCTCTCCTGTCGCGTTCGTGTTTGCCCGCTCGTTGCCGCGAAAGCGCGCGGGGGGCAATGGCCGATGACGCCCCTCAGGCGAAGGCGTGGCCGGCGAGCGTCACCATGCGGCCCGGCCGGACGGGGACGGTCACGCTCCGCCCCTGCGCGACCAGCACGCGCTGGCCCGCGATTCGGGGACGCAATGTCACCCGCTCCAGCCGGCCGGCCCGCCAGGCGAGATCGACCTCGCACGCCCCCCGCGCGCGCAGGCCGGTGACATGGCCGCTGGGCCAGGCGCGCGGCAGCGCGGGGAGCAGGTCGATCGTGTCGCCCCGGCTCTGCATCAGCATCTCCACGATCGCCGCCGTGCCGCCGAAGTTGCCGTCGATCTGGAAGGGCGGATGCGCGTCGAACATGTTGGGATAGGTCCGCTCCGCCCCGAGCAGGAAGCGCAGGATGTCGTGCGCATGATCCCCCTCGCGCAGCCGCGCCCACAGGTTGATCCGCCACGCGGTCGCCCAGCCGGTGGCGCGGTCGCCGCGAATCTCCAGGCTGCGCCGCGCCGCCGCCGCCAGTTCGGGCGTGGCCGCGGGCGTGATCTGGTGCGACGGATGCAGGCCGTAGAGATGCGAGACGTGGCGGTGGTTCCGTTCCGGCGCGTCCGCGTCCCAGTCGGCCTGCCATTCCTGCAACTGCCCCTGCCGCCCGACCTTGTACGGCGCGAGGCGCGCGCGGGCGGCGCGCATTTCCGCGACCAGCCCGGCATCGCGGTCGAGCAGCGTCGCCGCCGCCGCCGTCTGGTCGAACAGGTCGCGCAGGATCGCCATGTCCATGGCCGGCCCGGCGCAGAGCGCGCCGCCATGGCCATGCTCGTTCTCCGGGCTGAGCGAGGGATTGGTGACCAGCGCGCCGGTGCGCGGATCGGTCTGGAGCGTGTCGAGGAAGAAGCGCGCCGATCCCGCCATCAGCGGATAGACCGATGCCAGGAAGGCCCGGTCGCGGGTATAGTCATAATGCTCCCATAAATGGGTGCAGAGCCACGCGCCGCCGGTCGGCCACATGCCCCAGGGCGCGCCATCGATCGGCGCGGTCGCGCGCCAGATGTCGGTATTGTGATGCGCCACCCAGCCGCGCGCGGCGTACATGGTCCGCGCCGTGCGTTCGCCGGTGATCGCCAGTTCGCGGACCAGGCGCACCAGCGGCTCGACGCATTCGGCCAGGTTGGTCGGCTGCGCGGGCCAATAGTTCATCTCGGTATTGATGTTGATCGTGTATTTCGACTCCCAGGGCGGGGTCAGGCTGTCGTTCCACAGGCCTTGCAGCGTCGCCGCCTGCCCGCCGGGCTGCGAACAGGCGATCAGCAGGTAACGGCCATAATGGAAATAGAGCGCGGCCAGCGCCGGATCGTCCGCCGTCTGCGAGGCTCGGATGCGTTCGTCGGTCGGCAGCGAGGCGGCGGCGGAGCGACCGAGATCGATCGACACGCGGCGGAACAGGCGACGATGCGCGGCGCCGGCATCGGCGGCGATCCGGGCGAAGGAGCGGCCGCGCGCCGCGGCGATGGCGGCGGCGGTCGCGGCCAGCGGATCGCCCGACACATCGTCGAAGCGGCGGAAGCTGGTGCCCATCGCGACCAGCAGCGTCACCGCATCGGCATCGCGGATCGACACGCGGCCATCGGGCGCGATGCGGACCTGACCACCCTCGTTCACCGCCAGCAGCCGCGCGGCGAAGGTCAGCGCGCCGGCCACGCCCTGCGACGCGCCGTTGCGGCCGGTCAGCAGCAGCCCGGCCGCGCCATCCGCCCGGGTCGTCGCGCCCGCCTGCGGCGAGGCGAGCCCGACATCGACCGACAGCGTCCCATGCGGCGCGGTCAGTCGTACCGCGATCACCCGGTCGCCGGGCACGGCGATCACCTGGCGGAGATGCTCGCCTGCCCTGGTGTGAAACCGCGTCGTCGCCATCGCGGCATCGAGATCGAGGTCGCGCCGATAGGCGGACGCCGCGCCCAGATCGGGGAAGTCGAGCGTCAGGTCGCCCAGTGCCTGATAGGGCATCTGCTTGGGCGGCGTGCCGAGCAGCGACCGGTCGACCAGCGCCTGCGCCTCCTCGATCCGGCCTTCGAACACCAGCTTGCGGACCTGGGGCAAGGCCCCGAGCGCGGCCGGGTTGACCGGATCATAGGGTCCGCCGGCCCAGAGCGTACCCTCGTTCAGTTGCAGCCGTTCCCGCGCCGTGCCGCCGAACACCATCGCGCCCAGCACGCCGTTGCCGACCGGCAGCGCCTCGGTCCAGGCCTTGGCCGGCTGGCGATACCAGAGCATCGGCGCATCGGGGGCCGGCGCGGCGGCCATCGCCTCGCCCCCGATCGTGGCGGCAAGGCCGGTCGCGGCGGCCAGGCCGATGGTTTCGCGGCGGGTCGGTTGCATCGCTCTCCCTTTCCGGGGGCAAGCTGCGCCAACCCGTTTGTTTGTCTGACCTTTCTATGACCGGGAGGCGGGGAGGTCGAGCGTTTGCGCTGCACCGCTGCCCTTCAGCAGCGCCATGCGCAGACATTGGCAGACGATCTCGTCGCGCTGGTTGAGCATCCGATGCTCGAAGGTCACGATCCCCGCCCCCGGTCGCGAGCGACTGGGCTTGAGCGCGACCACCTCGGTCTCGGCGCGCAGCGTGTCGCCCAGGAACACCGGCTTGGGCATGACCAGCTTGTCATAGCCCAGATTGGCGATCAGCGTGCCCAGCGTCGTGTCGCCGACCGACAGGCCGATCATCAGCGAAAAGGTGAAGGTGCCATTGACCAGGATCTGCCCGAACTCGCTGGCCCGCGCCGCCTCCGCATCGATGTGCAATGGCTGTGGATTGTGGGTCATGGTCGAGAAGAGGAGGTTGTCCGTCTCGGTCACGGTGCGGCGGATGTCGTGGGCCAGCCGATCGCCGACCGCCCAGCCGTCATAGGGCCGCCCCGCCATCAGGCCGCCTCCCCGGCGCGGGCGATGCGGGCGAGCAGCAGCCCCTCGGTCACCTGACCGCCCTCCTCGGCCCGAAGTTCCGCGACCTCGCCGTCGAACGGCGCGACCAGACTATGTTCCATCTTCATCGCCTCCACGGTCAGCAGCTTCTGGCCCTTGGTCACCCGCTCGCCGGCCGCGACCGCGACCGCGATGATCCGGCCGGGCATCGGCGACAGGATCGCACCATCCGCCGCCTCGCCGCCAGCGCCACCAACCGCACGCCACGGCTGGAGCCGCCAGACCTGGCCCTGTTCGGCGATCAGCCCGTCGCCCCATGGGCGATGATCCGGGGTGGGGCTGAGCGGCACCGTCACGGCCGCGCCGTCGAGCAGGAACCGCCCCTCGCGCCGGGGCGCGGCGTTGAGCCGGAAGCCGGCGAGCGGCCCCGGCGCGGCGAGCGCGGTCGCCGCCGTCCGGAGCCTCGCCCCCGAGGGTTCGGCGGCGGGGATCAGCGTCTCGCCCGCGCGCGCGATCAGCCCGGTATCCAGCTCCGCCGCGACGAAGGCGGGATGGTTCAGCGCCTTGAGCAGGAAGCCGGCATTGGTCTTGAGCGGCCAGATCGCCGCGCCGTCCAGCGCTGCGGCCAGCCGCTGCCGCGCGGCATCGCGGTCCGGGCCCCAGGCGATCAGCTTGGCGATCATCGGGTCGTAATGGGGCGAGATGGTCGCGCCCCGCTCCACGCCCGTGTCGGTGCGCCAGGAATCGCCCAGGTCGAACCGGTCGAGCCGCCCGATCGACGGCAGGAAGCCGCGCGCCGGGTCCTCGGCATAGAGCCGCGCTTCCATCGCCCAGCCGGTGATCGACAAGGCGTCCTGCGTGCAGGGCAGCGGCTCGCCCGAGGCGATGCGCAACTGCCATTCGACCAGATCCTGCCCGGTGATCGCCTCCGTCACCGGATGCTCGACCTGAAGCCTGGTGTTCATCTCCATGAACCAGATGCGATCGGCCCGTAAGCCCTGGGAGGCGTCGGCGATGAACTCGATCGTGCCCGCGCCGACATAATCGACCGCGCGGGCCGCGCGCACCGCCGCGTCGCAGATCGCGGCACGGGTCGCATCGTCCATGCCGGGCGCCGGCGCTTCCTCGATCACCTTCTGGTGGCGGCGTTGCAGCGAACAGTCGCGCTCGAACAGATGGACGACCTGGCCGTGCCGGTCGCCGAACACCTGCACCTCGATATGGCGCGGGTTCGTCACCCATTTCTCCAGCAGCACCTGGTCGTTGCCGAAGCTGGACGCCGCCTCGCGCCGGCACGAGGCCAGCGCCTCGGCGAAGTCGGCGGGCGCATCGACCTTGCGCATCCCCTTGCCGCCGCCGCCGGCCACCGCCTTGATCAGGACGGGGTAGCCGATCGCCTCGGCCTCCGCCGCCAGCCGGTCCGGCGACTGGTCCTCGCCGAGATAGCCGGGCGTGGTCGGCACGCCCGCCGCCTGCATCAGCGCCTTGGCCGCGTCCTTCAGGCCCATGGCGGTGATCGACTGGGGATCGGGTCCGACCCAGGTCAGGCCGGCATCGATGACGGCCTGCGCGAATGCGGCATTCTCGGACAGGAAGCCGTAGCCGGGGTGGATCGCCTCCACACCGGTCGCCAGCGCGGCGGCGATGATCCGGTCGCCGCACAGATAGGATTCGCGCACCGGCGCCGCGCCGATAGCGACGGCGGCATCGGCCTGTCGGACATGCAGCGCATCGGCATCGGCATCCGAATGGACGGCGACGGTGCGGATGCCCATCGCCCGCGCGGTGCGGATGATGCGGCAGGCGATCTCGCCGCGATTGGCGATCAGGAGACTCTTCATCATCGGGTCAGGACTCCAGCATGAGCGTGATCGCGCCGTCCGGTCGCTCGGCGATGGCATCGAAGATCACGGTCAGGATGCGGTCGAACCGCGCGCCCACGGCGCGACGCGCGGCGGCCGCATGGGTCAGGTGTATGGCGATCGGCGGCGCGACGACGGCCACCAGCAGGTCGAACAGCGCGTCCAGGCTGCCGCCATACCAGTCCACGCCCGATGCGGCGCGGATGCGCGCGTGGAAATCGGCCTCGTCGATAACGGTCGCACCGTCGATGGTCAGGTCCATCGCCGTCACATCCGGAACAGGCCGAAGCGCGCGGCCTCGGCCACGGGCGCGTTGAGCGCGGCGGCGAAGGCCAGGCCCAGCACGTCGCGGGTCTGCGCCGGATCGATCACGCCATCGTCCCACAACCGGGCGGTGGCGTAATAGGGATTGCCCTCCTCCTCATATTTGGCGCGGACCGGGGCCTTGAACGCCTCGGCCTGCTCCGGCGTCCAGCTGGCGGCGTCGCGGTGCACGGTGGCGAGCACGCTGGCCGCCTGTTCGCCGCCCATCACGCTGATCCGCGTATTGGGCCAGCTGAACAGGAAGCGCGGCTGATAGGCCCGCCCGCACATGCCGTAATTGCCGGCGCCGAAGCTGCCGCCGATCAGCACCGTGACCTTGGGCACCTGCGCGGTGGCGACCGCCGTAACCAGCTTCGCGCCGTTCTTGGCGATCCCCTCCGCCTCATATTTGCCGCCGACCATGAAGCCGGAGATATTCTGGAGGAACAGCAGCGGAATCCGCCGCTGGCAGGCGAGTTCGATGAAATGCGCCCCCTTCAGCGCGCTCTCGCTGAACAGCACGCCGTTATTCGCCAGGATCGCGACCGGCATTCCCCAGATATGGGCGAAGCCGCAGACCAGGGTGGTGCCGTACAGCGCCTTGAACTCGTGAAAGGCCGATCCGTCGACGATCCGGGCGATCACCTCGCGCACGTCATAGGGCGCGCGCACGTCCTGCGGCACGATGCCATAAAGCTCGGCCGGATCGTATCGGGGCGGTTCGGGCTCCTGCCGGGCCAGCGCCGCCTCGGTCTGCGGCGGCAGCGTCGCGACGATGTCGCGCACGATCGACAGGGCGTGATCGTCATCCTCCGCGACATGATCGACCACGCCCGAGCGCCGGCCGTGCAGGCCGCCGCCGCCCAGATCCTCTGCGCTGATCACCTCGCCGGTCGCCGCCTGCACCAGCGGCGGCCCGGCCAGGAAGATCGTGCCCTGGTTGCGCACGATCACCGTCTCGTCGGACATGGCTGGCACATAGGCGCCACCCGCCGTGCAGCTTCCCATCACGCAGGCGATCTGCGGAATGCCCAGCGCGCTCATATTGGCCTGGTTGTAGAAGATGCGCCCGAAATGCTCGCGATCGGGGAACACCTCCGCCTGGTTGGGCAGGTTCGCGCCGCCGCTGTCGACCAGATAGAGGCAGGGCAGCCGGTTCTCCTGCGCGATCTCCTGCGCGCGCAGGTGCTTCTTGACGGTCAGCGGATAATAGGTGCCGCCCTTCACCGTCGCGTCGTTGCAGGCGATCATCACCTGCTTACCCGACACGCGGCCGACGCCCGCGATCATCCCCGCGCCCGGCACCGCATCGTCATACAGGCCGTTCGCCGCCAGCTGCCCGATCTCCAGGAACGGACTGCCCGGATCGAGCAGCCGCTCCACCCGGTCGCGGGGCAGCAGCTTGCCGCGCGCGACATGCTTGGCGCGCGCCGCCTCCGGCCCGCCCGCCGCCGCGGTCGCGACCCTTGCGCGCAACGCCTCGACCAGCGCGCGGTTGTGCGCGGCATTGGCGCGGAAGCCGGCGTCCTGCGGCGAGAGCTTGCTGTCCAGCACCGGCCCGCTCATGCGCCGATCAGCTCCCGGCCGATCAGCATCCGGCGGATTTCGTTGGTGCCCGCGCCGATATCGAGCAGCTTGGCGTCCCGCATGAACCGCTCGACCGGCCAGTCGCGCGTATAGCCCGCGCCGCCCAGCGCCTGCACCGCCTCCAGCGCCACGCGCACGGCATTCTCCGAGGCCAGCAGGATCGCGCCCGCCGCATCGAACCGCGTCGTCCGCCCCGCATCGCACGCCTTCGCCACCGCATAGACATAGGCGCGTGCCGAATTCAGCGCGACATACATGTCCGCCACCTTGGCCTGGATCAGCTGGAACGCGCCGATCGGCTTGCCGAACTGCTGCCGCTCGCGGACATAGGGCACCACCACGTCGAGGCACGCCTGCATGATGCCGAGCTGGATGCCGGCCAGCACCGTGCGCTCATAATCGAGCCCCGACATCAGCACGCCGACGCCGCCGTTCAGCGGCCCCATCACATTCTCTTCCGGCACTTCGCAGTCCTGGAACACCAGCTCGGCGGTCGGCGAACCGCGCATCCCGACCTTGTCGATCTTCTGCCCGATCGCAAAGCCGGCGAAATCCTTCTCGATCACGAAGGTGGTGATGCCCTTCGATCCCTCCCCGGTCTTCGCATAGACGACCAGCGTATCGGCATAGGGCGCGTTGGTGATCCAGAACTTGGTGCCGTTCAGGATGTAGCGGTCGCCCTTCTTCTCGGCGCGCAGCTTCATCGACACCACGTCGGAGCCCGCGCCCGCCTCCGACATCGCCAGGCTGCCGACATGCTCGCCGGAGATCAGCTTGGGCAGGTAGCGCGCCTTCTGCTCGGGGCTGGCCCAGCGGCGGATCTGGTTGACGCACAGATTGGAATGCGCGCCATAGCTGAGGCCGATCGAGGCGGAGGCGCGCGCCACCTCCTCCTGCGCGATGACATGTTCCAGATAACCCAGGCCCAGGCCGCCATCCTCCTCGCCCACGGTGATGCCGTGCAGGCCCAGCGCGCCCATCTCCGGCCACAGCTCGCGCGGAAACCAGTCCTTGGCATCGATCTCGGCGGCGAGCGGCGCGATCCGCTCGGCGGCGAACCGCACGGTGCTGTCGCGGATCATGTCGGCGGTCTCGCCGAGCGCGAAATCGAACTGGGTCATGGCTCTCTCCTATTGCGCCGCTTGTACCCCGCCCCGCGCGCCCGCGAAAATTGAAAGTCGCAGGCCGAGTGCATTGATCCTATCTATGCACGATGCTCGACCGCTATCTGCTCCGCTATGTCATCGCCGTGGTCGAGCAGGGCAATTTTTCCCGCGCCGCGGCGGCCTGCAACGTGTCGCAGCCGACCCTGTCGATCGGCATCGCCAAGCTGGAGCGCGAGCTGGGCCAGCCGCTGTTCGTCCGCTCCAACCAGCGGGTCGAACTGACCGAGGCGGGCACCCGCTTCCTGGTCCATGCCCGGCGGATCGAGCGCGAGTTCAACGCTGCGATCCAGGCCGTCGGCACCCCCGGCGAGCGCCCGTCCTTCCGGCTCGGCATACTGGCCAGCGTCGCCAGCGACCGGATCGCCACCGCCATCGCGGCCACCCGACCGGGCGAGACGCATCGCTTCGAACTGGTGTTCGGCACCGAACGCGAACTCGCCGGCCATCTGGCCAAGGGGCGGATCGACGTGGCGCTGACCTTGGTGGGACGGGGCGGCACCCGCTTCCTCGAACGCGCGATCGCGACCGAGGATTATGCGCTTGCCCTGCCCGCCGATCACCGGCTGGCGGGGGAAACCACGATCGCCGCCGAACGGCTGGCCGGCGAGACGATGATCGTGCGCCGCCATTGCGAGGCGCTGGCCGATACGAGCCGCCACTTCACCGAGCGCGGGGTACGACCGGCCTTCGCGCTCCGCTCGACCAACGACGAAAGGGTGTTGCAGATGGTCGCGGCGGGCCTGGGCATCACCGTCCTGCCGCGCGGCCATCGCCTCGGCGGCGTGGTGCGGCCGTCGCTCACCGGCTTCGGCCTGACACGCACCCTGGGCTGGGCGGCCGCCCCCGCGGCCGAGCCGATCCTCGCCGGCCCGCCCGCGATCATGACCGGCATCGAAGCGGCCCTGACGACCGACGCGTCACGCTGACGCAGGCGCCGGTGGCGTGGGCATCAGCGTTCGTGCCACCGCGTCGCGCCACCCTGCCACCAGCGGCGCCCGTTCGGCCGGCGTCATCGTCGGCGCGAATGCCTGGTCGCAGGACCATAGGCGTTGCAGCGCGTCCAAACCCGACCAGATGCCCGTCGCCAGTCCCGCATGGAAGGCCGCGCCCCGCGCGGTGGTTTCCAGGTCGGCGGGCCGCTCCACCGGCAGCCCGGTCATGTTGGTCAGGAACCGGCACAGCCAGTCGTTCGCCGCCATCCCCCCATCGATCCGCAAGGCGGCCGGCGGTGCGCCGACATCGGCCGCCATCGCCTCGACCAGGTCCATCGTCTGATAGGCCACCGACTCCAGCGCCGCACGGGCCAGATGCGCGGCCTGGGCGTCGAAGGTCAGGCCGTGGATCGCGGCCCGCGCCTCGGGCTGCCAATAGGGCGCGCCGAGGCCGACGAACGCCGGCACCATATAGACGCCGTGATTGTCGGGGACGCGCGTCGCCAGATCGTCGGTCTGGCTGGCATGGGTGATGACGCCCAGGCCGTCGCGCAGCCACTTCACCGCCGCCCCGGCCGCGAAGATCGATCCCTCCAGTGCATAGGCGATCTTGCCGTCCAGCCGATAGGCCGGCGTGGTCAGCAGCCGGTGCCGCGACGGCACCGCGCGGTCGCCGGTATGGAGCAGCAGGAAACAGCCGGTGCCATAGGTCGACTTGGCCATGCCGGCGGCGAAACAGGCCTGGCCGAACAATGCCGCCTGCTGGTCGCCGGCGATCCCCGCGATCGGGATCGGCGCGCCGAACAGGTCGGCGCTCGTATGGCCGAACACATGCGCATTGTCCTCGACGTGCGGCAGCATCGCCATGGGAATCTGGAGCAGCCGGCACAGTTCCGCATCCCAGCACTGGCGATGGATGTCGAACAGCATCGTCCGGCTGGCATTGGTGACGTCGGTCGCATGGACCCGCCCGCCGGTCAGCCGCCACAGCAGGAAGCTGTCGATCGTCCCGAACGCCAGCTCCCCCCGCTCGGCCCGCGCCCGCGCGCCCGCGACATGATCCAGCAGCCAGGCGATCTTGGTCGCGGAAAAATAGGGATCGATCAGCAGGCCGGTGCGCGCGCCGACAAGATCACCCGCCCCCTCCGCCGTCAGCGCGCGGCAGCGATCGGCCCCGCGCCGATCCTGCCAGACGATCGCCGGATACAGGGGAATGCCGGTCGCGCGGTCCCAGACCAGCACCGTCTCGCGCTGGTTGGTGATGCCGATCGCATCGGGCAGGATGCCGCTCTCGGCCATGGTCCGACGCACCGTCGCCAGAACGTCGCGCCAGATCGTCTCGGGATCATGTTCGACCCAGCCGGGGGCGGGATAGCGTTGCGGCAGTTCGACCTGCGCCATGGCGACGCGCCGGGCCTGGTCGTCGAACAGGATGCTCCGCGTCGACGTGGTGCCCTGATCGATCACCAAGATATGCGCCGTCACCGTCCGTCTCCCTAGCGGCAGGACATTGCGGTGCGGTCAGACGTCGTGCCGGTCAATAGCGCGCATCAGGTCCGCCTGCGCCGGCGCGCGACGCGACACGGTTCTCCGATGAAGAGCCGGCCAGCCCGGCACGTTCGCCCGCGTGAGTCGTTTCCCCGGACACGCCACCAGCAGGAATTGCCATGACCGATGATCCGCGCACCAGCCATCCGACCCGTTTCCCCGACGAGCCGCAACAGCCACGCCCCGGCCTGACGACCGCGATGCGGACCAAGCCCGATCATGGCGAGGACAGCTATGTCGGCAAGGGACTGCTCGACCAAAGGGTCGCACTGATCACCGGCGGGGATTCCGGCATCGGGCGGGCGGTGGCGATCGCCTATGCCCGTGAGGGCGCGGACGTCGCGATATCCTACCTCGCCGACGAACAGGCCGATGCCGAGGAGACCCGCGCCTGGGTCGAGAAGGCGGGCCGGCGCTGCCTGTTGTTGCCGGGGGACATTCGGGACCGGGATCACTGCGCGCATCTGGTCGAACGCACGGTGGCCGAACTGGGCGGCCTGGATATCCTGGTCAACAATGCCGCCGCTCAGACCATGAACCAGGGGCTGGAGAGCATCGACGACGACGAGATGCAGGGCGCCTTCGCCGCCAATGTCTTCGCCATGATCCGCCTCGCCAAGGCGGCCGCGCCGCATATGAAGCCCGGCTCGGCGATCATTAACACGACCAGCGAACAGGCCAAGGTCGCCGCCAAGTCGATGATCGTCTATGCGGCGACCAAGGGCGCGATATCGAGCCTGACGGTGGGCCTGTCCAACCTTTTGGCGGGCGACGGCATTCGCGTGAACGCGGTGGCGCCCGGCCCGATCTGGACGCCCATCCAACCGATCGCCAAATCGCCGCAGGAACTGGAGACGCTCGGTCAGGACACGCCGATCGGGCGGGCCGGGCAGCCGGGCGAGCTGGCGCCGACCTATGTACTGCTCGCATCGTCGGAGGGAAGCTACATGTCCGGCAACGTCATCGCGGTGACGGGCGGCGTGCCCATCTCCTGATGGGCGTGCGACCTCGATCGCGGTCGTAACGGCCGCGATCGAGGTCGGCGACGCACTGTCCCGACGCCGATCTGCCGAGACGGTGATCGCAGCGGCCGGTCGGTCATCCGGTAGCCATCGCTACTGCGTGGCCATGCCCCGGAGGTGGGTAAGCGTGGTCGGAAGGCCGCCTTGCGGTAGCGCCGGTAGCGGGGATGCTTTCCGCCTTTGATGAGGGCGCGGGCGGTGCGGGAAATTATTGGTTCTACGACCAGTCATACGAGTACTCGTATGACTGGTCGGATGGAGGTGGTCGGTCGGGTATCGGGCCGGCGCCGGTGGTCGGATGCG
>NZ_QLJH01000025.1 GCF_003951315.1 Sphingomonas sp. S-NIH.Pt15_0812
CTCGATCTCCTCGGAGACGGAGCGGAGGGCGAGGCCGCCGAACATGTCCGCGTCCCCGCCGAACGGCTGGACGAATTGATGGACCGGGTCGGCGAGCTGGTGATCGCGCAGAGCCGCCTCTCGCAGATCGCGCATCAGGATGGCGGCCTCGCCCTCCGCTCCGTCTCCGAGGAGATCGAGCGGCTGGCCGGCGAGTTGCGCGACACGATGATGGTGTTGCGCATGATGCCCGTCGCCAGCCTGTTCGGCCGCTTCCGCCGCCTGGTCCACGACCTGGCCCGCGACACCGGCAAGGCGATCGACCTGGTCACCACCGGCGAGTCGACCGAGGTCGACAAGACGGTGATCGAGCGGCTGTTCGACCCGCTGGTCCACATCATCCGCAACAGCTGCGACCATGGCCTGGAAAAGGCGGAGGACCGCGTTGCCGCCGGCAAGTCCGCGACCGGCACCGTCCACCTGTCGGCCCATCAGGCCGGCGGCGAAGTGCTGATCACCATCCGCGACGACGGCCGCGGCATCGACCGCGCCCGCGTCCGCGCCAAGGCGGAGGCGAACGGCCTGATCCAGCCGGACCAGCTGCTCGCCGACCAGGACCTGCTGCAACTGATCTTCGCGCCCGGCTTCTCGACGGCGGCGCAGGTCACCAACCTGTCGGGGCGCGGCGTCGGCATGGACGTGGTGAAGCGCACCATCGAAAGCCTGCGCGGCACGATCGAGGTCGCCAGCATCGACGGCGGCGGATCGACCATCACGCTGCGCATCCCGCTGACGCTGGCGATCATCGACGGGCTGCTCGTCCGGGTGGGCACGGGCGACTATGTCATCCCGCTCTCGGCGGTCGAGGAATGCCTGGAACTGTCGGGCGAGGAGGACCTGCGCTCGCAGGGCCGCAGCCTGATCACATTGCGCGACCGGCTGGTGCCCTTCCTGCGCCTGCGCGACGTGTTCGCCACCGGCACGCCGGCCGATCCGCACCAGAAGATCGTCGTGGTCGCCACCGGCAACGACCGGGTCGGCCTGGTCGTCGACCAGATCATCGGCAACCACCAGACCGTCATCAAGTCCATGTCGCCGCTGCACCGCCATGTCGGCTCGTTCACCGGCGCCACCATCCTGGGGGACGGCAGCGTCGCCCTGATCCTCGACATCGCCCAGCTCGTCGCGCTGGCCCAACCCCGGGAGGAGCGGCTGCGCGCCGCATGATCGCCATGCCCCATCGCAACATGACCGCCTGGACCGACGATGGCGAACTGGAGGTGCTGACCTTCGGCCTGGGGGGCGAGACCTTCGCGCTCGAAGCCGTGCTGGTGCGCGAGATCCTCGACCTGATGCCCGAGACGCGGGTGCCGGGCGCGGATCGCCTCGCCGCCAGCGTCATCAACTTTCGCGGCCGGATCATCCCGCTCGCCGACCTGCGCATCGCCTTCGGCATGATGCCGCAGGAGGACACCACCGACAGCCGCATCGTCGTTATCGAGCTGATGCTGGACGACGAGCCGGTGCTGATCGGCCTGAAGACCGACCGGGTCAACGAAGTCGCCACGCTGCTGCGCGACACGGCGGAAGCGCCGCCCGCGATCGGGATGCGCTGGCCCCGCGACCATATTCGCTGCCTGGTCCGTCAGGGCGGCGACCTGATCGTGCTGCCGGACCTGCCGGCATTGTTCACCACGCTGATCGCCCGGGGGGGCGAACCAACGATACACTAATTGCCCTGGGGTTTTGGGAGGGAGGGATTTTCCATGCGTTTCACCATCAAGATGAAATTGGCCGCGACCTTCGCGGTCGTACTGCTGCTGATGATCGCCACCGTCACCATCGGCGTGACGCGCCTGAACCAGCTGAACGGCGCAATCACGCAGGTCATCAACGTCTCGGCCAAGCAGCTCGAATATGCGCAGTCGATCGACGCCGAACTCGGGCGGATCGGGCGCAACGAGAAGAACATGGCGCTGACCGAGGATGCGGCGGCGACGCGCGAATATAGCGAGCGGATGATCATGCAGCGCAACCAGCTGGAAGCGGTGCTGGCGGACGCGCTCCGCCTCGCCACGACCGACATCCGGCCGAAATGGGAAGCGGTCCGGGAGAACTGGGCGCAGTACAAGCTACTGAACGAACGCATCCGCCAGCTCGCGATGGTCAACCGCAACCAGGAGGCGGCCGCGATCTCGATAGGCGCGGCACGCATCGCCAACATCACGCTCGGCAATAGCATGAAGGAACTGGTCGGCATTCAGCAGGCCAAGATGAAGCAGGCGGACGCGGACACCAATGCGCTCTATGGCGAAGCGCGTGCGCTGCTCATCACGATCGCCGGCATCGCGATCCTGATCGCCGTGGCCGGCGCCATCTGGGTATCGCTGGTCGTCTCGCGCGGCCTGAACCGGATCAGCGAGGCGCTGGACGCGGTGGCGGTCGGCGATCTCGACCAGGAGGTGACGGTCACCTCGAACGACGAGATTCGCGACCTGGTCGGCACGGTCAACCGCATGACCGAGAATCTGCGCGCCTCCGCCACGCTGGCCGAAACGATCGCCGAGGGCGACCTGACCGTCGATCACCAGCCATTGTCCGACCGCGACAAGCTGGGTCATGCGCTGGTCTCGATGGTGGAGCGGCTGCGCGCCGTCGTCGGCGATGCGACCGAGGCGGCGGATGCCGTCGCGGCGGGCAGCCAGCAGCTCTCCTCCTCTTCCGAACAGGTGTCGCAGGGCGCGACCGAACAGGCCGCCGCCGCCGAGGAAGCCTCCGCATCGATGGAAGAGATGGCCGCCAACATCAAGCAGAACGCCGACAACGCCTCGCAGACCGAGAAGATCGCCCGCCAGTCCTCGCGCGACGCCGAGGAAAGCGGCGTCGCCGTCACCAAGGCGGTGATCGCGATGCGCACCATCGCCGAGAAGATCGGCATCGTCCAGGAGATCGCCCGCCAGACCGACCTGCTCGCGCTGAACGCGGCGGTCGAGGCGGCACGCGCCGGTGAACATGGCAAGGGCTTCGCGGTCGTCGCCTCCGAGGTGCGCAAGCTGGCCGAACGCAGCCAGAGCGCGGCCGCCGAGATCGGCGCGGTCTCGTCCGACACCGTCGCCGCCGCCACCCAGGCCGGCGAGATGCTGACCAAGCTGGTCCCCGATATCCGCCGCACCGCCGAGCTGGTCGCCGAGATCAGCGCCGCCTGCCGCGAGCAGGATGTCGGCGCGTCGCAGATCAACGAGGCGATCCAGCAGCTCGATCAGGTGACGCAGCAGAACGCGTCCGCCTCCGAGCAGATCAGCGCCACCTCGGAAACCCTCGCCGGCCAGGCCGAGGAGCTGCAGTCCAGCATCGCCTATTTCCGCGTCGACGACCACCAGGCGATGATCCGCAGCCCGGCCCGGGCCGCCGCCAAGGCGCCGCGCCGCGCGAGCGCCCCGGCCAAGCTCGCGCCCGCGCCCGCGCCTGCGCCCGCCGCCAAGGCGACGAAGCCCAAAAAGGCCAAGGTCGTCGGCAAGTCGCCCGCCAAGGCCCCGGCCAAGCCGACCGTGGCCCAGCAACAGGCCCGCGCGCGCGGCTTCGCCCTCGACCTCCATGCCGGGGGTCCGGACGCCGAGGATGTCGAGTTCGACAAGGCGGCCTGACCCCTTCCGCCTTTTCCACGACCGTAAGGTTTCCTCGTGCGCCCCACCACACGTCTCAAGCTGGGCCTGACCTTTGTCCCTCTGCTGGTGATGCTCGGCATCGTCGTGTCGATCGGGGTGACACGGATAGGGGCGAACAACGCCGCCACGACCGAGGTCATCACCGGCCCGGCGAGACGGCTGGACCTGGCCCAGACATTCGTCGTCCAGGCCAGCAAGGCGGTGCGCATGGAGAAGAACATGGTGATGGCGTCCGGACCGGACGAAAGGCGCCGGTTCGACGCGCTGACGCTGAAGGCGCGTGACGACGGGCAAGGCCCGTTGCACGCCGGGTTTGCAGCGGCCAACGCCGCAGACAGGCCGCTCTGGCTGCGACACCAGTCCCATCGCCTGGCTGATATCCGGGTCAACGACCAGGTCCGCGCCCTGGCGCTGGCCGACCGCGTCAGCGAGGCGAGCGCGCCGTCGATCGGCCGGCTACCGGTCGTCACGGCCGATGTCGGCATGCTCGGGGACCAGGTCGTCGGCCTTGCCTAACGGCAGATGGACCGGGCTGATGTCGATAGCGACGCGCTTTATGGCTCGTCGCGCACCATGATGATCGCGGTGGCGATCATGGCCTTTCTGGTAGCCGCGATCGGCGGCGTGGGGTTTCGCTGGTCGGTCGCGCGGGCTTGATCGTGTCTGACAGGCGCTAGCCGCGATGGCGGCAGCTGGCCTGAGCCAGGAGATCACGTCCCCGTCCGATGACGAGGTTCGCGGCCTGGTCGGGACGGTCGGTCACATGGCCTACACCCTGCACGCCACGGCGGCGCTGGCTGACCGGATGTCAATTTTGACCGGGGCGCCTGATCGATGCGGGCCGTCGCCTATAATGGTTCCAACAGGATCACGATGATGCGCTTTTTCAACAATATTTCGATTTCTCGGAAATTCACTTTGTGCCTGGGCAGCATCATCGTGATGGCGCTGGGGGCCAATGCCGTCATCCTGTCGGAAGCGGATACGGTCCGGTCGACGGCGTTGCTGAAGACCCATACCTATCAGGTCATCACCGCCGCCAACCGGATCATGGACGGCATGATCAACCAGGAAACCGGCTATCGCGGCTACCTGGTTTCCGGCAACCCGGCCTTTCTGGACCCCTATCACAAGGGCCAGGCCACCTTCACGCAGGGGTGGAGCGACGTCCGCACGCTGACCGTCGACAATCCGGCGCAGCAGCAGCGGCTGAACGAGATCCGCGACCTCGCCGCCGAATGGCATCGCGACGTCGCCGAAAGGGCGATCGGTCTGGTCCAGAATGACGGCCTCGACCGGGGACGCGCGCTGGAGGCCAGCGGCGTCGGCAGGGCATCGATGGACCGTATCCGCGCAAAGGTGACCGACCTGATCGCGACCGAGGATCACCTGCTCGCCGAGCGTACCGCGATCCAGCTCTCCGCCTTCGCGGCGATCCGCTATGCCATCCTGTTCGGCCTGATCGGCAGCGTCGTGCTGGCGATCGCCATCGGTATCGTCATGGCCCGCACCATCGCGCGTCCGATCGCGCAGGTCACCGACCGGCTGCGCGGCCTGGCCGACCCGATGGAGCGCGAACGTGCCGACGAGATCGGCCGGATGGACGGTACCGTCGCCGCCGTCGAGGCCGCATTCCGCGACATGTCCGGCGCGCTGACCGAGGTCGCCAAGGGCGATCTGTCGGCCGGCATGTCGCGCGACTATGGCGGCCTCAGCAGCGAGGTGCATCGCAGCGTCGACACCATGACCAGCAATCTGCGCGCGCTGGCGCAGGTCGCCAACGACGTCGCGGCCGGCGACTTGAGCGCCACCGCCATCGCCCGGTCGGACCGCGACATGCTGGCCCAGGCGCTGATCGCGATGACCGTAAACCTGCGCCGCTCGGCGGCGCTGGCCGACATGGTCGCGCTCGGCAATCTCCAGGTCGACCATACGCCGCTGTCGGACAAGGACGTGCTGGGTCATGCACTGGTCGCGATGATCCGCAACCTGCGCGCTTCCGCTAGGCTGGCCGAGACGATCGCCGAGGGCGACCTGACCGTGCAGCATCGGCCACTGTCCGAGGAGGATGCGCTGGGTCATGCGCTGGTCTCGATGGTGGAGCGGCTGCGCGCCGTCGTCGGCGATGCGACCGAGGCGGCGGATGCCGTCGCGGCGGGCAGCCAGCAGCTCTCCTCCTCTTCCGAACAGGTGTCGCAGGGCGCGACCGAACAGGCCGCCGCCGCCGAGGAAGCCTCCGCGTCGATGGAAGAGATGGCCGCCAACATCAAGCAGAACGCCGACAACGCCTCGCAGACCGAGAAGATCGCCCGCCAGTCCTCGCGCGACGCCGAGGAAAGCGGCGTCGCCGTCACCAAGGCGGTGATCGCGATGCGCACCATCGCCGAGAAGATCGGCATCGTGCAGGAGATCGCCCGCCAGACCGACCTGCTCGCCCTGAACGCGGCGGTCGAGGCGGCACGCGCCGGTGAACATGGCCGCGGCTTCGCGGTCGTCGCCGCCGAAGTGCGCAAGCTGGCCGAGCGCAGCCAGGTCGCGGCCGCCGAGATCGGCGCGGTCTCGTCCGACACGGTCGTCGCCGCCACCCAGGCCGGCGAGATGCTGACCAAGCTGGTCCCCGACATCCGCCGCACCGCCGAGCTGGTCGCCGAGATCAGCGCCGCCTGCCGCGAGCAGGATGTCGGCGCGGCCCAGATCAACGATGCGATCCAGCAACTCGACCAAGTGACCCAGGCCAATGCCTCCGCCTCCGAGCAGATCAGCGCCACGTCGGAAACCCTGGCCGGCCAGGCCGAGGAGCTGCAATCCAGCATCGCCTATTTCCGGCTGGAGCAGGCCCCTGCCGCGCGCCGCGCCATGCCCGCTCGCCCCGCCAAGGCTGCTTTCGCCAAGGCACGGCCGCGCAGGACCGGAAAGGCCGTTCCAGCCCGGCCCGACCCGCACGGTTCGGCCGCCGAGCAGCAGACCCGCGTCCACGGCTATGCGCTCGACCTGACCGCTGGCGGCCGCGATGCCGACGACGCCGACTTCGACAAGGCAGCCTGACATGACCAGCCACCCCCGCCAGACATTCGAACAAGGAGCCGTGTGATGCGCGCTACTATCAAGATGAAACTCGGCATTACCTTCACCTTGCTCGTGAGCATGATGCTGGTGATCGTTGCGATCGGCGTCAGCCGCATGAACATGCTCAACACCTCGATGAACGAGGTGCTGAGCGGACCGGCCGCGCGACTCAGCCGGTCACAGGGCATCGACTCCAAGATCGGCATGATCGTCCGGCTGGAGAAGAACGTGGTGCTGAGCAGCGATCCCAAGTTCACCGCCGAGCTGGATGCCAAGATGCTGCGCCTGCGCGGCGAGGCAAGGGACGCCATCATGGCGGGCGTGGATGGCGCCAGCGCCGCCGGCCGACCGCAATGGATGAAGCTCCGGGACGAGTTCCAGCTCTATCAGGGCTTGAACGACCAGCTTCGCGCCGCCGTCGCCGCTGGCGACCGGGACGCCGCCATTGCGATCACGATCGGTGCCGCCCGGACGAAGGCGCAATATATGGCGACGATCACGGAAGGCATCGCCGCCCTGAACAAGCGCCAGATGGCCGCCGCCACGGCCGAGGCGGATGCGACCTTCCGCTCCGCGCGCATGTCGCTGCTCGCGATCGCGACCGGGGCCTTGCTGCTCGCGATCGGCGGGGCGGTGTGGATTTCGGTGGTCGTCACGCGGGGTCTGCGCGTCGCGCGCGAGGCGATCGACACGATCGCCGGCGGCGACCTGCAGAACGACGTGCAGGTCAAGAGCAACGATGAGATCGCCGACCTAGTCGCGGGGCTGAACGCCATGACCGACCGGTTGCGCACCGTGCTGGGCGATGTGACGGAGGCGGGCGTCAGCGTCGCGTCGGGCAGCCAGCAGCTCTCCTCCTCGTCCGAGCAAGTATCGCAGGGCGCGACCGAACAGGCCGCCGCCGCCGAGGAGGCCTCCGCCTCGATGGAGGAAATGGCCGCCAACATCAAGCAGAATGCCGACAATGCCGCCCAGACCGAGAAGATCGCCCGCCAATCCGCGCGCGACGCGGAGGAAAGCGGCGTGGCCGTCACCAAGGCGGTGCAGGCCATGCGCACCATCGCCGAGAAGATCGGCATCGTCCAGGAGATCGCCCGCCAGACCGACCTGCTCGCGCTGAACGCGGCGGTCGAGGCGGCGCGCGCCGGCGAACATGGTCGCGGCTTCGCGGTCGTCGCCTCCGAAGTGCGCAAGCTGGCCGAACGCAGCCAGGTCGCCGCCGCCGAGATCGGCGCTGTTTCGTCCGACACCGTCGCCGCCGCCACCCAGGCGGGCGAGATGCTGACCAAGCTGGTTCCCGACATCCGCCGCACCGCCGAACTGGTCGCGGAGATCAGCGCGGCCTGCCGCGAACAGGATGTCGGCGCTAGCCAGATCAACGAGGCGATCCAGCAGCTCGACCAGGTGACGCAGCAGAACGCCTCCGCCTCCGAGCAGATCAGCGCCACGTCCGAAACCCTGGCCGGTCAGGCGGAGGAGCTGCAGTCCAGCATCGCCTATTTCCGGATCGGCGACGGCCATGCCAGCGCACGCGTGCGCACTCCGGCCCGCCGCGCCGCTCAGCCGGCCGCCAGGGCCAAGGCCAAGCCGCCCGCGAAGCGCGCCGTCGCCAAGCCGGCCCCGCGCATCGGCACGGTCGCGCACCAGCAGTCGCTGGCGCAGGGCTTCGCGCTCGACCTGAACAATGGCGGCCCCGACAGCGAGGATGCGGCCTTCGGTCGCGCGGCATGAGCGACCGGGGCACGGAGGCCGTGCAGGCGGTCGTCTTCGCGCTGGGATCGGAGACCTTCGCCATCCCGGTGACGATGGTCCGCGAGATCCTGGAGCATCGCCCCGCCTCCCGCGTGCCGGAGGGGCCGGCCTGGCTGCTCGGCCTGCTTGACGTGCGCGGCGTGGCGGTGCCGATGATCGACCTGCACGTCCGCATGGGCTTCGCCGCGGTGGAGCCGACCGTCTCGACCTGCGTCCTGGTGATCGAGGTGGTGCAGGCCGACGATCGCCCCGCCACGCTGGGCCTAGTCGTCGACCGGGTGATGGACGTGGTCAGCTTCGCCATGTCCGAGATCGGCGAGACGCCGGAGATCGGCGTGCGCTGGCGCGTCGATTACCTGACGGGCTTCGTGCGCCGCGACGACGGCTTCGTCGCGCTGCTCGACCCTGCCCGCCTGTTCGCGAGCGAGGATCTGGCCACGACGCCGCCGCCCCTGCGCACCGCCGCCTGAACCCCGCCGCCCTCTCCGCTCCGGTAAAGGATCCGTCCCATGTCGTTCCACCTGTCGCTCAAGACATCCTCGCATGTCGATGCAGCGACGGCCGAGATCACGCGTCTGCAACGCGCCTTCACCACGGGGCGGACGGACGCGCGGGCCGACCTGTCGGCCGCCACCGGCAAGGCGCGGGACGTGCTGGTCGCGGTCAACGACCTGCTCGACGCCGCCGGCGCACCGACCAGCCTGCTGGTCAAGCGGCTGGCGCACATGTCGTCCGAGCATGATCGCGGCGACATCGACGTGTTCCTGCCCGTCGACCAGTTCCGGGGCGACTTCGCGGTGATGGCGCGCGGCCTGAACGACATGGTTGCCAGCCATATCGCCGCCAAGAAGCAGGCCATGGCCTGCGTCCGCCAGTTCGGCGCGGGCAATTTCGACGCGACGATGGAGCAGCTCCCCGGCAAGAAGGCGTTCATCAACGAGACGATCGAGCTGTTGCGCGCCAATTTCCAGGCGATTATCGGCGAGATCCAGCGGCTGATCGCCGCCTCCACCGCCGGCCGGTTGAACGAGCGGGGCGACGCGAACCGCTTCCCCGGCGATTTCGGGCAGCTGGTGACGGGCATCAACGGGATGCTGGACGCGATCCTGCTGCCGATCGGCCAGGGCAACCGCGTGCTCGACCTGGTCAGCACCGGATCGCTGCTCGAACGCGTCGAGATCGCGTGCGAGGGCGATCACCAGCGCATGAAGGATGCGATCAACACCCTGATCGACAATCTGTCGAGCTTCGCCGTCAATGTCGCGGGCGCGGCCGATCAGGTCGCCTCGGGCAGCCAGCAGCTATCCTCCTCGTCGGAGCAGGTCTCGCAGGGCGCGACCGAGCAGGCCGCCGCTGCCGAACAGGCCTCGGCGTCGATGGAGCAGATGGCCGCCAACATCAAACAGAATGCCGACAATGCCGCCCAGACCGAGAAGATCGCGCGTCAGTCGTCGATCGACGCCCAGGACAGCGGCGTCGCGGTCGACCGGGCGGTGCAGGCGATGCGGACCATCGCCGAGAAGATCGGCATCGTCCAGGAGATCGCCCGCCAGACCGACCTGCTCGCGCTGAACGCGGCGGTCGAGGCGGCGCGCGCCGGCGAACATGGCAAGGGCTTCGCGGTGGTCGCTGCCGAGGTGCGCAAGCTGGCGGAACGCAGCCAGGTCGCCGCCACCCAGATCGGTGCGGTATCCTCCGAAACGGTCCTCGCCGCGACCAAGGCCGGCGACATGCTGACCCGGCTGGTGCCCGACATCCGCCGCACCGCCGAACTGGTCGCCGAGATCAGCGCCGCCTGCCGCGAACAGGATATCGGTGCGGGCCAGATCAACGAGGCGATCCAGCAGCTCGACCAGGTGACGCAGCAGAATGCCTCCGCCGCCGAGCAGATGAACGCCACCTCCGAGGCGCTGGCCGGACAGGCCGGGGAGTTGCAGGCCGCCACCGCCTTCTTCAGGGTGCGCGAGGACAAGTGCTCCGTCCCGGTCGCCCGGCCCGCCACCAAGGGTCCAAAGAGCGTCGCCAGGACCGCTCGCGCCGGATCGGTCGCGCAGCAGCAGGCGCGGGCGCATGGCTTCGCGCTCGACCTCAACAAAGGCGGACCGGACGGCGACGACGACGCCTTCGGACGCGTCGCATGACCGCGATCGCGCACCCGGTCGCGGCCCCGGCCGGCGGGTCCGTCCAGGCGGTGGTCTTCGCGCTGGCGTCGGAGACCTTCGCCCTGCCGGTCGCCACCGTTCGCGAGATCCTGGAATACCGCCCCGCCTCGCGCGTGCCGGAGGGGCCGGACTGGCTGCTCGGCCTGCTCGACGTGCGCGGCATGGCGGTACCGCTGATCGACCTGCATGTCCGGCTGGGCTTTGCGGCCGCCCCGCCGAGCCTGTCGAGCTGCATCCTGGTGACCGAGGTCCGGGACGCGGACGGCCGGTCGGCGACGCTGGGACTGGTGGTCGACCGGGTGATGGACGTGGTCAGCTTCGACGGTGCCGAGATCGGCCGGCCGCCGGAGATCGGGGTGCGCTGGCAGGTCGATTATCTGGCCGGGGTGGTGCGGCGCGACACCGGCTTCGTCCTGCTGCTCGATCTGGCCCGCCTCTCCTTTCCGGACGTGACGCCGCCCTGACATCCCCCGATCCACGGGCGCGCAGAACGCGATGCCCTTTCCCGCCCTCTCCCTTGAGAAGCATCGAGACGCTCCATGACGGCCTATGAACCTATTGCCGCCCCCGGCAGCGAGTTGAACTCGCACGATTTCAAGCGTGTCGCCGCATTCATCGAACAGCATAGCGGCATCAAGACGCCGCCCAGCAAGCGCCTGCTCGTCGAGGGGCGGCTGCGGCGGCGCGCGCGCGCCAGCGGCTTCGCCTCGGTCGCCGATTATTGCGAGCATGTCTTCGCCGATCCCGCCACCCTCGCCACCGAGGCGGAGCTGCTGGTCAATGCGCTGACCACCAACAAGACCGACTTCTTCCGCGAGCCCAAGCATTTCGACTATCTGACCGCGCGGGTGCTGCCGGCGCTCGTCGCGGCCGGGGAACGCCGCCTCCGGGTGTGGAGCGCGGGCTGCTCGACCGGCGCGGAACCCTATACGCTGGCGATGCTGCTCGACCAGTTCTGCATGACCCAGCCCTGCGGCTATGGCATCCTCGCCACCGATATCGATACCGAGGTGCTGGAGACGGCCCGGCGCGGCATTTATCCGACCAGCATGGTCGAGCCGGTGCCGGCGCTGCTCCGCCGCCGCTACATGATGGCCGCGCGGGGCGATCGGGCGGAGATCCGCATGGTTCCCGAACTGCGCGCCGCGATCGGCTTCGGCCGGCTCAACTTCATGGACCCGCGCTACGGCGTGGGCGATCCCATGCACATCATCTTCTGCCGCAACGTCCTGATCTATTTCGATCAGCCGACGCAGGAGAAGGTGATCCGCCGCCTGCTCGACTGCCTGGTCCCGGGCGGTCACCTGTTCCTCGGCCATTCGGAAACGATCGCGGGCATGGACCTTCCGGTCCAGACCGTGGCCGGCACCGTCTTTCAGAAAGCCTGATCCATGCCGCTGCCCAAGATCCGCGTGCTGGTCATCGACGACAGCGCCAGCGTGCGCCAGGCGATGACCGCGATCCTGTCCGCCGATCCGCAGATCGAGGTGATCGCCGCCGCCTCCGATCCCTTCGCCGCCGCGCGCCACATCCAGGAATGCGTGCCCGACGTCATCACGCTGGACGTGGAGATGCCGCGGATGGACGGCATCACCTTCCTGCGCAAGCTGATGCAGCAATGCCCGGTGCCGGTGGTGATGTGTTCCTCGCTGGTCGAGGAGGGGTCGGACACCTTGCTCCAGGCGCTGGAGGCCGGCGCGGTCGACATCATCCTGAAGCCGCGCGTCGGCGTCACCGAGCATCTGAACGAAGCGCACCAGCTGATCTGCGACACGGTGAAGGGCGCGGCCCATGCCCGCGTCTCGCCGCGCAGCCCCCGCACCCCCAGCGGCCCCGCGCCCAAGCTGACCGCCGATGCGATGCTGCCGCCGCCCGCCGCCGGCCGGGCGATGAGCCGCACCACCGAGATGGTCGTGTGCATCGGCGCGTCGACCGGCGGCACCGAGGCGCTGCGCGAGGTGCTGGAGGCGCTGCCCGCCAATGCGCCGGGCATCGTCATCGTCCAGCACATGCCCGAAAGCTTCACCCGCGCCTTCGCCCGCCGGCTCAACTCGATCTGCGAGGTCGATGTGAAGGAGGCGGAGGACGGCGACACGGTGATGCGTGGCCATGTGCTGATCGCGCCGGGCGGCCTGCGCCACACGCTGCTGGAGCGCCAGGGTGCGCGCTATTGCGTGTCGGTGCGCGAGGGGCCGCTGGTGTCGCGCCATCGCCCCTCGGTCGATGTGCTGTTCCGCTCCGCCGCCCGGTCGGCGGGGTCCAATGCAGTGGGGATCATCATGACGGGCATGGGGGATGACGGCGCGCGCGGCCTGCTGGAAATGCGCGAGGCCGGTGCGCGAACGGTGGCGCAGGACGAGGCGAGCTCGATCGTGTTCGGGATGCCGAAGGAGGCGATCGCGCGCGGCGCCGCCGAACGGGTGGTCCCGCTCGACCAGATCGCCCGCGCCCTGCTGACGGCCAGCACGCGATGACCGCCCCCTTCCCCCAGCCGACCGGCGAGCCGATCGCCGCGACCGCCATCGAGGGCCTGGACATGGTCCTGCCGCGACCGGCGGACCAGCCGCCGCTGGCCCGGATCGCCGACCGACTGGACGAACTCGCCGCCGGGCTGGACATGCGTTTCGTCGCCGCCGGCAACGCACTCGGCCTCGAATATCAGATGGTCGAGCAGCTGATCGCCGTGCTGGAGGGCATGACCTCGGCGATGAACGGGTCGGGCGGCCAACTCGCCATCGCCCGGCTGCTGGACG
Source organism: Sphingomonas sp. S-NIH.Pt15_0812 (assembly GCF_003951315.1). GTDB lineage: Bacteria > Pseudomonadota > Alphaproteobacteria > Sphingomonadales > Sphingomonadaceae > Sphingomonas. Next base: position 13,378 of record NZ_QLJH01000025.1, read on the forward strand.
TGGCGCGGTCGCTGACCCAGTTGCCGACGCTGCAACGCAGCCGCAATGCCGAGCTGGACGGGATCGGCCGCAGCGGCCGCAGCCTGATCGGCGTGCTGGACGATGTCCGCAAGACGCTGGACCTGCTGCGCGTCTATGGCCTGAATGTGCAGGTGGTGGCGGCGGATACCGGCGGCTTCACCGACTTCGCCAACCAGATGACGAACAAGATCGAGCATAGCGACAGCCATGTCGCCGCGCTCGGCGAGGCGTTGAAGGCGATGAACGCCGCGCTGCCCGCCGCGCGCCAGGCCGAGCAGAACCTGGTTGCCGAATTCGTCAAGGTGCTGCCGATGGTGCCCGAGCGGCTGATCCGCGAGGCGGGGGCGTTGCGCGACTATCAGGCGGACCTGGCGGTGCAGGCGGACCGGATCGCCACGGCGGCGCGCACCGTGCGCGGTCATGTCGCCGAGGCGATCGGCGCATTGCAGGTCGGCGATATCGCCCGCCAGCGGCTGGAGCATCTCGCCGCCGCCGCGCGCCTGGTCAGCGAGTTGCCGGCGGGCGAGGACGCGCTGCTGGTTCAGCGGCGCATGGCCATGCTGCTGGCGGCGCAGATCACTGACACGACCGACCAGTTCCAGGGCGAGACGGACCGGCTGGTCGGCAGCCTGCGCCGCATCCTGCCCCAGGCGAAGCAGCTGCTGGACATGAGCCGCACGGTCGCCGCCACCGGGCCGGCGGAGGGTGGCGCGGAGGGCGGCGGCCAGACCTTCCTCCACCGGCTGAAGAACGGGATCGCCGAAATGGCGACGCTGACCGGCCGGCTGCGCGAGGCCGACCTCCAGGTCGACCGGATCGCGGCGGCGACCTCCGAGGCGGCGGACGGCATGGTGTGCCGGCTGGCCCAGATGCGCCGTGCCCGCCGCGACGTGCAGCTGATGGCGCTCAATGCCGGCTTCCGCAGCATGCGGGCGGGCGTCAACAGCCGACCGCTCACGATCGTCACCGCGCATATCCATGACTGCGCCAATGTGCTGGATCGGCAGGTCGACCAGATCGACACGCTGATCGGCACGCTCTCCGCCGGTGCGTCCCGGCTGGGCGAGTTGCGCAGGCAGGCGGGATCGGATGCCGGCGAGGCGCTGTCGGCCGCGCTCCGCACGATCGACGAGGGCGCGGCGCATATCGATACCGAACTGGCCAAGGTCGGCGAGGATGCGGCCCAGTCGCTCAGCGTGCTGGAAGAGACGATCGAGCGGGTCGACTGCAACGACGCAATGCGCGCGCCGCTCTGGCGGCTGGCGGGCGAGCTGACCCAGATCGCCGAACAGGGCGAGGATATGGAGCTGCCGCCCGAGGCGGCGCGCCTCCATGCCTCGATGCTCGACCGGCTGGTCGCCAGCTACACCATGGCGCGCGAGCGGGAGATCCACACCGCCGTCACCGGCCAGCCCATCGCCGCCGCTACCGTGGCCTCGGCCGGCGACGACACGGACGACGACCTGTTCGACGACGCGCTGTTCTAGGCGCGCGCGCCGACCATGGCGAGACGGGGGCGCACGGGAACCGGCTCCCGCGTCTTGGCCAAGACGCATCGGTCGCGACCCGCCGCCTTGGCCTCGTACAAGGCCTGGTCGGCGCGACGGAGCGCGGCCGCCAGCGTTTCTCCGGCACCCAGGGTCGTCAGCCCGATGCTGACCGACAGGCCCGGCAGATCGGGCAGTTTCAACGCGGCGATGATGCGGCGAATGTCCTCGCACACCACGCGCGCCGTCTCCGCGTCATGATCGGGCATCAACAATACGAATTCCTCGCCGCCCAGACGCGCCGGCACCACCAGATCCGGCCGTGATGCATCAAGGCAGCGCGCGATCCGCCGCAGCGCGGCATCGCCGCCGTCATGGCCCAGTCGGTCGTTGATGCTCTTGAAATGATCGAGATCGAGGATGGCGATCGCCATCGTCACCCGGCCCGGCCGGCGGCGGGCGGGATCGACGCAGCGGTCGAACGCCTCCTCGAGCGCGCGACGATTGGGGAGGCCGGTCAGCGGATCGACGCGGGCCTGGTCGTGATGCGTCTTCACGATCGACTGCAGGACCGCGATCAGGATCATCAGCCCGGCCGCGACCAGCAGCACCCCCGTGCTCGCCTGCGAGATGACCGCATAGAGGGATTCGAGATAGTCCTGGTCCCCCGCGAAGCCGAGCGGATCGGCCAGGAACGGTTTCACCAGGAAATGCAGCCCGGTGACCAGGAACACGCCGACCAGCACCCGGTTCATCGCCGAGCGTGGCGCATCGCGCCATATGGTGACCGCGCACAGCGTCATGCTGGCGGTGAAGAAGGACTGGAAGATCAGCCGGTGCCCCAGCCCCTCCCCGCTCAAGGGTCGCAGCAGCGTGAAATAGGTCAGGCCCGCCCCCACGATCAGCGCGAAGCCGCGCCACATGGGACGGCGTTGGTGGAAGATGGACAGCGCCGGGGCCGTCAGGGTCAAGCCGATCAGGAAGCCGCACGATCCGAGCCGATCCCACAGCGTCATCGAGCCCCCCGCCGCCACGACCAGGTGCGCGGCCGGCTCCAGCACGCCCAAACCATAGCTGGCCGCGATCCAGCCGATCCGCCGCGCGCCGGGATTGAGGCAGGCGATGACCACGAAGCTGATGCCGAACAGCGACGCCGTCAGCATGTTCATCAGCAATGGCAGAACGGCTTGCGGCACCATGGTTCGGCGATCCGGACGGAGACTTGAAAGGGAAAGCACGACACGCTTGGAACATTCTAAGCCGAGGGCCGGCTAATCCAGCCGCCAAGTTGTTGCAACGAAGATTTTATCGCAATTCGCCTTCAATATGGTGCGATCCGCTCGGCGAACGCTAACGGCCCCGTCATGCAAAAAGCGACCGCACGGAAGGCCCGTACGGTCGCTTTTTGTTTGTCCTGTCCGGAGGCGCGGTCACCCGGCCCCCGTGACGGATTGGGGACGATCAGTCGCGATCGCCGGTCAGGAAGGCCGGAGCGAACGGCGCCGGGCCGTCCTCGCCGCCCTCGCGCTCGCGGCGGGGACCACGCCCCTCGCCCCGCTCGCCGGACCGCTCGCCGCCCCGGTCGCCGCGGTCGCGACGCGGGCCACGGCCCTCGCCGCCGCCCTCGCGACGCGGACCACGATCGCCGCCGCCGGCCCGCGGGCCGCGGTCGCCGCGATCACCCCGGTCGCCGCGCGGTTCGCGCGCCGGACGGGTGTCCTCGAGCTCGGCACCGGTCTCCTGGTCGACGACGCGCATCGACAGGCGCACCTTGCCGCGCGGATCGATCTCCAGCACCTTGACCTTGACGGCCTGGCCCTCGGACAGCGCGTCCGACACCTTCTCGACCCGCTCGTTCTTGATCTCCGAGACGTGGACGAGACCGTCCTTGCCGCCCATGAAGTTCACGAACGCGCCGAAGTCGACCAGGTTGACGACCTTGCCGTCGTAGATCTTGCCGACCTCGGCCTCTTCGACCAGGCCCTTGATCCAGTTGATCGCCGCCTCGATCTGGCTCTGGTCGGACGACGACACCTTGATGACGCCCTCGTCGTCGATGTCGACCTTGGCGCCGGTGGTGGCGACGATCTCGCGGATCACCTTGCCGCCCGTGCCGATCACTTCGCGGATCTTCGACTTATCGATCGTGAAGGTCTCGATGCGCGGCGCGTGCGCCGACAGCTCGGTGCGGGTCGAATCCAGCGCCTTGGCCATCTCGCCCAGGATATGGGCGCGACCCTCATGCGCCTGGGCCAGCGCGACCTTCATGATCTCCTCGGTGATGCCGGCGATCTTGATGTCCATCTGAAGGCTGGTGATGCCCTCGCTGGTGCCGGCGACCTTGAAGTCCATGTCGCCCAGGTGATCCTCGTCACCCAGGATGTCGGACAGGACGGCGAAGTCCTTGCCCTCCAGGATCAGGCCCATGGCGATGCCGGAGACGGGGCGCTTGATCGGCACGCCCGCGTCCATCAGCGCCAGCGAGCCGCCGCAGACGGTCGCCATCGACGACGAGCCGTTCGACTCGGTGATGTCGCTGGTGACGCGGATCGTGTAGGGGAACTCCTCCTTGGTCGGCAGCACCGGGTGCAGCGCGCGCCAGGCCAGCTTGCCATGGCCGACTTCACGACGCCCCGGCGCGCCGAAGCGGCCCACTTCACCGACCGAATAGGGCGGGAAGTTATAGTGCAGCATGAAGTGCTGGTAGGACAGGCCGTTCAGGCCGTCGATCATCTGCTCCGCGTCGCGGGTGCCCAGCGTCGTGGTCGCGATCGTCTGGGTCTCGCCGCGCGTGAACAGCGCCGAGCCGTGCGAGCGCGGCAGGAAGTGGACCTCCGCCTCGATCGGACGGATCTGGGTGGTCGAGCGACCGTCGATGCGGCGGCCGTCCTTCAGGATCGCGGTGCGGACAATCTCCGCCTCCAGCTTCTTGACCAGCTTGCCGGCGGCGAGCTGCTCCTGCGGCGTGCGGTCGGCCATCGCCGCCTTCGCCTTGGCGCGGGCCTCGCCCAGCGCGGTCTGGCGCTGCTGCTTGTCGGTCAGCTTGTAGGCGGCGGCGATGTCCTTGCCGATCAGCTTCTTCAGCTCGGCCTTGACCGTCTTCTGGTCGTCGCCCTGCTTCAGCTCCCAGGGGTCCTTGGCGGCCTGCTCGGCCAGGTCGATGATCGCATCTACGATCTGGCGCGATGCCTTGTGCGCGAACACCACCGCGCCCAGCATGACGTCTTCCGACAGTTCCTTGGCCTCGGACTCGACCATCATCACCGCGTCGTGCGTCGCCGCGACGACCAGGTCGAGATCGCCGTCCAGCACCTCGGCATCGGTCGGGTTGAGCTGATACTCGCCATTCTTGTAGCCGACGCGCGCGCAGCCGATCGGACCCATGAACGGCACGCCCGAGATGGTCAGCGCCGCCGAGGCCGCGATCATCGCGACGATGTCGGGCTCGTTCTCGCCGTCATAGGACAGCACCTGCGCGATGCAGTTGATCTCGTTGTAGAAGCCCTCGGGGAACAGCGGGCGGATCGGGCGATCGATCAGGCGGCTGACCAGCGTCTCGCGCTCGGTCGCGCCACGCTCGCGCTTGAAGAAGCCGCCGGGGATGCGGCCGCTGGCGGAGAACTTCTCCTGGTAATGGACGGTGAGCGGGAAGAAGTCCTGCCCTTCCTTGACCGTCTTGGCCGCAGTGACGGCGCACAGCACGACCGTCTCGCCGAGCGTCGCGATCACCGCGCCGTCGGCCTGACGGGCGACCTTGCCCGTCTCGAGGGTCAGCGTCTTGCCGCCCCACTCGATCTGCACCTTCTTGGTATCGAACATATCGCTTCCTTCACTCCCGCCGCGCCGATCGCGACGGGGGCCTATGATGCGGGCTAACCGGCCCGCGGCGGTGTGGGACGCTTCGTCGCCCCCATGCCCACCGCGCCGAATTGCGGGCGGGCAGATACGAGAAGGGCGCCGCGAGGGCGCCCTTCCGAATTACTTGCGAAGGCCGAGCTTCGCGATCAGTGCCAGATACCGGTCGCCGTCCTTCTTGCGGAGATAGTCCAGCAACGAACGACGCTTGTTCACCAGCATCAGCAGGCCGCGGCGCGAATGGTTGTCCTTGGCGTGGCCCTTGAAATGCTCCGTCAGGTTCTTGATGCGGTCGGTCAGGATCGCGACCTGCACCTCGGGCGAACCCGTGTCACCCTCTTCGCGGGCATGTTCCTTGATCAGCGCCTGCTTGCGCTCTGCCGTGATCGACATCGTCATCCTTTCAATCAGAGGTTGAAGCCGCGAACGACACGGACCTCGCCCGCGATCACGTCGACCAGCGCCACGGGGGCGGAGTCGAGCATCGCGAAGGCCGCGCCGTCATCGGCATGCACCCCGACCAATACACGCCCCTGGCGGAGCGCCCCTGCCTGGTCGGGAGAGAGAGCAAGAGCCGGGATGTCGTCCAGCCCCGCCCTCAACGGCAGGAGTATCTGTTCAAGGGCGCGCGCCTGCCCCATTTCGTTCAATTTGTCCAGCGTTATCGCGCCCGACAGGTCGAAAGGCCCGGCCCTGACCCGGCGCAGCATGGTGACATGGCCGACCGTGTCGAGGGCCAGCGCGATGTCGCGCGCCAGGCTGCGGATATAGGTGCCCTTGGAGACATGCGCCACCAGCGTCGCCTCGTCCAGCGGCCCGGCCGCCGCAGCCGCCTCGATCGTCAGTGCCCGGATCACCACGTCGCGGCTCTTCAGCTCCACCGCTTCGCCGGCGCGCGCCAGGTCATAGGCGCGCTCGCCATCGACCTTGAGTGCCGAATAGATCGGCGGCACCTGCGCGATGGGGCCGGTGAAGCGCGGCAGCACCGCCGCCAGCGCATCCGGCGTCGGCCGCACCGCGCTGGTGGCGATCACCGGCCCTTCCGCGTCGAGCGTATCGGTCTGCTCGCCGAAACGGATGGTGAAGGCATAGACCTTGTCGCTGTCGAGCATCCGCCCGGCCAGCTTGGTCGCCTCGCCCACCGCGATCGGCAGCACCCCGGTCGCCAGCGGGTCGAGCGTCCCGCCATGGCCGACCTTCACCTTGCCATGGCCAGCCTGGCGCAGCACGCGCTTGACCGCCGCCACCCCTTGCGTCGACCCCAGGCCCAGCGGCTTGTCGAGGATGATCCAGCCGTGCATCGCCTTATCCTTCCGCCTGGAGGAGCGCCTCGGCATGATGCCGACGGCACAGGGCGACATAGCGGTCGTTGCCGCCGATCTCGGTCTGCGATCCCTGCACGACCGGCGCACCCTCCGCGTCGACGCGCAGGTTCATCGTCGCCTTGCGGCCGCAGACGCAGACCGACTTGATCTCGGTCAGCTCGTCCGCCAGCGCCAGCAGCCGTGCCGATCCCTCGAACAGCACGCCCTGGAAATCGGTGCGCAGGCCATAGGCCAGCACCGGCACGCCCAGCCGGTCGCAGACGCGCGCGAGCTGGTCGACCTGTCCGCCGCTCAGGAACTGCGCCTCGTCGACCAGCACGCAGGACAGGGGCGTCTCGGCATGGCGGTCGTCGATACAGGCATAGAGGTCGGTGGCGGGGCCGAAGGGCGTGGCCGGCGCGGTCAGGCCGATGCGCGACGCGATCGTCCCCGCCTCGAACCGGTCGTCGATCGCGGCGGTGAACAGCATCGTCGCCATGCCGCGCTCGCGATAGTTGAAGTCGGCCTGCAACAGGTTGGTCGACTTGCCCGCGTTCATCGACGCATAATAGAAATAGAGCTTGGCCATCGCCGCCCCGTTACCAGCTTGTGCCGCCGGCGGAAGGCCCGTTCGAAGCCTAGGCCGCGACCAGCTGCTCGGCGGTGGCGTCGGCCAGGCTGGTCCCGTCCAGGATGCGCGCGGTCTCGTCGCGCACCCGCGCCATCGCCTGGCGGATCGCGCAGGCCGCCTCGTCCTTGCAGTCGGTGCAGCGGCGATAGGCGGTGCGGCTGACGCAGGGGACCAGCGCCAGCGGCCCCTCGATCGTGCGGATGATGTCGCCCAGCGAGATCAGGTGCGCCGGCCGGGCCAGCAGATAGCCGCCATGCTTGCCGCGATGGCTCAGCACCAGCCCCGCCTCGCGCAGGTCGGCCAGGATCAGTTCCAGGAACTTGCGCGGCACGTTCGCTTCCGCCGCGATCCGCGTCATCGGGATCGGCGCGCTGCCCACCGGGGCGGTGGCCAAGAACAGCAGGGAGCGCAGGGCGTAACGGGAACGCTGGGTCAACATGATGCGGGTCGATATGGTCCTGATTTGTGGCGAGCGAAAGGCGTTTGCATGTGCCCGCGCACGCCCTATATCGGTCGGTGCCGGCTTTGGCCGGCTATGGCGATAAATCGCGGCGTAGAATAGATGCAGCGGACCCGGGGGCGGTACCCGGCGGCTCCACCATTCGGGCCGGTCGACCATGGCTTTCAGCCATGGCTCGGGCGACCGGAATGACGGGGCCGAACTAGGATCGACGTGTATTGAAAGGCGCTGTTTTCGCTCGGAATGGGACCACCGCAACGGCCCATTACACAAGTGCCAACGATAACGAAGCACTCGCGATTGCGGCGTAACTGAGGGCCTCACGGCCTGACGTTACACCAAAATAGCGCGGTCGGACCCCACCGGGCAACAGAAGGGGATTCCAGCGGCAACCGGGAGGGCCGGGCAACAGAACCTCCCGGACCTTATCCCTTTCGAACGATACGGGTCCCGCGACGTAAAGACGTCGTGTCGGCGGCCGAGGACGCTTCCTATTCCCTTCCAGTTCCCCGGCGAAGGCCGGGGCCCAGTTGGGAAGGTGGAGGTAACGGAGCGATACGCGTCGTCCCCTATGTCCCCCAACTGGGCCCCGGCCTTCGCCGGGGAACGAAGAGTGCGGGAACGGCTGCCCCTTCCCCTCAATGCTCCCGGAACGACGACCAGAAGGCCCCGACCAGCGGCTCCAGCGCGTAATCGAGCGCGGTGCGCTTGCGCAGGGGGACCAGCACCTGGACCGGCATCCCCGCGCGCAATTTGAAATCGCGGCCCCGCACGACGTTCAGGCGGCGGAGCTGGTCGCGCGGCACCGTGACCTCGGCGGTGAAATAGCCCGCGCCGGTCTTCTCGTCGGTCACCGCATCGGCGGACAGGCGCGTGATCGTCCCCGTCAGGTCGGGCAGGGTCCGGTCGTGCAGGCTGGGGAACTTGACCAGCGCGCGTTGCCCGGTGTGCAGGTCGTCCGCATCGTCCAGCCCGATCCGCGCCTGGATGCGCAGCGGCACGCGTTCGGGCACGATGCTCATCAGCGTCTGGCCCGGTGCGATCACGCCGCCGCGCGTGAAGACGGTCAGGCCGATCACCGCCCCCGTCGCCGGCGCGCGGATGTCGGTGCGGGCAAGCTGGTCGCGCGCCGCCGCCAATTTGGGGAGCAGGTCGCCCAGCCGCGTATCGACGTCGCGCAGATCGGCGGCGGTCCGCTCGCGGAAGCTGCGTTCCGCCTCCAGCGCACCGATCTCGCTCTCGCGCGCCGCCTCGCGCGTCTGGGCGACGCTGGCGGCATATTGGCCGCGCTGTCCCATCAATTCGGCGCGCAGCCGCTCCAGCTCGCGCAACCGCGTCTGCGAGACGAAGCCCTTTTCCGCCACCGGCCGCAGCGCCGCCAGTTGCTGGTCGACCAGCCGCAACTGTTCCTCGGCGGAGGTCACCTGCGTGCCATAGCCGCGCCCCTGTTGCGCCGACTGCGCCACCCGCTGGCCGAGCGCGCCGCGCTGCGCCGACAGCGTGGCGCGCCGCGCGTCCAGTTCGCTCTGCTGCAGCTTCAGCGCCAGCGCCGCCGCCGGCCGGTCCTCCGCCGGCAGCGCGGCGAACTCGCGCGGCGGAGCGAGGCGGGCCGCGCCCATCTGCTCCGCCTCCAGCCGGGCGCGCTGCGCCAGCAGCCGGACCGCCTGCGCCGCCAGCGCGCGCTCCTGCGCCCGCACATCGGCGGCGACCAGGCGGATCAGCAACTGCCCGCGCCGGACCCTCTGCCCCTCGCGCACCAGCAGGTCGCCGACCACCCCGCCCTCGCGATGCTGCACCGCCTGGCGCTGGCCCGACACTTCGAGCACGCCCGAGGCATAGGCCGCCGCATCGAGCCGCGCGATCGCCGCCCAGCCCAGGAACAGCACGAAGAACAACGCCGCGACGATCAGCCCGACCCGGATGTCGTGCGCCGGATCGCCCAGCGCGGCGATCGCCGGATTCCGGCGTGCGCCCTCCTCGGGTGCCAAGACCAGCGGCGCGCTCATGCCGCGCCCCCCTTGGCGACGACGCCGGTGCCGGGTGGCGTCATCCGCCGCACGCCCGGCGGCGCGATCTTCGACAGCACCTCGTCCCGCGGGCCGAACAGCTCCGCCCGTCCGTCGCGCAGCACCAGGATCTTGTCGACCACCGGCAACACGCCCGATTTGTGCGAGACGATCAGGATCGTCTTGCCCGCCGCCTTCCATCGCCCGATCGCCGCGTTGAGCGCCGCATCGCCCTCGGCATCCAGATGCGCATTGGGTTCGTCGAGGATGTAGAGCGCCGGATCGCCATAGACCGCCCGCGCCAGCGCGATCCGTTGCGCCTGCCCGGCCGACACGCCGCGCCCGCCCAGGCCCAGCCGGTGGTCGAAGCCGCCGGGCAGCCGCAGGATCAGGTCCTGTGCGCCGACCATCTCCGCCGCCGCCACCACCTGCGCATCGATCGCGGCGCGATCGGCCGCCCCTTCCGTGTCGAAGCGGGCGATATTCTCCTTGATGGTTCCCTCGAACAGCACCGAATCCTGCGGCAGATAGCCGATATGCCGGGCCAGTCGCTCAGGCTCCCAGTCGTTCAGGTCGGCCGAATCGATGCGGACATGCCCCCGGTCGATCGGCAGCGCGCCCGCGATCGCGCGGACCAGCGTCGACTTGCCGGCGCCCGAGGGGCCGACGATCGCCACCACCTCGCCCGGCGCGACCGCGAAGGACACGGCGTTGAGCAGCGTCGCGTCGCGCGTGGCGTTGAGCAGGGTCACCCCCTCCAGCCTCAGGCTGCCGCGCGGCGGCGGCAATTGGGTGACGTCGGCCGCGAGCGGCGCACCGGCGAGCAGCGCATCCAGGCCGCGATAGCTGGCATGGGCCTGGGCGATCCCCTTCCAATTGCCGATCAGCAGCTCGATCGGGGCCAGCGCCCGCGCGATCAGGAAGGAGGAGGCGAAGATCGCGCCGCCCGAGATCTTGTTGTCCACCGCCAGCAGCGCGCCCAGCCCCAGCGCCAGCGATTGCAGCGCCAACCGCACGAACTTGGTCGCGGTGAAATAGCCGCCCGCGCGGAACCCCGCCTCGGTCTGCGCGACCAGCATCGCCTCGCGCTGGCGGACCTGGCGGGCGACCAGCGCGCGGCGCATCCCCAGGGCGCGCACGCTCTCCGCCGCCGCCAGCATCGCGTCCTGCGCGGCATAGGTGCGGGTCGCCACCTCCTGCGCACGGGCCATGCTCCCGCGCGTCGCCACCTCGTTGCGCCAGGCGATGGCCGGCAGGATCGCCCCGCCGACCAGCGCGACCAGCCCGATCCACGGATGGACCAGGAAGCAGACGAGCACATAGATGGGCGTCCAGGGCGCATCGAACAGCGCCAGCATCCCCGGCCCGGTCAGCACGCCGCGCATCGCGTCGAACTCGCGCATCGCCGCCCGCGCGGCCGGCGCCTCGGGCCGCGCCATGGTCGCGTCGAGCAGCAGCGGCGCGAGGTCCGCATCCAGCCGGATGCCCGCGCGCACCAGCAGCCGGCTGCGCACCCGGTCGAGCAGCGCCAGGCAGGCGAGCGCGAACAACAGGATCAGGGTCAGGAAGCCGAGCGTCTGCACCCCTTGCGTCGGCACCACCCGGTCATAGACCTGGAGCATGTAGAGCGTCGGCACGATGTAGAGCAGGTTGACGAGCGCGCTGAACCCGGCCGCGCCGAGCAGGTGGCGGCGGCACCGCTCCAGCGCGGCGCGCATCGGTCCCTGCGGCAGATGGAGCCCCCCGGGCCCGCTGGTCCTACGCATACCCACCCTTCACGTCGCCGCCGCCCGGTTCGCGACCGACCGGGCGGGAACTCCTTACTATCGCCGATCGCGTCGGATCGCCATTCGCCCGGCCATTGTCGGGAACACCGCACCACCCCGGCCTCCGCAGGGGTGGTGCGACCGGTTTCGCGACGACCTCCCCAGCGGGGAGGAACGACGTTGCCGTCAACTCAGGCCAGGTGCATCCCGTCCGCCAGCGTCGGCATGAAGCCCCAGCCGCCATGATGCGCGAAGCCCAGATCGTGGGTCGGGTCGTCAAAGGCCCGGACCGTCTCGACCTGCGCCACCGCCTCGGCATCGGCGGATGGCTTGGCGCCGAAATCGAACAGCGCCAGTTGCGGATCATGGTCGGTCGGCCGGTCGCCGCTGAACTGCGAGTTCAGGTGGACCGCGTCATATTGCGCCTTGGCCAGCAGCCCGCCGGTGACCAGGATATGGTCCAGCGCCTGCGCATTGCCGTCGAACAGATAGCTGTAGCGTTCCTCGGGCGCGAGCAGCGCGGTCGCCAGGTCGGTCAGCACCCCGCCCTTGGCCGGGTCGGTCAGCTGGGTCTGCGCATCCTCCCAGGCGAAGCCGTTCCAGTCGCCCAGCACCGCGATGTTGAGCTTGGGATCGTCGGCCAGATGCTCCTGGATCCACGCCTTCACGCCCGCCGCCTGTGCGGTGCGGGCCGCGTCGCCGGCATCGGCGGGCGGCTGGGTCGCGCCCCAGAGCGGGTCGCTGCCGCCGCGCGAGGTCAGGTGGACGTTGATCGCGGTGATCGTCTCGGCCCCGAACTGGAACTGCGCGACCAGTGGCTTGCGGCTGTTGTTATAGGCGGAGCCGGTGATCAGCTCGGCGCTGCCCTCGACATAGCTGACCCGGTCGAGATTATAGAGATAGCCGCCCCGGATATTGCCGTTCGGCTCGCCACCGGTCGAATTGGCGGTGGTCGGCGCGATCTCGACATAGCCGTAGCGGCCGCCATTGATCTTGGCGATCGCGTCGATCAGCCCCTGCGCGGTCTGCGCGCCCGACAGCGTGCCGCCCGACTGCGCGCCGTTCGCGTCCTGGATCTCCTGCACCGCCAGGATGTCGGGCGCGCGCAGGTTGTAGACGATGTCCGCCGCCAGCACGTCGTACTTGTTGTCCGACGCGTCGAGATTCTCGACATTATAGGTGGCGAGCGACAGATGCGTGGCGTCGCCGGCCAGCGCCGTCACCTCCTTCTGGAGCGTCACGTCCCGGGTCACCGTCACCGCCTCGGTCACGATCACCTCGTAACGGGCGGCGGCATAGTTGACGATGCCGGTGACGCTGCTCAGGTGGTCGCCGACCGAATAATTGGGGGTGAACCCATCATAGATGGCAGCCTTGCCCTGGAGCTGGATCTTCTCCGGATTGAAGTCGTCCTTGGCGATCGTGATGCCGCCGCGATCGTTGACCCCGGTCGCGCCCTCGCCGCCAGAGGCGACCACATCGGTCTCCTTGTAGCTGTCGCTGGTGGTGTTGGAGACGACGAGCGGATTGTCGATCGTGACGCGCATCCCCTCCAGCGATTCCCAGAAGTCGATGCCGTCGGTGGTCGGGTCGTAGCTCTTCAGCCCGTCATCGTCGATCACGCCGGTCGGCGGGGTCAGCCCGCCCTTGCCGATCAGCACTGCGTCGGGCAGCGCCTGGTCCCAGCCCTCCAGCGTCACGGTCGGCGCGCTGATCTGGGTGACGGTCAGGCCGCCGGTGCCGGCGCGATATTCGCTGACCGCGCCCTGCACGCTCACCGCATCGCCGACCAGGAAATCCGGCGCACTGTTGGTGTAGACGAAGATCGCGTCGGAGGTGCGCGCATTGCCGTCGCCCAGATCCTGCAGATAGAAGCCGTTGCCGTCGACCGCGGTGACGACGCCGCGCGTCACCACCGTCTGCCCGACATAGGCGGAGGCATGGCCCTCGCCCTGGATCTGGCCGATCTTCAGCGGCAGGATATCGTCGTTCAGGATCGTGCCGGTCGCCTTGGCCCGGTCGATCGTAGCACCGCCGGTCGCGTTCGACAGGGTGATGGAGAAGCTTTCGTTCGGCTCCGGCAGGCGATCGCCGAGCACGGGCAGCGAGATGGTCGCGCTGGTCTGGCCATCGGCGAAGCGCACGGTGCCGGTCAGCGCCATCGCGGCGAAGTCGCCCGCATCCGCGCCGCCCTCGCCGCCCGGCAGCGTGATCGCGTAAGCCGCCTCGACCGCCCCGCTCGCCCCGCCGACGCGGGTGACGGTGAAGTCGATCAGGTGCGTGCCCGCATCGCCCTCGACCACCGAGGCGTCGGCGATGCTGAGCGTGCCCGGCAAGGCTGCGCCGCCGCCGCTGGTGGTCACGCGGATATCGTCGATGCCGATCCATTCGTCGGTGCCGGCGGCGTTGGTGGTGACGATGCGGACCTGCAGCGTCGCGGCGTTGTTGGCATCGTCGGGCAGCACGACCGTGACCGGCGTCACCAGGCCCGGCGCGCTTTGCGGCGCGCTGGCATCGGCGACATAGCCGTTCGGCACGTTCGCCCAGGCGCCGCTGTCGCTCAGGCGATATTGCACCGCGATCGGCTGCACCGAGTCGTTGGCGCTGTTGTCCAGGTCGCGCAGGTTGAACGAGACGGTCACGCCCTGCCGGCCGGTGGCATCCAGGTAGAGCGCCAGATAGGGCGCGTCCGCCGTGCCCGATCCCTTGATCGCGACGGTTGGATTGCTGATCTCGAATTCGGCGACGCCACCGGTCGAGAAGGTGTCGGGCCGGGTCTGGTTGGCGTTGACGTCGGCTTCCGGTCTGGGATCGAGCGTGATCGTGCGCGGATCGATCCCCGCCCTGGAGGTCGAATCGTCGCGGCCCAGAAAGCCCATGATCGACGGCACGTTCGACCAGTCGTCGTTGCTGCGGATCAGGCTGGTGTTCGACCAGTCCTGAAACAGGTCGCCGCCGGCCAAATTCCAGTAATTCGTGCTCACGCCCACTACCCCCCTGTCGCCATGGTCCGCCCCGGCACTCCCCCGGACGGCGGATGGACGCCGCTCGACGTCCCTAACAGGTCGTTAATCTGCCCATGTGACAGAGCCGTGGCAAATCCTCATGACACCCGACATGACGATTTTCGATTCGACCGTTTTTCAGGGACATGACATTGGAATCGATGGCACTGGCGGCCCCTGTCCCAAAATGACGCAGATGTCATGGCAGCGGACATGTTTACCCGCAAAGGGCCTGCCGTAACGTCTTGGGACTGCAACATGGCGCTGGCAACGAAAGGGCCAGCATCGATCCATAAGGGGGATATCCTAATGACCCGTTTCGCCGCCATCGCGCTCGCCGCCGTCGCCACGCTATCCGCCACCACCGCCCAGGCTGCGGTGGTCGAGGTGAAGGGCGGCACCGCCAGCGCCAGCATCGCCACCTTCGGCGCGTTCGAGCAGAGCTTCAAGCCGACCGAGGATCTGCTGACCAGCTTCGCCTTCACCTTCGGCAGCACCAGCCGCACTGCCACCACCGGCTCGGTGGTCTTCTCGCTGCTCGACCAGAACAACACGGTGCTGGTGCAGGGTCGGACGACCAGCCTGACCGGCCTCGTGTTCCGGTCGCTCGGCGACTTCGTCACCGTCTTCACCGGTTCGGTGGCGGTGAGCGCCAACCAGACCTATCGCGCGGTGCTGACCTCGGACACCAGCAACGTCGTGCTCGGCTATCGCAACGGCACGGACGGCTATGCGGACGGTGCGCTGACCCGCGCCATCGACAGCGATCAGGCCTGTATTCGGTCGCCCAACCCCTGCGACGCCAATTTCCGCTTCACCACCGCAGCGGCGGCCGTGGTGCCGGAGCCGGCGAGCTGGGCGCTGATGCTCACCGGCTTCGCGCTGGTCGGCGGCGCGGCCCGCTATCGCCGCCGCGCCTCGGTGCTGCGCCACAGCTGATCTCCCGCATCGGAACGAACGGTAACGGGGGCGGCAATCCTGGGGCACCGCCGCCCCTTTGCTGTTCGGGGTCGGGCGCTATGCTGGTGCGAATCCCGCTATTGGAGAGGCGCTTATGACCGATTTCGACCCACTGCCGGCGTTCGGCCGCCGCGCCCTGCTCGCGGGCCTCGCCGCCGCCCCGCTGATCGCGACCGCCGCCCAGGCACAGACCCAGGCCCAGATTGCGTCCGGCGCCACCGGCCCCCAGGCGGGCGAGGTCCTGCCGCTCTGGCCCGGCGCCGCGCCCGGCCACCCGTCGCGCGCGCCGGTGCTCAAGATCGACCAGCGCTCCAAGTCGCCCGGCTTCGACGACCGCTGGGTGACCGGCGTGGATCGCCCCGCCCTGGCCGTCCGCCGCCCGGCCACCCCCAATGGCAGCGCGGTGATGCTGATCCCCGGCGGCGGCTATGGCTTCCTGGCCTGGGACAATGAGGGCGAGGAACAGGCCCGCTGGCTCAACGCGCGCGGCATCACCGCCTATATCCTCCTCTACCGCCTGCCCGGCGAAGGCTGGGCGAACCGCGCCACCGTGCCGCTCCAGGATGCGCAGCGCGGCCTGCGCCTGATCCGCGCGCGCGCCGGCCAGGACCGGATCGATCCGGCGCATGTCATGATCCTGGGCTTCTCGGCGGGCGGGCATCTCGCCGGCAGCCTCGCCACCCGCCATGCCGAGCGGACCTATGCGCCGGTCGACGCGGCCGACCGATTATCGGCGCGACCTGATCTGGCCGGGCTGATCTATCCGGTGGTGTCGCTGGCCGAACCCTTCACCCATGGAGGATCGCGCGACAATCTGCTCGGCCCGAATGCCGATCTCGCCGCCCGGCAGCGCGGCTCGGTCGAGCGGCTGGTCACGGCGGAGACGTCGCCGATCTTCCTCACCCATGCCAGCGACGACGGACTGGTGCCGATCGCCAACAGCCTGGCCCTCTACCAGGCGATGCTGGCGGGCAAGCGGCCGGCGACGCTCCACGCCTTCGACCAGGGCGGCCATGGCTTCGGCGTCCGGCTGGAGGCCAATGTCGCCACCGCCGCCTGGCCGACGCTGTTCGCCGGCTATGCGACGCAGCTCGGCCTGTTGCCGGGCTGAACGACAGGTCCGTCCGCCGGATCGGACCGGCGGACGGGCCCAATGCTTACTGCCCGCTCGCAACCGGCACGGGTGCGGAAATGGCGAGCGGCGGCGGCGTGCCGGTCGCGATCGCCAGCGGCACGTCCTCGTCGACGAATCCCTTGATGATCGTGCCCATCGGCACGCGCGCGCTGGTGCCGGTCATGAAGAAGCCGGCCGGCAGGAAGACGATCGCCGAGGCCGCCACCGCGCCGACGCCGCCGGCCACGCCCTTGTCGTCGAACGCGCCGCTCAAGCGGATCTGCCGGCCGTTGACCGTGGCGTAGAGCAACCGCGCGCCCAGATGCCCCGACTTGCCCCACATGCCCTTGTTGGTGACCTCGGTGACCTCGCCGATCGCCGGGCTGCCCGCCGGGATCACGGTCACGCCCTGCACCATCACCGGCTCCGCCACCTCCAGGTGGAAGCGCTGGCCGACGCGCAGCTTCTTGCCCTTGGTGGTCAGCTCCTCCGATAGGCGGAGCGGCACTTCGGTGCCGGTGCGCAGCGTCGCCGCGCTCGTGGCCGTCGCGACCGGCTGCACCGGTGCGGTCGCCGTCTGGGCCTGCGCCCCCTGCACGGACATCATCATCGCCGCGCCCAACAGGACGCGCGTCATCCTCGCCATAATCTGATTACCCCCAGGCGACTCGGCCCCATCCGAGTCGTGGCCGGCAAACTGGCACGACCGTCTGACAACGGGAAGACAGTCGGGCGGAGAACATGGACCGAAATGGTCGGACATCGCGCAGGCACCGTACACGGCGAAGGCCGTGACGCGGTTCGACTGCTGGCGATGTGGAGAAGAATATTGGTCGGGACGACAGGATTCGAACCTGCGACCCCCACACCCCCAGTGTGATGCGCTACCAGGCTGCGCTACGTCCCGACCGGAGGGCGGCTCCTACGCGCGGTCGGCGCAGGATGCAAGCGGCTTGGAGGCTGTTCCGCGACGATTGCCATAAATCGCGCCGGATGGTAGCGGCCACGCTTCATGCGCGGGGGCGTTCCCCCGCCGACCAGCCATGACGGGTCCGATGTTCATTCCCTCTGCTTACGCCCAGACCGCGGGCGGCGCCGCCGGCGCGAGCGGCATTGCGAGCTTCCTCAGCCTCGCGCCGCTGTTCCTGGTCTTCATCGTCTTCTATTTCCTGATGATTCGCCCCCAGCAGCGCCGCGTGAAGCAGCTGCAGACGGCGATCCAGGCGGTGAAGAAGGGTGACCAGATCGTCACCGCCGGCGGCATCGTCGGCCGCGTCACCAAGGTCGAGGACCTGTATGTCGAGGCGGAGATCGCCGCCAACACGCGCGTCCGCGTCGTCAAGGCGACGATCGCCGAGGTGGTCAATCCGCTCGCGAAGCCGGCGAACGACTGATGCTGGATTTTCCGCGCTGGAAGGTCTGGTCGATCTATGCGGTGCTGGCGGCGCTCGTCGCGCTGGCCATGCCGAGCGTCCTGTCGGGTATCCTGCCGAGCAACCTCGCCGCGCATCTGCCGGCGAAGCCCCGCATCAACCTGGGTCTCGACCTGGCCGGCGGCAGCTATCTGCTGCTGGAGGCGGACACGCAGGATTTGGCCAATACCCGGCTGGAGACGATGCGCGACCAGATCGCGGCCGAGATGAAGCGCGGCAATCCGCGCATCGCGATCGGCGACATCTCGACCCGCAACGGCCAGCTTTCCTTCATGCTCCGCGACTCGTCGCAGGTCGACGCGGCGCGCGAGCGGCTGCTGTCGGTGGCGGGCGGCGGGGCCGGCATGACCGGCCAGCGCGAATGGGACATCCAGGTCGTCGATTCCAGCCGGTTCGTGCTCAAGCCGACCCAGGCGGGCCTGGACCAGGCGATCAACACCGCGATGGGCGACGCGACCGAGGTCGTGCGCCGCCGCATCGACGAACTCGGCACGCGTGAGCCGACCATCGTGCGCCAGGGCAGCAACCGCATCCTGGTGCAGGTGCCCGGCCTCCAGAATCCGCAGGCGCTGAAGGACCTGCTCGGCAAGACCGCCAAGCTGGAATTCAAGATGGTCGAGGAGAATGTCTCCCCGGCCGATCTCGCCGCCAATCGCGCGCCGCTGGGCGCGCAGATCCTGACCTATGTCGATGGCGGCCCGAACGCGCGCATCGCGGTGAAGCGCTCAACCGTCATCTCCGGCGACCAGCTGGTCGACGCGACGCAGGGCTATGACCCGCAGACCAACGCGCCGATCGTCAACTTCACCTTCGACGGCCAGGGCGGCCGCCGCTTCGCCAGGACGACGACCGACAATGTCGGCAAGCGTTTCGCGATCATCCTCGACAATCAGGTGATCTCGGCGCCCAGCATCAACACGCCGATCCTGGGCGGGCGCGGCTATATCCAGGGCAATTTCACCGTCGATTCGGCCAATCAGCTTGCCATCGCGCTCCGCTCGGGCAAGCTGCCGGTGGACCTCAAGGTGATCGAGGAATCGACCGTCGGCCCCGATCTGGGCGCCGATTCGATCCGCGCCGGCCTGCTCGCCTCGGCGATCGCGGTGGCGCTGGTCGTGATCTTCATGCTGGTGACCTATGGCCGCTTCGGTTTCTACGCGAACCTGGCGGTGGTCATCAACGTGTTCGTCATCGTCGGCGTGCTGGCGGTGCTGGGCGGCACGCTGACCTTGCCCGGCATCGCCGGCTTCGTGCTGACGATCGGTACGGCGGTCGACGCCAACGTGCTGATCAACGAGCGAATCCGCGAGGAACGGCGGCGCGGGCGCAGCGTCGTCCAGTCGGTCGAGCTGGGCTATAAGGAGGCCAGCCGCACCATCTTCGAGGCGAACGTGACCCATGCGATCTCCGGTCTGATCATGCTGGTGCTGGGCTCCGGCCCGGTGAAGGGCTTCGCGGTGGTGCTGCTGATCGGCATCGTCACCTCGGTCTTCACCGCCGTCACCTTCACCCGGATGCTGGTGGTGCAGTGGATTCGCCGCACCAAGCCCAAGACGATCAACATCTGAGGCGAGCAGAACCATGAAACTCCTCAAGCTCGTCCCCGACGATACCAACATCGACTTCGTCCGCCTGCGCAAATGGGCGTTCGGCCTGACGCTGGCGCTGTCGATCCTGGCGGTCGGCCTGGTCTTCACGCGCGGCCTCAACATGGGCGTCGACTTTGTCGGCGGCCTGATGATCGAGGAACGCTTCCCCTCCCCGCCCGACCAGAAC
Source organism: Sphingomonas sp. S-NIH.Pt15_0812 (assembly GCF_003951315.1). GTDB lineage: Bacteria > Pseudomonadota > Alphaproteobacteria > Sphingomonadales > Sphingomonadaceae > Sphingomonas. Next base: position 33,196 of record NZ_QLJH01000025.1, read on the forward strand.
CGGGTGCGACAGGTGATCGACGGGCTGGGCGTCGGCGAGGCGGCGATCCAGCAGGTCGGCGATCCGCGCGCGCTGTCGATCCGCCTGCCGGTGCAGCAGGGCGCGGACGATGGCGCGACCAACCGCGTCGTCCGCCAGGTCGAGGCCGCATTGGGCAAGGCGTTCCCCGGCGCAACCTTCAGCCGCTATTCGACCGTATCCGGCAAGGTGTCGGGCGAGCTGGTCCAGCACGGCATCCTGGCGGTCGTGCTGGCGGTGCTGGGCATCGGCCTGTTCGCGATCTTCCGCTTCGAATGGCAGTTCGGCGTGTCGACCATCGTCGCCATCGTCCACGACCTGTTGATGACGCTCGGCTTCTTCGCGCTGACCCGGTTCGAGTTCGACCTGAACATCGTCGCGGCGGTGCTGACCATCATCGGCTATTCGATCAACGACAAGATCGTCATCGACGATCGCATCCGCGAGAATATGCGCCGCTATCGCAAGATGGAGATGCGCGACATCATCAACCTTTCGGTCAACGAGACGCTGCCGCGCACGGTGATGACCTCGGTGACGATCCTGCTCGCGCTGGTCGCGATGCTGGCGCTGGGCGGCCATGTGCTGCGCGGCTTCACCGCGGCGATGATCCTGGGCATCGTGGTCGGCACCTATTCGTCGATCTACGTGTCGTCGTCGCTGCTGATCGCGCTGGGTCTCCGCGCCGAGCCGAACCGCGAGAAGCCGGGCACGACCGACAAGACCAAGATCGACGATGCCGAGCGCATCGTCCCGCGTCAGCGCTGAGGGAAACGGCATCATGCGCATGGATCGCGGCCAGCCGGTCACCGGGCCGGAAATCCGGGGCTTTTCGGGCAACGGATACCGGCTGGACGACGTGACGGTCGCGACCGCGCTGCTGCTGACGCCGGACACGGCGATGGACTGGGCTCCGCCCGCCATCGCCGACCTGACCGTCGAGGCGATCGCGCCGCTGCTCGATCCGCTGCCCGAATTCATCCTGATCGGCACCGGCGCGCGACTGGCCCGACCGCCCCGCGCCCTGGTCGAGGCGCTCGACGCGCGCGGCATCGGCGTCGAGACGATGGACAGCCGCGCCGCCGCCCGCGCCTGGGGCGTCCTGCGCGCCGAGGGCCGGCGGCTGGCGGCCGCGCTCTACCCCACCGACGCCTGATCGTCGGCACACATCGGATAACCGCAACCGAGATCGCCCCGGATCGATAGCGGATTGCGAGTGACAAGGCCGCTTGGCCGCAATAGCCTCCTCCCCGATCAGGTGGAGTAGCGCGTGAGACACGAACGGTTCGGGGCGATGCTCGCCTTGGCAGCGATGCTGGCGGGATGCGGCGGCGATGGCGGGTCGAACGCCAGCACCTCCAGCGGGGGCAGCGCGGGCGGCGGCACCGCCGCGACGCCCGCCCCGACCGCCAGCGGCTGTTCGCTGCGCGAACGGCAGGACTGGGCGGCGGCGCAGCTGCGCGAATGGTATCTCTTCCCCGAAACGCTGCCCACCAGCCTCAGCCCGGCCGGCTATGCGACCGTCGACGATTATATCGACGCCCTGACCAAGACGGCGCGCGACCAATCCAAGGACCGCTATTTCACCCATCTCGCCTCCATCAAGGAGGAGAATGCCTATTATGACTCGGGCGAGAGCGCCGGTTTCGGCTTCCGGCTCAGCATCGCCAGTGGCAACAGCGCGCTGACCGTCACCGAAAGCTTCGAGGGCGCGCCCGCGCTGGCCGCCGGGGTCGATCGCGGTGCGCAGATCGTCGGCATCGGCACCAGCAGCAGCGACGTGCGCAGCATCGCCGCGATCACCGCCGCCGACCCGACCTATGGCATCGGCAACGCCCTGGGCCCGGACACGGCCGGCACCACCCGTGTCTTCCGCCTCCAGACCGCGAACGGCGGCACGCGGGACGTCAGCATCGCCAAGGCGGTCTATACGCTGACCCCGATCTCCAGCCGCTACGGCGTGCAGATCATCAACGATGGCGACCAGAAGGTCGGCTATCTCAACCTGCGCACCTTCATCAACACAGCCGATGCGCAGCTCCGCTCCGCCTTCGACGGTTTCCGCGAGCAGGGCATCACCAGGGTCATCATCGACCTGCGCTATAATGGCGGCGGCCTGATCAACACGGCGGAGCTGGCGGGCGACCTGCTCGGCGGCAATCGCCAGACATCGGACGTATTCCATTATACGACCTTCCGGCCGGAGAAATCGTCGAACAACGAGACCCGCTATTTCGCGCCACAGTCCCAGTCGATCGCGCCGACCCGCATCGCCTTCATCGGCACGCGCGGCACCGCCTCGGCCAGCGAATTGCTGATCAATGCCATGTCGCCCTATCTGGGCACCAGCATGGCGCTGGTCGGCACCAACACCTATGGCAAGCCGGTCGGACAGATCGCGCTGGACCGCGCGCAATGCGACGACCGGCTGCGCGTCGTCGCCATCGCGACTCAGAACAGCGCGCGCCAGGGCGGCTATTATACCGGCCTGGCATCGACCCTCGGCACCACCTGTCAGGCCAGCGACGATCTGAGCCGGCCGATGGGCGATCCCGCCGAATCCTCGACCCGGGCGGCGCTCGATTTCCTGGCCGGGCGAAGCTGCACCTCGATCACGGCGCGGAGCGGCGATGCGACCAGCTTCTCCGCCGCCGGCCGCGAACTGGTCCGGGCGGCCCGGCCGAGCGCGGCGCAGCGCGAGGTGCCGGGGCTGTTCTGATTGGATCGGCCCGACCACGCCTCCCCCTGCCGGGGAGACGTTTCGTCCCCGACCCGACGTCGCCCCGCCCCCTTACACGCAGCGCGGATCGCGATCCGGCGCAGCGGCGGTGCGCGTCTTCCAGCCGCCATCAGGCGCGCGGTATTTCTCGCCCGGCTTGGTCTGCGCGATCAGGTTGCAGCCGCTGGTGAAGGCCAGTTGCTCCACCGTCGCGCCGGTCGCCTGCGCCTTTTGCGTATAAGCCGCCTTGCGCTGGATGTTGATCGCGTTGACCAGCGCACGCAGCTCCGCCGAGCCGCTCCCGACCAAGCCCAGATAGCCATCGGGCAGCTCGCCCACCTCGCCCGCCGCGCGCGCCGCCGCATAGGCCGGATCGCGCTGCGCCCAGGCGGCGGTCGACAGGCTGGCCAGGACCACCAGGCCCGCCATCGTCATCTTCGCCATGGTCTTCATCAGAAAATCCCCGGATTCTGCTGGATCAGCGACTTGGCCTCATTGTCGAGGCGGTACACCACTTCCTGCGTGACATTGATGTTCAGGTTGATCTCGATCGGCTTGGTCGGCGCGTTCACATTGATGCAGCCGCCGGTCGCCCCGGTCAAAATCGCCATCGTACAGATCGTGATCGCTCGCATCGTCGTCAACCTGGAACGCTTCATCGCCGATTCTCGCTTACGGGGGTCTGAATGGAAAGGGGCGGCGTCGCCTTCGCCGGCGCAGACCCGGTATTTTCGGCCTTGCGCTTCTGCGCTTCGATCAGCGCGGGCAGGTTGCGCTCGACCAGCAGCTTAGGATCGTAGAAGGTGGAGACCGAGTCGAGCAGGCCGCGAAACGGCGCGCGGATGCGGATGTTGAAGGTGAAGGGCAGCTGCTGCAACCGGCGGATGATGAAATTGCTCTTCGCCCCCTGCCCCTGCTGCACGCCGGTGAAGCGGACCGCGGTCACCATGTCGCCGCCCAGCGGCCCGTCCATGTTGATCGTCAGGCTGCGATAGCGGAGCGACTTCAGCGCCTGGAACGCCAGATTGCCCCAGGTGCCGAGCTGCTTCTGCCCCAGCACCCCGACATAGGCGAGCGTGCCGCCGCCGTCGCGCACCACCAGCCGCCCGCCCTCGATCCGGCCGCCGCGATCGTCGAAGATCATCGGCAGCGTCCCGTCGAAGATGCCGGTGGCGTCGAGATTGGGAAAGTCGAACTGCTGGAGGAACTGGTCGGCGCGCGCACCGGAGACATGGAAGGTCATGCGGCGCGCCCGCTCCGCCGCGAAGTCGAGCAGCGTCGGGTCGAGCGTCAGCGCGCCACCGGCAAAGGGCCAGCGCGCATCCTCGACCTGCACGCGCACCCCGCCCAGCAGCTGGAAACGGATCACCCCGTCATTGACCGCGACGCCCGGATTGACCGTCTTCACCGTCACCACCTGTCCGGGCGGCGTGTGCAGCGCGAGCAGGTCGTCGAAGCGGATCGTGCCGGCGATGCCGGTGGCGGGACCGAAGGCGGCGGCGAGGTCGATGCCCTGGCTGGTAAAGGCACCGGTGCTCGTCACCTGGTCGCCCCAGGCGATATGGCCCGCCCCGGTCACCTTGCCCTTCACATCGGCGATCACGCCGAAGGTCAGCGGGGTTAGCAGATCGGGCCGGAATGTCTTGGTGAAGACCAGCCCCGGCACCGTCAGGTCCGCCGCACCGGTGCCGCTGTCCAACAGGTGATGCAGCGCGACATTGGCGACCGCTATATTGGTGGTCGGTTCGTAGAGCGTCCCGGCGGCGTCGATCCGGTTCCCCGCCAGCCGCAGCGTGACATCACGCCCCGCCGCCGGCTTGAAGCGCGGCGCGTCGGTCTGCGCATCGGTGACGGTCAGCGCCCCGTCCAGATCGAGCACGCCGCCCCGGAAGCGCCAGTTGCCGGTCGCATCGGACAGCAGCAACGGCACCGCGCCGATCTGTCCCGCGCCACCGGTGAACGTGCCGGCGATCGCGCCGTTCGCGATCCGCCCGGTCAGCGTCGTCGCATCGATCCGGGTCGGTCGGTCTGGCTCGCCGAGCCGCGCCTTGACGTCGTCCAGCGTGAAGCCCTGCGTCGCCACGTCGAACCGCGCCCCCGCCGCATCGATCGCCAGCGGCGTCCGCCCTATCCGGCCGCGCAGCGCGGTCGCCGCCAGCCGTGCGTCACCGGCGACGCGTCCGTCCGCCACGGCGAGCAGCGTACCGCCGGTGGGACAGAGGTTCAGGCGCGCGGGGTCGAGCGTCAGGCTGGAGATGCTGAGCCGCCGCCATCCCACGGGCACGCAGCCGGGCTCCACCTGCCAACCGCCACGCGTCCGGCGGACCGCCAGCGGCAGGCGCAGATCCTCGATCCGGCCGTTGTCGCCGAGCGGTCCGGTCAGGCGGAGGTCCGTCGCCAGCCGCGTCTCGCCGCGTCCCCCCAGCGCGAAGTTCAGCAGCGTGGCGGCCAGGCTGGCATTCCCCGCTTCATAGGCAGCGCGCAACGTCGCGGTGCCGGTCAGCCGCCCATCGCGCGCGCGCCGCCGGGCCATGATCGCGAGTTCGGGCAGGCCGCCGCCGCTGCTGGTCACCCGCCCGTCGAGATGCAGCCCGCCCGCCGGCCATCGATAGCCGAGCGCTCCCTCGGTCAGCGTCAGCCGTGCGCCGGTCGCCGCATCGATCCGCCCTGCCCCCAGCGTCACCGCCCCCGTTCCGCCTTGCAGTTCCGCCGCGAACGGCAGATGCAGGTCGAAGCGACCCGCCGCCGCCCGGCTGGCCATCACCAGACGGTCGCGCAAGGGGGCGAGCGGCGTGCCGGCAAGCGCCGGAATGCCGTCGAGCCGGGCCAGCATGGCCGGGGCAAGCGCCGCGTCCTGTGCATCGACCACCCCCTTGCCGCTGACGCCCGCCGGGCCGATCGCATAGCGCGTGTAGAGGCGCACCGTCGCCGCCCGCGCCTGTTCCATATGCAGGCCGGTGCCATGCAGGTCGGCGCGCCCGCCGGTGCCCGAGGCATCGCCGGTGAAGTCCAGCCGACCGCGCATCGCGGCGAGCGTGACGCCCTTGGCCTCGACCGCCGCGCTGGTCAGCCGCGCATCCCCCTGCCACCGGTCGAGCGCGGCGGAGAGGTCGACCGACAGGTCGGCGCGCAGATCGGCGACGCGAGTGTCGGCACAGGCCAGCCGCCCGACCCGCACCGGGCCGACCAGTTCCGGACGGGCGCGGTCGATCCGCACGTCGACCGCCGCCGACAGGTTCGTCACGGCGCAGCCCGCCAGCCTCAGGTCGGGCGCGACCGCCGCCAGCGTGCCGCGAAAGCCGTTGTCCAGCCGCCCCTTGCCGCGCAGCTTGATGCCGACCAGCCCGGCGGGCGTCGTCAGCCGGATGCGCGCGTCCGCCACGTCCACCGAAAGTCGGGGCAAGGCGAAGGGCTGGTTGCCCGACGATGGCGGCATCAGCCGGTCGAGCGCCCCCAGCCGCAGCTTGCCACCGCGAAGTTCGGCGCGCAGCCGGACATGGCCGGCGCGCACCTGCTGCACCGACACGCCGGACAGGCCGATATCGGTGCGCGTCTCGATCCAGTCGGCGACCAGGTCGGGGCGGGCGGGATCGCCGATCACGACATGGGTCAGCCGCTGCCGCCCCAGCCCCAGATCGGCGATGTCATAGCGGGCCGGAACTCCGCGCCGGACCAGCGTGTCGGTGACGAAATGGCGCAGGATCGGCCGGCGCTCGAACCACAGGCCGGAGCCGACGACGACCAGCACCGCGGTGCCGGCCAGGGCGGCGCGACGACGACGGCTATAGGGGCGGCGATTCGGCTGGATATGCTGCTCCTCCTCCACCGCGCGCGTCATCCTCCTGCCGAGCGGCGCTTCTTAAAGGCCGGAGGGCGGGAGTTGAAGCGCTTATCTGGCGCAAGCGTATACGGCCCTTGATCCGGGCGGAACGGCGGATAGGACGGGCGCATGGCCGATCCCCTTCCCGATCATGCCGGTCACCGGGCGCGGCTGCGCCAGCGGCTGCTCGCCGATCCGGCCGGGCTGCTCGATCACGAGCTGGTCGAATATCTGCTCGCGCTCGCCATTCCCCGCCGCGACACCAAGCCGCTGGCCAAGGCGCTGCTGACGGAGTTCGGCGGCATCGGCGGCCTGCTCACCGCCGAGCCGGAGGCGATGATGCGCGTCGACGGCATGGGCGAGGGTGCCGCCGCCGCGATCCGCATCGCGCAAGGATCGGCGCTGCGGCTGCTCCATGCGCAGGTCGCGGACCGGCCGATGCTGGCCAATTGGCAGGCGCTGCTCGACTATCTGCGCGCCGACATGGCGCATCGCGGCGTCGAGCTGTTCCGCGTCCTCCACCTCAATACCCGCAACATCCTGATCCGCGACGAGATCATGAACCATGGCACGGTCGACCAAGCGCCGGTCCATGTCCGCGAGGTGATCCGCCGCGCGCTGGAACTGCAATCGGCGGCGATCATCCTGGTCCATAATCATCCCAGCGGCGATCCCTCGCCCAGCCGCGCCGATATCGAGATCACGCGCCGGATCGTGGAGGCCGGCAAGCCGCTCAACATCGCGGTGCACGACCATCTCATCATCGGGGCGAACGGCCATGCCTCGTTGCGGGCACAGGGGCTGATCTGACGAACGAAAGCGGCCGCCGGGATAGTCCCAGCGGCCGCCATGTCGTCGCTTGTCCGTCGCGATCAGCCCGCCTTGGCGGAACCGCTCAGGAAGCCGGTCAGCTCGGCCTTGTCGACCTTGGCCGACTTGTCCGCATCCGCTTGCTTGAAGGCGGCATTGTTCCAGGCGGTCTGCTTGGCCGCCGGCATCGGCTTGGCGTCCGGCGTCGAGGCCTTCAGCTTGTCCATCCAAGCGGCGAACTCGGTCTTGCTCAGCGCGCCGTCGCCATCCTTGTCATAGGAGGCGAACTCCTGATCGACGACCTGCGCGATCTGCGACGGCTGCGCCGCCGTGGCGGTCGCGCCGGCATCGGCCGTGACGCCGGCCGAAGCGCCATTTGCCGGATCAGCCTGCACGCCCACGCCCGCACCGCCAGTAACCGATCCGGTCGCACCCGGAGCGGTGGCTTGCGCCTGGGCATTTGACGCCGGTGTCGTGGTCTGCGGCACAGTCTGCGCGGCTACCGGGGCAGCAACGATCATCGCCGAAGCAAGCATCGCATATTTCAGCATCTTGTCCTCCATTATAAAGCGCCGTTCGATTTTGGCGCGGTCTGCATGAAGCAGCGGAAACTTGTTTGCCGGTCATTCAACCGGTGATCCAGAATATAGGTTCCGATCCATCGGATTTACAGAGGGGGGACCCGGCTGCTAATCGGCGCGAAAGGCACGACTCTCTCGTGCCGGGCGCGGCGAGCCGTGCCGATTGCACGACGAGGATTTCCATGATTCCGCGCTATTCCCGCCCCGCCATGGCCGCCTTGTGGACGCCCGAGGCGCGTTTCCGCATCTGGTTCGAGATCGAGGCGCACGCCACCGACGCGCTCGCCGAGCTGGGCGTGGTGCCCAAGGACGCCGCCGCCCGCATCTGGGCGGCGGATGCCGCCGCCGGTCCCTTCGACGTTGCGCGGATCGACGCGATCGAGGCCGAGACCAAGCATGACGTCATCGCCTTCCTGACCCATGTCAGCGAGCGAACCGGGCCGGAAGCGCGCTTCCTGCACCAGGGCATGACCAGCTCTGACGTGCTCGACACCTGCCTGGCGGTGCAGCTCGCCCGCGCTGCCGATATCCTGATCGCCGATCTCGACCAGCTGCTCGCGGTGCTCAAGCGCCGGGCCTATGAGCATAAGCTGACCCCGACGATCGGCCGCAGCCACGGCATCCATGCCGAGCCGGTCACCTTCGGCCTCAAGCTGGCCCAGGCCTATGCGGAGTTCGATCGCAACCGCACCCGCCTGATCGCGGCGCGCGCCGATGTCGCCACCTGCGCCATCTCCGGCGCGGTCGGCACCTTCGCCAACATCGATCCGGCGGTGGAGGCGCATGTCGCCGACAAGATGGGCCTGACCGTCGAGCCCGTCTCCACCCAGGTCATTCCGCGCGACCGCCACGCCATGTTCTTCGCGACGCTGGGCGTCATCGCCAGCTCGATCGAGCGGCTGGCGACCGAGGTGCGTCACCTGCAACGCACCGAAGTGCTGGAGGCGGAGGAATATTTCTCGCCCGGCCAGAAGGGGTCGTCGGCGATGCCGCACAAGCGCAACCCGGTGCTGACCGAGAACCTGACCGGCCTGGCCCGCATGGTGCGCGGCTATGTCACCCCGGCGCTGGAGAATGTCGCGCTGTGGCATGAGCGCGACATCAGCCATTCCTCGGTCGAGCGCTATATCGGCCCGGACGCGACGATCACGCTCGACTTCGCGCTCGCCCGCCTGACCGGCGTGGTCGACAAGCTGCTGGTCTATCCGGCGCGGATGCAGAAGAATCTCGACCGGATGGGCGGCCTTGTCCATTCGCAGCGCGTGCTGCTGGCGCTGACCCAGGCGGGCGTGAGCCGCGAGGATGCCTATCGCCTCGTCCAGCGCAACGCGATGAAGGTGTGGGAGTCGGACGGCGCACTGTCACTGCTCGAACTGCTCAAGGCCGATCCGGAAGTGACCGCCGCCCTGTCGCCGGGCGAGATCGAGGCCAAGTTCGATCTCGACTATCACCTGAAGCATGTCGACACGATCTTCGCGCGAGTGTTCGGCGCGGCGTGATCCGATAGTGGCCGGGCGGTGTCTCGCGCATCGCCCGGCCGGGATTGCGTTGGCTGCAACCGCAATGCCTTGTTGCAAAATTGCATCAGGGCGACATGATCGCCACATGCCCCTTGCCGGATATGTCTCCGGCATGGAGACCCAGCCATGCGTATGTTCGAAACCGTGACCAGCTCGATGCTGGCGATCGCGGCACAAGCGCTGGTGGTCGGGGTGGTCCTTTCCACCCTTTGACGCATCGGCCCCCGCCCTCTCTCGCGAGGGGGCGGCCAGGGCCTCTCCGATGGTCATCCGCGCGAATCCGCGAAAGAGACGGCGGCGCAGGGACGCGGAAGTGCCTGCCGCGCGGCCGCCCTCCCCTCCATCGACAAGCCGGCGAGATCGTCGTGCGTTTGGAGGACGTACAGTCTCAGACCGTGCGCGGATAGCGCGCCGCGAACTCCGCATCGGACATGACCAGATAGCGGATGCTGTCGATCAGCGCCCACAACCCGGTCACGAACAGCCCGACGATCGTGCAGGTCAGCACCAGCATCGCGATCCCCGATCCCGTCCGCCCCAGATAGAAGCGGTGGATGCCGAGCGTCCCGAAGAAGAACGCCAGGATCGCCGCCACATATTTGTTGCGGTCGGACAGCGACCCGCCCGGCACCGCCATCGCCCCGCCCGCCGGATGCGCCACGGCCTGCGGCCCTGCGGGGACGGGGAAGATGCTACGCGCCTGGTTCTGGTCGGCATCGAAGTCGACATACGCACCCACCGACGGCTCACCCTGATGCGCCCAGTCGTCGGGGCGGAAGGTATAGCGCCGGCCATCGTCGCCCGACACCAGCCCCTCGCCCGTCCGCCGGTCCACCCCCAATATCTGTCCACGCATAAAGCCGTTCCCCAAAGCGGCGCGCATCATGACCAAGCCATTCCAGGATGCAAGGCAGAGCTGGCGCACCCGCCATGCAAAGCATCGATTGAGCAAGATCAAGTACTTCAAAAACCTCACTTATCTCGATCAGGAACGCCGCGATTTCGGCCGACCCAATCGGCTTTTGCGCGTTGACCGGGTTCTGCCATCCCAGGAGCGCACCATGTATTATCATGACAGCCGACTTCAGTATCCCGTCCGCGTGGACAAGCCCGATCCCGCCTTCGCGACGCTGCTGCAACAGGCGATCGGCGGCGTGGAGGGAGAGATCCGCGTCTGCATGCAGTATTTCTTCCAGGCCTGGGGCAATCGCTCGCCCAACCCGAAATATCGCGACATGCTGCTGCACACCGCCACCGAGGAGATCGGTCATATCGAGATGCTGGCGACCGCCGTCGCCCTCAACCTCGACAAGGCGCCGACCGAATTGCAGGAACAGGGCGCGGCCGACGGCATCGTCGGCGCGGTGATGGGCGGCAGCAACGCCCGTCACGCGGTCGAGGGCATGATCCACAAGAACCTGCTGTCCTCGGGACTGGCAGCGATGCCGATCGATTCGGACGGCGTGCCGTTCAACATGAGCCACATCTATGCCAGCGGCAACATCGCGGCCGACATGTACTGCAACGTCGCGGCGGAGAGCACCGGCCGCGTGCTGGCGGTGCGCCTGTTCAACGCGACCCAAGACGAGGGCATGAAAAAGATGCTCCACTATATGATCGCGCGCGACACGATGCACCAGGAGCAATGGCTGGCGGTGCTGGAGGAACTGGGCGGGCCATCCGCCAATCTGCCGGTTCCCAACAGCTTCCCGCAGGAGATGGAGGATCAGCAGAACAACTATAATTTCTACGCGACCTCGGTCGACGGATCGGTGCCGGAGGGGCGCTGGACGAGCGGACCGTCGATCGACGGCCGCGGCGAATTCACCGTGTTCCGCAACGAGCCCCTGGGTGAGAAGCCGATCCTGGGCCCGGCGCGACCGGACAGCGGCGCCCAGTCGCAGCAGATAGGCTGACGCCTGGATGTCCATGCTCCGGTCATCGCCGGAGCATGGACCACCGCCCTCAGGCCGCCCAGCCCGCCAGCCAGTCGGCGAGCGCCTGCGGAGTCAGGCTGCGCGCGTCCGCCAGCGCCGTCTCGCGGCCGGCGTTGAGCAGCTTGTCGCTGCGCGGATCGACGATCAGCACCGCCGGCACGCCCTTCAACCGGTCCTTGATGCCGTAATGCGCCGGAATGTCGAGATTCTGGTCGAACCGGCCGACATCCACCGTCACCACCTCGAAATGCTTCGCCACGAAGGGGCGCATCTGCGGCAGCTCCATCACGCCCGCGAGCAGCCGGCAGTCGAGGCACCAATTGCCGCCCAGGTCGATCAGCAACCGCTTGTGGCTCTTGATCGCGCGGGTCCGCGCCTGCGCCACCGCCGCCTTGGCGCTGCCGGCATGATAGGGCAGCGGCAGCGGCTGGGGCAGCCGCTCGAAACTCGCCACGCCCACGCGCGGCGCGGGGACGGGCGCGGCGGCGGGCAGCAGCGCCAGCGCGGCGAGGGAAGCGAAAACGGTGGCGGCACGACGCATGGCGGTCTCCTGAAACAGGAGCCCATTGAAGGCCGCTCGCCCGGCAAACGCAACCCAGCTCTGCGCCGGCCGCCGCAACCGCAGCTTTACTTGAGCAGCACCAACTCCTCCGCCATCGACGGATGCAGCGCCACCGTGGCGTCGAAATCCGCCTTGGTCAGGCCCGCCTTCACCGCGACCGCCGCCGCCTGCAGGATCTCGGGCACGTCGGGGCCGATCATATGGATGCCGACCACCCGGTCGGTGACGCCGTCGCACACCATCTTGTAGAGCGCGCGCTCGTTGCGGTCGGCCAGCACGTTCTTCATCGGGCGGAAGTCGGAGGAATAGACCTTCACCGACCCCAGTTGCTGGCGCGCCTCCGCCTCGGTCAGGCCGACTCCGGCCATCGGCGGGTGGCTGAACACCGCCGAGGGCACGCAGCCATAATCCACCCGCGTCGGCTGGTTGCCGTAGAAGGTGTCGGCAAAGGCCTGGCCCTCGCGGATCGCCACCGGGGTCAACTGGATGCGGTTGGTCACGTCGCCGACCGCAAAGATCGACGGACAGGTGGAGCGGTTGTCCTCGTCCACCTTCACCGCGCCCAGTTCGTCCAGTTCGACGCCGGCGCTCTCCAGCCCCAATCCGTGCGTGTTGGGGCGGCGGCCGGTGGCGAACAGCACCTGGTCGACCACCACGGGGTCGTGGTTGGCGAGATGCACGGTCAGGCAGCCATCCTCGCCCTTGTCGATGCCGTGGAAGGCCGCGTTGAACCGGAAATCGATGCCCTTGGTCATCGCGATCTGGAGCAACCGGTCGCGGATCTGCTGGTCGTAGCCGCGCAGGATGTCGTTCGACCGGTTGGCCAGGATGACCTGCGATCCCAGCTGGTTGAAGATGCCGGCGAATTCGTTGGCGATATAGCCGCCGCCCGCGATCAGGATGCGGCGCGGCAATGCGTCCAGGTGGAACACTTCGTTGGAGGTGATGCCATGTTCGTGGCCGGGGCATTCGGGGATCGCGGGATGCGCGCCGACCGCGACCAGGATACGCTCGGCCGTCACCGTGCTGCCATCGGCCAGCCGGACACTGTTCGGCCCGGTGACCACCGCTCGCTGCGGCAGGATGGTCACGCCCTTGCTGTTCAGCGTCTGGGTATAGGCCCCCTCGATCCGGTCGACCTCGCGCAGCACGTTGTCGCGCAGCCGCGTCCAGGAAAAGGCGCAAGGGGTCGGCACGTCCCAGCCGAAATGCGCCGCGTCGCGCAGGTCCTCGGCGAAATGCGCGCCATAGACGAGCAGCTTCTTGGGCACGCAGCCACGGATCACGCAGGTGCCGCCGACCCGATACTCCTCCGCCACCGCGACGCGCGCGCCATGCGCCGCCGCGACCCGGCTGGCCCGCGTGCCGCCGGACCCGGCGCCCAGCACGAACAGGTCGTAATCGAAATCCGCCATCGTCATCTCCGCTTATGCCCGTCGAGATGGCGCGGGGGCGGGTCGGGGGCAAGGCTTTCCGACCGATCCGTTCCCCGGCAAAGGCCGGGGAACGGATCGGGGGAACGAACCAGTCTTACCCTTCCAACCCGGCGCGGCGGATCAGGTCGGTGGTGGAGGGGTCGAAGTCCTGACCGCCCTTGTCCGCCGCCTTCGCCATTTCCTTGCCCAGCTCGACGCCGAACTGGTCGAAGCTGTTGATGCCGAGCAGCACGCCGTTCACGAACACGCGATGCTCGTAAAAGGCGATCAGCGCGCCCAGCGTCCGCGCGTCCAGATCGTCGAGCAGCAGCGTCGAGGACGGCCGGTCGCCGGAATAGCTGCGCGCCGGATCGTCGACCTGCTTGCCCTTCATCAGCGCCGCGCCCTGCGCGAAGGCGTTGAGCAGGAGCTGGCGATGATGGTCGGGAGCAAGCGAATCGCCCGCCTCGATCACCGCCAGGAACTCGACCGGGACCAGATGCGTGCCCTGGTGGAGCAGCTGGAACACCGCATGCTGCGCGTCGGTGCCGACCCCGCCCCAGGTGATGGCGGCGGTCGGGCGGCCGACCGGCCGGCCGTCGACGGTCACGCCCTTGCCGTTCGATTCCATCTCCAGCTGCTGGAGATAGCTGGGCAGCAGGCGCAGCCGCTGGTCATAGGCGAAGGGCGCGCGCGTCTCCGCGCCGCGGACCTGGGTGTAGTAGAGATCGGCGAATGCCGCGATCGCCGGCGCATTCTCGTGCAGCGCGGACAGGCGGAAATGCCGGTCCATCTCCGCGGCCCCCTCCAGCAATTCCTCGAACCGGTCCCAGCCGAGCGCGATCGCCGCCGGGAAGCCGATCGTCGACCACAGCGAGTAACGCCCGCCGACGCTTTCGGAAAAGGGCAGGATGCGGGTCTCGTCGACGCCCCATTCCACCGCCTTGTCGGGCGAGGCGGTCAGCGCAATCACCTTGCCATAAGGGTCCTCGACCCCCGCCTCGATCATCCATTGCAATGCGGACTGCGCGTTCAGCATCGTCTCGGTGGTGGTGAAGGTCTTGGAGGCGACGACCAGCAGCGTGGTCGCGGGATCGAAGCGGCGGAACGCATCCTCCAACGCGACGCCATCGACATTGGAGACGATCGCGACGTCGTAGCGGCTGTCCTCGCGGCCCAGCGCATCGACCAGCAGGTCCGGCCCCAGCGCCGATCCGCCGATGCCGACATGCAGGATGCTGCGCACCGGGCCGAACGCCTCCGCCTCGATCGCATCGATCAGCGCGCGCATCCGCTGGTGGCTCTGGCGCGCGATGGCGACGCTTTCCGCCTTGCCCTCGCCGCGCTCGGCGGTGTGTTCGACCGAGCGGTTCTCGGTCACGTTCACCACCGCGCCGCCGAACAGGGCGTCGCGCTTGCCGGCGAGGTCCTGCGCCTTGGCCAGCGCCTCAAACGCCGCGATCGCCTCGGCGGTCAGATGCGTCTTCGACCAGTCGAAATGGATGCCCGCGACATCCAGGCTGAGGCGCGACAGCCGGTCCGGGTCCTCGGCGAACAGGTCGACCAGCGTGGTGGTGGGAAGGGCTTCGATCGCGGACCAGTCAGCCATGCGCAAATCTCCGTGGATATGATCGATGCCGGGGCTAATACCAAAATAGGTCCTTCCACAAGGGACGAAGAGGGACGATGGCAGCTCCGACGGCGCGGCGGCAACGATCGGACATGGCGGAAGGCTCCCGCCCCGACTTGACGACCCGCACGCGCCGCGCCACGCCGCTGGACCATGGCCACGCCCCCCGCCCCCAAGACCACCAT
>NZ_QLJH01000026.1 GCF_003951315.1 Sphingomonas sp. S-NIH.Pt15_0812
TTTACCGGCGGCTGACGGTCCATCCCGTTCCAAACGCCGGAGACTAGCCCGCGATCCCGCGCGGCTGGCGCAGCCGACCGTGCATGATCGTCGGGAGCGTCGACCAAGGGCCGATCAGCGCATCGCCGCCCGCCACCATCGCCGCATAGCTGGCGCGCACCCGCTGTTGCAGCGCCTGGTCCGCCTCATAGGCGTCGAAGGTCGCATCGGTATAGCTGCGCTGACGCTTGCGGCGGATCAGGTCGCGCGCGACATCGGCGGGCGTGTCGAGATAGATCGACAGGTCGGGGCGCGGCAGGCCGAACTGCTCGACCTCCAGCCGCGCGATCCAGTCCATCAGCGCGGGCGCCTCCTCGGCCGGCACCTGTGCCGCCTGATAGGCCATGTTGGAGGCGATGTAGCGGTCGAACACCACCAGGTCATGCGCCGCCGCCGCCGTGGCGATCGCCGCGGCCGACTCGAACCGGTCGAGCGCGTACAGCACCGCCGCCGCGCGCGGCGAGGCGGCATGGGGCAGACGCCCGGCCAGATAGTCGCCCAGCACATGGCCGCCGATCGTGTCGGCATAGCGGGGAAAGGACAGGAGGGTGGCGCTGCGCCCGGCGTCCCGCGCCAGCGCGACGATCTCCGCCGCCGTGGTCGCCTTGCCCGCGCCGTCGCCGCCCTCGATCGCCAGCAGGAAGCCGGTCATGACTGGGTCTGCGACTGGTGGCGGGCGTGGTGGCGGATCACCTCGTCGATGATGAAGCGCAGGAACTTCTCGGAAAATTCCGGATCGAGCTGCGCCTCTTCTGCCAGGCGGCGGAGCCGGGCGATCTGCCGTTCCTCGCGCGCCGGATCGGCGGGGGGCAGGCCCTTTTCCGCCTTGTAGACGCCGACCGCCTGAGTGACGCGGAACCGCTCCGCCAACATGCACACCAGCGCCGCGTCGATATTGTCGATCGACTGGCGATATCCGCTCAGCACATCGTCGCTGGTGGACGGGGTCGGGGCTGGGTTCATGGCTCGGGCTCCTTCCGCCGCCCTTTGCGATATGTGACCTCCGGATTCCATGTTTTTCGTGTGACGGTAAAACTTGCGTTCGTGCGCGCGGACGGCCACTTGGGCGGGGATGACCGCGACCGTCCACCGCCTCAAGACCACGGCCCCCTCGCTGGAGCCGATGCTGCAGCTCGTCGCCAGCGACATGGACGCCGTCAACGCGGTGATCGTCGGCCGGATGCAGTCCGACATCCCGCTGATCCCGGAGCTGGCCGGCCATCTGATCGCGGGCGGCGGCAAGCGGATGCGGCCGATGCTGACGCTCGCGAGCGCGCAGTTGATCGGCTATACCGGCACCCGCCACCACCGCCTCGCCGCCTCGGTGGAGTTCATCCATACCGCGACGCTGCTGCACGACGACGTGGTCGACGGGTCCGACCTGCGGCGCGGCCGGCGCACCGCCAACATCATCTGGGGCAACCCCGCCAGCGTGCTGGTCGGCGACTTCCTGTTCAGCCGCTCGTTCGAACTGATGGTCGAGGACGGCAACCTGAAGGTGCTGAAGATCCTGTCCAACGCCTCCGCCGTGATCGCGGAGGGCGAGGTGAACCAGCTGACCGCCGCGCGGCGCGTCGACCTGGGCGAGGATCGCTATCTCGACATCATCGGCGCCAAGACCGCGGCGCTGTTCGCCGCCGCCTGCCGCATCGCGGCGGTGGTGGCGGAACGGTCGGAGGCGGAGGAGATGGCGCTCGACGCCTATGGCCGCAATCTCGGCATCGCCTTCCAGCTGGTCGACGACGCGATCGACTATGTCTCGGATGCGGGCACGATGGGCAAGGATGCCGGCGACGATTTCCGCGAGGGCAAGATGACGCTGCCCGTCATCCTGGCCCATGCGCGCGGATCGGCCGAGGACCGCACGTTCTGGAAGGACGCGGTCGAGGGGCGGCGCGACACCGATGCCGACTTCGCCCATGCCGTCACCCTGATCCGCCAGACGCGCGCGGTCGACGACACGCTGGCCCGCGCCCGCCACTACGGCCAGCGCGCGATCGATTCGATCGCGGGCTTCGCCGACGGCCGCGCCAAGGATGCGATGATCGAGGCGGTCGAGTTCGCGGTCGCCCGCGCCTATTGATCGATCCCGCCCCGCCGGTTGACAGAGCCGCCCCGGGGGACCAGAGGCCGGCTTCGGAGTGACGGTCACTCCGTTTCGGAAGCGAGAACATGTCCAGCGACAGTTCCAGTAGAGCCGCACGCTCCTCGGTGGTCGCCCGGTAGCTTTCGTCCGGCTCGCCCGCCCGCGGATCGTGCGGTGGCGAGGTTGAGACGATGACGAACGATCCCATCGCCGGCGCGCGGGCCGGCATTGCCTTTCTCCAGGCGGCGAACGGTCCCGCCCCCTATCCGGCCGATATCGCCGAGCATCTAAGCCGCGAAACGCCGCAGGCCGCCGCGGCGATGCTGCGCACGCTCGACCCCGCCGATGCGGTGCGGGTGCTGGAACAGCCCGAATATCATGGCGCGGCGCGCACGCTCGCCGCCCTGTCCTTCGCCGAGAGCGCGACGCTGATCGCCGCCATGGCCGAGGATCGCGCCGCCGACCTGCTCGCCGACCTGCCGCCCGGCGATGCGGAGGCGGTGCTGGCGCTGCTGCCGCCGCCGGTCCGCCAGTCGCTGCGCCGGTTGCTCGCCTGGCCGACCGACAGCGCGGGCGGGCTGATGACGACCGAGTTCGTCGCCGTGGCGGAGGGGATCACCGTCGCCCAGGCGTTGGACCATATCCGCACCGTCGAGCGCAGCCGCGAGACCATCTATGCGCTCTACCTGCTCGACCCCGCCGGCCGGCTGACCGGCGCGCTGTCGCTGCGCCGGCTGATCGCCGCCGAGCCCGATTCGATCGTCCACGACCTCGCCCCGCCCGATCCGGTGACGATCGCCCCCGATGCGGACCGCGAGGACGTGGCGCGCCAGATCGCGCGCCACGACCTGCTGGCGGTGCCGGTGGTCGATGCGCATCGCCGGCTGCTCGGCATCGTCACGGTCGACGACGTGCTCGACGTGATCGTCGCCGAGGCGACCGAGGACAGCGAGCGGTTCGGCGGCGTCGCCGCGCTCGGCCGCCCCTATCTCGACACCGGCTTCGTCGCGATGATCCGCAAGCGCGCCGGCTGGCTGTGCGCGCTGTTCCTGTCGGAGATGCTCACCGCCAGCGCGATGCAGCATTTCGAAAGCGAGCTGGAACGCGCGATCGTGCTGACCCTGTTCATCCCCCTCATCATGAGCTCGGGCGGCAATAGCGGCAGCCAGGCGACCTCGCTCATCATCCGCGCGCTGGCGCTGCATCAGGTGCGCTTGCGCGACTGGTGGCGCGTGGCGTTCCGCGAACTGCCGACCGGGCTGGTGCTGGGCGCGATCCTGGGGCTGGTCGGCATGGCGCGGATCGCGCTGTGGCAGGGGCTGGGATTCTATGATTACGGGCCGCATTGGCCGCTGATCGCCGCGACGGTGGGGGCCGGGCTGATCGGCATCGTCACCTTCGGCTCGCTGGCCGGATCGATGCTGCCCTTCGCGCTGCAACGGCTGGGCTTCGACCCCGCCAGCGCCTCCGCGCCGTTCGTCGCGACGCTGGTCGATGTCACGGGGCTGGTGATCTATTTCTCGATCGCGCTGGTCATCCTGCACGGCACGCTGCTGTAGCGTGCCGTGCCGGGGGTAATCAGTCCTCCGCCGCGATGCGGATGCGCAGGCCGTCGAGCGCGTCGGTGAAGGGGATCTGGCAGGACAGGCGCGAGGTGGCGTCGCGGTCGCTGGTCGAATCGAGCAGGTCGTCCTCGTCCATGCTCATCTTGGGCAGGCGGTCGGTGAAATCGGGGTCGACATGGACATGGCAGGTCGCGCACGAACAGCAGCCGCCGCACAGCGCCAGCAGCTCGTCGATGCCGCCGTCGCGGATCACCTCCATCACCGAAAGGCCCGATTCGCCAACCAGTTCGCGTTCTTCCCCTTCGCGCGTCGTGACGATAAGCGTGGGCATCATGCAGTCTCCAGATCTTCGCCGCCGTCATGGCGTCCGCATCGCCAGCGATCAAGCGTCATGGGGCTGAGCGCCGAGCAGCTTCGCGCCGGACTGGACGCGCTCGGGGCGATCGAGCCGGCGATCGCCGCGGCGATGGCGCGCATCGGCTATCCGGAACCGCGGATCCGCGAGCGCGGCTATGCGACGTTATTGCGCACGATCGTCGGGCAACAGGTCAGCGTCGCCTCCGCCAATGCGGTGTGGCGGCGGCTGAACGAAGTGCTGGGCGATGCCGGCGACCCAGCGCGGGTGATGGCGGCCAGCGACGAAGACCTTCGCGCCGCCGGCCTGTCGCGGCAGAAGAGCGGCTATGCGCGCAGCCTGGCGGACGAGGTGACGAGTGGCCGGCTCGATCTCGCCAACCTGCCCGAGGATGACGAGGCGGCGATCGCGGCGCTGGTCCGGGTGAAGGGGATCGGCCGCTGGTCGGCCGAGGTCTATCTGCTGTTCGCGGAGGGGCGACCGGATATCTGGCCGGCGGGCGACCTGGCGGTGCAGATCGAGATCGGCCGGATCCTGGGCCATGACGCACGGCCGAGCGAGGCGCTGACCCGGTCGCTGGCGGAGGCGTGGCGGCCGCATCGCGGCGCGCTGGCGATCTTCACCTGGCACCATTATGGCGCCGGCCCGGACGCCGCCCCCGTCTGATCGGGCAGGCGGCGCGCCGGGGGATGCGGTTCAGCCGAAGGCGACGGTGGCGCGGCGGCGGCGATAGCGGACGCCGGCCCCCAGCATCGCGAAGCCGACCAGCATCATCGCCCAGCTCGACGGCTCGGGCACGGCGGTGGCATAGCCGATGACATTGTCGATGCCGAAGGCGGTGCTGGCATCCGCGCCGCCCTCATTGTCGAGGCGGTAGAAGCCCAGCGCCTCGATCGGCGTGTCGAAGCTGAAACCCAGGAAGCCGGCCTCGTTCAGGCTGCTCAGCGTGAAGCTGCCCGTCTCGCCCGTGTCGGTCAGGAAGCCGACGGTTTCGCCCGCGTCGCTGCTCGCGCCCAGGAAATAGGGACGCAGGTCGAAGCCGAGCGCCTGGGTGGTCGAAGTGAAGCTGAAGACGGTGGTGATCGCCGTATCCGCCAGCACCTGGACGAAGGCGGAGCCGTTGACGCTGCCGAACGTGCCGGCATCGATACCGGTCACCGGCGCGACCTGATCGACATTCTCGCCGTTCTCGCCCGACACCTGGAAGATCATCAGCGGATTGGTGCCGCCGGAGAAATCGGTGGTGTAGGCCGGCGTGCCGCCCAGGGCGACGAACTGCGCACGATCGGTGAAGATGGTGGCGGCCTGCGCCGTCGCGGGCGCGATGATCGCCGCCGCGCCGATGGCGGCGATCGCCCATGGCTTGAAATTCGTCATGTCCGACTCCCGTGTTGCTGGAGCCGTTAATGCCGGGGAAAGGTTAATTACCCGTTACCCATCTGGAACGACTGGCTATTCCGCCGCCCAGCGGGTCAGCAGGCTATGCGCGATGGCATAGGGCGGCGGCGGTACGAAGGGGCCGGGCGCGCCCGCCAGCACCGCCCGCACCACCGA
Source organism: Sphingomonas sp. S-NIH.Pt15_0812 (assembly GCF_003951315.1). Lineage (GTDB taxonomy): Bacteria > Pseudomonadota > Alphaproteobacteria > Sphingomonadales > Sphingomonadaceae > Sphingomonas. The sequence continues at coordinate 5,600 of NZ_QLJH01000026.1, forward strand.
GCGGGGAACCCAGATCGCGTCCTCCAGCTCGGTCGTGTCGATTGCCAGCCGGTCGCTGGTGGCGGTGGCGATGCAGGCGATCATCAGCGATGACGGGAAGGGCCAGGGCTGGCTGGCGACGTAGCGGACATCGGTGACGGCGATGCCCGCCTCCTCCGCCACTTCGCGCGCCACCGCCTCCTCGATCGATTCGCCCGGTTCCAGGAAGCCGGCCAGCGCCGAATAGCGGCCGGGCGGAAAGGCGGGCTGACGGCCGAGCAGCGCGCGGCCGTCATGCTCGGCGATCATGATGACGACCGGGTCGACGCGCGGGAAATGCTCCGTCCCGCAATGCGGGCAATGCCGTCCCCAGCCGGCGCGGAACGGTGCGGTGGCATGGCCGCAGACCGCGCAGAAGCCATGCCGCGCATGCCAGTCGAGCACCGAGCGCGCCGCCGCATAGGTCGCAGCCTCGCCCGCCGCCAGCGCGTGGAGCGCGGCGATCATCTCGAACGAACGGCCGCGTGCGGGCCGGCCGGTGATCGCGGCGAAATGCGGCACGCCCGCCGCGTCCAGCCCGAGCAGCACCAGCGACTCCGCCGCCCGGTCGCCCAGCGTCGCCCAGCCGAGCCGCCCGCCGTCGATCGCGGGGGCGTAATCGTTCAGGACCAGCAATCGCGCGCGGGGATCGGCCATCGCCGCCGCGAAGCGGGCCGGATCGTGGCGGATCGGATCGGCGCGGTCGAGCAGACCGCCGGTGAAGCCGATCATTCGCCGTGCAACCGCTTGGCATCGCGGAGCAACGCCGCGCCGACCTGTGCCGCCAGCGGCACGTCGCCGCCCATGATATTGACCATCACCGTTCCTCTGATTCCCCGGGTCGGATCGACCCAGCCGATCGATCCCGCCGCCCCGGCCCAGCCGAATGTACCCTTGCCCGGCCCCCCGGCTTCGTCGGCCAGCCGCACCGATCCGCCCGCGCCGAAGCCCTGGGCCGCGCCCGGCCTGTCGCCGGTGACCATGCCCGCGCCGCCGAAGACGACGCCCGCCGGCAGCAGGTTGGACAGGGCGAGCCGCACCGTCTCCGCCTTCATCACCCGCACGCCGTCCAGCGTGCCGCCATTCTGGAGCATGTGGAGGAAGCGGTCGTAATCGCGCGCCGAGGAGACGAGGCCGGCCCCGCCATAGGGGAAGCTGGGGGGCATCAGGAACACCGATGTCCGGCCGGGATCGAGCGGCGCCAGGGTCCCGCCGATCACGGCGTAATTGGTCGCCAGCCGGCCGGCATCCCCGGCCGGAACGGTGAAGACGGTCGAGTCCATCTTCAGCGGCGTGAAGAAGCGGGTCCGGAGGAAGCGGTCGAACGGCATCCCGCTCGCCACCTCGATCACCCGGCCCAGCACGTCGAACCCGATCGAATAGCGCCAGCGCGTGCCCGGCTCGGCGACCAGCGGCACGGTCGCGACCCGGTCGGCGAATTCGGCGAGCGTCGCGGGACGGGTCGCGCGCATCTTGGCTTCGGCCGTCGCGTTGATCGCTAGCGGCACCAGGCCCAGCCGCTCATATTCGCGCAGCAGCGGCCCATGCGCGTTGATCGAATAGCCCAGCCCCGATGTATGGGTCAGCAAATGCCGGATGGTGATCGCCTGCCTGGCCGGCACCGACTCGAGGCTGGTGTCGGGATGGGTCAGGACGCGCATCTTCGCGAAGGCCGGGATATACTTCGCCACCGGATCGTCGAGGCCGATCCGCCCCTCCCCGACCAGCTTCATCACCGCCATGCCGGTGATCGGCTTGGTCATCGAATAGATGCGCCAGAGCGTGTCCGGACCGGCGGCGGGCGCAGCGGGCGTATCGGCGATCCGCCCCGCGGTCACGAACAAGGTCGCCGAGTCGCCGCGCCCGAACGCGCCGACGATCCCCGGCATCCGACCCTCGCGGACATAGGAGTCGAACACGGCCTGCGTATCGGCGAGCAGCGGCCGGGCCGGCGCCGGGCCGGTCGGCGATGTCTGTGCCACGGCCGGCGCGGCGAGCGTCAGCAGCAGGGGAAGCAGGCGGATCATCCCGGTCACGTCATGCTCCCATCATCCAAGGCCTCCGCCGCCATGACCGCCTGCGCCGCCTTGGCGAACAGCGTCGGCAGGCCGGCGGCGGCGAGATCGGCGACCGGCCACCATTCGCCCGCGCCCTGCGCCTCGCCGCGCCCGACCGCAAGCGCCAGCGTCAGGTCGAAATGGGTGAAGCCATGTTCGACCTTGCCCTCCAGCATCCGCCAGTTGATCGCGGCGGGTGCCTCCGCCAGCGCGGGCGCCGGATCGGTCCAGGGACCGGTCGGCAGCGCGCGCATCCCGCCGAGCAGGCCCCTGTCGGGCCGCCGCACCAGCCAGACCGAGCGCGTGCCCTTCCGACGTTCCAGCCAGAAGATCGTGCCCTGGCGGCGCGGCTTGGCCTTCTTCGCCGCCTTGACCGGCAGGCGCGCGGGATCGCCCGCCGCAAAGGCCTCGCAGGATTCGCGCAACGGGCAGAGCAGGCAGCGCGGCTTGCGCACGGTGCAGAGCGTCGCGCCCAGGTCCATCATCGCTTGCGCGAAGTCGCCGGCGCGCGCGTCCGGGGTGATCCGGTCGGTCGCCCCCCGGATCGCCGGCCGCGCCGCTGGCAGCGGCGTGTCGATCGCGAACAGCCGCGCCACCACCCGCTCGACATTGGCGTCGACCACCACCGCCCGCTCGCCGAACGCGATCGCCGCCACCGCCGCCGCCGTATAGGCGCCCAGTCCCGGCAGTTCGAGCAGCCCCGCCTCGGTGCGCGGGAACCCGCCCGCCGCCGCCACCGCCCGCGCCGCCTTCACCAGGTTGCGGGCGCGGGCATAATAGCCCAACCCCGCCCAGGCGGCCATGATCGCCTCGTCCGGCGCGGCCGCCAGCGCCTCGACGCTGGGCCAGCGTTCGGTCCATTCGCGGAAACGCGGTGCGACCGCCGCGACCGTGGTCTGCTGGAGCATCACCTCCGACAGCCAGACGCGATAGGGATCGGGCGTCTCGCCCGGTTTCGCGCGCCACGGCAGGTCGCGGGCGTGCGCATCATACCAGTCGAGCAACCGGTCGGCGATCGAAGAGCGCTTGGCGTTCACCGCCCGCCTATGGCATGGGACACGCCATGAGCAAGCATCCCGGCACGCCCCCGGCCGGAAGTCCCCCGAAAACCGCCAAGCCTCCCAAGGCCATGAAGGCCAGGCCGGAGGCCGAACGGTCCAACCGCTCGCGCGCGGTGTCCGAACTGCTGCCCGCGATCGGCGGCGCGGCGTTCCGCCGCTTCGGCTTCGTCCAGTCCTCGATCGTCAGCCGCTGGCCGGAAATCGTCGGCGAGCGACTCGCCCGCGCCTCGATGCCCGAATCGATCCGCTTCCCCGTCGGGCAGAAGCAGGACGGCACGCTGACCCTGTGCGTGCGCGGCGCGCATGCGCCGATGATGCAGCATGTCATTCCCGAGATCGTCGAGCGGGTGAACCGCTTCTTCGGCTATGCCGCCATCGCCCGGGTGACGATCCGCCAGGGCGAGATCGCCGCGCCCGTGCCGCGCCGCGCCCCCGCCTCGCTCCAGCCGCGCGCCGTGCCGGTCGAGATGGGCGAGGGGCTGAAGGCGATCGCCGATCCCGAACTGCGTGCCGTGCTCGAATCGCTTGCCGCCGGTGTCGCCGCGACCCGGGGCCTACCAAGGGTGTCCTGATGCGTCTGTTGCCCGTTGCGCTTGCCTTGCTCGCCCTGCCCCTGACGCTGGCCGGCGCCGCGCCGGTGCGCGACTGGTCGAGGACCGCGACGATGAACGCGGACGGCGCCTATGTGATCGGCAATCCCGCCGCGCGGGTGAAGCTGCGCGAATGGGCCAGCTATACCTGTCCGCATTGCGCGCATTTCAGCGCCGAGTCGGAGCCGGTGCTGACCAACCGCATGATCCGCTCGGGCTCGACCAGCCTGGAGGTGCGGCACATGGTCCGCGATCCGCTCGACCTGGGCGCGGCGATCCTGACGCGCTGCGCCGGGCCGCGCGGCTTCGCGGGGGCGCATCGGGCGGTCTTCGCCGCGCAGGACCAGTGGTTCAAGAAGGGCGCGGACTATGCCCAGGCCCAGGCCGAGCGGCTGGAGAAGCTGCCCAATCTGGTCGCGGTGCGCCAGCTGGCCGATGGGGCCGGGCTGACCGCGATCCTGACCGCGCGCGGACTGACCCCGGGCGCGATCAATGCCTGTTTCGCCGACCAGAAGGCGGTCGACCGGCTGCTGAAGCTCAGCGACTCGGTGCCGGCCGAGGTCACCGGCACGCCCAGTTTCTACATCAACGGCAAGCTGATCCCCAACGCCACCTGGGTCCAGCTCGAACCCGCCCTTCGCGCCGCCGGCGCCAAGTAAATGCCAGGAGCCACCATGAAGTTCGCGCCCCTTCTTCTAGCCCCCCTTCTTGCGGCCGCCGCGCTCTCCGCCTGTTCGGGCCAGAGCGGCGGGGGCAATGACAGCGCGCCCGCCGCCCCCGTCGCCGCCACCGCGCCGCCCGCCGGCAAGCAGTGGACCGACGTCGTGTCGAAGACGCCCGAAGGCTATGTCGTCGGCAACCCCAATGCGCCGATCAAGGTGGTGGAATATGGCTCGCGCCTGTGCCCGGCCTGCCGCGCGCTGGCGACCGAGGGCTTCGCGCCGCTGATGAAGAACTATGTCGCGCCGGGCAAGATCAGCTTCGAATTCCGCGAGTTCCTGATCCACGGCGCGTCGGACCTGCCGCCGGCGCTGATCGGCGGTTGCGGCGGCCCTGCCCCCTTCTTCCCGATGCTGGAGCAGATGTACGCCAACCAGAACGCCTTCCTCGACAAGTTGCAGGCGCTGCCCAAGCCGGTGCAGGACCAGATCCAGGCGGCAAAGCCGCAGGATGCGATCCGGATGCTGGGCGAGCAGATGGGCATCATCGACTTCGCCAAGCAGCGCGGCATCCCCGAGGCGAAGGCGCGCCAGTGCCTGTCCGACATGACCCGGATCGACGCGCTGACCAAGCAGACCCAGGACAAGGGCGCGGACGGCACCGTCACCGGCACGCCGACCGTGATCGTCAACGGCACCAAGGTCGAGGGCTTCGGCTGGGCCGATGTCGAGAAGGCGCTGAAGCGCGCGGGCGCCTGATCGACCCATCCGGCCCTGCCGCCCCTGCGGCATGGCCGGCACCCGACGCCATGACTTCGACCCGACATCGTCCGCACGGCGCGGGGCGCGCGTGAGCATCGGCGCGCCCTCCCATTGGGCGGCGCGGCTGCACGCCTTCGGCACGCGCGTCCGCGCCACCGAATTGCTGTTCGTGCTGGTCGCGGTCGCCATCGGCATGGGCGCGGGCCTGCTCACCGTCCTGCAGGGCGCGCTGGCGCGGACGGTGCAGCATCTTCTCTACCGGATGCCCGGCCCCACGCGGCTGAGCGGCATGCCCCAGCTCGCCTGGTGGCAGTTGCTGATCCTGCCCGTCGGCGGATGCGTGCTGGTGGGGTTCAACCGACTGGTCGGGACGCAGCGCCGGGCGCTGGTCGACACGGTGGAGGCCAACGCGCTGCATGGCGGCGTGCTGTCCGGCCGGGACAGCGCCATCGTGTCGGGGCAGACCATCCTGTCGAACGGCTTCGGCGCGTCGGTGGGGCTGGAGGCGGCCTATGCGCAGCTTGGCGGCCTGATCGCCTCGCTGGCCGGGCGGTGGCTGCGGTTGCGGCGGATCGATATCCGCACGCTGGTCGGGGCCGGCGCGGGCGGCGCGATCGCGGCGGCGTTCGGCGCGCCGCTGGCGGGCGCGTTCTACGCATTCGAGGTGGTGATCGGCGCCTATACGCCCGCCACGATCGCCCCGGTCGTCGCGGCATCGCTGGCCGGCGCGCAGGTCGCCCGGCGCCTGGGCGTCGTTCCCTATATCGTCGATGTCGATCGGGGTCCGGCGATCCAGACCTTCGGCTATCTCGTCTACGGGTCGCTGGGCGTGCTGTGCGCGGCGATCGGCATCGCGCTGATGCGCCTGGTCGGGGCAACCGAGGCGCGCACGCGCGCGCATCTGCCCGGCTGGTCGCGGCCGATCGTCGGCGGCATGCTGCTGGCCGGGCTGGCGGCGATCTCGCCACAGGTGCTGTCCGCCGGGCATAGCGCCTTGCATATCGATCTGGTCCAGGCGCTGCCGCTGGCGGTCGTCGCGACGCTGTTGGCGACCAAGGCGCTGGCGTCGATCGTGTCGCTGGGTTTCGGCTTTCGCGGCGGCCTGTTCTTCGCCTCCCTGTTCCTGGGGACGCTGGTCGGGCATTTCTATGCCGACGCGCTCGCGGCGATCGCCGGCGTGGAGGTCCTGGACGCGGGCAATGCCGCGATGGTCGGCATGGCCGCGCTGGCGGTGGCGGTGATCGGCGCACCGTTCACGATGACGATGCTGGTGCTGGAGGCGACCGGCAATTTCAGCCTGACCGGCGCGGTGCTGGCCGCGTCGCTGGTGTCCTCGACGATCGTGCGGCAGTTCTTCGGCTATTCCTTCTCCACCTGGCGGCTGCACCTGCGCGGGGAGACGATCCGCAGCCTGCGCGACGTGGGATGGGTCAAGTCGCTGACGGCGGGGCGGATGATGCGGCGGCAGCCCAACATGATCGCCGGCAGCGCCACCGTCGCCGAATTCCGCCGCCGCTTTCCGCTGGGGGCGACCAAGCGCGTCATCCTGCTCGATGCCACCGACCATTATGCGGGCATCGTCGACCCGGTCGCGGTGCATGACGGTGCGGTCGGCGCGGACCGGCCGGTCATCGACCTGGCGCAGGGGCGCGACCAGGTCCTGCGGCCGGACATGGACATCCGGGCCGTCATGGCGCTGTTCGACGCGACCCGGCGCGAGGAGCTGGCGGTGGTCGACGATCAGGGTGCGGTGCTGGGCCTGGTGACCGAGGCGCATGTCCGCCGCCGCTATGGCGAGGAGGTGGAGAAGAGCCAGCGCGAGCTGTTCGGCGAGGCCTGACGCCCCGCCCGGCAGGTCCGCCCGGCCGATCGACTATGCCGCGAACAATTCCAGCTGCTGCTGCTTCTTCGGCGCGACCAGCGGCTTCAGATCCTCACGCTCGGCCAACGACACCGGCCGCCAGTCCTCGGCGATCAGGAACGGGCGCAGCTTGGCGATCGACACGGTCAGCCGCGCGACATCGTCCAGCCGCAGCCGCCGCCAGCGCCGGCTCGCCAGGATCGCGTCGACCGCCTTCACCCCCAGGCCCGGCACGCGCAGCAACGCCTCGCGCGGGGCGCGATTGACGTCGACCGGGAAACGGTCGCGGAACTTGAGCGCCCAGGCCAGCTTGGGATCGATGTCGAGCGGCAACATGCCCGTCTCCGCATCCGCCGCCGCGACCACCTCATGCGGCTGATAGTCGTAGAATCGCATCAGCCAGTCCGACTGGTAGAGGCGATGCTCACGCATCAGAGGCGGCCGTTGCAGCGGCAGCACCGCCGACGCGTCGGGGATCGGGCTGAACGCCGAATAATAGACGCGGCGCAAGCCGAAGCGGTCGTAGAGCGTCGACGCGCGCAGCACGATATCGCCATCGGTCGCGGCATCCGCGCCGACGATCATCTGGGTCGACTGACCGGCCGGGGCGAATTTCGGCGCGTTGCGATATTTCTTGCCCGCATCGCGCTGGTCGGCGATCGCGCCCTTCACCTCGGCCATCGCGCCCTCGATCCGGGCGCCGTCCTTCTCGGGCGCGAGCCGCTTCAACCCGCCCGCCGTCGGCAGCTCGACATTGATCGAGACGCGGTCGGCATGCAGCCCGGCCTGGTGGATCAGCTCGGGATCGGCGTCGGGGATGGTCTTGAGATGGATATAGCCGCGGAAGTGATGATCCTCGCGCAGCGACCGCGCGACCTCGACCATCTGTTCCATCGTATAGTTGGGCGACCGGATGATGCCCGAGGACAGGAACAGCCCCTCGATATAGTTGCGCTTGTAGAAGGACAGGGTGAGATTCACCACCTCCTGCGCGGAGAAGCGGGCGCGGCGGACGTTCGACGACTTGCGGTTGATGCAATAATGGCAGTCGAAGATGCAGCTGTTGGTCAGCAGGATCTTGAGCAGCGAGATGCAGCGGCCATCGGGCGCATAGGCATGGCAGATGCCCATTCCCTCGGTCGAACCCAGCCCCTTACCGTCGCGGCTGTTGCGCTTGGCGGTGCCGGACGACGCGCAGGACGCGTCATACTTCGCGGCATCGGCGAGAATCGCCAGCTTTTCACGGGTGTCGAGCTGCGCCATCCCGTTCCAAATATGTTCTGACGTCCCCGGTCGCAAGGCGCGACCCGCCCGCCCGGTAACCTGCTTTACCGCCGGGAAAGGCGGAAAAAAGGGGGGCGACCCGTGGGGCCGCCCCGTAGTTCAGGGAATGTGTCGCGCGGACAAAAGGGGGAGAACCGCGGCGACCTTCTCCTTCTGACAGCCAGATGTTGCGAAACTATGTCCGTGGCGCGGGAAAGTGTAACCGGATGTATCCTATTCGGCGGCGAGCAGCGTTTCCGCCGCCTGAAGATCGACCGAAACCACCCGGCTGACCCCGCGCTCGATCATCGTCACGCCGAACAGACGGTGCATCCGGCTCATCGTCACCGCATTATGGGTGACGATCAGGTAGCGCGTGTCGGTATCCTGGACCATGCGGTCGAGCAGCCCGCAGAACCGGTCGATATTGGCGTCGTCCAGCGGCGCGTCGACCTCGTCCAGCACGCAGATCGGCGCGGGGTTGGTCAGGAACAGCGCGAAGATCAGCGCGACGGCGGTCAGCGCCTGTTCGCCGCCCGACAACAGGGTCAGCGATTGCAGCCGCTTGCCGGGTGGCTGCGCCAATATCTCCAGCCCCGCCTCCAGCGGATCGTCCGAATCGACCAGCGCCAGATGCGCCGCGCCGCCATCGAACAGGGTCGCGAACAGCCGCCGGAAATGCGCGTCCACCGCCTCGAACGCGGCGCGCAGCCGTTGCCGCCCCTCGCGGTTCAGCGTCGCGATCGAGCCGCGCAGCGCCGCCACCGCCTCGCCCAGTTCGACGCGTTCCGCCGCGGCGCTGGCCCCCGCCGCGTCCAGTTCGGCCAGTTCGCGCTCGGCGACCAGATTGACCGGGCCGATCCGCTCGCGCTCCTGCACCAGCCGCTCATGCGTGGCGGTCTCCGCCACCGGATCGCCCACCTCCGCGCCGACGAACCCGAGTCGCTCGGGCAGCACCGGGGCGGGGCATTGGAAACGCTCGCCCGACAGGCGGCCGATCTCGACCCGGCGCTGCTCCTGGCTCTCCACCCGCGCCGTCGCCGCCGCCCGCGCCTCGCGCGCCGTGCCCAGCCGGTCGATCGCCTGGCGGTGCGCCGCCTCCGCCGCATGGAGCGCCGTCTCCGCGGTCGCCTCGGCGGTGGCGAGCAGGTCGGCCGCGCGGCGGTCATCGTCATGCGTGGCGGTCAGCGTGGCGATCCGTCCAGCCAGCGCGGCTGGCTGGTCGGCGAGCGACTCGGCTTCGATGGCGATCTCGGCATCGCGGCGATCCATCGCGACGATCCGCTTCGCCGCCTCGCCCGCGCGGGTGCGCCAGTCGCGCGCCTCCGCCTGCGCCGCGACCAGCCGCTCGCGATCGGCCGCCAGCCGCCGGTCGAGCGCCTGGCGCGCGGCCTGCGCCTCCATCACCGCCGTGCGCCGCTGCGTGGCCATGTGGCGCAGCGCCTCGACCTCGGCGGCGGTGGCGCGTCCGTCCGGCAGGGCGGCGACGGTGGTTTCGGCCGCCGCCTGATCCGCCGCCGCCTCCGCCCGCTCCCCGGCGATGCGCGCGGCACGCTGGTCCAGGTCGGCGCGCTGCCCGGCAAGCCGATCAAGCGCGGCGGCAGCGCTGTCCTCCGCCCGCCCCGCCTCGCGCATCGCCTGCTCGGCGCGCGCCAGCGCATCGCGGGCGGTGCGCGCCGCGATCCGCGCGGCCTCGATCGCCGCGTCCACCTGCGCCCGCGCCCTCGTCGCCCGGTCGAGCGCCTCGGTCGCCGCCGGACGGGCGTCGCGGAGCCGGGTCAGCCGGTTCAACCGTTCCAGCCGCTCCGCCGCCGCCGCGCCCTGCCCGCTGGCGCGATAGCCGTCCCAGCGGCGCAAGGTCCCGTCTCGCGTCACCAGCCGCTGCCCGACCGCCAGCGCCTGTCCGGCATCCGTCGCCGCCACCAGCACCTGGCGCAACCGGCGGGCGAGCAACGGGGGCGCGGCGACATGATCCGCCAGCGGCTCGGTACCCGGCGCGGGGCCCGGATCACCCGGCTCGACCGGCATCGGCATCCACACATCGGGACTGGATTCGAGATCGTCGCCCAGCGCCGCGCCCAACGCACGCTCATAGCCGGGGGCCGGCACCAGCTGGTCGATCAGCCGGACGCCGCCACTGCGCCTGGTCGCCCGTTCCAGCGCCGCCACTTCGCTGTCGAGCGCCGCCAGATCGGCGCGCGCGGTCGCGCGCGCCGTCTCCGCCGAATCGCGATCGGCCATGCCCGCCCGCTCGGCCGCCTCCGCCGCCGCGTGCGCCTCGCGTGCCGTCTCCGCCGCCAGCCCCGCTGCCACGCGACGCTCGGCCGCCGCCTCGCGCTGTGCGGTCAGCGGCGCGGGCAACGGCAAGGCGGCGAGCGCCGCCGCTGCCTGGACCGCCTCGCGCTTGACGCGCGCCAGCCGGGTCGCGGCGGCCTCGCCGGCGGCGCGCGCCACCCGCGCCTCCGCCACTTCGCCTGCCTGCCGGCTCATGCCCTGCGCCAGCGCGACCTCGGCATCGCGCGCGGCCCGCTCCGCCTCTTCCAGCGCGGCGCCCCGGTGCGGCGCATCCTGCTCGCCAGCGGCGATGGCGGCGGCCAGCGCCTCCCCCTCCGCCGCCAGCCGGGCGAGCGCCGCCGCCGCATCGCCGGCCAGCGATCCCTCGCGCGCACGGTCCTCCGCCAATCGCATGGCCGCCGCCGCCAGATCGGCGATGCGGCGCTCGACCGCCTGCCGCTCGCCGGTCAGCGCCGCCAGCGCATGCGCCGCCTCCGTCACCCGCTCCCGCGCCGCCAGCGCCGCGCCGCGCGCCGCCGCCACCTCGGTCGCCGCGCGACGCTGGGCGGCGGCGTCGGACTGTTCCGCCGCCGCCGCCGCCTCCACAGCCGCCGTACAGGCCCGCGCCGCCGCCTTGGCCGCATCCGCCTCGGCCGCGGCGGCGCGCCAGCGGGCGAAGATCATCCGCGCCTCCGCCAGCCGGATGCGGTCGGACAGTCGGCGATAGCGTTCGGCCGCCCGAGCCTGTCGCCGCAGCACGGCGGCGCGCGCCGCCTGGTCGGCGAGCACCGTGTCGAGCCGCTCCAGATTGGCCTCGGTCTGGCGCAGCCGCGACTCCGCCTCGCGCCGGCGGACGTGCAGGCCGGCGATCCCGGCCGCTTCCTCCAGCATCGCGCGACGCTCGGCCGGCTTGGCGGCGATCACCGCGCCGATCCGGTTCTGGCTGACCAAGGCGGGCGAATGCGCGCCGGTCGCGGCATCGGCGAACAACAGCCCGACATCGCGCGCCCGCACGTCGCGCCCGTCGATCCGATAGGCGGAGCCCGCGCCGCGCTCGATCCGCCGCACCACCTCCGTCTCGCGGCCGTCGACCTCGGCCAGGATCGACACTTCGGCGAAGTCGCGCGGCGGGCGCGTCGCGGTGCCGGCGAAGATCACGTCCTCCATGCCGGACCCGCGCATCGACCGGGCGCTGTTCTCGCCCATCGCCCAGCGCAGCGCCTCCAGCAGGTTCGACTTGCCGCAGCCATTGGGCCCGACCACGCCGGTCAGCCCGTCGCGGATCACCAGATCGGCGGGTTCGACGAAGCTCTTGAAGCCGGCCAGGCGAAGGCGGGTGATCCGCATGGGATGGGGATGTGGCGCATCGGCCGCCGGCCGTCGACCGCTTCTTTCACGGCGATGCTGCAACCTCCCGTCGCGGCGCGCGATTCTGTCCGCACCAGCAAGCGCAAAGGCCCCGGATGCGAGTCGTCACCCTGCCCGAACCCGACGATTTCGACGCCTGGCGCGCCGCCGCGCGCGATCTGGCCGCTGCCGACATGCCCGCCGATGCGATCGTCTGGCAGGTGGGATCGCAACCGACCGACCTGTTCGGCAGCGCGGAGCCGACCCCGGCGCCGGCCAGTCCCGCGCCGGGCGGCTTCTCCGTGCCGCGCGCGTTCCTCGACCTCGGCCGGCATGTCGTGATGGCGAACGACCCCGCCCGTTTCTCGCTGCTCTACACATTGCTCACCCGCCTGCGCCGCGAGCCCCGGCTGATCGAGGATCAGGCCGACCCGCTGGTCCGCAAGTTGGAGACGCTGGCCAAGGGGGTGCGCCGCGACATCCACAAGATGCGCGCTTTCCTCCGCTTCCGCGAAGTCGCGGACGAGGACGGCACGCCGCGCTTCGTCGCCTGGTTCGAGCCGGAGCATCATATCGTCCGCGCCAACGCCGCCTTCTTCGTCAACCGCTTCGCCGCGATGCGCTGGTCGATCCTGACGCCGGAGGTGTCGCTCCACTGGGACGGGCAGTCGCTGAGCGAGGGTCCGCCCGCGACCAAGGCCGATGCGCCGGACGGCGACCCGACCGAGGAGGTGTGGAAGACCTATTATAGCAGCATCTTCAACCCCGCCCGGCTGAAGGTCGGCGCGATGCTGAAGGAGATGCCGCGCAAATATTGGAAGAACATGCCGGAAACCGCGCTGGTGCCGCAATTGCTGGCCGGCGCGCAGGCGCGGGAGGCGAAGATGATCGAGACGGCCCCACGGACCGAAGGACGCGGCATCACCGGCGACAATCGCCGCCTGGCCTGGGAGGCACTGCGCGAGGAGGCGGCGGGCTGCACCCGTTGCCCGCTCTACAAGCCGGCGACGCAGACCGTGTTCGGCGAGGGGCCGGTCGATGCCGCATTGATGTTCGTCGGCGAGCAGCCCGGCGACCAGGAGGATCTGTCCGGCCGGCCCTTTGTCGGTCCCGCCGGACAGATGTTCGACCGCGCGCTGGCGGCGGCGGCGATCGACCGGTCCACCGTCTATGTCACCAATGCGGTCAAGCATTTCAAGTTCGAGCCGCGCGGCAAGCGCCGCATCCACGCCAAGCCCGGCGCCGGCGAGATCGATGCCTGCCGCTGGTGGGTCGAGCAGGAGCAGATGCTGGTCCGCCCGCGCGTCACCGTGGCGCTGGGCGCGACGGCGGCGCGCTCGCTGTTCGGGCGGGTGATGACGATCGGCAAGGAGCGCGGCCGCGAGTTGCGGTTGGCGGATGGCGGAGCGGCCTGGATCACCGTCCATCCCAGCTATCTGCTCCGCCTGCCCGACCCGGCTCAGGCGGAGGTGGAATATGCGCGCTTCGTGGAGGATCTGAAGCTGGCGGCGGCGGCGCTGGGGTGAGGGCGACCCGGCCGGAAGATTATCGCAGCCGTCTTGGGTCGATCTGAACCTTGATGCCATCGGTCGGTTGATGATCGTTCATGGCCAGTCCGGCGCGGCCGTCCCTCCGATGTCGTCGCCGGCTGCGATCGGGAGCGGGCACGATGCGTCACATCCAGCTTCTTCTCATCCCCGCCGCACTGCTCACGGCGATGCCCGTAGAGGCCGGGCCCAAGCCGGCCAGCATAAGCTGGGCGAAGCCGGGCGTATCGTTCGACGCCTATCGGCAGGACACGCTGGACTGCGCCAACCGCACCTATGGGTTGAACGTCAGCATGAAGCCGCGGACGGCATCGGCGCTGGCGGCGCTGAACAATGCGCAGCTCACCGCCATCGTGACCGGGCTGAACACCGGTTCGCAGGTCGGCAGCCAAGACTATCAGGGCGGCGCGGACGGCTATCGCGCGGTGATGAACGTCGTGGCCCCCGGCCGGACGCTGCTGCGGACCTCCACCTATACCGAGACCTTCCGCCATGCCGCCTATCGCGACGTGGTGGACCAGCTCCAGTCGGTGCTCGACTATTGCCTGATGTCGCGCGGCTATCATCGGTTCACGCTGCGCCGGTCGGACATGGCCGCGCTGCGCCGACTACCGACAGGGTCGGAGGAACGCGCCCGCTATCTGCACGGGCTGGCCGCCGCGCCCTCGCCCCCGTCGTGATCGGCGTTCACATCTCGCGCGGGTCCGGTCCCAACCGGCCGTCGGGCGAGTCGAGTTCGTCGATCGCGGCGATGTCCTCCGCGTCCAACGTCCAGTCGGCCGCCGCCAGATTGTCGCTCAGATGCTCGGCGCTCGACGCCTTGGGAATCACCGAATAGCCCTTGGCCAGATGCCAGGCGATCACCACCTGCGCCGCCGACCGGCCGTGCCGTTCGGCGATGGCGGTGATGCGCGGGTCGGTGAGCAGGGCCTTGCCCTGGCCGATCGGGCTCCAGCTCTGCGTCACGATGCCATGCGCCTGGTGATAGGCGACGCTGTCCCGCTGTTGGAAGGTCGGATGCAGCTCGATCTGGTTCACCGCCGGGGTGACGCCGGTCGCGTCGATGATCGCATCGAGATGCTCGGGCAGGAAGTTGGACACGCCGATCGACAGCGCCTTGCCCGCCTCGCGCAGGCGGACCATCGCCTGCCATGCCGCGACATAGAGGTCCGCGCCCGGCACCGGCCAGTGCATCAGATACAGGTCGACCGAGTCGCGCCCGAGCAGCGCCAGGCTCTCGTCCAGCGCCGCCTCGGCATCGTCCTGCCGATCGTTCCACAATTTGGTGGTGACCCACACGTCGCTGGCCTTCACGCCATCGCCGACGCCGCGCTCGTTGCCATAGATGGCGGCGGTGTCGACCAGGCGGTAGCCCAGGTCGATCCCCTGGCGGACGATGGCCGCCGCCTGGGGATCGGAAATCTGCCACGTGCCCATGCCCAATTGGGGCATGGCGCGGCCGTCGTTCAGGGTCAGATCGGTCATGCCCGCGCCAACCGACAGGCGTACCGACCAGTTCCCGCCCGGCTGATGCGGATTGACCCCTTGGACGCGCTCGGCCAAGCGGCGGGCCATGGTCGAAAAGATATTGGGGACGCTCGCCGCGTTCGTCATCGCGGTGATCTCGGGCGGCGGCTATTGGGGCATCGCGCTGCTGATGGCGATCGAGAGCGCGTGCATCCCGCTCCCCTCCGAACTCATCATGCCGTTCGCCGGCTATCTGGTGTCGACCGGACGGTTCGACCTGTTCCTGGCGGCGACGGCGGGGGCGATCGGCTGCAATCTCGGCTCGATCGTCGCCTATGAGGTCGGCAAGCGCGGCGGCCGGCCGGTGGCGGAACGCTGGGGCCGCTACCTGCTGATCGGCGCGGACGAGCTGGATGCGGCGGACCGCTTCTTCCGCCGCTGGGGTCCGGCGGCGGTGCTGATCGGCCGGTTGCTGCCGGTGATCCGCACCTTCATCGCCTTTCCGGCCGGCGTCGCGCGGATGCCGCTGATCCCCTTCCACCTCTATACCTTCATCGGCTCCTGGCCCTTCTGCCTGGGCCTCGCCTGGGTCGGCATGACATTGGGCGACAAGTGGAACAGCGATCCGCGCCTGAAGGCGGCGTTCCACCAGGCGGACCTCGCCATCGGGCTGGTGCTGGTCGCGGCGATCAGCCTCTATGTCTGGCACCGGGTGCGGGGCATCCGCAAGAACCGCGCCTGACCTGCCAGAGCAGCACCGTCATCAGCGGCAGCGCGACCGCCAGATAGGCGGACAGGCCGCTCCATGGCGACCAGCCCAGCCATTCGCTCGGCCAGGTCTGCAATGCGCCGGGGCGGAAGCGTTGCTCGATCACATAGGTCCAGACGGGCCAGCGATAGTCCGGCGGCGCGAAGATGTCGGCGGCGGCGATCACGAGGTTGACCGCCATCGACAGCGCCAGCAGCGCGGCGGTCGCGACCCGCCCCCACCGCTCCCGCTCCGCCCAAAAGGGCGCCAGCCCCAGCGCGAGCATCCCGATCGCCGGCACGGCATGGCGCGGCCCGGTGGAATTGCCGCCGTCCCAATAGAAATAGGCGGCGTTGACCAGCAGCACGATCGCCACCACGCCACCCGCCATGGCGGCGAGCCCGCGCGTCCGTGCATCATCCGCCAGCCGCGCCAGTCCCGGCACGCCGAGCACCAGGATCGGCGCGACCCAGACCAAGCCGCGTCGGTCGCCCAGCACGATCTCCAGCAGCACCTTGGGCCGGGGCCAGGTCAGGCCGAACAGCCCCTGCTGCATGCCCGCGAAACCGGTCACCCCGGCATAGGCGATTCGGAACGGCGTCCCGAAGGCGAGCAGGTTGTAGAGGGCCAGCGGCACCAGCATCGCCACGCCGCCCAGCGCCGCGAAACCGAGCACGCGCCAGCGCTCGGCGCATGGCCAGGCGCGCGCCGCCGCCCAGAGCGCGATCGCGCCGCCCGCCAGCACCGCCTGATATTCGACGACCACCGCCCAGCCCAGCGCCATGCCGCCCGCCAGCGCCAGTCCGACGCGGCGCTCGCCCGGCCCGGTCGCGCGCCACAGGCACCAGCCGGCGATGACATAGAGCGCCGCCACCACCGCATGGCCGGTGATCGTGCCCGACCATCCCCAGATCGGCGTGCCCAGAGCATAGCCCAAAGCCGCGACCAGTCCCGCCCCCGCCTGACCGGTCAGCGCCATGCCCCAGTCGAACAACAGCACCGCCGCCAATGCGGTCAGCCATGCCGGCCCCGTCGCCACCGCGACGCGCATCCGGAGGCGCAGGAAGCGGGCCAGGGTCGGATCGTAGAAGGAAAGATTCAGTCCGGCGGCGGTCGTGCCGCTCCACCGGTCGACGATAGCGACGGCGGGCAGCGCCATCAGCGTCATGCCGGGGGCCTTGTCGAGATAGGCGTGGGGGCCGAACTGCGCCTTGTCGATCGTCAGCGGCGCATATTCGTCGATCGTCGCATCGCCCTGTTCGACCAGGCTGAGCGCGGCGAACATCCGCGTGGCGTTATTGGGATTGAGCTCCCACGATCCGAACCAGGCGACCGACAGCCAGACCAGCAGGAACAGCAGCGGCCGGACGCCGCGCGGTGCCGTCGTTCCTCGATCCACCACGCCCTGCCCCCGCGATTTCGCTCGGCAGCATGGCTATCCGCCCGGCCGGCAGGGGTAAAGGGCGGTGCCGTCTATGCGAAGGCGGACATGCGGTGGCCGGCGAAGCTGTCGCCGGTCAGGCCTTGCAGGCGGCGGCGGGTATTGGCCGCCAGCAGGTTGACATAGATGCGGCACGTCTCGTTCAGCCGCTGCGCTTCCTCGGCCAGCTCGCGCAGGTCGATGCCGGCCGGACCGGTGCCCGCCGCGGCGACCGCGTCGATGCCAGACAGCTTGTCGGCGGTCGCCCGCTCCAGCGCGCGCGCGTCGTTCGCCTTCAGCGCGGCGATCTCGGCATGAAGGGCCTCGATCACCCGGACGAGCGCGTCACGCCTGTTCATTGGACTTCCACTCCAGCTTGAGCGCGATCAGCCGATCGGCGATGGTCGAGGGGGATAGCGGGAACTTGCCGTCCGCGATCGCCCGGCGGATCTGGGCGACGCGATCGGTATCGACCGGCGGCGCGGCGGCCATCGACTTGGCGAGGCGCGTCGATTCCGTGGCGACGGGCACGGCGGCGGGTTCGGGCGACGCACTGGTCACCACCTTCGCGACGGGCGCGATGGGGGTCGAAGCGGTGATCCGCGACGTCCCACCTGCCTTCCAACCAATCGAGTCCACCATGTCCAGCCTTTCGGGTTACACCGACAAGCCAGGAAACGGCCGGTCGCGCGCCGGCTTTAGCGAAATAATTCAGTCACCCCAGCTCGGCAGCGTCGCCCGGCCGGCCGCAAGCGCCATCGCCTGCACGGGCGCCTTGGCGTCCTCCACCCGGACCAGGAAGCGCGCGCCGGGCGCGGCATCGGCCATCGCCACGCCCTCGCGGCTGATCGCGAAGCCCTCCGACCCCGCCTCGATCACCACCGGGTCGCCGCGCCGGATCACCGGCTCCGCCTTGACCGGCGGGACGACGCGCGGCGCGGCGGCGGCGACGCTCACCACCGGCACGCTGCGACGGACCGGCACGAACAGCCGCCAGTCGGGACCGGTGCAGGAGATCGTCACCGCGTCATGCGCATCGCTGCGCCAGGCGATCGCCGCCATCGGACAGGCGCGCAGCCGCAGGCGCGCATCGATCGGGGTGCGCGCGCCACCCTCCTCGCCCAGCGCATGTCCGGTGAAGCCGGCGACCGCGCGGTCGAGCGCGGCGATATCCTGAAAGGCGGCGGGAGCAGCGGCGGCGAGCAGCAGGGCGACGATCATGGGTGGGTCCTTTCGCCGGTGAAGGCGAGGGTGAGGGTGACGGCGGCGGGCCCGGTCGCGGTGGCGACCGACACGCGGGCGGGATCGAGCGGGGCGACCTGCGCGGCGACGGCGCGGGCGCGATCGGCGGCGAGGAGCGCGGGCGAACCGGTCGCGGGATCGACATCGGTGGCGGCCGCCCCCGCCCCGCCGGTGACGGTGATCGAGACGCGCGGATCGGCCAGCGCCGCACGCGCCCATTCGCGCACCCCGTGCGCGGCACCGGGCAGCGCCGCCGAGCGGGGCGCGAAGCCATCGATCCGCATCGCCGCGACGGGCAGCGGCGGCGCCTCGGCGTCGAAGCCGGCGCGGACGCCATGCGCCAGCCGCGCGGGATCGACCTTGCCGGCCTGCAGCAGCACGAAGAAGCCGAGCAGCAACAGCGCCAGATCGGCCAGCGTCACCAGCCAGAGCGGCCGGCCGGGGATTCGTTCGGGAAAGTCGGTCATGCCACGCTCGCCAGCGCCAGCGGGGCCTCGCGCCGGGCGAGCGCCACCAGCGGCGCTTCCAGTCGCGCGCGTTCGAACGCCTCGGCCCGTGCCGCGCCGCGCAGGCGGCCGGCGATCGGTTGCAGCACTAGATTGGCAAGCACCGCGCCATAGAGCGTGGCGAGCAGCGCCACCGCCATGCCGGCGCCGATCGTCGCGACATCGTCCATGGCGGCGAACATGCGCGCCAGGCCGATCAGCGTGCCGACCATGCCCATCGCCGGCGCCGCTTCCGCCGCCGCCGCCCAGAGCTCCGCCGCCGCGCAATGCCGCTCGGCTCGGGTGCGGCGGCGATCGGCGACCAGCAGCGCCACCGCCTCGCTGTCCGCACCGTCGACGATCGCGGCGACGGCGGCGGCGACATCGGGGTCGGTCAGCACCGATCGGTCGAGCGCCATCACCCCGTGCCGCCGCGCGATCCGCGACAGGGCGGCGACCTGCTGGAGCAGCGGCTCGGCGGCGAACGGCGTGCGCGCCAGCGTGGCGAGCGCGCGTAGGCCGCGCGCGACGTCGCGAAGCGGCGTACGCAGCAGGGCGGCAAGGGTCGTACCGCCGCCGACGATCGCCAAGGCGACCGGATCGAAGAACATCGCGAATTCCATCGTGGGTGGATCAGCAAGGATCGGGCCAAGCAGGATTTCCAATGGCCTGGCAGGGACTTGCCCGCCAACCGGCAATAGGACCCGCGCCCGCTTGCCGCCGACCGGCAAATTCCTGCCGGAGGGGCGGAACCCTTCCCCCATGCTGTTCCCCGGCAAAGGCCGGGGCCCAGTTGGAAAGGTGGTTGTAACGGAGAGCCGAGCGTCATCGCTATCGTCTCCCAACTGGGCCCCGGCCTTCGCCGGGGAACAAGAGAGGATAGAAGACACCTCACTCAACAAACTGGCACGACCATTGCTTAGTCACTCTCGAACGCCAATCCGGGCGTCCAGGGAGGCCCAAGTGGCAGCAGACACATTGTTCGGCGTGCATGGAGCCGCGCTCCAGATACGGTCGCAGCGCATGGGCGTGCTGGCGTCGAACATCGCCAACGCCTCCACCCCCGGCTTCAAGGCGCGCGACATCGATTTCGGCGCGGCGCTGTCGTCGATGGAGGGCGGTAACCAGGGGGCGGTCGCGGGCGCGATGAAATATCGCGTGCCGCTCCAGACCTCGATGGACGGCAACACGGTCGAACTGAACGAGGAGCAGACCGCCTTTGCCGAGAATGCCGTCCAATATCAGACGACGCTCTCTTTTCTGAACGGCCGCATCGCCCAGGTCACCCGCGCGCTGAAGGGCGAATAAGCCATGTCCAACCCGCTCTCCATCTTCCAGGTTTCGGGCCGCGCCATGTCGGCGCAGCTCGTTCGGATGAACACCACCGCGTCGAACCTGGCCAATGTCGGCAATGCCGCCGGTTCCGCCGAGGCGGCCTATCGCACCATGAAGCCGGTGTTCCGCACCAGCTTCGACGCCGCCAGCGGCATGGCGACCGTCGATGTCGAAAAGGTCGTGACCGCGGGCGAAGCGCCGACCAAGCGCTACGACCCCGCCAATCCGATGGCCGACAAGGACGGCAATGTCTTCGACGCGGCGGTCGATGAATCGCGCGAACTGGTCGACATGATGGAGACCGCGCGCAGCTACCAGAACAATGTCGAGGTGATGCAGACCGCCAAGTCGCTGATCATCGACACCCTCAAGCTCGGGCGCTGACGATGACGACCTCGACCGCTTTCGACTCCACGCTCGCCGGCCTCGGCATTTCGCGCAGCAGCAGCGCCGCGAAGGTCCAGTCCTCGGCCTCCACCTCACTCGGCCAGTCGGACTTCCTGAAGCTGATGACCGCGCAGATGCAGAACCAGGATCCGTTCAACCCGGTCGACAATACCCAGATGGTCGCGCAGATGGCGCAATTCTCCTCGCTCGCCGGCATTTCCGAGATGTCGACGACGCTGAAGGCGATCCAGGACAAGCTGGGCGCGACCACCGCCTCGGACGCCATGGCCTATATCGGCAAGACCGTGCAGACGCCGGGCGGCACCGCCTATGGCCGCACCGGCGGCGGCCTGACCGGCGCGGTCGAGCTGGGCGACGCCGCCTCGCGCGTCACCGTCAGCATCGCCGACCCGAGCGGCAACGTGCTGAAGCAGATGGACCTGGGGGCAAGCCCCAAGGGCACCGTCGCCTATGACTGGGACGGCAAGACGCAGGATGGCGGCGAGGCGGGCAGCGGCCCCTTCACCGTCACCGTCGCGGCCCAGTCGGCGGGCAAGACCGTGCCCGCCACCAACCTCGTCTGGGCGCCGGTCGGTTCGGTCTCGACCACCAGCGGCGCCACCGTCCTCACGCTTCCCGGTCTCGGCGAAGTCCCCGTCAGCGCCGTTCGCCAGATCGGCTGAGCCCCTTTTCCAGGAGCAATCCCCATGTCCTTCTACACCTCGCTCTCCGGTCTCCAGGCGTCGCAGTCGGAGATGTCGACCATCTCGCACAACCTGGCGAACGTCGCGACCAACGGCTTCAAGAAGAGCCGCACCGAATTCGCCGACGTCATCGCCTCCTCGGTGTCGCTCAACCCGGCGCAGCAGGTCGGCTCGGGCACCGTGGTCAAGGCGAACCGCCAGCAGTTCGGCCAGGGCAACCTGATCCAGTCGGCCAACTCGCTCGACCTCGCCGTGTCCGGCGACGGCTTCTTCGTGGTGAAGCCGGAGGTCGGCGGCGCGAAGGTGAACTTCACGCGCAATGGCGGCTTCTTCGTCGACTCCAGCCGCTATGTCGTCGACTCGCAGGGCGGCCATCTCCAGGTCTATCCGGTCGACGGGTCGGGCGCGGTGGTCGCGACCGGCATCGATTCGGCAACCAGCCTCCAGCTGCCCGCCACCAGCGGCGTCGCGGTGCCGACCAAGAACGTCACCATGTCGCTCAACCTCAACGCCAATGCGTCGATCCCGACCGCCAAGGCGTTCGACCGGTTCGATCCGTCCAGCTACAACCAGTCGGCGCAGACCACCATCTACGACACCGCGGGCAACGCGATGACGCTGACCAACTATTTCGTGCGCGAGACGACGCCGCAGACCGCCAATGACGGTTCGACCTGGAAGGTCTACAGCTTCGTCGGCGACAAGCAGCTGACCAGCAAGGGCGCGGAGGCCACGACGCTGACCTTCAACGCGTCGGGCGCGATCACCGACCCGGTGACGCAAATCCCCTATGACGAGTTCACCACGGCGGGCGCGACCGCGCCGCAGCAGTTCGGCTTCCAGTTCGGCGTCGACACGACGCAGCTGTCGCAGCCGTTCAACGTCACCGATCGCGGCCAGGACGGCAAGCCGGTCGGCCAGATCCAGGGCGTGTCGATCGACGAGACCGGGCTGGTCAAGGCCAGCTTCTCGAACGGCGACACCCAGGCGCTGGGCCAGGTGATGCTCGCCAATTTCTCCAACCCCGAGGGGTTGCGCCAGCTCGGCTCCAGTTACTGGCAGTCGACCGGCGTGTCGGGCGAGGCGAAGCTGGGCGCGGCCGGGGCCAACGGCTTCGGCAACCTGATGAGCGGCACGATCGAGCGGTCGAATGTCGACATCACCGAGGAACTGGTCAACCTGATCGCGGCGCAGCGCGACTTCCAGGCGAACGCCAAGGCGCTCGATACCGCCAGCCAGATCTCGCAGACGATCTTCAACATCCGCACCTGATCGGACGCGTAAGGGAGGTACGGGGTGGACAAGCTGGTCTATACCGCGGCGACGGGCCTGCGCGCGCACATGGCGGCGCAGGCGGCGATCGCCAACAATATGGCGAACGGCTCCACCACCGGCTTCCGCGCCGACCGGGTGGTGTTCGACCGCATCGAGCTGAAGGGCGGCGGCGCGCAGATCGCGGCGCGGATGCCGAGCGCCGAGGAAGTGACCGATGCCGATCGTACCGCCGGCGCGATCCAGCAGACCGGTCGTCCGCTCGACGTGGCGGTGGCCGGCGATGCCTGGATCGCGGTGCAGGCCGCCGACGGACAGGAAGCCTATACGCGGCGCGGCGACCTGGAGATCGCGCCGTCGGGCGTGCTGCAGACCGGCGACGGCCATATCGTCATGGGCCAGTCCGGCCCGATCACGCTGCCGCCCGCCTCCTCCGTGTCGATCGGCGCGGACGGCAGCATCACCATCGTGCCGCAGGGCGCGGACGCCTCGCAGACGCAGATCGTCGACAAGCTGAAGCTGGCCTCGGCCAAGGGCACCGACACGGTCAAGGGGCTGGACAACCTGCTCTATGTCCGGGGCGGCGGCACGCTGCCCGAGGATCTGGACGCACGCGTGCAGGGCGGCGCGCTGGAAGGCTCCAACGTCAACATGACCCAGGCGCTGGTCGACATGATCGAGAACCAGCGGAGCTACGAAGTCACCGCCAATCTGATGAAGTCCGCCAAGGACATGGACGAGAGCAGCACCTCGCTGCTGCGTCTGCCGAGCTGAGGGAAGAACCATGACCAACGCCGCCATGCACATCGCGCGCACCGGGCTCGACGCCCAGGACATGCGGATGCGCGTCATCTCGAACAACCTGGCCAACGTCAACACGACCGGCTTCAAGCGCGACCGCGCCAATTTCGAGACGCTCTCCTATCAGGTGGTGACGACGCCGGGCGCGCAGTCGACCGCCGAGACGCGCTATGCCACCGGCCTCAACCTCGGCACCGGCGTCAAGGTGCAGGGCACCGCGCGGATCGACACGCAAGGGTCGATGCAGCAGACCGGCAACAGCCTGGACCTGGCGCTGGACGGCGACGGCTATTTCCAGGTGCAGCTGCCCGGCGGCACGCTCGGCTATACGCGCGCCGGCAATTTCTCCCGCTCCGCCGAGGGGCTGCTGGTGACCAGCGAGGGCTATCAGGTCCAGCCCGGCATCACCATTCCGGAGAACGCCACCGCGATCACGATCGGCACCGACGGCACCGTCTCGGCCACCGTGCCGGGGCAGAACGAGCCGACCCAGCTCGGGCAGATCCAGGTCGCCAGCTTCCCCAACGCCAGCGGCCTGCAGGCGACCGGCGACAATTACCTGACCGAGACCGCCGCGTCCGGCGCGGCGAACCTGGGCGTCGCCGGCCTGGATGGGCGCGGCAAGGTGCGCCAGGGATCGCTGGAGGCGTCGAACGTCAACGTCGTCGAGGAACTGGTCGACATGATCGAGACGCAGCGCGCCTATGAGGTCAACAGCAAGATGATCTCGGCCGCCGACGACATGCTGAAATACGTCAACCAGAACCTCTGATCGGGACCCCAGCCCATGTCGCCCCGCCTCGCGCTCGTGCCGATCGTCGTGCTCGCCCTCGCGCCTTCGCCCGTCCAGGCCGGGCTGTTCGGCAAGAAGGCCCCGCCGGAGGATTTCTCCGCCGCCCGCGCCGCGCCGCCCGTCCCGGTCGAGCCGGCGACCGGCTCGATCTTCGCCGCGTCGCAGGGCTATGCGGCGCTCTATGAGGGCTGGCGCGCGCGCCGGGTCGGCGATCCGCTGACCATCGTGCTGGTCGAGCAGACGGCGGCGTCCAAATCCGCCTCCTCCAAGCTCGACAGCCAGGGGTCGGGCCGGATCACGCCGCCGACCACCGGCCTGCTCAACCTGTTCCCGCCCTCGTCGGCCACGGCGAGCGGCGGGCGCGCGTTCAACGGCAAGGGCGCGGCGGACCAGGCCAATTCGCTGTCGGGCGAGGTGTCGGTGACGGTGGCCGAGGTCTATCCCAACGGCACGATGCTGGTCCAGGGGCAGAAGCGCCTGACGCTCAATCGCGGCGACGAGTTCGTCCGGATCAAGGGGATCGTCCGCACCGCCGATGTCGATCGCGAGAACCGCGTGCTGTCGACGCGCGTGGCGGACGCGCAGATCGCCTATACCGGCAAGGGCGACGTGGCCCGCGCCAGCCGCCAGGGCTGGCTGTCGCGCTTCTTCTCGGTGGTGAGTCCGTTCTGATGGCGGACCACCACTTTCCCCCCTTCTACCACCCCGGCGGAGGCCGGGGTCCAGTTACGGGTCGCTTTGAACGACTCGCAGACGTCCCCCGACTGGATCCCGGTCTTCGCCGGGATGACGACAAGGGGTCTTCGCCAAGGTCTTGCAGCGGGCGGATCGGAAAAACACCGCTGGCTAACGCTTTGATAACCAAGCACCCGGCAAAAGTTGCCGCCATGCTCCGAGTCTTTTTCGCCGCGCTCGCCGCGCTGATCCTCGCCACCCCGGCGACCGCCGACCGGATCAAGGATCTCGGCGGGTTCCAGGGCATCCGCTCGAACCAGCTCACCGGTTACGGCGTGGTCGTCGGCCTGCCCGGCACCGGCGACGACAATCTGGACTATACGGTCCAGTCGCTCAAGGCGGTCGCCTCGCGCTTCGGCCTGCAGCTGCCGCCCAATGCCAATCCGGGGATGAAGAATGCGGCGGTGGTGATGATCACCGCCGAGCTGCCGCCCTTCGCCAAGCCGGGCCAGCGGCTGGACATCACCGTCGCCTCGATGGGCAAGGCCAAGAGCCTGCGCGGCGGCAGCCTGATCCTGACGCCGCTGCTCGGTGCCGACGGGCAGATCTATGCGATGGCGCAGGGCAATCTGGCAGTCGGCGGCCTGGGCGCGGAGGGCGCGGACGGGTCGAAGATCGTCGTCAACGTCCCCTCCACCGGCCGCATCCCCGAGGGCGCGACCGTCGAGCGCGCGGTCGCCACCGGCTTCGACACCGCCCCCACCCTCACCTTCAACCTGGCGCGCGCCGACTTCACCACCGCGCAGAATGTCGCGGGCGCGATCAACCAGAAGCTGGGCCTGGGCGTGGCCGAGGCGATCGACGCGGTGTCGATCGCGGTGCGCGCGCCGACCGGCGCGGACCGGCGCGCGACGCTGATGTCGATGATCGAGAATCTCGACGTCGTCTCCGCCGAGCCGCCCGCCAAGGTGATCGTCAATGCGCGCACCGGCACCGTCGTGATCAACTCCGCCGTGCGCGTCGGCCCCGCCGCCGTCACCCATGGCAAGCTGACGGTGCGGATCGACGAGAACCAGCGGATCAGCCAGCCCGCCCCCTTCAGCCAGGGCCAGACCGCGCTGGAGCGCAAGTCCAACGTCGCGATCGACGAGGAGAAGAAGCCGATGTTCCTGCTCGCCCCCGGTCCGCGTCTCGCCGATGTGGTGAAGGCGGTGAACGCGATCGGCGCATCGCCCGCCGACCTGGTCGCCATCCTGGAGGCGCTGAAGGAAGCCGGCGCGCTCAAGGCGGAGCTGATCGTCCTGTGACCGACATCACCACGCCCGCACCGCTCGCCACCGCCGCCTCGACCGGCCCCGCCGATGCGCGGCGGCTGGCGACGGGCGCCAATCTCGACAAGGCGGCCAAGCAGTTCGAATCGGTCTTCACCGGCATGATGCTGAAGTCGATGCGCCAGGCGAAGCTGGCCGACCCGCTGTTCGACAGCAAGGCGCTCGACACCTTCCGCGACATGCAGGACCAGATGACCGTCAAGGCGATGGCGGAGCATACGCCCTTGGGAATCGGTAAAGCGATGCGCGAGTTCCTGGCGAAATCGCAAGCCGATCTTAAGACTCCCGAACGATAAGGGCGGGTCATGAGCGACCTCCTGTCCATCGGCGCCTCGGGCGTCCGCGCCTATCAGAGCGCGCTGTCCG
Source organism: Sphingomonas sp. S-NIH.Pt15_0812 (assembly GCF_003951315.1). Taxonomy (GTDB): domain Bacteria; phylum Pseudomonadota; class Alphaproteobacteria; order Sphingomonadales; family Sphingomonadaceae; genus Sphingomonas. The sequence continues at coordinate 32,065 of NZ_QLJH01000026.1, forward strand.
TGACCGGCGAGAACATCGCCAATTCGGGCGCGGCCGGCTATGTCCGGCGCAGCGTGCGGCTGACCGAAATGGGCGCGGGCGCCGGGCTGGTCGATGTGCCGGCGGCGGGCAATGGCGTGCTGATGACCGGCATCGTCCGTTCCACCGACGTCTATGCCAGCCAGGCGGTGCGGAGCGCATCCGCCGACCTGTCGCGCACCACGGCGGGCGTGCAATGGCTCGACCGGATCGAGAAGACGCTGACCGGCAACGAATTGTCGGCGCGCATGACCGGCTTCTTCGGCAGCGCCAATACGCTGGCCGCCGAACCCGATTCCACCGCGCTGCGTCAGGGGATGCTGAGCGCCGCCGAGTCGCTCGGCATCGCCTTCACCGCCACCGGCCAGTCGTTCGACCAGATCGACCAGGACATGGACGCGGCGGGCCGCCAGGCGACGACCCAGCTCAACGCGCTGGGCCGCGCGCTGGTCCAGATCAATGACGGCCTGGGCCGCACCACGCCCAACACCGCCGCCGCCGCGCAGTTGACCGACCAGCGCGATCAGATCCTCGACCAGATGAGCGCGATCGTCGATATCGACGTGACCACCGACTCGCTCGGCCGCACCAACGTCAAGCTGGGCGGCGCGAACGGCCAGGCCTTCGTCAACCAGAACCTGTCCGGCGCGGTCGCCTATCAGCGGGCCAAGGGCGAGGTCGTGCTGGCCGTGTCGATGAACGGCGGGGTCGGCATCCTGTCGCCCAGCGGCGGCGCGCTTGCCGGCATCGTCGACGGGGCGCAGCGCGTCTCGGCCGCGCGCGAGAAGGTGGAGGATGTCGCCGCCGACTTCGTGGCCCGGGTCAACGCCAACCAGAAGGCGGGCGAGGACCAGACCGGCGCCGCCGGGCAGGCGATGTTCACGGTCGGCACTCGGCCCACCGACATCGCCGTCGCGCTGACCAGCGGCGCGCAGATCGCGGCGGCCGATCCGGGCGGCGGCAGGCGCGACTCGAGCAAGCTGACCGATCTGGAGGGGCTTCGCGGGGCCAAGGGCTGGGAAGCCTCGCTGACCGCGACGATCACCAACAATGCCAGCACGCTCGACCAGCGCAACACCATCGCCGCCGCGCAGGGCGGGATCCGCGACGGCGCGATGTCGGCGCTGACCAGCACCACCGGCGTCAATCTGGACAGCGAGGCGGTGGAGCTGATGCGCTATCAACAGGCGTATCAGGCCTCCAGCCGCGTCATCCAGATCGCGCGCGACACCCTCCAGACCATATTGGATATTCGCTGATGGGCGTGCAGCTTTCCACCGCCAGCTTCTACGACAGCAATGCGCGACGCCTGTCGTCCATGTCGGCGCGCGCGCAGACGTTGCAGACCGAGATCGCCACCGGCAAGCGGATCACCACCCCGTCGCAGGACCCGGCGGTGGCGCAGCAGCTCGCCGAACTGGCGCGCAAGGACAGCGACGCCGCCGCTTACGGCGCGAACATGACGCTGGCCGGATCGCTCCTGACCCAGGCGGACGGCGTGCTGGGCCAGATCGCCACCCAGCTCCAGCGCGCGCGCGAGCTGACCACCCAGGCGGCGACCGGCACCCAGAATTCCGAGACGCGCAAGATCATCGGCACCGAGCTGGAGTCGATCGTCGGCGCGATCGCCGGCCTGGCCAATACGCGCAACGTACGCGGCCAGCCGCTGTTCGGCACGCCGGACGGCACGCCCGCCGTGGTGCAGAATCCCGGCGGCGGCTTCACCTATGCGCCGATCAACGTGTCCGAAGTGCCGATCGCCGATGGCCAGAGCGTGCAGGCGACCGAGAGCGCCGCGCGCATCTTCACCCAGGCCGACGGCACCGACACGTTGAAGATGCTGTCCGATCTCGCCGCCGCGCTAAAGGACAATGCCACCGACGGCAGCGCCGCCAATGCCGCGCTCGACAAGATCAGCGCCGCGACCGACCAGGTCTCGCTGGTTCAGGCGTCGATCGGCGCGCGATCGGCGCGGGTCGAGCTGCAACAGTCGCTGGCGACCACCGCCAATACCGATCGCGGCGACCTGCGCTCCAAGCTGGAGGACACCGACGTGACCTCGGCGGTGATCGAATTGCAGCAGCTGATGACCGCGCTGTCGGCGACCCAGGCCAGCTTCACCAAATTGTCCGGCCTGTCGCTGTTCGATTATCTGCGCTGAGTCGCCGGCACCAGCATGACGGTCCCCTGACCCCGGATCGTCATCGCGCGCGCCGCGACGGAGCGGAATTGGGCGCCGGGCACCCGGCAAATTTTTCCGGGTGGTAACGGATTGGCGAGGAAGTCCGGTTAACCCGTTGAACATCAAGCCGGCCTTGGCCGGATACCGGGGGTGTCGCGTTCATGTTTCCAGCCATCGGCCTCGTGGTCCTGCTCGTCATGGTGTTCGGCGGCTTCGCCTTCACGGGCGGCGCGCTCGGCCCCGTCATGGAGGCGATCCCGCACGAGATGCTCATCATCGGCGGCGCGGCGGCGGGCGCGCTCATCATCGGCAATTCGGGCGCCGAGCTGAAGGCGATGGGCGGCGGCCTGGCCAAGGTGTTCAAGGGCCCGAAATACAAGAAGCAGGATTATCTCGACACCATCTTCCTGGTGTCGAAGCTGATGAAGATGCTGCGCATGGAGGGGCCGATCGCGGTGGAGCCGCATGTCGAGGACCCCGCCTCCTCCGCCGTCTTCGCCGAATATCCCAAGCTGTTGAAGGACCATACGCTCATCGCGATGATCGCCGACACGCTGCGGCTGGTGGTGGTGTCGTCGGGCACGCTCGACGTCCATGCGGTCGAGGACGTGATGGACCATGCGATCAAGACCCACCACCACGAGGTGGAGGGGCCGCAGCACACGCTGACCAGCCTGGCCGATTCGCTGCCCGCGCTCGGCATCGTCGCGGCGGTGCTGGGCATCGTGAAGACGATGGGCTCGATCGACAAGCCGCCCTCGGTGCTGGGCGGGATGATCGGGTCGGCGCTGGTCGGCACCTTCATGGGCGTGCTGCTCGCCTATGGCATCGTCTCGCCGCTGGCGGGCCGGCTGAAGCAGGTGATCGACGCCGACGCCGCCATCTATGACGTGGTGAAGCAGATCATCATCGCCTCGCTCCACGGCCATCCGCAGCCCCTGGTGATCGAGGCGGCACGCGCCGGCATCGCGCACAAGAACCAGCCCGGCTTCGCCGAGGTGTTCGATGGGCTGAGGGGCAAGTAACATGGCGAAGGCGGCACCGCACGGCCACAACATCCCGCCCAAGATCATCGTCAAGAAGATCTATATCGAGGGCGGCGGCGGCCATCATGGCGGCGCGTGGAAGGTCGCCTATGCCGATTTCGTGACCGCGATGATGGCGTTCTTCCTGCTGCTCTGGCTGCTGGGCGCCACGACCGAGAAGCAGCGCAAGGGCATCGCCGACTATTTCGCGCCGACCTTGATCGACACGCATGCGATCGGCATCGGCGGCTCGGGCCTGCTCGGCGGCGAATCGCTGATGTCGAACAACAAATTGGGACCCAAGGCCGCCGCCGCGCGCGTCGCGTCGATGGGCCTGGCCGCGCCGATCGAGCAGCAGGGTCCCGAAAGTGGCCTCGGCAAGAAGGGCTCGCTGCGCAGCACGCCGGCCAGCCGGGCCGAGGATCTGAAATCCTTCGAGGCGATGCGCCGCCAGGTGATGGCCAAGATCGCCGGGTCGAAGCAGCTCGCCAGGCTCGCCAACCATATCCGCTTCGTCCGCACCGCCGACGGCCTGCGCATCGACCTGGTCGACGACGCGGATTATTCGATGTTCGCCAGCGGCACGACGGTGCTGGACGGGCGCGCGGGCGATCTGATCGGCATGATCGCCCAGTCGATCGCGCCGATGGGCAATCCGATCATGATCCGCGGTCATACCGACAGCGTGCCTTATGGCGACCCGCGCGCGATGAACAACTGGATGCTCGCCACCGGCCGCGCCGAGGCGACCCGCCGCCGCCTGGCGCTGGGCGGCCTCCCCGAAGCGCGGTTCGACCGGATCGAGGGCGTCGCCGACCGCGAGCCGATGATCGCCAACAACCCCGCCGACCCCCGCAACCGCCGGGTGGCGATCACCTTGCTCTATCGACGGGGCGTGTTCGGGCAGTGAGCGGGGCCCGATCGACGTTCGGCGCGCCTCAGAAGTTGGCGGACACGCCCATCCAGAAGGTCCGGCCGTAATTGACGGTGCTATAGGTTGCATCGTCCAGCCGCTTGTCGCCGATATTGTAGATGCCGCCCTGGACCCGGAACCCGCGACCCAGGTCATGGCTGCCCAGCAGGTCCGCCGTCAGATAGGCGGGGGCGGATTCACCGGTGATCCGCGCCTGATATTCGCGGCCATAATAGTTGATCGAGGTCCACACCCGCGTCGCCTGGCTGATCTCCCAGTCGCCGCGCACATTGCCCTTCCATTTCGGTGTCAGGGCCAGCGGCGCGCCCTTGTTCGGGCCGCTCTTCTGCTCGGAATCGAGATAGGTCATGTTGCCGCGCACCGAGAAGGCGGGATCGATCCGCCAGCGTCCGCTCACCTCGACGCCCAGGATCGATGCGCGGTTGACGTTGATTCGATCGAGCACCTGCAACCCCTCCCAGCGCCGGCTGGTGGTCACCGTCGACAGCTGGTCGCGGAAATCATTGTAGAAGATCGTCGCGCCCGCCGAGATACCGGTCCGGTTCGACCACATGGCGGTCGCTTCGTAATTGGTGCTGCTCTCCGGCTTCAGGTCGGGATTGCCGAACTGGACGAAGCGATTGCGCCGGACCACGGCATAGCCGGGGATGACGGCGCGCAGTTCCGGCGCCTTGAAGCCGCGCGCGACGCCGCCCTTCAGCGTCCAGCGGTCGGTGACGTGCCACACGGCATAGGCGCGCGGATTGACGTGCCGGCCATATTTCTGATGGTCGTCCAGCCGGACACCGCCGGTCAGGCTCAGCGCCGGCGAGACCCGCCATTCCGTCTCCGCGAAGATGCCGCGCTGGACCACGGAATAGCGCTCATATTCCCGCTCGTTGGGCTTGCCGCGATTGGCCTGGTTCCAGTCGCGCAGGCCGGTGCGCAGCCATTGCACGCCGATGGTGGTGGTGTTGCGGGTGGTCGGCAGGACCAGCTTGGCGTCGAACACCTGGTTGCGCACCTCCGGCCGGCGTCCGAAGACATCGGTCTGGGCGGGCGTCGCCAGTCCTTCGCGGCTGGAAGTCTCGTCCAGATAGGACAGGAAGGAGGCGAGCCGGCCCCAGCGGCCATTATGCATCAGCGACCAATAGTCGCGATTATTGTCCTGCTGGCGCGTCGACCAATTGGGGCTGATGCCCTGCCCGTTGCGCAGCCGCGACACGCCGCCCTCCAGGATCAGTTCCTGGTTCGCCGCCGGGGTCAGCACCGCGCGTCCGGTCGCGCTGCGGTTGCGCGCGCGGGCGAAGCCGTTGGTGACCAGGACATTGTCGTCCGCCGCCCGGCCCAGATAGCTGCTCCAGGCCTGCACGCCCAGCAGCCCGCCGATCACCGGCCCGCTGATATAGCCCTGCACGAAACCTTCATTGCCCTGGTCGCCATGCTGGCGCAGCGAATAGTCATAGGACAGGGTGCCGCTCCACACCGGGGTCGGCCGGCGGGTGATGACGTTGATGACGCCGCCGATCGCGTCCGAGCCGTAGAGCGACGACATCGGTCCGCGCACCACCTCGATCCGCTCGATCGCGGCGGCGGGCGGGGTCAGGCTCTGCTCATAGCCGCGATTGCCGTTGACCCGCGATTCGCGCGCGCTCTGCCGGCGGCCGTCGACCAGGATCAGCGTATAGTCGCCCGGCATGCCGCGCATCTGGATGTCGCGTTCGTTGGCGTTGCCGTTGACGACGACGCCCTCCACGTCGCGCACGGCGTCGGCCAGGTTATGGATCGCGCGACGGCGCAGGTCCGCGCCGTCGATGACCGTGACCGAGGCCGGCGCATCCTCCTGCTTCTGTTGAAAGCCGGTGGCGGTCACGACGATATCGTCGCCGCCGCCGGTTTCGGACGCGGTCGGCGTGGTGCTTTGCGCCTGTGCCGGCGCGGCGGCGATCATGGCCGCCAGCGACAGGGCAACAGAATAGGACCGCGTCGACGGACGCGGGAAACGGTTAGGCAGCATGAATTCCCCCTACGGAATGAGCCTCTCCCAACGCGTTCCCGCTAATGCGGATGCGAACCGGTATCAACTAAAAAATAACGTAGATTTTACTTTTGGATTGGTATGGGGACTGCGCTCTGGACGCGAGCGCGGCCTACACGATCAGCGCGATGCCTGGAGGCGCTGCGTAATGATTTGATATTTCTCCGGAGTCGTGTCGCGCATCGCCGCATCGCGCGACGACGGAATATCGTCGAACGGGATGGGCTCGGCAAACTGACCGACCGTCAGATCCCACCTTGTACCGTCGATGCGATTGTAGAAGTGCGTGCCGCCAACGGTCCCGGTAGCAAGGATATCTCCCCCGAAATGATCCTGCACGATCAATGCCGTGACGCTGCAATGATTTTTCGCGGGGTTTTCAGCGGACCAGCTTTCCGGAGGACTGGCGGTTTCGGCGGACCATGATGTTCGAAGTTTGCGATACAGGTCGATCTGCGTGTCGAAGGATTTTGCTGGCATATCGTTCATACCGTATCCGATGGGGTCCAGGCCGCCACCTCTACTTTCGGGTGATGCGACGCGAAAGCCGGACCCGCCGTTTCCCGATGCCGTTCGAACCGGCATTGCGCCTTTCCAGCACGGACGCCCCTCACCCCCCGGCCACCGGCTCCTCGATCCGTGCCAGCGCCTCGCGCTCGATCGTCGCCAGTTCGACCAGCGTCTGGTCGATGGCGTGGCGTTGCACCTCCAGTTCGTCGATCCGCTCGCGGCAGCGACCGGCCAGGCGGCGCATCTGCTCCACATGCTGCGGATCGGCATCGTACAGATCGAGGAACTCCTCGATCTCGCGCAGCGAGAAGCCCAGCCGCTTGCCGCGAAGGATCAACTGCATCCGCGCCGTGTCGCGCCGCGTATAGACGCGCGTCGAACCGATGCGCAGCGGCTGGATCAGCCCGCGATCCTCGTAGAAGCGCAGGGTGCGTTGCGTCACGCCCAGGCTGGTCGCCACCTCCTGGATGCCGCGCAGGTCCCGATCATCTTGGCTCACCGGCCACTCCCCCATTGTCCCCCGACCGCGCCGCCCGCGCGACCTCTTCCTCGACCAGCTCCTTCTTGGACAGCTTGCCGATCAACGTCTTGGGCAGGCTTTCGCGGATTTCCACCTCGCGCGGAAGCTCGATCTTGCTGATCTTGTCGCGCAGGAAGTCGCGCAACCCCTCCGCCGTCGCGGATGCGCCGGGGGTCAGCGTCACGAACGCCTTGGGCGCCTGGCCGCGATAGCGGTCGGCGACGCCGATCACCACCGCCTCGGCGACCTCGGGATGCTCGTACAGCGCCTCCTCGATCACCCGCGGATAGACATTGTAGCCGCCGCACAGGATCATGTCCTTGATCCGGTCGACGATGAACAGATAGCCGTCCGCGTCGAGATAGCCGACATCGCCGGTGCGCAGCGCGCCCTCGGCGAACACCGCCTCGGTCTCGGCGGGCTTGTGCCAATAGCCGGCCATCACCTGGGGCCCGCGCGCGCAGATCTCGCCCTTCTCGCCGGTCGCGACGATGCGCGTCGGATTCTCGCGGTCGCGGATCTCGATCGTCGTGCCGGGAAAGGGCAGGCCGGCCGATCCCTCCTTGTTCACGCCCTCGAACGGGTTGCAGGTGATGATCGGCGACGCCTCCGACAGGCCGTAACCCTCGACCAGCTTGGCGCGGGTATGGTGTTCGAAGGCGTGGCGCACCTCGATCGGCAGCGGCGCGCCGCCCGAGATGCAGACCTTGATCGCCGACAGGTCGGGCCGCTCGCCCTCGGGCAGATTGGCGAGCGCGTTGTAGATGGTCGGCACCGCCGGGAAATAGGTCGGCCGCGTCCGCTTCAGCGTGGCGAGCAGCTGCTTCAGCTCGAACCGGGGCAGCAGGATCATCTCCGCCCCCGTCCGCGCCGAGAAGGTGAGGACGTTGGTCAGCGCGAAGACGTGGAACAGTGGCAGCACGCCCAGCACCCGATCCTGCTCCGCCGCCTCGCCGCCGACATGCGCGACCATCGCATCGGCGTTCGACACCAGGTTGGCATGGCTCAGCATCGCCGCCTTGGGCACGCCGGTGGTGCCGCCGGTATATTGCAGCACCGCCACGTCGTCGGGCGCGACCGCGACCGGCACGGGAGTCGCGCCGCGCGCCATCAGGTCGCGGAAGTAGAGGTGCCGCGCGTCGCGGGGCGCGCGGCCGATCTCGCGGCGCTTGACCAGCCGGTAGCCGATCCGCTTCGCGAACGGCAGCGCGTCGGCGATCGGGCAGCTGACGACATGGCGCAGCATCGTCTCGCCCGCCACCTTGAGCACGCGCGCCTGGATCTCGGCCAGATCGCAGGTGACGATGATCTCCGCGCCCGAATCCGCGATCAGATGGTGCAGCTCGCGCTCGACATAGAGCGGGTTGACGTTGACGACGATGCCGCCGACCTTGAGCGTCGCGAAGAACAGGATGGGGTAATAGGGCGTGTTGGGCAGGCAGAGCGCGACCCGCGTTCCCTTCACGACGCCCAGGGATTGCAGCCCCGCCGCCGCCCGATCGACCGCCGCGCCCAATTCGCCCCAGCGGGTGATCCGGCCCATGAAGTCGATCGCGGCGCGATTGCCGAAGCGTCGGACCGAATCGTCGAGCAGGGCGCCCAGCAATCGCGGTCGCACGTCGAGCGGCGCGCCCTGCTTGATCGCGGGCGCAAGCCCCCCGTTCAAGCCATCTCCCGCGTCCGCCGTGCCTGTCGCGATTCCGTTCATCCTCGCATCCTCTCCATCCCGAGCATCGGACATATTGTCCGTCTGCACCACTTGACGTAATGGGAAGCTATCGCACCTATAGGACATACCGCAAGCCCAAGCGGCTGCGGCCGGAGCATCAGAGAGGATTTCATGACCAACGTCGTCATCGCCGGTTATGCCCGTTCGCCCTTCCACCTCGCCGGCAAGGGCGCGCTGGCGCGGGTCCGTCCCGACGACCTGGCCGCGCAGACGATCCGGGGGTTGATCGACCGGTCCGGCGTCGATCCGGCGCTGATCGAGGATATCGTGCTGGGCTGCGCCTTTCCGGAAGGCGAGCAGGGGCTGAACGTCGCACGGATGATCGGCCTGCTCGCCGACCTGCCGCTGTCGGTCGGCGGCATGACGGTGAACCGATTCTGCGGATCGTCGATGAGCGCCATCCATATCGCGGTCGGCCAGATCCAGATCGGCGCGGGCGAGGCGTTCATCTGCGCCGGGCTGGAGTCGATGAGCCGCATCCCGATGGGCGGCTACAACCCCCTGCCCAATCCGATGCTCGCCAAGGCCAAGCCCGGCGCGTACATGGGCATGGGCGACACCGCCGAGAATGTCGCGCAGAAATACCAGATCACCCGCGCCGAGCAGGATGGCTTCGCGGTGAAGAGCCAGAAAAAGGCCGCCGCGGCGCGCGCCGCGGGCAAGCTCGCCGACGAGATCGTGCCGATCGTCACCAAGGCCGGCACGGTGAGCGAGGACGGCACGATCCGCCCCGACACCGACGAGGCGGCGCTCGCCGGCCTCAAGCCCGCCTTCCACCAGGACGGCTCGGTGACCGCCGGCACCTCCTCGCCGCTGACCGACGGCGCGAGCGCGGTGCTGGTCACCTCGGAAGACTTCGCCCGCCAGCACGGCCTGACCATCCTGGCGCGGATCAAGTCGGTCGGCATTTCGGGCTGCGAGCCGGAGACGATGGGCCTGGGCCCGATCGGCGCATCCAGAAAGGCGCTGGAGCGCGCAGGCGTTTCGGTGGCGGACCTCGACGTGGTCGAGATCAACGAGGCCTTCGCGTCGCAGGCGATCGCCTGCATCCGCGACCTGGGGCTGAAGGACGAGACGATCAACCTGGACGGCGGCGCGATCGCGATCGGCCATCCGCTGGGCGCGACCGGCGCGCGCATCGTCGGCAAGGCGGCGGCGCTGCTGGCGCGCGAGGGCGGCCGCTATGCGCTCGCCACCCAGTGCATCGGCGGCGGCCAGGGCATCGCCACCGTGCTGGAGCGTGCATGACATGAGCGAGGCTGTGAAAAAGGTCTGCGTGATCGGCGCGGGCGTGATGGGCGCCGGCATCGCCGCGCATGTCGCCAATGCCGGCATCCCCGTGCTGCTGCTCGACATCGTGCCCAAGGATGCGACCGACCGCGACGCGGTCGCCAAGGGCGCGGTGGCGAAGATGCTCAAGACCGATCCCGCCCCCTTCATGTCCAAGGGCGCGGCGAAGCTGGTCGAGACCGGCAATATCGAGGATCATCTCGACCGCGTCGCCGAATGCGACTGGGTGGTCGAGGCGATCGTCGAGCGGCTCGACATCAAGCAGGCGCTCTATGCGCGGCTGGAGCAAGTGAAGCGGCCGGGCACCGCCGTGTCGTCCAACACCTCGACCATTCCGCTGGAACAGCTGGTCGCGGGCCGGTCCGACCAGTTCAAGGCCGATTTCCTCATCACCCATTTCTTCAATCCGCCGCGCTACATGCGGCTGATCGAGATCGTACGCGGCCGGCACAGCGACGCCGCCGTGGCCGGCAAGGTCGAGGATTTCGTCGACCGGTTCCTGGGCAAGCGGATCGTCCGCGCCAAGGATACGCCCGGCTTCATCGCCAATCGCATCGGCACCTATTGGCTGGCGATTGCGATCAACGCCGCGATGGACCAGGGGCTGACCGTCGAGGAGGCCGACCAGATCGGCGGCCGGCCGATGGGCGTGCCCAAGACCGGCATCTTCGGGCTGATCGACCTGGTCGGCGTCGACCTGATGCCGCTGCTGGCGAAGAGCCTGTCCTCGACCCTGCCGGCGGGCGATCCCTATTTCGACACGGTGCGGCCGCTGCCGCTGGTCGACCGGATGATCGCCGAGGGATTTACCGGCCGCAAGGGCAAGGGCGGCTTCTACCGGCTCGACAAGGGCGCGGACGGCACGCGCACCAAGCTGGCGCTCGACCTCGCCACCGGCGAATATCGCCCGCAGGTCACGCCCGAGAAACTGCCGGGCCAGGCGGAGCGCGACCTGGCGGCGCTGGTGACGGCGCCGGGCAAGGCGGGGGCCTATGCCTGGGAGATACTGGGCAAGGTGCTGTCCTATGCCGCGATGCTGGTCGGCGAGGCGGCCGACGATATCGTCGCGATCGATGACGCGATGAAGCTTGGCTATAACTGGAAGTTCGGCCCGTTCGAGCTGATCGACCGCATGGGGCCGGGCCAGCTGGCCGCGCGGCTCAAGGCCGAGGGTCGGCCGGTGCCGGCGATCCTGGCAGCGGTGGGCGACCGCCCCTTCTACCGGATCGAGGACGGCAAGCGGCAATATTGGACGCTGGCCGGCGACTATGCCGATGTGGTGCGGCCGGCGGGCGTGCTGCTGCTGGAGGATATCAAGCTGCGCGGGCAGCCGCTGGCCAAGACCGGCTCCGCGGCCCTGTGGGATATCGGCGACGGCGTCGTGGCGCTGGAATTCACCGGGAAGATGAACGCGCTGGACGAAGAGGTGACCAAGCTGATCCAGCAGGCGATCCCGCTGGTGAAGGCGAAGTACAAGGCGCTGGTCATCTATAACGAGGGGTCGAACTTCTCGGCCGGGGCCAATCTGGGCCTGGCGATGTTCGCGGTGAACATCGCCGCGTGGAGCGAGATCGACAAGCTGATCGCCGCCGGGCAACAGGCATTCAAGGCGCTGAAATACGCCCCCTTCCCGGTCGTGTCGGCCCCCGCCGGCATGGCGCTGGGCGGCGGGTGCGAGGTGCTGCTCCACTCGGATGCGGTGCAGGCCCATGCCGAAAGCTATATCGGCCTGGTCGAATGCGGCGTCGGCCTGCTGCCCGGCTGGGGCGGCAATGGCGAGATGCTGGACCGCTTCGCCAAGGCGCCGATGATGCCCAAGGGGCCAATGCCGGCGGTCGCCAAGGCGTTCGAGACGATCTCGACCGCCAAGGTGTCCAAGTCGGCGGCGGAGGCGAAGGAGCTGATGTTCCTGCGTCACTCCGACGGCATCACCATGAACCGCGACCGGCTGCTGGCCGATGCCAAGGCGCGCGCGCTGGCCCTGGTCGAGGGCTATGCCCCGCCGGAGAAGCCGACCTTCCGCCTGCCGGGCGAGAGCGGCCGGGTCGGCATCGCCGGCGTCGTCGCCGACTTCCGCAAGAAGGGCGTGGCGACCGATTATGACGTGGTGGTCGCCGAACGGCTGGCGACCGTGCTGACCGGCGGCGAGGCCGATCTGGTCGACACCGTCACCGAGGACCAACTGCTCAAGCTGGAGCGCCAGGCGTTCCTGGCGGGCGTCAAGGACAGCCGCACCCAGGCGCGGGTCGAACAGATGCTGACGACCGGCAAGCCGCTGCGCAACTGAGGATCAGGACGATGCAAATCTATACCGCCCCGTTGCGCGACATGCGCTTCGTGCTGCACGAACTCTTCGCCGACCAGCCCTTCGGGCCGCTGGCGCTCTCCGACGACTTCACCCCCGACCTGTACGACGCGATCCTCGAAGAGGCGGCGCGGATGGCGCAGGAGGTGCTGCTGCCGCTCAACGCCAGCGGCGACCTGGAAGGCTGCACTTATGAGAATGGCGTGGTGCGCACGCCCAAGGGCTTTCCGGAGGCCTATGCCCGCTTCCGCGAGGGCGGCTGGGCGGCGCTGTCGTCCGATCCGCGCTGGGGCGGACAGGGCCTGCCGGAGACGGTGAACAAGCTGGTCGAGGAGATGACCTGCTCGGCCAACCTGTCCTTCGGCCTCTATCCCGGCCTGACCCATGGCGCGACCACCGCGATCGAGGGCCATGGCAGCGACGCGCTGAAACAGGCCTATCTGCCCAAGATGGTCAGCGGCGAATGGGCCGGCACCATGTGCCTGACCGAATCGCATTGCGGCACCGACCTCGGCCTGCTCCGCACCCGCGCGGTGCCGCAGGCGGACGGCAGCTATGCGGTGACCGGATCGAAGATCTTCATCTCGTCCGGCGACCATGACCTGACCGACAATATCGTCCATCTGGTCCTGGCCCGCCTGCCCGATGCGCCGGCCGGCGTGAAGGGGATCAGCCTGTTCCTGGTGCCGAAGTTCCTGCCCAAGGACGATGGCAGCCCGGGCGCGCGCAACGGCGTCGCGGTCGCCGGCATCGAGCACAAGATGGGCCTCAAGGCCTCGGCGACCTGCCAGATGAACTTCGACGGGGCGACCGGCTGGCTGGTCGGCGAGCCGAACCGGGGCCTGGCGGCGATGTTCACGATGATGAACACCGAGCGCGTCTCGGTCGGCGTGCAGGGGCTGGGCGTGGGCGAGATCGCCTATCAGTCCGCCGTCGCCTATGCGCGCGACCGGTTGCAGGGCCGCGCGCTGACCGGCCCGGCGCGACCCGACCTGCCCGCCGACCCGATCATCGTCCACCCGGACGTGCGCCGGATGCTGATGACGATGCGCGTCTATGCGGAGGGGTGCCGCGCGCTCGGCCAATGGACCTCGCAGGCGCTGGATGCCGAGAAGCACGGCACCGATCCCGAGGGCCGCGCCCGCGCCACCGACTTCGTCGCGCTGATGACGCCGGTGGTGAAGGCGCTGTTCACCGACCTCGCCTCCGAGGCGGCGAACCTGGCGGTGCAGACCTATGGCGGCCATGGCTATATCCGCGAGCATGGCGTCGAGCAGTTCGTCCGCGATGCGCGCATCTGCCAGATCTATGAGGGGACGAACGGCGTCCAGGCGCTCGACCTGCTCGGCCGCAAGATGCCGGCGAATATGGGCCGCGCGCTCCGCCCCTTCTTCCACAGCGTCTCCGGCCTGCTGGAGGAGCTGACCGGCACGACGGACAAGGTGCTGTCGATCCACGCCACCGCGCTCCACCAGGCATTCGGCGCGTTGCAGCTGACGACGGGCATGCTCGCGCAGAAGGGGTTGAAGGACCCGGACGAGATCGGCGCGGCGGCGACCGATTACCTGCGGATGCTGGGGCTGGTGGGCATCGGCTATTGCTTCCTCAAGGCCGAGCGGATCGCGCAGGACCGGCTGGCCGAGGGAACGGAGGACGAGGCCTTCTACCGCGCCAAGCTGGCCACCTCCGGCTTCTTCTTCGACCGCATCCTGCCCCAGGCGACGACCGGCTTCCTGGTCATCAAGTCGGGCAAGCGGTCGACCATGGCGCTGCCCGCCGACGCCTTCTGATGCTCGTGCTCCTGCGAACGCAGGAGCACGGCCACCCGATGCTTCGCGCACGCCCGCAAAAGACAGCCCTGCTGACCTTGACAGATCAATGGAAAAACATAGGGTCAGGAAGCTTCCCCATGCGTCAGGCAACACCCCTTTAAGTCAAGCCCGGCGCACTGGTGCAATCGGCCGATCGTACATATACGGCGGCCACCAAACGGCCCTGATAGGACCAAGAGGAGAGGATGATGTCGGCACCTGCCCTGTTCGCCACCCTGATCGCATCGGTCGTGGCGCTCGCGCCCGTGGCGGCGTCGGCGCAAGCCGGGCCCAATGCCGCGATCGGCATGTGGAAGACCGAGACCCGCGGCGGCGTGGTCGAGATCCAGCGCTGCGGCGCATCGATCTGCGGCCGGCTGGTCACGTCCGAACTGCTGCGCACCCAGCCCAATCTGAAGGACGCCAACAACAAGGACGCGTCGCTGCGCAACCGTCCGTTGAAGGGCCTGATGCTGCTCAGCGGCTTCAAGGGCGATGGCGATGCCTGGTCGGGCGGCACCATCTACAATGCCGATGACGGCAAGACCTACAACGCCAAGCTGACGCCCATCGGCAACGACCGGCTGAAGGTGCGCGGCTGCGTGTTCGTGCCGCTCTGCAAGACCCAGACCTGGACGCGCGTGCGCTGATCCGGACTGCGGATTTCCATCACCGAACTGACCAAAGGAACTGCTTCATGTCGCTGCGCCTGAAGGTGTCGCTCGCCACCTCCGCCGCCCTGTCCCTGTTCGCCTTCGCCGGCGTCGCGCAGGGTCAGGCCTTCTACCTCCAGGAACAGTCGGCACGCGGCGCCGGTCGCGCCTTTTCGGGCGAGGCGGCCGATACCGGCGCGCAGTCGCTGTGGTGGAACCCGGCCGCGATCGGCGGGCTGGACCAGGGCGATGCGGCGATCGCCGCCTCGGCCATCCTGCCCAAGGGCAAGGTGGTCGACAATGGCACGCTGATCCGCCGGCCGGGCCAGCCCGCCGCCGCGATCGGTGGCCAGTTGGTATCCAAGGATCCGATCAACAACGGCGTGCTGCCGTCCGGCGCGATCGCCTATCCGTTGACCGACCGCATCTCGATCGGCCTGGCGGTGACCTCGCCCTACAGCTTCACCACCGATTACGACGCCGATAGCTGGGCGCGCTATTCCGCCGATCGCACCAAGCTGCTGACCGTCGACATCCAACCCTCGATCGGCGTCGCGTTGACCGACTGGCTGCGCGTCGGCGGCGCGGTGAACGTCGAATATACCGACGCCAGCCTGGGCAATGCCCTGCCCAACCTGTCCGCCGCGCTGCCGGACGGTGCGCAGAAGCTGGAAGGCCATGGCTGGGACCTGGGCTGGACCGCCGGCGTGCAGATGCACAACGACTTCATCACCGTCGGCATCGCCTATAAGTCGCGCATCCAGCATAATCTGAAGGGCGATCTGGAGGTCAGCGGCCTGGTCGGCCCGCTCGCCGCGCAGAACCGCACGATCGATGGCGCGACCGCGGAGTTCTACACGCCCGCCCAGACCATCGTCGGCGCCCGGCTGCGCGCCACCAACGCGCTGACGCTGAACGCGCAGGCGGTCCGCTATAACTGGAGCAAGTTCGACGCGATCCGGCTGGGCGCCCCGATCAACCAGGCGTTGCCGCAAAACTATCGCGACAGCTGGAGCCTGGCGGGCGGCGTCGACTATGCCGTGTCGCCGGCGCTGACGCTGCGTGCGGGCGTGCAGCATGCCACCACCCCGACCCGGAACGGCCAGCGCGATGCGCGCGTGCCCGACTCGAACCGCTGGAACTATGGCGCTGGCGCGACCTTCAACGTCACCTCGCGCTTCTCGATCGACGCCGCCGGCAATTATGTCGACTTCAAGAACGCACCGATCGACCGGATCACCGCCGCC
>NZ_QLJH01000027.1 GCF_003951315.1 Sphingomonas sp. S-NIH.Pt15_0812
GGGCGGCGGGGGCGGTGCGCCGTCCCGCAGTTCCTGCGCCTCGACCATGGTCGGCCGCGTCGCGTCGCCATAGCTCGGCCAGCCGGCGAGCACGTCGGTGCGGCAGACGCGCGCGGTCGGATCGATGATCTTCACCTGACCCAGTCGCGTGCCGCTGGCCTCGGCCGCCGTGCGGGCGCGGCGGGTGGCATCGCGGATCGCTTCGTTCGCCAGCGCCGAGCGGGTCTTGTTGTCCGGCTCCAGCGTGAAGAACACCGTGCCGACCGAGGTCGGCTGCGCCGCCAGCACGTTGTTATAGGTGGATTCGAGCGCGGCGATATCGCGCACCTCGATCTCGATCGCGGCCGTCACCTCGTAACGGTCGATCCGGTCGGCGCGTTCGTTGTCGACCATATTGCCCGCCTTGTCGCGATACTGGTCGTAGAGCGGCCGGGTGTCGACCGTGGTGGTCAGCCGCACCCGGTCCGCGCCGGTGGCCCGCAGCGCCGCATCGAGGCTGGCGACCTTGCGCATCGCGGCGGCGGCGGCGCTGGCCGAATCGCGATCGACCGCGCTGAACCGGGCGGTGAAGCGCGCACGGTTGGCGGGCAGGTCGACCCGCACCGCCCCCAGCGAGGCGATCACCGGCTCGCGCATCCACCAGGGCGCGGGGATGTAGCGCGATCCGATCTCGGCGGGGGGCGGCTGGACCTGCGCCAGGGCCGGGGCCCCGAGGCCGGACAGCGAGCCGATCCCCATCATCGCCGCCGCTTCGATTCGCCGCATCGCCATGTCCCTCCTGATGATCCGGCGAGACTAGGCAAGCGCCTAGCCGCCGCCTAGCGATTTCATGGCTGCCGCGCGGCAACCCCTGGCCTATGATCGCGTTGACCTATGATAACAGGAGGACCCGATGACCCGTTTGCTCGTGCCCGCCGCCGCCCTGCTGATGCTGAGCGCCTGCGGATCACCGCAGCAGAATACCGCCGTGGCGACGAACACCATCGCCGCACCCGAGGACGACTATGTCGCCAAGGTCCGCGCCTTGCCAAAACGCCAGCAGCAGGGCGTCTTCCTGCGCGCGATCCGCGACGACGGCCGCGACTGCCAGGACGTAACCGCGGCGCAGGAAGTCGGCACCATCGACAGTGCCCCGACCTGGGCGGTGACCTGCGACAAGCAAACGCGCTGGCTGGTCGCGATCAAGGCCGACGGCATCGCCACCGTCATCGCCCCTTCCGAATTGCCGCCCACCCAGCCCAAGGACTGAGCCGGGGTCAGTCGAGGCGTTCCAGGGCGTTGATCCCGCGATGGATCAGCGCCTCCGCCTCGCGCCGTGGCAGACCGGCGGGCACCGCCTCGCCATAGCGGAGCGTGATGACGCCCGGCCGCTTCAGCCCCTTGCGCGGCCAGCATAGCCCGCTGTCGGTGGCGATGGGCACGCAGGGCAGGTCAAGCGCGCCGTAGAGGCCGGCGAAACCGGGTTTCAGCGGCGGCGTCTCGCCCGGTGCGACGCGGGTGCCCTCCGGGAAGATCAGCACCGAGCGCCCGTCCGCCTTGGCGTGGCGCGCAGCCTTGATCATCTGGCGCAGCGCCCCGGCCGAGGCCTCGCGGTCCACGGGGATCGCGCCATAGCGCAGCGCGGCCCAGCCCCAGACCGGGATGTTCGCCAACTCGCGTTTCAGCACCATCGCCGCACCGTCCAGCCGCATCTGCAACTCCAGCGTCTCCCACATCGCCTGGTGCTTGGCGGCGTAGAGCACGGGGCTGGCCGGCCGCACGCCCTCCACGGCCACGCGGATGCCCAATATCCAGCGGACCATATGATGGTGGAACCGCGTCCAGGCGGTGGCGTGGCGGATCATCGCGCGCTGCCCGAACAGCGCCGACACCGGCGCCAGCCCGACGATCACGAACGAGCCGATGCCGAAGAACAGGGTGAAGAGGAGATTGCGCAACAGGATCACAGGCCGATCCATAAGGCGATGCGGCGCAGGAGCAATTTGTTATATTCGTTGACCAGCGTGGCGAGGCGCGGCGTCCCCGGCACCCCGTCGCCCAGCACCACGACATTGCGGCCGAGCGCCGCGGCCAGCTCCATCCTGGCGCGCGGCAGATGCCAGTCGGAGGTGACCAGCCGGATGCTGCGATAGCCGTGCCGCCGCACCCAGCCGGACGTTTCCTCGGCATTGGAGCGGGTGTCGACCGCCTCCGCGCCCAGATCGACGCAACAGGCGAACAGCGCCGTCGATCCGGGATAGGTGCGCGCCAGGTCGACGGCGCGGACGCCGGGGGCGACGCCGGTGATCAGCATCCGCCGCGCTTCGTGCCGGCGCATCAGCGCGAGTCCGCGATCGATCCGCCCCGCGCCGCCCGTCGGCACGACGATGGCGTCGGTGGTGTTGCCCTCCAGCGGCTTGGGGAGGAGCAGCATGAACGCCGCGAAGCCCAGGCACCAGCCGATCGTGGCGAAGGCGAACAGCCGCGCGATCACAGCGTCCGCCGCAACGCCCGGGTGACGGTCCAGCGCGCCGCCAGCGTCGCCACCCCCATGAACAGGAAGGGTAAAGTGGCGAGCAGCGCCCAGTCGAGTGGCGCCAGCAGGATGCCGCCGAGCAGTTCGGAGCCGAGCCGCGACAATTGCCCACCGACCAGCGCGGCCATCCCCATGGCGGCGGCGGTGCCGACCAGTCCGCCCAGCGCCGCGTCGCGCACGATCCGCCGCTGGAACAGCCGGGCGACCTGGATATCGGTGGAGCCGAGCATATGCATCACCTCGATCGTCGCGCGATGCGCCTCCAGCCCGGCGCGCGCGGTCAGCACCACGACGATCGCGGTGGCCAGCGCGAGCAGCGCGACCAGCGCCGCCGCCAGCCAGGTCAGCGTCCGCATCAGCCCGCTGACCGGCGACATCCAGCTCTGGTGCCGGTCGACGCGCGCCAGCGGGCTCGCGGCGCGAACCCGATCGGCGACTCGCGCCACGCTGGCGTCGGTCGAATCGCGCAGATCGACATCGATCATCGCCGGCACCGGCAATTCCCCATCGTCCGCCGCCTCGCCCAGCCAGGGGCGGAGCAGCTGGACCAGATCGGCGCGGGGCACCGGCACGGCGCGCGTCACCTCCGGCATCCGCCGCAGTCGCGCCAGCACCATGGTCGCGGCGGCATCGCTGGCGCGCGCATCGCCGCCGACCAGCTGCACGGTCAGCCGCCCGGCCAATTGCCGGTCGAGCAGCCGCCCGGCGCTGGCGGTGCCAAGACCCAGGGCCGCGGCCAGCACGGTCAGGAACAGCATGATCGCCATCACCCAGACCATGGCGCGCAGGCCGCGCGCCTCGTCCAGCACCCGCGCGGTGCGATTTTCGCTCATGCCGCCGCCGTCGGGAAGCGCAGTACCCCGGTCGGGTCGTGCAGCCGGCCGCGATCCAGCCGCATCATCTGCGCCTGGGGCAGGCGGGTGAGCAGGTGCAGGTCGTGGGTGGCGACGACGACCGTGGTGCCCAGCTTGCCGAGCGAGCCGAACAGATGGATCAGCCGGTCGGCCATTTCGGGGTCGACATTGCCGGTCGGCTCGTCGGCGACGAGCAGTTCGGGCCGGGCGATCACCGCGCGCGCGATGGCGACGCGCTGCTGCTCGCCGCCCGACAGCGTCGCCGGCCGCGCCTCCGCCCGGTCGGCGAGACCGACCCAGGCCAGCATCTCGCGCACCGCCTCGTTGATCTCGGGCACGGGCATCCCGGCGACGTGCAGCGGCAGCGCGATATTGTCCCAGGCGGACAGATGCGGGACCAGCCGGAAATCCTGGAACACCACGCCGATGCGGCGGCGAAAGCCGGGCAGCCGGTCGCGCGGCAGCACCACCGCATCCTCGCCGAACAGGCGGATGATCCCCCGGCTGGGCCGCTGCGCCAGATATATGAGTCGCAGCAGCGAGGTCTTGCCCGCGCCGCTGGCCCCGGTCAGGAAATAGAATGCGCCGGACTGCAGCGAGAAGCTGACGTCGCTCAGCGTTTCCGCGCCCGAGCCGTAGCGCAAGCCGACATTTTCGAACTGCACGATCGTCGCCATGGGTGGAAAGGGCCATTACATGCCCGTGGCGAGGCTTCAAGCCGGTGGCTGCGCTGCTTGAACGCTTGCCACGCGCGGCACGGGCATGGCACATCGGCCGGATCGTGCCACGGGGGGTGGCCCATCGGCGAAGCGTGCATCCATAATGATCCTCGAATGTCCCGAATGCCGCACCCGTTACCTGGTGCCCGACAGTGCGATCGGGGCGGAGGGGCGGACCGTCCGCTGCGCCAATTGCCGGCACAGCTGGTTTCAGGAATTGCCGCCGCCCGATGCGCCGCCATCGCCACTGGTGCCCGACCTGATCGCGGCCACGGCTCCGGGGGCGGGCGATTCGGAGCCGCAGGGCTATGCGCCCGCGCCAGCGATCGCACCGGGCAGCGAGACCTGGACCGCGCCGGCCCCGACGCGTCCCTTCTCGCCGCCGCCGCCGATCGTGCCGCCGCCCGGCGGCTATGACGCGCATGTCCAGCGGCCGCAGCCCCGCCGCCCGCGCCGCAACCCGGCGCGGCGCTGGACGATCCTGGCGGTGCTGGCCGGCCTGTTGATGCTCATCGGCGCGGGGGCGATCCTGTGGTCGGGCGCACCGGGCCTCGCCAGCCGCATCGGTCTCGCCTTCGGGACGGATCAGACGCCGCTGCGCTTCGTGCGCGGGCCGGTCGAGCGGCGCGAGCTGGAGAACGGCTCCGAATTGTTCGCGGTCAGCGGGCAGGTCATCAACCCGACCGGCAGCGAACAGCGCGTCCCCGACATCCTGGTCGAACTGAAGGACGCGCCCGGCACCAAGGGGCGCACCGTCTATAGCTGGACGATCACGCCGCAGCGGCGGATGCTCGCCCCTGGCGCCAGCCTGGATTTCAACTCCGCCAAGCTCGACGTGCCGGCCAATTCGCGCCAGCTCGACCTCAGCTTCGTCGGCGACGGCAGCTGAGGCCCCAAGAAAAACGCATTGGGGGGAGTTGCGGGGGTGCGGATGCCTTGCTAAAGGCACCCGCCTACCGAATGCCGGGTTGCCCGGTGTTCTGACATGTGCGGTCATGGCGGAATTGGTAGACGCGCAACGTTGAGGTCGTTGTGGCCGAAAGGCCGTGGAAGTTCGAGTCTTCTTGACCGCACCATCGCCCCGCATGACGGGGACGCCGGCCGGGCCGGATCGTCACAGTGATACACGCAGTTCGACAGCGCGCCGGATGGGGCGTGGCGAGTTCCGGCAGGTCGTCATGCTATGAAGCGGCTGGTCCCGTTGCGGCGGATGCGACGCCCCGGATCGCTCCGCCATGCGCGCGGAGGCGATCCGCGCTGAGGGGGGCAGACGCTATCGCATCAGCCCCGCCGCCCGCAGCGCCTGTTCGATCGTCGCTTGGACGCCGCTCGCGACCGGCGCCGGATCGACTTTCCGTGCACCGGGCCGGGGTGCGGCCCGCTCCATTTGCGCGCTGGCGGCGGGGATCAATCCCCAGTCCCGCGCCAGCCGCGCGGTGCTTGCGACACCGACATCGATCATGTGCGGTCCGGCCGCGCCCAGTTCGTCCGGTCCATGCGGGTCGATCGGCACGCCATGGCCCAGGCCGGTGATCGTCCACTCCTCGACCAGCGGTTTGCCATCCGGCCCGGTCCAGGTCCGGTGCGACCAGTTGCGATCGGCCTCCACCGTGGCCGGGGCGGGCGGCAGCTCATAGGCGGCCAGCCATTGCCGGGTCAGCGCGTCGCGATTGGCGAGCACCACGGTCGAATCGCTGGTGCCATGCCAGATCGCCACGCGGGGCCGCCGCACGGGGCGGGGGGCGGCCCCGCGCACCGCGGCCCCGGCCGCCGCGTCGCCGGGCAGGCCGTGGCCGCGCATCCGGTCCAGCGCCTGCGGCACGGTGGCGGCGGTGGCATGGGGCAGGCCGGCGAAGATCGCGCCGGCCACGAACAGTTCCGGCCAGGCGGCGAGCATGGTGGCGGTCATCGCCCCGCCAGCGGACAGGCCGGTGACATGGACGCGGGCCGGGTCCAGTCCGTGCCGCAGGATCATCGCCTGGATCATCTGCGCGATCGATTCGGCCTCGCCGCCATGCCGGGCGATGTCGGACGGCACGAACCAGTTGAAGCAGAGATTGGCATTGTTCTCGCGTCGCTGCTCGGGGAACAGCAGGGCGAACCCGGCCGCGTCCGCCAGCGTCGACCAGCCCGTGCCCCGGTCATAGACGCTGGCGGACTGGGTGCAGCCATGCAGGCACACGACCAGGGGAGCACCCGGCGGCAAATCGGCCGGCACATGGCAGCGCGCCCGTAACGCGCCAGGATTGCTGCCGAAATCCGTCATATCGGTCAGGTGGTCGCCGCCGGTGTCCCCGGGCATGGTCATGCCGGATTGTCGCGCCAAGCGCGAAAGCGTATCGGATAGGTTGCGCATGACAGTCTCCTCGACCGGCCAGCCAGGGTGCATCGCATCGGCCCGCCCAATCAAAGGATATGGGGCTTATGCTGCGCTGCACAATAGCCGCAGCACGATGTCATGATGGTGCTCATGGACTCGGGGCCATCCGACGGGGTGTGTCGGACCTCCATATCCTGTCGTGATGATCCGATTCGAGGGCAACAGATCGCAGGACGTCGGCGACGGGCGGACGCACCGCTCTTCCAAGCGTCACCCAAGCTGGTAAGGATCGTGATCGATCGCCCGCCCCCGTTTCCGGAGTATCCCTTGGCCCAGAGCCCGATTGCCGACCCTGCCGCCGAGGATGCGGTGCGGGCGCGGTTCCTGCAGCAGATGCGGTTGGTGCCGGGGGCCGTGGCGATCGTCGCGACCGCTTTGGGCACGCGGCGGACCGGGCTGGTCGCGACCGCCTGGAACTCGCTCTGCGCCGATCCGCCGATGCTGCTCGCCTGCATCAACCGCCGCTCCAGCGCGCATCCGATCGTCGCCGATGCGCGGGCGTTCAGCATCAACCTGCTCGCCGCCGATCATGCCGAGACCGTCGCGATCTTCTCGGCCCGGCGGGGGCTGGACGGCGCGGACCGCTTCGTGCCCGGCGCGTGGACGGACGGGCCGGGCGGGCAGCCGCTGCTCAACGATGCGGTCGCCGCGTTCGAATGCGAACTCGACGACCTGCATGATTATGGCACGCACAGCATCCTGATCGGCCGAGTCGGGGCGATGCGATCGCGCGCCGATGCCCCGGCCATGCTCTATCTGGACGGCGGCTTCGCCTCCGCCGTGCTGGCCCCGCGCGATTGACCATTCCACGTTGAAATCTTCGCAACTGCGGCAAGAATTGGATCGGAAGGCGGATTGCCCCTGATCGGCACTCTATTGCGCCAGCGAAGATGAGGAGCCGTTATCCGTCTCGGCCAAGATTTCGTCAGACTCCGCTTGCCAGTCGGACAATTTACGCGCAGCATCCCCATTCCAACAGAACCAATGGTTCGGGGGAGAGGATTGCCCATGATCTATGTCGAGATCCTGATCGGATGTCTGGCCGCCGCGACGGTGCTGACCCCGGTGGTGATGGCCGTGACGATGAAGAAGGCGGACAAGGCGGGAACCCGCCCGATCCCCTGATCCCCGGTCAGCGTTGCGCCAGGGTGCGCGCGAACAGGGCGAACATCCAGCCGGTGGCCTGCGCGAACAGCGCCGGGTCGTAGCGCGGCCCTTCGTCGCGCAGAAAGGCGTGGGCGGCGTTCACCTCATGCCATTCATAGCGGGCCTCGACCGCCTCCAGCCGTGCGCGAATCGCCTCTCGGCCGGGGAAGGGCACATGCGGGTCCTGTCGCCCCCAGACGAACAGCGTCTCGCCGCTCAGCTCGCCTAGCCGGGCCAGGCTGTCGTCCTGCTTGCCCGCGCCGAGCGTGCCGGAATGCACGTCGGTGGGATAGAAGAGCGCCGCCGCCCCAACGCGGGGGTCGAACGCGGCCCGCAGCGCCAGATGTCCGCCCAAGCAGACGCCGACGCTGCCCAGCCGCCCGGTGCAGGCGGGATGCCGGGCCAGCAGGTCGAGCACCAGCGCCGCGTCCGCGTCGAACCCGGCGACGGGCTTCGTGATCTTCAGCGCATTGCCGCGATCCGTACCCGGCTGGTCATAGGCGAGCACGGTGCCCGGCGCTTCATATTCATGATAGACTTCGGGCACCGCGACGACGAAGCCATGGCCGGCGATATAGGCGGCCAGCCGCCGGATCGGCGCGGTCACCTGATAGATTTCGGAGAACAGGACCAGCCCCGGAAACCGGCCGGGCAAAGCGGGGCGGAATAGATGCGTCCGCATCACCCCGCCATCGCCGGTGGGGACATCCTCATGTTCGTCGCTGCGCAGGATCATGGCCGTACTCCTTGTGGTGGGGAAGCGGGGCCGGCCCCTACAGCACGCCCGGATAGGCGCCGCCATCGATCAGGATCGACTGTCCGGTGATATAGCCGGCCTGGTCCGAGCAGAGGAACGCGCAGGTCGCGCCGAACTCGTCCGGCTCCCCCAGCCGCCCGGCCGGAATGGCGCGGCGGCGGCGCTCCAGCGCTTCCTCGGGCGAGATGCCGGCGGCGTCGGCGGCGGCGCGATTGAGCGTGTCGATCCGTCGCGTCGCGAAGGCGCCGGGCAGCAGGAAGTTGATCGTCACGCCCGATCCCACCACCTGCCGCGCCACGCCCGCCAGGAATCCGGTCAGCCCGATTCGCGCGCCGCTTGACAGGTCGAGCCCGGCGAGCGGCTGCTTCACCGAGGCGGAGGTGATGCACAGGATGCGCCCCCAGCCGCGTGCCGCCATGCCGTCGACGGTGCGGCGGACCATGTCGATCGGCACGACCATATTGGCCTCCACCCCGGCATGGATCGCCGCGCCGTCGAGCTGGCGGAAGTCGCGCGCGGGCGGCCCGCCATTGTTGTTGACCAGGATGTCGACCGCCCCGCCCGCCGCCTCGACCAGCGCGGCGCGGACATCGGCATCGCCCAGGTCGCCGGGCACGAAGGTGACGGTCGCGCCGGTGTCGGCGCGGATCGCGGCGGCGCTGGCCGCGCCGTCATCGGCATCGCGGCCATTCACCACCAGCGTGCAGCCCGCCCGGGCGAGCGCCGTCGCGCAGGCACGGCCCAGGCCGTGGCTGGAGGCGCAGACGATGGCGGTGCGGCCGGCAATTCCCAGATCCATGATCGCTCCTTGGTCAAGCTCAACCTGCCTTGGCGCAATCCCGCAGCCGCGACCAGCCATGGCGCGAAATCGCGATGCCGGAGCCTGCTCGGCGCCGCAGCCCGACCAAAGACCTTGTCCCAATTTGAAGCAGAATCGGGAAGGGGTTCGGTTAAAAATTTCCGGCATGTTGATGACGGGCGGCGCGTTTTCAGCGTGGCAGAAATACGTGTCCATTTTCAGTGACATGGAATAGTTGTCTACCAAGATGGATCTTGGCATTCAAAGGTGCCGAGCGCTAAGGAATTGATAATACGCCGTTTCGGAAATGCGGCTGATCCGGGTTCGACTTGAACCGCATGACAATAGTATGACGTTGTTTTCGCGACATTTCCTAAAAACAACAGCACCATTGAGCGGTCAATGTGAGGAGTCCAATCGGGACGCCAGGGATGCTTGACATGCGTTAGGTAAGATGACTTATTTCGATCGCAGAGCAGAATTGGAAGTTCGGGGGCATTCTTCAGGTCGAGGGGGGTGAGGACAAGACGAGACTCGGACATTGCCGCTTGGATACAGGTGATGATCAATGTTGACGTCCGTATTGTCATAGGGCCGTGAAGAGAAATACTGGATAGATCGGAAATCGATCCATCATATGCGAGGTCAAATTGGTTCTTCGGAGCGATGCTGTCGCTCCGATCGGATCGGTGCGCGCCAACGTCGCGCGTCGCACCGGTCTAGCATCAGGTCCACGAGGATTCAGCGCAAGGAAGTGTATTGATGACGACGCACACGACATCCGCCGTAAACATCGGCGACATCGATCCGCCAGCCGGCATCAGCTATGACGCCAACACGGGCAAGGCCATCGCGTTGGACATGAATCTTTATTCGCCGGGTTTCTATAGCAGAGAGGCCGGCTCGATGTGGCACCTTCGCTATCTGGGCGACCTGACCAAGATCTGGGCGGACTATACCGGCCGCGGCGTCAGCGTCGCCGTCTATGACACCGGCATCCAGGGCGAGCATTGGGATGTCGCCGCCAACATGGACACGTCCAAGGAGATCGTCGACAAGAGGGGCAATCGCCTCAGCGGCGAGCCGGTCTTCACCTCGGGAGATCCCGATGATCAAGCGCACGGCATATCCTGCGCCGGTCTGATCGGTGCCGCGCGCAATGGCCGTGGCGGCGTCGGCGTAGCCTATGATGTCAAGCTGACCGGCGTGAACATCTTCGACAGGACCTCCGACGCCTCTGATCTGCCCTTCTCGATCGGGCAAGGCGGCAAGTTCGACATCCTCAGCAACAGCTGGGGCTTTGGCATGGTGACCGCCGGCCTGGGCAACTCGCGCGACACGGAGGGCGGCGAGTTCGCGGCCATGGCCAAATCGGTCGAGCACATCGCCGATACCGGGCGGGATGGGCTCGGCTCGATCTTCGTCAAGGCGGCGGGCAACGACAGCCGCGACGGTACAGCCGACGCGATCAACGGCGCCCGGCACGTCGTGACCGTCGGCGCCTACCGGCAGGTCGATGGCATCGCATCCTCGTATAGCAACAACGGGTCCTATCTGCTCGTATCCGCCCCGTCGAACGACTCGGCCTATCTCGGCGGAACCGGGCTGTTCGCGGCCGATCTGCTCGGCTGGCGGGGTTATAATTTCAGCGGGGATCCCGGTGCGCCCGCCGACTATACCGACAGTTTCGGCGGCACGTCGGGCGCGACGCCGATCGTGGCCGGCGTCACCGCGCTGATGCTCGACGCCAATGAAGGGCTGGGCTGGCGCGACGTGCGCAACATCCTGGCCGCCTCCGCCAAGATGCCGATCTCGTTCGACACCGGTCCGGTCTTCATCAACACGGTCCTTAACAGCGGCGTCTACTACACGTCGATGAACGAGCAGTCGTTCAAACTGGCCGGTCATGCGGCCAATTGGAATGGCGGCGCGATGCACTATAGCAATGATTATGGCTATGGCGCTGTCGATGCCTATAGCGCCGTGCGGCTGGCCGAGGTGTGGTCGCTGTTCGGCCCGGCCAAAGTGTCAAGCAACGAAGCCCATGCGGCGGTCTCCGCCAATGTCGGCCTGACGGCGACAGGCACCAACGCACCGGTCGATATCGACTGGTATTACCGGCAGCACGACTTCATCAACAAGCCGGTCCGCTTCCAATTCGAGGTCAAGGACGCCATCGATCTCGAACATGTCGATTTGGCGATCGATTTCACCCAGCTGACCAACTGGTCCGGGAGAGAGTCTTTTACCGACTTGTTCAACGTACAGTTGAAGTTGATCGCTCCCGACGGCACCGAGTCGTTCACGTCTCTCGGTGAGATTGGGACTTTGGAGAGCTACAAGGATAATCATTTCCAGTTCGGATTTTCGAATTTCCATGGTGTCGATAGCAAGGGCGTGTGGACGCTCGAATTCTCAGCCTTCAATGTCGAAATGTATGGGGAGGCATATAATTCTCTCACCATTCACAGCCTGAAGATGGATATGTACGGGTCGACGCCATCGAACGATGATGTCTACACCTACACCAACGAGTTCTTCAAAATGGCTGCGATCGACGGTGAGGGTGCGCGCCGCACGTTGGTCGACACCAATGGCGGCGCCGACTGGATCAACGCGGCAGCGGTGTCGAAGGACGTGGTGATCTCGCTGGTGGGCGGCCAGACCGCGACCTTCGGCGGCAAGGCGGCCTTCACCATCGATCGCACCAGCGTGTTCGAGAATGTCGTGACCGGCGACGGCAACGACACATTGGTCGGCAATCGCGGCAATAATACCCTGGTCGGGATGCGCGGCAACGACGTGCTGAACGGCGGCATGGGCGACGATATCCTGTTCGGTGGCGCCGGCGGCGATCGCTTCGTGTTCGATGCGCGCAGCGGCCATGACACGATCGTCGACTGGACCAGGAGCGACATCATCCAGACGGTCAAGGCGCTGAAGGGCGTCGGGTCGGACGGCACGCTGATCGTGGGGGCGAACGCCACCCTGCTGCTGGACGGCACCGCCAACGGCAACACCGTGCTGCTGAGCGCCGAGTCGGGCGCGAAGCTTCAGTCGATGGGCCAGAAGGACGGTTATTACTGGTACGCCTATGTCGCCGATGCGGCAGCGAATGCGGGCAAGGTGGTGCAGGAGTTCGCCAGCAGCCCTGCCGCCGCCGCCGCCAGCATGGTCGACCACATGGTCGCCTCCGCCAGCGGCGCGGTGGAGGACGGTGCCGCGGCCTTCGGCGCATATGACGCGGCGTCGACGGCGCATCCGACCGACACCGGCTTCTTCCTCTACGACGCGATGGCCGGGTCGATGAACGGCGGCGTCCAGCTCTTCGCCTGAACCTGCGGAGCGGCCCGTGCTGGGGGGCGCGGGCCGCTCCCTCCTCCATGATTGCTAATCGAAAGACCGTGACATGACCGTCCAAACGTCTCCTCTGCCCGGTTTCCAATTACCCAGGAACGTCTCCTTCGACATGCGGACTGGGCAGGCGGTGACGCTGGCGATGCCCATCCATGATCCCGGCGCGGTCGACGCCGAATATGGGGCGCAATGGCATCTGAGCTACCTGGGCGACATCGCCAAGGTCTGGCAGGACCATACCGGTAAGAGCGTGAAGGTTGGCCTGTTCGACGACGGCGCGCAGGGCCGGCACTGGGATTTGGCGGCCAATTACGATTATTCCAACAATCTCAACGTCAACGGCTGGGTTCTCGGGGGCAGTTGGGACGGTCCGTATCACGGCACCGCGTGCGCGGGAATCATCGCCGCGGCGAAAAACGGCCGGGGCGGAATGGGTGTCGCGTATGACGCCAAGCTGACGGCGGTAGCGATCTATGCGAACTGGTCGCCCGCCTATGTCGATGGTCCCGACTTCTGGTTGGCGCTGAAGGCGGCAGCCTATCAATATGATGTCGTCAACCACAGCTGGGGCGGCGGCGACGTCCCCATCACCACCGTCTACTCGCGATCCGTGGACAGCTATGCTGCTCGCTATGCGAAGGGCTTCGCCGCGCTTGCCGAACTGGGGCGTGGCGGGCTCGGTACGATCACCGTGAAGTCGGCGGGCAATAGCGCGGTCGACAACCAGGGCAGCGGCGAGGACATCACCCGGCACACGATCGTGGTCGGTGCCTATCGCCAGGTCGATGGCGTTGCATCCAGCTATAGCAATTGCGGCCCCAACCTGCTGGTCACCGCGCCGTCGTCCGATCGCGCCTCGATGGGGGGCACCGGGGTCGTGACGACGGACATACTGGGGGCCGGCGATGACGGGATCAACTGGTGGGACGATCTGAACGACGCCAGTCCCAATGCCGAAAAGTCGGATTACACCAACTGGTTCAGCGGCACCTCCGCCTCCGCGCCGATGGTGTCGGGCGTCGCCACGCTGATGCTCGACGCCAACGAGGGGCTGGGCTGGCGCGACGTGCGTACGATCCTGGCCCAGTCCGCCATGATGCCGATCGCGTTCGAGACAGGGCCGGTGGCCTATAAGGGCTTTATCGCGGGTGCCGAGCGCACGGTGCTGATGAACGAGCGCCAGTTCGCAATCGGCGGCGTCGCCGGTCATGTGAACGGTGGCGGGCTGCATTACAGCAATGATTACGGATACGGCGCGGTCGACGCCTATAGCGCGGTGCGGATGGCCGAGGTGTGGTCGCTGTTCGGCCCGGCCAAGACCTCCGCCAACGAAGCCCATGCCGCCGTGCAGACCGATATCGGCCTGACCGCCCATGCCGACACCAGCATCCTGTCGGCGGGACGCGACGCGCAGATGGGCTTTGTCGGCACGCCGGTGCGCGTCACCTTCCAGGTGGGCGATGCGGTGGACCTGGAGCATGTCGACCTGACGCTGCGCTTCTCCAGCATGGCGATGCTCGACACAGGCGACCATTCCACCACCCGCTACGCGTCCGACATGAGCAACGCGCAATTGCGGCTGATCGCGCCCGACGGGACGGAGGCGTTCACCACCCAGCCCGGCCAGCGTCAGGGGGCCGATGGCGTGCAGGAATTCACCTTTGGCTTTGCTGGGTTCCAGGGGGTGGAGAGCAAGGGAACGTGGACGCTGGAGTTCGCCACCTATGCCCGGTCGGTCACCGTCGATGGCAAGCCCGCGATCCTCAGCACCGAGCTGACGGTGCACAGCCTGACGATGGACCTGTACGGCTCGGCCCCGACGAACGACGATGTGTACAGCTACACGAACGAGTTCTTCACCATGGCGGCGATCGACGGCGAGCAGGGCCGGCGGGTGCTGAGCGACACCAATGGCGGCACCGACTGGATCAACGCGGCGGCGGTGTCGAAGGACGTGGTGGTGTCGCTGGTCGGCGGCCAGGCGACCAGCTTCGGCGGGAACAAGGCCTTCACCATCGATCGCGCCGCGCTGATCGAGAATGTCGTGACCGGCGACGGCGACGACGTGCTGATCGGCAACCGCGCCGGCAACAGGCTCTACGGGATGCGCGGCGACGACGTGCTGAACGGCGGCATGGGGGACGACATGCTGTTCGGCGGCACCGGCCGCGACCGGTTCGTGTTCGATGCGCGCAGCGGCCATGACACGATCCTCGACTGGAGCCGGGGCGACATCATCGCGACCGTCCGGGCACTGAAGGGCGAGGGGGCGGACGGCACGCTGACGGTGGGCGCGAATGCCACCTTGCTGCTCGACGGCGCCGCCAACGGCAATACCGTGCTGCTGGAGGGGGCCTCGGGCGCGACGCTCCAGGCGCTGGGGCGGCAGGACGGCTATTTCTATTACGCCTATGTCGCCGACGCCGCCGCCGATGCCGGGCGGGTGGTGCAGGAGGCGGCCGGTCAGCCGGGCGTGGTGGCTGCCGGCCTGGTCGACCAGCTCGTTGCCGCGTCCGGCGGGGCCGCCAGCTTCGATGCGCAGGGGACGCATACACCGGCGAACGACGTGGAGGCGGGCTTCTACCTCTACGATGCCATGGCCGGATCGATGAGCGGGGGCGTGCAGCTGTTCGCGTGATCCCGAGCCTGCAATCCTGGATCATGACAACTGTGCCATTTTGGTAATGTAAAATCCATGATCCAGGATAATTTTCGTTGATCGTTGCGATGCAGCGCCATAACCTTGCTCCAGATCAATGAGGTTGACGACGAGCTTCTGCTTAGATCGTCTTGCTTATCCGCTTTCGTGGAGGTGTATCCTTGCTCCGAGTCCTTGGCGTTGCTTCGATCCTGCTCTGCGCGACCACCCCGGTCCGCGCCGAGACATTGGTCGATGCGATTGTCGATGCCTATCGGAACAGCCCGCAGCTCCAGGCGCAGCGCGCCCAGTTGCGGGCCCTGGACGAAAGCGTGATCCAGGCCGGGGCGCCCTATCGGCTGAGTGTCGGCATCACTGCGACGATCGGCTATAATGACCGGCTGCAGCGCAGCGCGATCGATCCCGGTTTCGCGCAGTTCCAGCAGCGTTCGATGGGCACGTCGCTGTCGGTGGGCCAGTTGCTGAGCAGCGGCGGCCGCACCGCCGCGCAACTCTCCGCCGCCGAGGCCGATGTGCTCGCCGGCCGCGAACGGCTGCGCCAGGCCGAGAACGAGATCCTCTACCAGGTGGTCGACGCCTATATGGCGGTGCTGCGCGACGGCGATCTCGCCGACATCCAGGCGCGCTCCGTCGCATCCTATGAGCGGCAGGTCGCCCAGGCGCGGGCGCGCGAGGCGGAAGGCGACCTGACCAGGACCGACATCGCCCAGGCCGAGGCGCAGCTGCTGATCATCCGCGCCGCCCTGGCCCAGACCCAGGCCAGCCTGGAGCAGAGCCGGTCGCGCTTCGCGGCCCTGGTCGGGCGCAATCCCGGCATGCTGGTCGCGCCGCCGCCATTGCCGGGCCTGCCCGCATCGATCGACGCCGCCTATCATGCCGCGACGCAGGACAGCCCGCTGCTGTGGCAGGCGGTGCTG
The DNA here is from genome assembly GCF_003951315.1 of Sphingomonas sp. S-NIH.Pt15_0812. Lineage (GTDB taxonomy): Bacteria > Pseudomonadota > Alphaproteobacteria > Sphingomonadales > Sphingomonadaceae > Sphingomonas. The sequence goes on from NZ_QLJH01000027.1 coordinate 16,104, forward strand.
GCCGAGCAGGCCAGCCGCCACCGCATCGCCGCCGAACGCGCCGAGCGCAATCCGACGATCAGCGCGCAGGGCAGCTATGGCTATGTCAATCCGCTGGGTTTCCAGACCCGCGACCTGGGCCGCACCTTCTCGGGCGGGATCACGGTGACCATGCCGATCCTGGGCCAGGGCGTGATCGGATCGCGCGTCCGCGCCGCGATCGCCAACCAGCAATCCGCTGAATTCCAGGTCGAGGACACGCGCCGCTCGGTCGCCGCCGGGCTGCTCAACGCCTGGAACCAGACCGTCACCGCGCAACGCCAGATCGCCCGCGGCGAGGCGGCGGTGGCCGCCGCCCGGCTGGCGCTCGACGGCGTGCGGCGCGGCTTTGCCGAGGGATTCCGCTCCAATTTCGAGCTGATCGATAGCGAACAGCGGCTGCTCAACGCGCAGGTGCTGCTCGCCAATGCCCGGTTCGGCCTCTACACCGGCCAGGCGCTGCTGCTGGCGCAACTCGGTCGGCTCGATGCCGCGGCGCTGACCCCCGACGCCCCCCGCTACGACGCCGGGGACAATCTGCGCCGGCAAAAGGCCGCACAGGTCGGGCCGTTCGTGCCGATCGTCCGCGCCTTCGACCAGCTTCAGGTGTCGAGCGGCCATTCGCGCCCCGCACCCGTGCCCGCCATCGGGCCGGACGTCCGTTTCGCCCCCGCATCGCCCGCCGCGCCCAGCGATGGCGGCGCGCTGGCCCGGGGCCTGCCCTTTCCGGCCGATGGCCGGTCTGATCGCTGAAATTGGGTTCAAAAAAGGAGGAGAAAGCCATGAAGTACAACCTGACGCTCGCCGCAGTCGCCGCGCTCGCTTCGGTCGCTTGCCCCGCCGCCGCCTCGGCTGCCGACTACAAATTCGCCCTGACCGGTGATTACACCGCCAGCTGGATCCTGTCGGACGCCCCGGAACTGGTAGCCGCATCCGACCAGGGTCTAAGCATCGCCGATGTCACCGGGACCTTCCCAGGTTCGACCGCGGGCAGCGCCTATCTGGAATTCTTCTCGGCGGGCAATGGCGGCGGCCTGAGCATCTTCGACAACGACTCGCCCGCGCTTCTGGCGAGCCTGGCGGGCACGCAGCTCTACACCGGGATTTACAACGGGGCGGACTGGAAGCCGACCTGGAAAACCGGCAGCTTCACCATGGCCAGTGGCATCGGCGCGGGTGCCTATACGCTGACCATCTCGGCGGTGCCGGAGCCGTCGACCTGGGCGCTGGCGATCCTGGGCATGGCGCTGGTCGGCGGCGCGCTGCGCAGCCGCCGGACGCGGGTCAGCGTCCGCTACGCCTGATCGGCGGACTTCGATCGGGGGCGGCACGCGTCGCCCCCGGCACCCCGGCGGACCGCTCTTTGGATCAGACACGCACCATGAATCACGTCCTCGGCCGCAACCATCCGGTCGACTCCGCGCTCGGCGCCGCGCGCCGGCATCTGGTCTATGCCGCGGTCTTCAGCGGGCTGCTCAACCTGCTCTATCTCGCCCCGACGATCTTCATGCTCCAGGTCTATGACCGGGTGGTGCCGACGCGGGGAACGACGACGCTCTATGCATTGATCGTGATCCTCGCCGTGTCGCTGATCGTGCTGTCGCTGCTCGACCTGGCGCGTATGCGCCTGCTGCTGCGCGCCAGCATCCGGCTGGAGAAGCGTGCGGCCGAACCGATCCTGCACCGCATCCTGGGCGCGACCACCGCCAGTGCGGGCGAGCGGTCCGCCGCGATCCGCAATCTCGACACGCTGCGCAGCGTCATGACCGGCCCGGCGATCCTGGCGCTGTTCGACGCGCCCTGGGCCCCCGTCTACATCATCGTCTGCGTCCTGCTGCATCCGGCGCTGGGGGCGTTCGCGCTGTTCGCCTCGCTGCTGCTCGCCGCGATCGCGCTGGCCAGCGAGCATGCGACCAAGCGCGGCGCGGCCGAGGCGCAGATGCGCGCCGGCATCCAGACCCGCATCCAGGATTATGCGATCCAGACCGCCGAGGTCGCCCGCGCGCTGGGGATGCGCCAGGCGGTGGTGCAGGTGCAGTTGCGCGACCGCGCCGACCTGGTCGGACGGCAGGCGCAGCTCGCCGCGACCTCGGGCGGCTATCTGGCGGTGACCAAGTTCCTGCGCCAGCTCTTCCAGTCGCTGGCGCTGGGCCTGGGCGCGTGGCTGGCGGTGCGGCAGAGCATCTCCATGGGATCGATCTTCGCCGCCTCCCTGCTGGTCGGGCGGGCGCTGGCCCCGGTCGAGCAGATCCTGGGGTCGTGGAAGAACGTGCTGGCGGCGCGCAGCGCCTATGCCGGCCTGTCCGACTTCCTGCGCCGGCCCGATGATACCGCGCCGCGCACCGCGCTGCCGACGCCCAGGGGCCATCTGAGCCTGAGCGGCGTCAGCGTCCAGGCGCCGGGCAGCGACCGGATGCTGCTGCGCGACATTGATTTCACCGCCACGCCGGGCGAGATCGTCGCGCTGGTCGGCCCGAGCGGGGCCGGCAAGTCGACGCTGCTGCGCGTCATGGCGGGCGCGTTGGCCCCCGACAAGGGCGAGGTTCGGATCGACGGCGCCAGCCTGACCGACTGGGACCGCGAGGCGCTGGGCCGCGCGGTCGGCTATATGCCGCAGAGCCCGTCGCTCTTCCCCGCGACCGTCAAGACCAACATCTCGCGTTTCGCCGCCGTGCATCTTGGCGTCGGGCCGGAACTGGACGCGATGGTGGTCGACGCCGCGCAACGCGCCGGCGCGCATGAGGTGATCCAGCATTTCCCGCAAGGCTATGACACGATGCTGGCGATCCGCGAGGCGGGCGGCCTGTCCGCCGGTCAGCGGCAGCTCGTGTCGCTGGCGCGGGCGCTGTTCGGTCGACCGTCGCTGCTGCTGCTCGACGAACCCAATGCCCATCTGGATGTGAATGGCGAGGCGATGCTGATGAAGACCCTGGCGGCGCTGCGTGCGCAGGGGACGACGATCATCGTCTCCACCCATCGCAACAGCCTGCTCCAGGTCGCCGACCGGATGCTGCTGCTGCGGGACGGTGCGATCGAGGCGGTGAATGCCCGGCCGCCGGCGGCGAATGCGGGCGGGGGTGGGGTGCCCGGCGGGATCGTGTCGAGCCTGTCGCCGGTCGCCGCCTCCGGGGAGGCGCGGGCATGACCGCCGCGACGCTCTCCGCGCCCCAGATGACGCCGCGGCCGGCGGGCCCCGTCCTGGACGATTCGCCGCGCCGAGCGCTGCTGCTCGGCGGCATCACCGCCTTCCTGTTCTTCGTGGTGCTGGGCGGCTGGGCGGCGCTGACCCGGCTCGATGCCGCCGCCTTCGGGCAGGGGCAGGTGACGGTCGCCGGCAACCGCCAGCTGGTCCAGAACCGCGCCGGCGGCAATGTCGAGGCGGTGTTGGTCCATGACGGGCAGTTTGTGAAGGCCGGGCAGGTGCTGCTCCGCCTCTCCGCCGCCGAGGCGGTGGCGACCGAGCGGGCGCTGGCGGCGACGGTGATCGACCTGCAAGCACAGCGCGCGCGCCTGGAGGCGGAGCTGGAGGGGCGGCCGATTCGCTGGCCCGCCGAATTCTCCAACGTCGCGTCCGCCGATCGTCCGCTGGTCGAGCGCGCCGAGCGGCTGCAACTGGCCCAGGCGCGGGCGCGTCAGGCGCTGCTCGGCGCGACGCGCGGCGTGCTGCGCAAGCAGGAGGACCAAGTCGCCCAGCAGGCGCGCGGCTATGCGGCGCAGGTCGATGCGACCTCGGTCGAGCGCGCCTCGCTGCGCGCCCAGCTCGACAGCACGCGGCGGCTCGCCGAACAGGGCGTCGTCTCGCGCAACAGCGTCCGTGCGCTGGAACGCTCGATCGCCGAGCTGGACGGCAGCAATGCCGATTTTGCCGCCCGCACCGCCGCGATGCGCGAGCAGATCGCCGGCGCCGAGCAGCAGGTGGCGGAAACCGCGCGCCGGTCGATCGACGATGCCGCGCAGCAATTGCGCGACACCCAGTTCAAGCTGAACGACGCGCTGCCGCGACTGGCGGCGGCGCGCGACCAGGTGGAACGCACGCTGGTCCGCGCGCCGGTCAGCGGCCGGGTGGTCAATCTGCACCTCTTCTCGCCGGGCGCGGTGGTGACGCCGGGCCAGCCGATCCTGGAGATCGTGCCCGACCATGTGCCGCTGATCGTCACCGCGCATTTCGCGCCCGACGACATCGACGGCGTCCGCGCCGGTCTGGCGGCGGAGGTGAAGTTCCTGTCGATCCACCAGCGTGACCTGCCGATCCTGACGGGCCGGATCCGCACCGTCTCCGCCGACAGCCTGCGCGACGAAGCCAGCGGCGCCAGCTACTTCACCGCCGAGATCGTCGTGCCGGACAGCCAGCTCGCCTTGCTGCGCCGGGTCCGGGGCGGGGATACCGGGGTACGGCCGGGCGTGCCGGTGCAGGTCACGGTGACGCTGCGGCCCCGCACCGCGCTCGATTACCTGCTCGAACCGCTGACCGAGGCGACGACCCGCTCCTTCCACGAGCGATAGGGTGAGGGACGGGATGGCGTGCACCGAGCGGCCATCCCGTTCCGATCGGCCGCTTGCGTCCGTCGCCGCGCGTCGTCTCTGGCGCCACGACCTACCCGGTGCGCGGCGTGCCTCTTCCTTCAGATCGAATGTATCGATGGTTCCGGATCGACCTCAACGGAGCTCCATCGAAATCGATCGCGGCGGCCTCCGAATCGGCTTCCACCCTTGCCGCACCGCCCATGCATGTTAGGGTGGCGTCATGTTGAAGACACGAATGAAGCGGCTGAACATCAGCCGTGAGCGCGCGGCGGCGCAACTCACGGCGATCGAGACTTCGATAATCGCGCTGGCCGATGAAGATTTGCTTGATTTTGCCGATATCTTTCGGTCCAAGCCGGATTCGGTGCTTGGCCAATTGGCCTTGGCCGAAATGAAGAAGCGCAATATCAGGCTTTGATCGCGCCGACGACTTTCGCGACGACAACATGAGTATGATGCATGAGTGATGAACTGAACGCCGTCGAGCTCGCCACCGAGCTGACCATCGCCTGGCTGGGCAATCCCAACACCCGCACCACGCCGGACGATGTCCCCGCCTTCCTGCAATCGATGCACGAGGCGGTGTCGAAGCTGGCGACCCCGGTCGAGCCGGTCGCGGAATCGGGCAGCCAGGAGCATGTGCCGGCGGTGAGCGCCCGCAAGTCGCTGGCCTCGCGCGAGCACATCATCTCGATGATCGACGGCAAGCCGTACAAGACGCTGCGCCGCCATCTGGCGACCCATGGCCTGACCCCGGACGATTATCGTCAGCGCTATGGCTTGCGCGCCGATTATCCGATGGTCGCGCCCGCCTATAGCGAGAGCCGCAGCGCCATGGCCAAGACCATCGGCCTGGGCCGCAAGAGCAGCCGGTCCGACGAGGCCGGCGAGGCGTAAGATCGTCGATTTCCTGCGGCAGGGCTGATCCCTGCCGCGCGGTCGGGAGCGGTCGGATGGGAAGCCACCGGCCGCACCGACATGCGGGCACTCGGTCGGCGTCCGCACAGGGCCTTCCCGCCGGTCCGGTTTGACTGCCGGGGGCGGATCGATCCTGTCGACAGGGGCACCGTGGCCGGGGTGCTTCAGTTCGCGTTGCTATTCCCGCAATGCCGTGTCTCTTCGGTCCGGTTCCGCAATAGTGCCGCATGCCGCGCTTCGTCGTGGTTCTCTGCGATATTCGGGCGGCCATTCCTGCCTCTGATCGTCTGGCCACCTTCGCCATGCATCTAATCCACCACAATCGGCGACGTGAAGCGGTCGCCGATCCCGTCGCGTTCGGAGCAACGCCGGACATGACTAGGCTTGGAACGCAGAGGATATAGGACCAGTCCGATGGGGGCAGACGTTCAGCCCCAACGCGCCGATGCAAGTCGCTCCGATCGAGATCAACAGGCTGTTCGCCACGGCTCGAACCAATGATCCCACCAGGCACGCCTTTGTCGAGCTGGCAAGCGGCGCCCGATCGTGAGCAGCGCAGCGGATATGGGCTTGTATCGTCGACGTTGCCTCCAACGTCACTCGTCAAATCGCTACCTGGCACCCGAAGCAGGATCGCGACGCCGGACCATCGTCCCACCATCCCCTATGCCACAATTCAATATGAACAGCGACATATACGCGGCAACACGGCGAAATTTGCCAATAAATGACCGCTACATTCAGGGGGTAAGGATCAATCAAACTTGGTCTGAAATTTTTCGGACAGTAAATCATTCATTCTCGATAATCGGAGGATTCGCGTAAAATGCCTCCGTGGCAGAGATGGCGATGAATCTTGCGCGATTGATATCGAAATCATGATCCGATTGGATCAGCATGTTGACCGATAGATTTCCCCCGATGCTACTGGTGTCCACCCTCAGCCTGCCTGCCTCGGACTTGGAATTTCGAATGGGCATGGTTCCGCCCCGTATTGGGAAACTGGAAAAGGGCAATTGCATCGTTGAAGACGGTTCCGTGGGGAGCGAGTAGTCGGAGGTCATCATTTGAAGCGTATAATCTCCACATATGTAGAGTATCGAATAGCCATTCGGTTTCCCATCGGGATCGCGTGGAACGCCGCGGGGATGCATCGCCGCTTGACTGCAGCCTTCCAGGAAAAGCGTATCGGGGGATACATAGCTGAGGAATCCAGCCTCTGCCGCTGCTTTGCTGATTCTTCTATATCTATCAAAAATGGACTGACGATTTTCTATCGAATCGCTGGTTGCAATAGTTGGTCGATTGACGTCCTGTGAAGGTTAATATTTTGGCAATTGGCGTGAAGCCATTTCTGCCTGTGTGCGTTCAATAAAAATTTATTGCTCGAAAAGTTAGGTCATTGTGCGGCTTGAGACAAAAACGATGCATGTGACATTGCTGATCCTCCGATTGCGTTAAACCATCCTTCCCTATTCATGCAGTCATACCCCTGACTTGTTCGGCAAAAATATACTATCATTTGCATTTTACATGTGTAATGGTGCCTGTTGATGCTATGAGGTTGTGTCATACGTTACCTCATTTGCAACCTGTTCGAGCAAAATCACCGGTCAATACATTTCGGATATCAATACAATATTGCTACCGTTATGTATTATTTACAGCACACGGATGCCGTTTGCGTAAAGGCTGATCACGCTGCAGGGCTATCTCATGGACTCACAGATGTTGTCCGATAGTCTACGTCATTTACGGTTCGCGCTGAACCTGCTCGATATATAGATTGCTGGTATGGTGATTCGTCACGTTAAGTGGTGTCAAGCTCTCGGCGGTGCTCTTCTGGGGCAAGGATGGTCGAGACAGCAGGGGCGGCCGCCAGCCAACCGCTCGTTCGCACCAAGACAGCCAGACTTTTCATCCGTTTCCAGCGACTGCCATCCCGGTCGATCCCGCCTTATCCAGGCCACGCTCTTCCCATTTCCATGACCGGCCACAATCCGGCGTGCCGGGGACGTGCCGATCGATAGCCGCACGTTGAACACGATTCCGTCTTCGACATGCTTTCACGCGTCTGCCGCATCCCTCCTGCGCGGCGGGGCGGAGGGCATGTCAGGAATAAAACCTCCGCAATGGATGTATCGCCCAAACGCTGTTTCTGTATCACCGGGGGACGGTTCCTTGTCGCGACTTGAGGGCCGACGTGGATATGATCCAGCGCGAAGTGCTGAGGTCTCGTGGCGCGGCGCTATCACGCCTGCCCGCTAAGCTGTTCGTGAAAAAGGGGTTAGCCGCGCCGTCAGCAACGCGACGACGCGGCCGTGCCGTGCTTGGACCGGCACCGATCCCGAAAAGGGGGAGGGATCCGGACTTGAACGCGCCACCATCGCTTTGGTTCTCGCCAGACTCCGTTTCGGACCGGTAATGATCCATCGCGGACCGGAAAGCCTTGGGGACAGGCTGGTCGGCGGAGGGCGGCATGATGGATGCGATCGGTGCGCTTGACCGCGTGCTGCAGGAACTGACGCTGTTCGCCGCGGTCGGCCTGGCCATGGGCGGCGTGGACGAATTGCTGGTCGATCTGATCGCGCTCTGGCGGTGGTGCGCATCGCCGCCGCCGTCCCCGATCGCGAGCGAGCGATACGCCTGGGGCCGGATGGCGGTGTTCGTGCCCGCCTGGGAGGAAAGCGAGGTGATCGGCGCGATGCTGACGACCGCGCTGAACCATTATGACCATCCCGATTATCGCCTCTATGTCGGGGCCTATCCCAACGACCCGGCGACGATCGCGGCGGTGCGCCGGGTGATGGCGCGGGACGATCGGGTGCGGCTGGCGATCAATTCGCGGGATGGCCCGACCACCAAGGCCGATTGCCTCAACATCCTGTGGCACCGCTTGCTCGCCGACGATCGTGAAACCGGGACGTCGACCCGGGCCGTGGTGCTGCACGATGCCGAGGATGTCGTCCATGCCGATGAGTTGCGGCTGTTCGACGCGCTGATCGAGCATTGGGCCGTGGTGCAACTGCCGGTCGTGCCGCTGATCCGGCGCGATGCGGGGGTGATGGGGGCGTTGGTCTCCGGAACCTATGCCGATGAATTCGCGGATGCGCATCGCCGGGTGATGCCGGTGCGCACCTTTCTGGGGGCGGCGATGCCGCTGGCGGGTACGGGATGCGCGATCGACCCGGCGATGCTGGCCCGGATCGCCGCGGCGCGCGGCGGTGATCCGTTCGATCCGGTCAGCCTGGTCGAGGATTACGAACTGGGCCTGCGCATCGCCGAACTGGGCGGGCGCGGATGTTTCGTGCGTCGGCGCGATGCCAGTGGACGGCTGATCGCGGTGCGCGCCTACTTCCCGCATCGCGTCGCCGATTCGGTCCGGCAGAAGTCGCGCTGGCTGGCCGGCATCGCCTTTGCCGGCTGGGATCGGACCGGCTGGGGGCGGGCCCGCGCGATTGGCGAGAACTGGATGCGGATGCGCGACCGTCGCGGGCCGCTCGCCTTGCTCATCCTGCTCGCCAGCTATGTCGCGCTGCTCGGCTGGGGCGCGCGCTGGTCGCTGGATCATTTGATCGGGCTCGCGGCACCGGCTCTTCCCGACGGGCTGATAGCCGTGCTGGCGGTGAACGGGATGCTGCTGGGCTGGCGGCTGGTGGTGCGGGCGTGGACGACCGGGCGGGGCTATGGCTGGCGGCAGGCGCTGCTGTCCGCGCCGCGCCTGTTCCTGGGCAATTATATCGCGTTGCTCGCCGGGCGGGCAGGGGCCGTGCGCTATGTCGGGATGCTGCGCGGCGCGGCCCCCGCCTGGGGCAAGACCCGGCACGACTTTCCGGCGGTGGCCGAGCGGTGACGGGCGGCCGGCCGTTCCGCTTCCTGGCGACCACGCTCGGCCTGTGGATCGGCGGCCGGGTGCTCCTGCTCTGGCCAGAGATCGACTCGGTCGCGAAGCTGGTGGAGGCGATCGTCCCGCCCGTCGCGGCGCTGGCGATCGCACCGGAACCCTCGATATCCACAGCCCGTCCTTCCACGTCCGCCAAGAGGGACATGCAAAAGTTATCCACAGCTTTTCCCCAAGAAATACCCACGGCGCCGATGGTGGCGCAGTTAGCCGGCGACCCGACGCCCGGACCGCCGGTCATCGAGCCGCCCAGGCCCCTGCTATTGCCCGAACGGCCGCTGCGGCATGTCATGGCGGCCTCGCGCTGGACGGGGAGCGGCTGGCTGATCCTGCGCGGCGGTGCGCCGCTGGCGAATGCCGCCCAGCTCGGCGGCGCACAGGTCGGCGGGCGGATCGGCTATGCCATGGACCGGGACCGGCACGTCGCGCTGTCGATCCGCGCCATGGCCCCGTTGCATGGGCGCGGAGCCGAGGTCGCGGCCGGCCTCGACTGGCAGCCGACGCCCGCGCCGGTGCATGTGCTGGCGGAGAAGCGGATCGCGGTGGATGGCGGGCGCGACGGCACGAGCCTGACGCTGGTCGGTGGGCTAGACCCGACCCGCATTCTCGGCGACTGGCGGATCGAGGGCTATGGCCAGGCGGGGATGATCGCCCGCCACGGCACGTCGGCGGAGGGCTTCGCCGATGGCGCGGTGCGATTGAGCCGACCGGTGGCGGAGCGCGGCGCCACCGGGTTGGACCTTGGTCTCGGCTTGTGGGGCGGCGTGCAGCGCGGCGCGGGGCGGCTGGACCTCGGCCCCAGCCTCGCGTTGATCGTGCCGGCGGGCGAGCGACGGCTGCGGTTCACGCTCGACTGGCGGCAGCGGGTGGTGGGGAATGCGGCGCCCGGTTCGGGGCCTGCATTGTCGGTCGGCACCAACTTCTGATCGCCCGAAAAACCGGCGCAGGGGACGGCGGGGGTTGGGCTGGGCGGCGACCCGCGCTACCAGCACCGGGTGGACCTGTATTTGCCCATCGCCAATCTGTCGGTCAACGCGCTGGTGATCGTGCTGCTGGGCGGCGGCGTCGGCCTGTTGTCGGGGATGTTCGGGGTCGGCGGCGGGTTCCTGACCACGCCGCTGCTGATTGTCTACGGCATCCCGCCGACCGTGGCCGCCGCCTCCTCCGCCAGCCAGGTGACGGGGGCCAGCGTATCGGGCGTCTTCGCTCACCTGCGGCGCAAGGGCGTCGACTTCAAGATGGGCGGCGTGCTGGTCGCGGGCGGCATCACCGGCACCTTCGCGGGGGCGTGGATCTTCCGCCAGCTCCAGGCGCTCGGCCAGATCGATACGGTGATCGCGGTCGTCTATGTGGTGATGCTGAGCTGGATCGGCGGCACCATGGCGCGCGAGGCGACGACCACCATCCTGCTCGCCCGGCGCGCCCAGCCGCCCCGCCCGCGCAAGCGCCGCCACCATCCGCTGGTCGCGGCGCTGCCGCTGCGCACGCGCTTCTATGCCTCGGGCCTCTATATCTCGCCGCTCGCGCCGCTGATGCTCGGCTTCGTCACCGGCATTCTGACCATCCTGCTGGGCGTCGGCGGCGGTTTCATCCTGGTGCCGGCGATGATCTATCTGCTTGGCATGGCGACCAGCGTGGTGGTGGGGACCAGCCTGTTCCAGACGCTGTTCGTCACTGCCATGGCGACGATGGTCCATGCGACGACCACCAAGGCGGTGGATATCGTGCTCGCCGGGCTGTTGCTGATCGGATCGGTGACGGGCGCGCAGGTCGGCGCGCGGTTCGCGACGCGGGTGAAGCCCGAATATCTGCGGCTGGCGCTGGCGGTGATCGTGCTGCTGGTCGGGGTACGTATCCTCCTGGGGCTGGTCTGGCGGCCGGGGGAGATCTTCACGGTTTCGGTGTCGTGACGCGGGGCTGGCCGGGCCTGGCGCTGCTGCTCGCCGCGCCACTGCTGATGGGCCAGGCCAAGCCGGTGCTGGTGCCCGACGTGTCGCAGCGGCAGGTCGACATCGCCTATTCCTTCACCGGCGCGGACCTGTTGCTGTTCGGCGCGATCCTCTATCCCGGCGGCCGCGTGCCGGAGGGTGAGCGGCCGGCGGACATCGTGGTGGTGGTCAAGGGCCCGACCCAGTCGATCCTGCTGCGCGAGAAGGAGAAGGTGGCCGGCATCTGGGTCAATGCGCAGAGCGCGCGCTATCGCTCCGCGCCGTCCTTCTACAGCGTCGCCGCGTCGCGGCCGATCCGGTCGCTGGTCGACGATCGCACCCGCGCCATCTACGAACTGGGGCTGGACAGCCTGCAACTCTCCCCCACCTCGACCGCGCCGCCCGATGTGCAGGCGCGGTTCGGACGCGGGCTGGTCGAGCTGAAGCAGCGCGCCGGCCTCTATGTCGAGGCGCCGCGCGCGGTGGAGATCACCGACGGCGTGCTCTACCGCGCACGCGTCACCATCCCGGCGCGCGTGCCGGTCGGGCGTTTCACCGCCGAGACCTTCCTGATCCGCGACGGCCGGGTGCTGGCGGCGGCGGTGCGCGATATCGACATCCGCAAATCCGGGTTCGAGCGATATGTCGCCCGCGCCGCCGACCGGCACGAGCTGGTCTATGGCCTGATCGCGGTGATGCTGTCGGTCGGGCTGGGCTATCTGGCCGGCTGGGTCGCGCGACGCCTGTAGCGGCGGCGATCCAGCGCCGCGCGCAAGGCCTTCGATTGCTTCGCTGCGCGCAACGACGAAGGAAAGCGTCGGCACGGGCCGTGCGGACACGCTTCCTTTACCTCGGCCATGGCACGGACGCGGAACGCAAATTCCACGCGCTCTGCGAAAGGCCGTCCATGACCCTGATGCCCGGCAGCGATGCCTTCGCCCGCATCGCGCCGTCCGACCCGGAGGCCGCGATCGGCCGGGTGGTCGCGATCGACGGCGCGTCCAGCCGGGTGACGATCGATCCGGTCGCCATCGATCGCCTGGGGGAGGATGCCGACCCCACGCTCGCCGCCGCCGGGCAGGTCGGCAGCCTGGTGCGGATGCGGATCGGCGCCACCTGGCTGATCGCCAATATCCGTGCGCTGCGGCTGGACATGGCGGACGGCGCGATCGTCGCCGATATCGATTTCCTGGGCGAGGGCGACCAGGACCAGGCGACCGGCGCGCTGCATCGCTTCCGGCGCGGCGTCACCCGCTATCCGATGCCGGGCACCCCGGTATGGCCCGTCACCACCGCCGACCTGCGCCAGGTCTATGCCGCCGGCGACACCGCGCAGATCGGCATCGGCACCGTCTATCCGACCGAGGATATCCGCGCCTCGCTGTCGGTCGATGCGATGCTGGGCAAGCATTTCGCGCTGGTCGGCTCGACCGGCACCGGCAAGTCGACCGCGACCGCGCTGATCCTCCACCGCATCTGCGACATGGCCCCGCACGGCCATATCCTGATGATCGACCCGCATGGCGAATATGCCGCCGCCTTTCGCGGCAATGGCGCGATCCTGGACGTCGGCAATCTGCAACTGCCCTATTGGCTGATGAACTTCGAGGAACATTGCGAGGTGTTCCTGACCGCCGCCGGGGCGGACCGGCAGGTCGATGCCGACATCCTGGCCAAATGCCTGCTCGCCGCCCGCGCCAAGAGCCGGCTGGGGCAGGAGATCGGCAAGCTGACGGTCGACGCGCCGGTGCCTTATCTATTGTCCGACCTGACGGCGATCCTGTCGCAGGAGATGGGCAAGATGGACCGGGCGGGCGACACCGCCCCCTATCTGCGGCTGAAGGCGAAGATCGACGAGATCAAGGCCGATCCGCGCTACGGCTTCATGTTCTCCGGCCTGTTGGTGGCGGATACGATGGCGGCGTTCCTGGCGCGGGTGTTCCGCCTGCCGGGCGACGGCAAGCCGATCGCGATCATCGACGTGTCGGGCGTGCCGTCGGACATCACCGCCGTGGTGGTGGCGGTGCTGGCACGGATGACCTTCGACTATGCGATCTGGTCGCGCGCCGAGCCGCGCCGCCCGATCCTGCTGATGTGCGAGGAGGCGCATCGCTACGTCCCCGCCGGGGCCGACACCGCCTCGTCGGTCGGGCGCATCCTGGGGCGGATCGCCAAGGAGGGGCGCAAATATGGCGTCAGCCTGGGGCTGGTGACTCAGCGGCCGTCCGACCTGGCGGAAGGCGTGCTGTCGCAATGCGGCACGATCATCGCGATGCGGCTGAACAACGAGCGCGACCAGGCCTTTGTCCGCGCGGCGATGCCGGAGGGCGCGCGCGGCTTCCTCGATTCGATCCCGGCGCTGCGCAACCGCGAGGCGATCATCTGCGGCGAGGGCGTGACCATCCCCTTGCGCGTCGCCTTCGACGTGCTGGAGGAATCGCGTCGTCCGGCCTCGGGCGATCCGCTCTTCTCCGAATTGTGGCGCGATGTGGGGGGCGAGGAGGGCATCGTCGCCCGCACCATCCAGCGCTGGCGCGCGCAGGGGCGGGGATAGAAAGGCACCACCCGTCGACTTCGCGGTTTCGCGCGTTATGGCAGTCGCATGACCGATCCCCAGCCGACTCCCCAGCCGCCCGTCGCCGCGCAACGCCCGCACAGCTTCACCCGGCACGGCGTCACCATCGACGATCCCTATGCCTGGCTGAAGGACCCGGACTATCCGGAGGTCGGCGATCCCGACATCCTCGCCTATCTGGAGGCGGAGAACGCCTATTTCGAGGCGGTGATGGCGCCGCACCGGCCGCTGGTCGACCGGCTGTACGAAGAGATGAAGGCCCGCATCAAGGAGGATGAATCCTCCGTGCCGCAAAAGGATGGCGACTGGCTCTACTGGGCGGCGTTCGAGACCGGCGGGCAATATCGCAAATGGTGGCGCAAGCCGGTCGCGGGCGGCGCGGACCAGTTGCTGCTCGACGAACCCGCGCTGGCGGAGGGCAAGGAATATTTCAGCCTGGGCGCCTTCGCGGTGTCGAACGACGGCCGCCATCTGGCCTATGCGATCGACGACAACGGGTCGGAGCGGTTCACCATCCATGTCAAGGAGCTGACCAGCGGCGCGCTGCTGCCGGAGACGATCCCCGGCATGTTGTCCGACATCGTCTGGACCGCCGATGACAGCGGCTTCCTCTATGGCCTGGCGAACGAGCAGTGGCGCACCGACAATGCCCGCTTTCACCGGCTGGGCACGCCGGTCGCGCAGGATGTCGAACTCTATCGCGAGGCGGACGAGGGATACCGCGTCGCGGTGGCGGAGACGAGCGACCGGCAATGGCTGGTGATCGGCACCGGCGACCATGTGACCAGCGAGGTGCGGCTGCTGCCCGCGAACGATCCCCTGGCCGCGCCGATCCTGGTCGCGCCGCGCCAGCCGGGCCGCGAATATGATGTCGACGCGCATGGCGGCACGCTGTTCATCCACACCAACGACACCGATCCGATGTGGCGGCTGTGCACCGCGCGCATCGACGCGCCGGGCGAGTGGCAGGAGCTGATCGCACCGGACGCGCGCTTCTACATGACCGGGGTGGAATGCTATCGTGACTTCTTCGTGGTCGAGGGGCGCGAGGACGGGCTCGATCAGATCGCGATCCACCGCTATGACGACCCCACCACGCCGCAACGCATCGTCTTTCCGGAGGCGAGCTATGCCGCAGGGCTCGGCGACAATCCCGAATATGCGGTCGACCGGTTGCGGTTGGGCTATGAGTCGATGGTCACGCCCGGCACCGTCCAGGATTATGACGTCGCGACCGGCGCGCTCACCACGCTGAAGGTGCAGGAGATCCCCTGCGGCTATGACGCGGCGAAATACCGGACCGAGCGGCTGAAGATCGCGGCGCGCGACGGCACCGAAATCCCCGTGTCGATCGTCTATCCGGCCGGCTTCGTCCGAGACGGATCGCGGCCGCTGTTCCTCTATGCCTATGGCGCCTACGGCCATGCCATCCCGCCGGGCTTCTCGACCGGGCGGTTGAGCCTGCTCGACCGGGGCTTCGCCTATGCCATCGCGCATATTCGCGGCGGCGACGATCTGGGCCAGCAATGGTATCGTGACGGCAAGCTGGAAAAGCGCACCAACACCTTCAACGACTTCGTCGACGTGGCCCGGGGCCTGATCGCGGACGGCTGGACCAGTGCCGGGCGGATCGCCACCGCCGGCCGGTCGGCGGGCGGCGAACTGATGGGCGCGATCGTCAACTCGGACCCGGAATTGTGGGGCGCGGTGATCGCCGACGTGCCGTTCGTCGACGTGCTCAACACGATGCTCGACGCCGACCTGCCGCTGACGCCGGGCGAATGGCCCGAATGGGGCAATCCGATCGAGGACAAGGCGGCATTCGACCTGATCCGCGGCTACAGCCCCTATGACAATGTGCGGGCGCAAGCCTATCCGCCGCTGTTCATCTCGGGCGGGCTGAACGACCCGCGCGTCACCTATTGGGAGCCGGCGAAATGGGCGGCGCGGCTGCGCGCCACCAAGACCGACGACAACATCCTGCTGCTCAAGACCAATATGGGCGCGGGCCATGGCGGCAAGTCGGGCCGGTTCGAATCGCTGCGCGAGGGCGCGGAGGAACATGCCTTCGTCCTGTGGCAGCTCGGGATCGAAGGGTGACGCTGCCCGAACTGATCGCCCATTACGGCCTGCCCGCGCTGTTCGTCGGCGCGGCGGTCGAGGGCGAGACGGTGGTGGTCGCCGGCGGGGTGGCGGCGCATCAGGGGTTGTTGCCGCTGGCGGGCGCGATGATCGCCACCGCCACCGGCAGCTTCGCCGCCGACCAGGCCTGGTTCGCGGCGGGGCGGCATTTCCGCGATCATCGCCGCGTGCAGCAGGCGCGCGCAAAGCCCGCCTTCGCCAGGGCGATCCGGTGGCTGGAACGCTATCCGATCGGCTTCATCTTCGCCTTTCGCTTCCTCTACGGCCTGCGCACGGTCAGCCCGATCGCGATCGGCACGACGCGGGTGCCGGCGCGCACCTTCGTGCTGGTCAATGCCCTGTCGGCGGCGGTGTGGGGCGTGATCTTCACGAGCATCGGCTATCTGTTCGGCCAGGCGTTCGAGCAGCTGGTCGGGCGGGTCACCCAGCACTGGCCCTGGGCGGTCGCGGCGCTGGCGGTGGTCGGGATCGGCTTCGCGCTCCTGCGCTGGCGGAAAGGACGACAGGCATGAACCGCTTCACCCAGGTCATCACCGCGCAAGACGCCGACATCGACATCCTCGGCCATGTCAACAATGCGGTCTGGGTGCGCTGGATCCAGGACCTCGCCGGCGCGCATTGGGAAGCGGTGGCGCCGCCCGATCAGCAGGCCGCCTATGTGTGGGTCGTGACCCGGCACGAGATCGACTATCGCGGCAACCTGGCGGCGGGCGAGTCGGTGACGGCGGAGACCTGGGTCGCGTCCCCGCGCGGCGCGCGGTTCGACCGGCATGTCCGCTTCACCGGCATGGACGGGCGGGTGAAGGTGGAGGCGGTGACCACCTGGGCCCTGATCGACCGCGCCACCGGCCGGCTGCTGCGCGTCCGCCCCGAAATCGCCGAACGGTTCCTGTCGGACACATCAGGGACATAATGTGGCAATGCGGATGGTGTAGGGCCGGCTGGCAGTCAGCAACCGCTGCTGTACACATTCATTGTGTCACTACGGGCTACGGGCGACGTCTGCATCCGGCAGGCGTCGCCCGTGGTTTACCCGGGGTGGTGCGGCAGCGGTTTTCGCGAAGTGGCACAGGGCTGCGGGCCAGCACCGTGCCTCTTCTTCCAACCTGTTCCCCGGCGAAGGCCGGGGCCCAGTTGGGAAAGTTTTGGTAACGGAGCGCTGCACGTCGTCATCATCGTCCCCCAACTGGGCCCTGTCCCCCGCCGGGGAGCAGAAGAGGATGGAACCCTTCGCGCAACCCTTCACCCCGAATTGCGCAATCCCGTGGCGATGGCGTTGATCGACAGCAGGATGCCCTCGCCGATCCGCTCGTCCTGCTCGCCTGCGCGATGGCGCTTCATCAGTTCGATCTGGAGCAGGTTGAGCGGCTCGATATAGGGCAGGCGCAGCCGGATCGAGGCCTCCAGCGCCGGGCTCTTCTCCAGCAGGCGCGACTGGCCGGTGGCGGCGAGCAGCCCCGCCTCGGTCAGGCTCCAGGCGTCGCGGATCGTATCGAAATGGCGGCGCAGGCCCGGTTCGACCAGATCGGCATAGCGCGCCGCCACCGCCATGTCGGACTTGGCGAGCACCATCTCCAGATTGGCGAGCGTCGCCGCGAAGAAGGGCCAGCCCGCCGCCATCTCGGCGAGCAGCGGCTTGTCCTCGAACGCCGCGATCGCCTGCCCGACGCCGTACCAGCCGGGCAGCATCACCCGTGCCTGCGCCCAACTGAACACCCAGGGGATGGCGCGGAGATCCTCGATCCGGTCCGACTTGGTGCGGCTGGCCGGGCGGCTGCCGATCTTGAGATTGGCGATTTCCGCGATCGGCGTCATCTGGCGGAAGAAGGTGCGGAAATCATCCGAGCCATAGACCAGCTCGCGATAGTGGCGGAACGCCGCGCCCGACAGGCGGTCCATCGCGTCGGCGAAGGTCGCGCTCTCGCGCTCCGAAAGCTGCGGCGGCTCCAAGCTGGCGAGGATGGCGGCCGAGGCCATGGCCTCCAGGTTGGTCATGGCGCTTTCGCGCGTGCCATATTTGGCGGCGATCACCTCGCCCTGTTCGGTGATGCGGATGCGGCCCTGCACCGTGCCGTGCGGCTGCGCGCGGATCGCGGAGAAGGAGGAGCCGCCGCCACGCCCCACCGCGCCGCCACGCCCGTGGAACAACTGCATCCGCACGCCGGCCTCGGCAAAGACGGGGGCCAATGCGGTCGACGCCTTGGACAGGCTCCAGGTCGAGGTCAGATAACCACCGTCCTTGTTGCTGTCCGAATAGCCGATCATCACCTCCTGGTTGCCGCGCCGGCGGGCGAGCGCTGCGACCTCGGGCAAGGCGAACCAGCCGGCCATGATGCCGGGCGCGGCCTCCAGATCCTCGATCGTCTCGAACAGCGGCACCGCCATCACCGCCGCCTGCGGGGCCTCGCCCGCCGCGCCGGGGCGGTAGAGGCCCGCCTCCTTGAGCAACAGGTGGATTTCGAGCAGGTCGGACACCGACTTGCCCATCGAGCAGATATAGCGCGCGATGCAGGCCGCGCCGTAGCGGGCATGGGCGGCCCCGGCGGCGCGCACCACGCCCAGTTCGGACGCGGTCTCGTCCGAATAGCCGTGATAGGGATCGGTGAGCGGCCGGGGCGAGGCGAGCTCGCGACGGAGCAGCGCGACGCGCGCCGCCTCGTCCAGCGCGGCATAGTCGCGTTCCACCCCCGCGACCGACAGCAGTTCGGCGACGACGCGCTCGTGGACGGCGCTGTTCTGGCGCAGGTCGAGCGTGGCGAGGTGGAAGCCGAAGATGTCGACCGCGCGGATCAGCCGGCCGAGCGCGCCGCTCGACCCCAGCGTCCCGCCGCCGCGCGTCGCCAGCGCTCGCGCGATCGCGACCAGATCGGCGCGGAACGCCTGCGGGTCGGGATAGCGCGCGCCCGTCAACGCGCCGGGGCGGGGCGGGGCGTTGCCGGTCAGCGCCTGATAGGTGGCGGCGAGGCGGGCATAGATGCCGGAAATGGCGCGGCGGAACGGCTCGTCCTGGCGGCTGGCGGCGGTGTCGCCGCTGGCATCGGCCAGCGCCAGCACCGCCGGGTCGACCTGCGCGCGCAAGGAAGAGATGGACAGTTCCGCGCCCAGCGCATGGAGCGTATCGAGATAATGGCCGATCACCGTCTCGGCCGCGCGGGCCAGCGCCAGCGTCAGGCTGTCGGCGGTGACGTTGGGATTGCCGTCGCGGTCGCCGCCGATCCAGCTGCCCGGCTTCAGGAAGCTCGGCACCCGGCCGCCCAGTGCGCGGTCCCAGCGCTGGTAGAGCGCGGGCATCGCCGGCAGGAACACGTCGCGCAGATAGGAAAGCGTCGTCTCCACCTCGTCCGCCACGCCCAGCCGTTCGCGGCGCAGCGCGCGCGTCTGCCACAAGAGCGCGACCTGGCGCTGGATCGCCTCGTCCACCGCGTCGCCGTCCGTCGTCTCGGTACGACCGGCATCGCGCATCGCCATCAGCTCGGCGATGCGGTTGCGATGGTCGATCATGCTCTTGCGGCGCACCTCGGTCGGGTGCGCGGTCAGCACCGGCATCACCAGGGCTTCGGACAGGAGCGCGGTCACCTGCGCGCGGTCGATGCCCTGACCGGCCAGCCGCTCCAGCGCGGCGGCGACATCGGCTCCCTGTTCGGCGGCGATGCCCTGGCGATCCTCGGCCAGATTGGCGAGCATCGAGAAGAGCATGAAGCCGCGCACGAAGTCGATCGTCTCGTCCAGGTCGAGCCGTTCGAGCTGGAGGTCGACCGTCGCGCCGTCGCCGCCATTGCGATGCCGCTCGACCGAGGCGCGGCGGATCGTCTCCGTCGCCTCGAACAGCGCCTCGCCGCCATAGTCGCGGATCACGTCGCCAAGCAGCGTGCCGAGATAGCGGATGTCGGGGTTGTTCGCGATCGAGGGAAGACTGGCCATGGCGCCTCTGCTGCGCTGCGGTGAAAGTCAGGTCAAGCCACGATCGCGCGCTTACACGAACAATTGTTACGCATACCTATGCAGCGGTGACAGATTCGTTCGGTTGCGCTCAGGGAACCGGAATCACCGACCCGGTAGGCATGGGAGCCGGTTGCGGGTTGCGGCGATAGGTTTCGCGCTCCTCCGACGTCACCGTACCGTCCCGGTTCAGGTCCATCCGGTCGAACCGCGCCAGCATCCCTTCGGAAAATTCGGTCGCGGTGATCTTGCCGTCGTGATTGCGGTCGAGTTCCAGAAGACGCGAATTGTTGCGCGGCATCTCCGTCCGGTCGATCACGCCGTCGCCGTCGCGGTCGAGCGCGTGGAAGCGGCGCTCCATCATCCCGCCGAAATCGAGCCGCGACGTGACCGACGGCGGGGTGAAGCCGGCGGCGGCGGCCTGGTGATCGGCCTGTGCCATCTTATGTTCCGGGTCCTTGCCGCATCCACCCAAAGCCAGCGCTGCCAGCATCGTGGCCGTCGCCAATCCCCCGTTCGTCACCCGCATCAATGGCTCCCGTTCCTGTTAGGCCTGCAACTCAACGTCCCAATAGAGCCAGTCGTGCCATGTCTCGTGCAGGTAGTTGGGCGGGAAGGCGCGGCCATGTTCCTGGAGATGCCAGTTGGTCGGCCGGATCGGCTCGACATGCAGCGGCATCGCCGCCTCGCGCGGGGTGCGGCCGCCCTTTTTCAGGTTGCACGGCGCGCAGGCGGTCACGACATTCTCCCAGGTCGTCCGCCCGCCATAGGCGCGGGGGATGACATGGTCGAAGGTCAGGTCGCGGCCGACCCCGCAATATTGACAGGCGAACCGGTCGCGCAGGAACAAGTTGAAGCGGGTGAAGGCGGGAAATTGCGACGGCTTCACATATTGCTTCAGTGCGATCACCGATGGCAGCTTCAACGCGAAATTGGCGCTGCGCACCTCCCGCTCGTAATGGGCGACGATGTCGACGCGGTCCAGGAACACCGCCTTGACCGCCGTCTGCCACGGCCAGAGGCTGAGCGGATAATAGGACAGCGGCGTATAGTCCGCATTGAGCACGAGCGTGGGGCAACTATCGGGATGTCGGATCAGGTCGGGATGAAACACGGGCCCTCCCAAGCAAAACCGGAAGTGCTTTGGCCGACCGGCGTGACACAGTCATGACAATGGACGACAAGACAGCACGGACCGTGATGCCGGGTCAAGTGCGGACACGATTTGCCCCTTCCCCGACCGGGGCGCTGCATCTCGGCCATGCCTGGTCCGCGATCCTGTCCCATGACTTTGCCGTAACGCACCAGGGCGCGTTCCTGTTGCGGATCGAGGATATCGACGGCACCCGCTCGCGGCCCGAACATGTCGCGGGCATATTGGACGACCTCGCCTGGCTGGGGTTGCGGTATGACGGGCCGGTCTTCCAGTCGGGACGGCTGGCCGGCTATGCCGCCGCGCTCGACCGGCTGAAGGCGATGGACCTGGTCTATCCCTGTTTCTGCACGCGCGCGGAGATCGCCGCCAGCCTGTCCGCGCCGCACGGGGCGACCGCCGCCTATCCGGGCACCTGCCGCCGCCTGACCCCGGCCGCGGCGCGGGCGCGGATGGGCGAGCCGCATTGCTGGCGGCTGGACTTGGCGCGCGCGATGGTGCTGGCGGGACCGCTCGACTGGTCCGATCACGGCCGGCGCATCGCGGCCGATCCCGGCCCCCAAGGCGATGTGGTGCTGGCGCGCAAGGATGCCCCGGCCAGCTATCATCTGGCGGTGACGCTGGACGATGCCGCGCAAGGCGTCACCGATATCGTGCGCGGGCTCGACCTGTTCGACGCGACGCATGTCCACCGGCTGCTCCAGGCCCTGCTCGACCTGCCGACGCCCCGTTACCACCACCACCCGCTGCTGACCGGCCCGGACGGGCGGCGGCTGGCCAAGCGCGACGGCGCCCCCAGCCTCGCCGCGATGCGCGCCGCCGGGCAGGACGGGCGGGCGCTGGCGGAGGCGTTGCGGAACGGTGAATTGCCCGCTGGTCTTTCGCCGGCAAAGCCTTAAGTTACCCGCATGAACACCTTCCTCACCCTGCTGCTCATCGCCGCGATGATCGCGACGGTGGTGGCGCTCGTGCGCGGGGTGATCGCCTTCCTCCAGGAATCCACCGCGCAGGTGAAGAAGGGCGAGGGACCGAGCCAGGCATCGCTGAAATCCAACCGGATGATGCAGCAGCGCGTCTTCTTCCAGGCGCTGGCCATCCTGATCGTGGTCGTGATCCTGTTCGCGGCCGGGCGGACCTGATCTGGTCAAGCTGACGAAAATCTACACGCGCACCGGCGACGACGGCACCACCGGGCTGGTCGATGGCAGTCGCGTGCGCAAGTGCGACGCGCGCATGGAAGCGATCGGCGACGTCGACGAGGCGAACAGCGCGATCGGCGTGGCGCTGGTGCCGGTGCCCGCCGGGCCGATCCGCGACGCGCTGCTGCTGATCCAGAACGACCTGTTCGACTTGGGCGCGGACCTCGCCACCCCGGCCGGGGAGGGCGAGGATTTCGCCCCATCGGCGATGGTGCTGCGCATCGTGCCGGCCCAGGTCGATCGGCTGGAGGCGGCGATCGATGCCGCCAATGCCGATCTGTCGCCGCTCCGCAGCTTCATCCTGCCCGGGGGTTCGCCGGCGGCGGCGGCGCTGCATCTGGCGCGCGCGATCACGCGCCGCGCGGAGCGCGCGATGGTGGCGGTCGATGCGCCGATCAATCCGGCGGCGCTATCCTACATCAACCGTTTGTCGGATTTCCTGTTCGTGGCCGCCCGGGCGCTGAACCAAAACGGATCAGGGGACGTTCTTTGGGTTCCGGGGGGAGCGCGCTGATCGATCGTCGGCCGTGCGCCTGGACAGGAGCAGGTGGATGGCGACGGCGGTTTTGGCAATCGATGCAACGCTGGAGGCGCGATTCGCGCATGTCCGCGCACTAAGCCTCGCGCTGACCGATCGCCTGTCCGATGCGGACGCCACGGTCCAGTCGATGCCCGACGCCTCGCCGGCCAAATGGCATCTGGCGCATACCACCTGGTTCTTCGAGACCTTCGTCTTGCGCGACCA
Source organism: Sphingomonas sp. S-NIH.Pt15_0812 (assembly GCF_003951315.1). Lineage (GTDB taxonomy): Bacteria > Pseudomonadota > Alphaproteobacteria > Sphingomonadales > Sphingomonadaceae > Sphingomonas. The sequence goes on from NZ_QLJH01000027.1 coordinate 39,146, forward strand.
TGTGCCCGGCTATCGGCTGCACGACGATCGCTGGCCCTTCCTGTTCAACAGCTATTACGAGGCCGAGGGACGCCGCCACGCCCGCCACCGACGCGGGATGATCACCCGCCCCGACCTGGCCGAAGTGCGGGCCTATCGCGCGCATGTCGACGCCGCCCTGACTCAGGCGCTGCCGACCCTGTCGGCGGCGGCGCGGGACCTGGTCGCGCTCGGCTGCCATCATGAGGAGCAGCATCAGGAACTGCTGGTCACCGACCTGATTCATCTCTTCAGCGAGAACCCGCTGGAACCGGCGCTCTATCCGCCCGCCCGGCGCGGCCCCTCGGCCTTGCCCGCCGAGACCGGCTGGTGGACGCATCCCGGCGGCATCGTGCGGATCGGTCATGCTGGCGACGGCTTCGCCTTCGACTGCGAGGGGCCCCGGCACGAGACGTTGCTCAGCGCCCACAAGCTCGCCGACCGCACCGTCACCAATGGCGAATGGGCCGCCTTCATCGCCGATGGCGGCTATCGCGAACCGCGCTGGTGGCTGGCCGATGGCTGGGCCTGGGTGAAGGCGGAGGCGATCGAGGCGCCGCTCTACTGGCAGCAGGGCGCGGAGGGCTGGACGCAGTTCGGGCTGGACGGTCGCCGACCGGTCGATCCCGCCGCGCCCGTGACTCATATCAGCTTCTTCGAGGCCGACGCCTATGCCGCCTGGGCCGGCGCCCGCCTGCCGACCGAGGCGGAGTGGGAGGCGCATGCCGCCACGCAGGACTCCCTCGGCGGACGGCAGCTGGACGCCGCCGGGGTGATCGAGCCGGTCGCCGCCGCCGGCGCGCCGATGTTCGGCAATGTCTGGGAATGGACCGGCAGCGCCTATCGTCCCTATCCGGGCTTCCACGCCGCCGAAGGCGCGGTCGGCGAATATAATGGCAAGTTCATGAGCGGACAGTTCGTGCTGCGCGGCGGTTCCTGCGCGACGCCGCGCGGCCATGTCCGCGCCTGTTACCGCAACTTCTTCTACCCCCATCAACGCTGGCAGTTCACCGGCCTGCGCCTGGCAAAGGATCTCTAGATGCTGAAACCCGAGGGTGAGGACGGTCTGCGCAGCCTGACCGACCCCGCATTCCGCGCCGATGTGCTCGTTGGGCTGGAGCGTCGCCCGCGCGCGATCCCGGCGCGCTGGTTCTACGACCGGCGCGGGTCGGAACTGTTCGAGGCGATCACCGACCTGCCCGAATATTACCCTACCCGGACCGAGACGGCGATCCTGGAGACGATCTGCCCGACCCTGCACGATCTGGTCGGGACGGGCCGGGCGGTGGTGGAGTTCGGCTCCGGCTCCTCGACCAAGACGCCGGTGGTGCTGCGCTGCGTCGAGCCTTCGGCCTATGTGCCGATCGACATCTCCGGCGATTTCCTGCGCGAATCGTCGCGCGCGCTGGCGGCGCAGTTTCCCGATCTGACCGTGTTGCCGTTCGAGGCGGATTTCCTGAAGCCGCTGACGCTGCCGGCGGCGGTGGCGGACCGGCCGAAGCTGGGCTTCTTCCCCGGCTCGACGATCGGCAACATGACGCCGGCCATGGCCTGCGACCTGCTGCGCGCGATGCGCTCGTCGCTGGGCGAGGGGGCGATGCTGCTGATCGGCATGGACCGGATCAAGGACCCGGCCGTGCTGGTCCCCGCCTATGACGATGCGGCGGGCGTGACGGCGGCGTTCAACCTGAACCTGGTCGAGCGGATCAACCGCGAACTGGACGGCACCATGCCACCGGCCGGCTTCCGTCACCGCGCGATCTGGAACGACGACCGCGCGCGGATTGAGATGCATCTGGAGGCGGTGCGCGACATCGCCTTCACGGTCGACGGCCGATCCTTCGCCATGGCGGCGGGGGAGACGATCCACACCGAGAACAGCCACAAATACGGCCCCCGCGACGCGCGAATCCTGCTGCGCACCGGCGGCTGGACGCCGGTGGCGGAATGGACCGATCCCGACGGGCTGTTCGCGGTCTATCTGGCGGAAGCCCAGGCGGAGCGGGTCGCGCCGTAAGGCTAGTTCACGCGGAGGCGCCAAGACGCCGGGATGGTGCGTGCGATGTGATCGGCGATCCCGACCCCACGCTCGTGGACGGCATATGGCCGCCGTATCGTCTCCGCGTCACCAGCGTGATCTGACCCCTATTGCGCGGGTACGTGCATCGATCAGTCCCGCACCACCCGCGTCCGCCAGGTGGTGAGGTAGTTCGGATTGCCCCGGCACTCGCGCATCTCGCTCTGTTCGGTCAGGCGCAGGCGGGTGCCGTCCCATACCAGGCTCTGCACCAAGCCGCAGTCGCCCAGGCCGCGGCCCTTGGCATAGCCGGTGAGCACGCCGTCCTTCCAAACGGCGTTGACCAGTTCGGGCACCGGGCCGTCGCCCTCCGCACCGGTTTCCGCGAAGCCGATCGGTGCATCCACCCGGACCGGCGCCCAATCCCGGCCCTGCGAGACGAAGAGCGCCGCCAGCAGATTATACGCCCCCATCGAGCAGGGCACGATCAGCAGCGTGCGGCCGCCACCCAGCGCATGGGCTTCGGGCGGCAGCGTGCCGGCGGGATTGTCGGCGGGCACGTCCATTGCGCACCCGGCCTGCTTGCGCAGCCGGTCGAGCGTCGGCGCATCGATCGCGGCGGGCCGGCCGGCCGGCCGGACCATGCGGACGACCGGCAACGGCGCGGCGGCGGGGACGTTGGTCGCCGGCGCGTCGCCCTTGGCCATCACGGCGGTGACCGTGCCGGCGCGGCCCTGCTCGGCATCGATATGGCGCAGCGCCGCCGCGGCGCCGCGCAACGACACGGTGGCCAATGTGCGCTGCCCCGACAGGATCGCCAGCCGCTTGGCATCGGCCATGGCGGCGACGATCGCGGCGGCGGGCGCACCGGACAGCCCGCCGGCCAGCGACAGGCGGCGGCCGTCGATCGACACCGCATCGGGGGCCGGGCTGTGGTCCGCCAGCGCGTCGAAGGCGAGGTCGAACCCGCCCCGGGGGCCGGGCGCGCGGGAGACGGTCATCGTCAGCTTGGGCCAGTCGACGCCGAAATCCTCGCCCAGCGAGGTCATCGCGCAACGGCGGACATTGTCGCAGCCGACCGCCCAGTCGCCAAAGGTCTTGAGGGCGCCGGGATGCGGAGTCACCGGCGCGTCGCGCGTCGTCATCGATGCCGGCGCGGTGGCGGTCGGCTTCGCGCCATTGTCCGGCGTGGCGGCGACGCCGTCCGGTGCGCTCGCCTGCGTGCAGGCAGCGAGGCCGACCGTGAGAAGAAGAATGCGCTTCAGGTCGACCTCCCAGGATTTCGGAGGATCAGTGGGCCGTCGACTCGGCCGTATCCTCGCCCGTCTCGGCCCCGTCGGCGGGGCGTTCGAACCACGCCTCGACCGGGCCGTTCAGCTTGATCGTCAGCGGCCGGCCCTGGCGGTCGACCTTCTTGCCGAGCCCGACCCGGATCCAGCCCTCGGAGATCGAATATTCCTCGACGTCGCGGCGCTCCGCACCCTTGAAGCGGATGCCGACGCCACGCTCCAGCGCGGCCTGGTCGAAGAAGGGGCTGTCGGGGTTGATCGCGAGATGGTCGGGAGGCGTATCGGTCATGCCCGGCGCTTAGCGCAACCACCGCCGGCTCGGCCACAAAAAAGCGGCGTGGGAAGACCCACGCCGCCGATCGCCTTACTGGCAGACGCGTACGGGGACGCGATAGCCATATTGGTCGTAACGCCACTGCGTCCAGCATTGCGGCTGGTAGTAGTTGTCGTAGTAATAGTCGCGATAGACGGG
>NZ_QLJH01000028.1 GCF_003951315.1 Sphingomonas sp. S-NIH.Pt15_0812
GGGTGCGAGGCGCGGCGGAGGTCGGCAGCGGCGCCAGCCGTGACGGCGATCGGCTTTCCATCCTGGTCTGGCATTATCACGACGATGATCTGCCGGGCCCGGCGGCGGCGGTCGCCCTTGATCTCCGGGGCCTGCCACCGGCCTTGTCGCGCGGCGCGGTCCTGACCCACTACCGGATCGACGACGCCCATTCGAACAGCTTCACCGCATGGCAGGCGATGGGCGCGCCACTGGCACCGACCAACGCGCAGCGCGCCGCCCTGCTGCGTGCCGCCGAGCTGGTAACGATCGATCCCGGGCCGACGCCGTTCGCGACCGATCATGGCCGGACCACATTGCGCTTCACCCTGCCTCGCCGAGGCGTTTCCCTGCTGGTCCTTTCGCCGAAGCCGGATCAGCCTGCGGAACGCGGCGGATGATCGCCGCACGAGCATGGTCCGGGACCGATCCTGCCCGGCTTCCATGGACCCATCCCGGCCTCGCGCGTTTTGCCTGCCGCCCCGGCCGGTCGCCGGAGGTGCGGGAGACGGGATTTTGGGGAGGACGCCGAACGTGACGGGGAACATACACGATGCGGCGGCGCGGCCATGCGCTCCCGAAACCGATCGCCGACGTCGGAACCGGCATCGCGCATGACCACCCAGTCACTCGGTCCGCTGCCGGTTTCTGGCGCGAGCGCGCATCCCCATTCGACCATGCCGCGATCCCCGGACGCGATCGAGGATGTCATCGCCACCCAGCAGGCCGCGCTACGCGGACTCTACAACAGGCATCTGCGCCACGGCAGTCGCTATGCGCTGATCGACTTCCCGGATCATGCCAATGTCGGCGACAGCGCGATCTGGCTGGGGGAATTGGCCATGCTGCGTCAGGTCACCGGCCGCGATCCAGAGCATGTCGCGACGTGGCACGACTTCGATGCCGCCGCCGTCGCGACGGTGCATCCCGACACCATGGTGCTGCTCCATGGCGGTGGCAATCTCGGCGATATCTGGCCCCATCACCAGCGTCTGCGGGAAACGATCCTCACCGACATCCGCGACCGGCCGGTCGTGCAACTGCCGCAATCGATCCACTTCCGCGATGCCGGATCGGCGCGACGCTTCGCCGACATCGCCGCCGCCCATCCTGATTTCACCCTATACGTCCGGGATCGACCGAGCGTGGCGATCGCCACTGAGCTTCTCGGCTGCCGCGCCACCATCGCCCCCGACTCCGCCTTCGCGCTGGGACGGCAGATCCGCGAACCCGCCTCGGTGCCGCTGTTGGGGCTGATGCGCACCGATGCCGAGCGTCGCGCGCACGCCGGCCCCCTTCCCGAGGGTGCCGAGATCGTCGACTGGCTCCAGGACGACCCCGGTCTGCCGGCCGGCAGCACGCCGTCCGACCGGGAACGGCAGGCCCGCCACCGCGTCGCGCGCGGCCTGCGGCTGCTGTCGCGTGGCGAGCAGGTCGTGACCGACCGGCTGCACGGTCATATCCTCGCGCTGCTGCTCGACATTCCGCATCGCGTGCTCGACAACGACTATGGCAAGGTCGGCGCCTATGTCGCGGCCTGGACGGCCGCGTCGCCGCTGGTGCAGATGGCGGCATGACCGCAACGCCCGACATCAGCCTTCTGGTCTGCACCCGCAACCGCAGCCATGCCCTGGCCACGCTGCTGGAGTCGATCACCGTCGCCGTGACGCGCGCGGTCGACCACCGGATCGAAGTGGTCCTGGTCGACAACGGATCGCGGGACGACACCGCCGAGCGCCTTGCCCGGTGGAGCGGGAGCCAATCCTTCCCCGTATGCGTGGCGCACGAACCACAGGCCGGCCTGGCCCATGCGCGCAATAGCGGCCTGTCCGCCGTGCGCGGCGGCATCGTCGCCATGACCGACGATGATTGCGTGCTCGATCCCGGCTACTTCATCGAACTGGCCCGATGCTTCGGCGAGTTGGATGGCCCGGCGATCGTCGGCGGCCGCATCCTGCCCGGCAACCCTGCCGACCTGCCCGTCACGCTGAAGCTGGAAGACCATGCGATGATCGCTCCGCCGGATGCCTTTCCCGGCGGCTTCGTCATGGGGGCGAACCTCGCCTTCTCGGCGGAGGTCGCGAGGCGCGTCGGCCGGTTCGATCCCCGGTTCGGCGCGGGCGCGGCCTTCGTCTCTGCGGAGGATACCGACTATCTCTTCCGCGCGACGGGATTGGGCATCCCGCTTCGCTACGATCCCCGCTTCGTCGTCCACCATCATCACGGCCGCACGCTGGTGGCGGAGGAAACGCGCCTGCTGGCCGGCTACAGCTATGGCGATGGCGCATTATACGCAAAGCATCTGCTGCGCGACCGCCGCATCATCCGCGCGATCCTGCGCGACCTTTCGGACCTGTCGCGCGACTTTGTCGACCCGGTCACGACCCATCGCGGCATTAGCCGCTTCTACGCCTTCCGACTGCGGCACAAGGCGGCGGGAATGATCGCCTATCTGCGGGAAGGACGGACGCGAAGGAACAGGCGCGGACCCGCCGCCGCCCCCGTCACCGCCTGAGGATTTTCCATGCCCGTCACCGACATCGCGACCCGGACCTATGACCATGGCTGGCGGCTCGATCCCATCGTCCGCAGCTTGCTCGACACCGATTTCTACAAGCTGCTGATGCTCCAGCTGATCTGGCGGCTGCACCCGGACGTCGAGGCGACCTTCTCGCTCATCAACCGCACCCGGTCGGTGCGGCTGGCACAGGATATCGACGTGCACGAACTGCGCGAGCAGTTGGACCATGCCCGCTCCGTCCGGTTCGGCAAGAAGGAGCTGATCTGGCTGGCCGGCAACAGCTTCTATGGTCGGCGACAGATGTTCGCGCCCGATTTCCTGGCCTGGCTCGCGGACTTCCGCTTGCCCGACTACGAGTTGCGCGTCGTCGATGGCCAGTTCGAGCTGCACTTCCCCGGCCCCTGGACCCACACCACCATGTGGGAGATACCGGCCCTGACGATCGTCAACGAGCTGCGGTCGCGCGCCGCGCTGAAGGGGCGTGGCCGTTTCGAGATGGACATCCTCTACGCCCGTGCGAAGGCCAGGCTGTGGGACAAGGTGGAACGGTTGCACGCCCTGCCCGAGCTGGTCCTGTCCGACTTCGGCACCCGCCGTCGCCATGGCTTCCTGTGGCAGCGCTGGTGCGTCGAGGCCTTGAAGGAAGGGCTCGGTCCGCGCTTCATCGGTTCGTCCAACGTGCTGCTCGCCATGGACAACGACCTGGAGGCGATCGGCACCAACGCGCACGAATTGCCGATGGTGTTCGCCGCGCTGGCCGATGACGATGCCAGCGTGGCCGCCGCTCCGTACCGCGTGCTGGACGAATGGCGGACGCAATATGACGGCAACTTGCTGATCGCCCTGCCAGACGCGTTCGGCACCACCGCCTTCCTGGCCGGCGCACCGAAGTGGCTCGCCGACTGGACCGGCTTCCGCCCGGATTCCATGCCGCCGGTCGAGGGGGGCGAGCAGATCATCGACTGGTGGCGGGCGCAGGGCGTCGACCCGGCGACCAAGCTGCTGATCTTCTCCGACGGCATGGACGTCGATACGATCGAGGCGACCTATCGGCATTTCCACGGGCGCGTCCGCACGAGCTTCGGCTGGGGCACCAACCTGACGAACGATTTCCGCGACTGCGACCCGTCCGGCGGCGACGCACTGGCGCCGATCTCGCTGGTCGCCAAGGTCATCGACGCCAATGGCCGGCCGGCGGTCAAGCTGTCGGACAATCCCGCCAAGGCGACGGGGGAGCCGGCCGAGGTGGCGCGCTATCTGCGCATCTTCGGCGATCGCGGCATGGTCCGCACCCCGGTCGCGGTGTGACAGGCCGCGTCCGGTCCTGCTAGCATCTCCCATGGCCTCCATGAATTTCGAGCTGCTGGACATGCGGGTGTTCGTCGCGATCGCGGAGGGCAGGAGCTTCCTGCGCGCGGCCGAGCAGTTGCACCTGTCGCAACCCGCGATCAGCCGCCGGGTCCAGAAGCTGGAGGCGACCGTCGGCACCCCCCTGCTGGAACGGACCAGCCGGACGGTGCGCCTGACCCCGGCGGGACAGGAAATCCTGCCCCTGCTCCGCCGCCTGCTGGAGGAACTGGACGAATCGCTGATGGGCGTGATGGCGTCGGGCGAGCGACAGGCGGGTCGGCTGACCATCGCCAGCATCCCCAGCGCCACGGTCCGGTTCCTGCCGGCGGTGCTGGAGGCGCTGGGCCGCGACTATCGCAACGTCCGCGTCCGGGTGCTCGACCTGTCGGCGACCGAATGCGCCGAGGCGGTGCGGACCGGGCAGGCCGAGTTCGCCATCACCCTGCCCGTCTCGTCGGACGGCGACCTGGTCTATGAACCGTTGACCGACGATCCCTATGGGCTGGTCTGTCGCGCCGACGATCCGCTGGCGAAGCTGGCCGACCCCGCCTGGAGCGACCTGACAGGCCAGCGACTGGTGACGGTGCATCCGGGCAGCGGCAATCGCACCGCGCTCGACGCCGGGCTGGCGCGCGCTGGGATCGAGTTGCGCTGGTTCTACGAAGTGACGCGCCTCACCTCGGCGCTGGCGCTGGTTCAGGCGGGGCTCGGGCCGTCGGTGCTGCCGCGCCTCGCCTGCGAGGGGCCCGATGCGCGCGACCTGATCTGGCGGCCGCTGCGCGGGGCGGAGGTCGCGCGGACCATCGGCGTGCTGCGCCGCGCCTCCGCGACGTTATCGCCCGCCGCCGCCCGGCTGATGGGGCTGCTCACCCAGGCCTGGACCGCCCAGCCGCGCCCCGCCCCAGCGCGCGACGAGTAGCGAGGCCGAGACATTGGCCGTACCGCTGGTCAGCGCGCGGATCTCCGACAGGAAACGGTCGACCGCGATCAGCATCGCCGCCGCGCCGACCGGAATGTCGGGGAGCAGCGACAGGGTCAGCAGCAAGGCCGAAAAGCCGCTACCCGTCACCCCGGCCGCCGCCTTGGACGTCACCAGCATCACGCCCAGATAGACCGCCACCCGCTCCGGGGTCAGCGCGATGCCGAGCGCCTCGCCCAGGAAGAGCGTCGCGACGATCAGATACACCGCCGTCCCCGCCAGGTTGAGCGAATAGCCCAGCGGCACCGTCAGCCCGGCGACGCTGCGCGGGCATCCCAATCCTTCCAGCTTCTGGATCAGGCGCGGCAGCACCACCTCGGTCGAGGCGGTGCCGAGCACGATCAGGATCTCGTCGCGGAACGTCCGGAGCAGCATGCCGCCCCCCAGGCCGGTGGTCAGCCGCACCAGCAGGACCAGCCCGGCGATCAACAGGCCGCAGGCCAGCGCCAGCGTCCCGAACAAAAGACCCAACGAGCCGATGAAGCCCAGACCATAGGTGCCGACCGTATAGGCGATCGCCCCGAACGCCCCCACCGGCGCAGCGCGGACCAGGAAACCGAAGATGGTGAATTGCAGCCGGGTCAGCGCCTCGATCGCGCGGACGATCGGCGCGCCGTCCGCACCGATGCGCAACAGGCCGAAGCCGACCAGCCCGGCGACGAACAGCACCGGCAGGACATCGCCGGCGGTGAAGGCGGAGAACAGCGTGTCGGGCACGATCCGTACCAGGAAATCCCCCGCCCCCGTGATGTGTCGCCCGGCCAGCTGCCGCTCCACCTCCGCCACCGCCTCGCCATAGGGCGGTAGGGGCAGGCCGCGCCCCGGCTGCATCAGCGCCGCCACGCCCAGCCCGATGGCGAGCGCGGCGATGGTGATGCCCAGGAAGACGATGAGACTACGCAGCACCGTCGCGCCGGTATTGCGCGCCGCGCCGTTGCGGACGATGCCCTCGACGATCGTGCAGAACAGGACCGGCGGCACCATCATCCGCATCGCCTTGACGAAGGCGATGCCGAGCGGACCCAGATCACGCCCGAAGGCCGGGGCCAGCGCGCCGATCACCGTGCCGGAGACGATGCCGATCAGCATCTGGACATGGAGGTGGCGCAAGGCGCGCAAAGCGGGTCGATCCTTATTCATGCACCAAACGCATAGAGCGGCCCGATCATTGCATTTGATCGAAACACCCATTGTCCTGCTTAGTGCCTGCTACGGCATGATGGCTCAAGCCTCTGCCCTCCAACAGGAACCCGCATCAAGACGGGGCGATCGAGAGAGGTATGACGAACGTGCGAACTCCAAGATATCGAACCGTGGTGCCACGGCGACGGGCGCTTGGCCTGGCGCTGCTCCTCGGGCTGACCGCGATCGGCACCCCCGCGGCGGCGCGCGAGGGCAAGGCCGCGACCAAAGCCGCCACGGTGCGGGAATTGCACGTCGTCACCTCGGGCGGCTTCACCGCCGCCTTCGAGGCGCTGGCCAAGACCTATGAGCGCGACACCGGCATCCACATCGTCGCCGAACATGGCCCCTCCATGGGCGACACGCCCCAGGCGATCCCCAATCGCCTGGCCCGTCACGAGGATGCCGATGTCGTCATCCTGGCCCGTAGCGGCCTGGACAAGCTGGCGGCGCAGGGCAGCATCGCGCCCGACACCTCCGTCGACCTCGGCCTGTCCAAGATCGCGATGGCGGTGAAGGCCGGCGCTCCCGCGCCCGATATCGCCACGCCCGAGGCGCTGCGTTCGACGCTGGTCCACGTCAAGTCGGTGGCATGGTCGGACAGCGCATCCGGCGTCTATATCCAGTCGACCATGCTCGACCGGCTGGGCGTCACCGACCAGGTCCGCCCCAAGGGACGGATGATCCCCGCCACCCCGGTCGGCCGCGTCGTCGCCGAGGGCAAGGCGGAGATCGGCTTCCAGCAACTGAGCGAGCTGAAGGCGGTCAAGGGCATCCGCATCGTCGGCCTGATCCCGGAGTCCTTGCAGAAAGTGACGCCCTTTTCCGCCGGCATCGTCGCTTGGTCGCCCCATCAGGCGGAGGCGCGGGCACTCATCGCCTATCTCGCCTCGCCCAAAGCCTATTCGATCATCCGCGACAGCGGATTGGAACCCGCCGCGCAGAAGGCCAAGCCATGACCGCTTCCACCATCCCCTTCCCCGCCACCGAGGACGTGGCATCGCCGGTATCGGCCGAGCGCCGGCGATCGGCGTTCAAGTCGATCTTCATCGTCGCCAGCGGCAACTTCCTCGAGATGTTCGACTTCATGGTGTTCGGCTATTACGCCACCTACATCTCCAAGGCGTTCTTCCCGACCGGTAGCGAATTCGCGTCGTTGATGCTGACGCTGATGACCTTCGGCGCGGGGTTCCTGATGCGGCCGGTCGGCGCGCTGGTGCTGGGCGCCTATATCGACAAGCATGGCCGGCGGCAGGGCCTGCTCCTGACGCTCGGCCTGATGGCGCTGGGCACGCTCGCCATCGCGATCACGCCCACCTATGCCCAGATCGGCGTGGCCGCCCCCGTCATCATCCTGATCGGTCGCCTGGTCCAGGGCCTGTCGGCGGGCGTCGAGGTCGGCGGCGTATCGGTCTACCTGAACGAGATCGCGCCGCCCAATCGCAAGGGCTTCTTCTGCTCGTGGCAGTCGGCCAGCCAGCAGGCGGCGGTGGTGTTCGCCGCGCTGATCGGACTGCTCGTGTCGTCCAGCCTCGACCCCGTCACCATGCAGGCCTGGGGCTGGCGCATTCCGTTCGTCATCGGTTGCGTGATGATCCCCTTCCTGTTCGTCATCCGCCGCCACATGGAGGAGACCGAGGTCTTCCTGCAGCGCAAGGAGCATCCGCCGCTGTCGCAGATCATGCGAACCATCGGCACCAACTGGGGCGTGGTGCTCCAGGGCGCGCTGATGGCGGTGATGACGACCGTCTTCTTCTACATGATCACCGCCTATACCCCGACCTTCGGCAACAAGGTGCTGTCGCTGACGCCGGGCGCGGCGCTGTTCGTCACGGCCTGCGTCGGCGTCACCAACTTCGTCCTGCTGCCGGTGATGGGCGCGCTGTCCGACCGGATCGGGCGCAGGCCGCTGCTGATCACCGCGACCGCGCTGGGGACGCTGCTCGCCTATCCGCTGATGAACTGGCTGGTCGCGGCGCCCAGCTTCGGGCGGTTGCTGACGGTCGAACTGCTGCTCGCTGCGATCTACGCCACCTATAACGGCGCGTTCATCGTCTACCTGACCGAAGCGATCCCGCCGCATGTCCGCACCGTCGGCTTCAGCCTGGCCTACAGCCTGGCGACCGCGATCTTCGGCGGCTTCACCCCGGCGATCAGCACCGCGCTGATCGGGGCGACCGGCGACAAGGCGATCCCCGGCGCCTGGTGCGCGGCCGCCGCCCTGCTCTCGCTGCTCGCCCTGCTGATCGGATCGCGCCGCCGCCGCGCCGTCTGACCCCCTCGACCGTCGCGCCCGCCACCGGGCGTGGCGGTCGCCTTGTCCAAGACTAGAGGCGGCAGCCGATGTGCTTCCCGCCCACCCCTGAGAGGATGCCGTCATGTATCGTGGAGCCTTGCTCGCGATCGGCCTGTGCACGTCCCTGCCCGCCGCCGCGCAAGGCGCCGACGATGTCGCGCGCCTGACCCGGCTGGTCGAGCAGCAACAGGCGCGGATCGCCCGGCTGGAGGCGCGGCTGGCCATGATCGAGGGCACCCCGCCCCCGGCGGTCGCCGCCGTGCCGCTGGAACAGGCGCTACCGTCCGACGCCCGTCCATCGCCGCCGCTCCGGACTGCCGCCCAAGCCCCGCAACGGCCGCGCAGTCCAGCCCCGCTCGGCCAGTCGCTTCCCTCCGACGCCCATCCGCCGTCGCTCGACGCGCGGCTGGCGCGGATCGAGCAGGCGCAGAAGGAGGGCGTCCATGTCGACTGGTCGAAGGGCACGCCGGAGTTCACCAGCGCCGATGGCCGCTTCTCCTTCCGCCCGCGCGGCCGCATCCTGGTCGATCTCGCCACCACGACCGGCAGCGCGATCCCGGCCCGCAACATGACCGCCACCACCGCCCGGTCGCTGCGCCTGGGGTTCGAGGGGTCGATCGGCCCGCACCTCTCCTATCTGCTGGAGGGCGATTTCGCCGACAACGACGTGGCGATCAAGTCGGCCTATCTCGCCTGGACGACGCGCTTCATGGGCCAGCAGGCCGAGTTCGCGCTGGGCAATCGCCTGAACGATCGCGGGCTGGACGGGTCGAGCGGCACCATATCGGTTCCCTTCCTGGAGCGGAATTTCGTCGGTGCCGGCATCATCCCGGTGCGCGGCTTCTTCGGCCTGGGCGCCGCGGCCCGCATCTATGGCGATGGCTGGCATGTCGGCGTGCAGGTCTCGGGCGACGACATCAACAATCCCGGCACGCAGGGCGACGGCCTGACCATCGGGGCGCGCGCGCATTGGAACCCGGTGAAGACCGCCGACTGGCTGGTCCATCTGGGCCTCTGGGGCTTTCACGAGGAGATCGCCGCCGATGCGACGCGGCCGACGCGCAGCATCGCGGTCGGCGGCTTCTTCAACGACAATCTCCGCATCCTACCGGGCAGCTTCGCGGACGCCCGGTCCGGCGACGGCTATGGCGTCGAGCTGGGCACGTTCCACAAGTCGCTCTGGGCTTACGGCGAATATGGCGCGCGGCGGATCGAGAATCGCGCGGGCGCGTCGACCGACCAGTCGGCCTGGGCGGTGCAGGCGGGTTGGTTCCTGACCGGGGAGACCCCGCCCTATCTGACCCGTGGCGGCGTCTGGAGCCGCCCCAAGGTGCTGCGTCCCTTCACCTCGGGCGGCAGCGGCGCGATCGAGCTCGCCACCCGCTATGAGGAACTGGACTATTGCGACAATCCCACCGCCGGGCGCGGCACCGCGCTCACGCTGGGCGTCAATTGGTACCTCAACAACTTCGTCCGGCTCCAGCTCAATGCGATCGACTGGACGGTCGCCAATCCGACGCAGCGCGGCGGCGCGACCGATCATGGCCAGACCCTGATCGGCCGCGCGCAGGTCGCCTTTTGATCGATCGCGATCCTTCAGGGCATCCTCGGATAACAAAGCCGCAATTAGTTGGTATTGCATGGCCTAGGTTTTTGATTTTGCACGTTATGCGATCCCAACAACCAAGGGATCGACATGGATCAGAAAAGCGCGCCGCTGGTGGAGGCGTTGGCCGCGATCGAGCGCAAGCCGCTGATCGGGTTCGGCGCGCCGGGGCATAATCAGGGGGCCGTTATCCCCTCGGGCCTGCGGAGCCTGCTGGGCAGGCGCACGTTCCGCGCCGATGTGCTGACGCCCAAGGGGCTGGACGACCGGACGGAAGGAACGCTGGCGTTGCAACGCGCCCACGAGATCGCGGCGGAGGCCTGGAATGCCGATTTCTGCCGGTTCGTCACCGGTGGGTCGACCCAGAGCCTTCACACGGTGATGGCGGCGGTGGCCGGTCCGGGCGACACGATCCTGGTGGCGGCGAACGCCCACAAGGCCGAGCGGACCTATGCCCTGGCTGCGGGCCTCGACATCGGCATCGTCCCGGTGCAGGTCGACCAGGGATGGGACATCGAACATGGCGTCACGCCCGACGCCTTGCGGGAGTCACTGGCGCGCCATCCGGCGGCCAAGGCCTTTGTCCTGGTGAGCCCGACCTATTATGGCGTGACCAGCGATGTGGCCGCGCTGGCCACCCTCTGCCACGAGCATGGCATCCCGCTGATCGTCGATGCGGCCTGGGGCGGCGCCTTCGCCTTTTGCGAAGCCCTGCCCGACGATCCGCTGACCAAGGGCGCGGATGCCGCCGTCTATAGCGCCCACAAGACGATGGGGGCGCTGGCGCAAGGATCGATCATCGTCGCCAAGGGCGATCTGCTCGACCGGCAACGCCTGTGGATGGCCTATGAACTGTTCGAGACGACCAGTCCCTCAGTGCCGATCCTGGCGTCGCTCGACGCGACGCGGCGGGACCATGCGTTGCGGGGCGAGCAGATGTGGAACGACGTCCTCGCGCTGGCCGACCATGCACGCGGGACGATCGCCGCGATCGCGCCGCTCCGCGTCCTCGGCCGCGAGGACATGCCGGCCGGGGCCGATCTCGACCGCACCAAGGTCCTGATCGACGTGTCGGCGCTCGGCGTGTCGGGCTATGCGATCGACGACTGGCTGTTCGCGGAGCATCGTATCAGCGTCGGCTTGTCCGATGCCCGTCATCTCCTGGCGGTGATCTCGCTCGGCACGACCCGCAGCGACATCAGGGCGCTGCAGCGCGGGCTGGCGGATCTGGTCGCGCGGCTGACCGCCGATCCCGCGATGTTGCCTACGCTGGCGACCACGCCCGGTGTCGGGACCCTGTCCGTCGAAATGGCGATGGCCGGGCCGGACGCCATCGCCGGACCGGTCGAGATGGTGCGCTACGAGGAGGCGGGCGGCCGGATCGCGGCCGAGATGATCGCCCCCGCCCCGCCCGGCGTGCCCCGACTGGTACCCGGGCAACGCATCTCCAAAGCGCATGTCGCCTGGCTGGTGGCGCAACGCGAGGCCGGGGCGTTCATCATGGACCCGGTCGATCCGACCGATGCGACGATCCGGGTCGTGGCCTAGCCGGCGGCCTGCGGTGGCAGGGTCAATTGCCCTCGGCGTCGACCACCACCGTCACCGGCCGGCCGCGCGACATCGGCTCCCAGCCGGCGGACAGCGCCGCGCGGATGCACCGGGCGATCGTCGCATCGTCCAGCTGGAGGCGGCCGCGCGGCAACCCCTTGAGCAGCCGCTTGGAGGGCGGGAACTCCACGAAGACCTCGCGCTTGGCATCCTGTTGCAGGATCGAGAGGGTCATGCCCTTCCACCCCTCATCGTCCGACAGATGGGGTTCGCGCTGCAGGCGCCAGTCATAGGGGATGCCATCCACGGCGATCGTGCCGGATGTAATATGGGACTTCGACATGGACGCGCCCTTAGCACGGCCTCGCCACCATGGCGCAAGCCGGCACGATCAGGCGCGTCGCGAGCTTGCCCGCGGCACGAGCCGGTCCAGTGCATCGGCATTGTCGCGCCCCCAGCCATAGAGCAGCTCGACCGGCTCCACGAAGCGCCGGCCGAGATCGGTCAGCCGATACTCGACCATCGGCGGGATGGCGCTGTGGACGTGCCGGCTCAGCAGGCCGCTCGCCTCCATGTCCCGGACCGTCTGGGTCAGCATCTTCTTCGAGATGCCGGGCAGGCTGCGCAGCAGCACGCCGGTCCGCGCCGTGCCGTCATGGCGGGCATGGAGCGTGTGCAGGACCATGCTGGTCCATTTGGTCGCGAACAGTTCCAGCACGCGGCGCGGCGCGCAATCCTCCCGCCATTCCTCATCCGCCGTGCCGGGTTGCATATGGTTACCTCCTGGTGCCTGGGGGCGTAGATGGTGCCGTCTGGAACCGCCGTCCACCCATGACTAACTCATGTGTCGACAAGGAGAATTTCATGACGAAAACGGCTTTGGTGGTGGGGGCGAGCGGGATCGTCGGCAGCGCGACCGCGACGCTGCTGGTGGAACAGGGATGGACCGTCCACGGCCTCGCCCGACGCCCGACCGAACAGTCCGGGGTCCAGCCGGTCGCCGCCGACCTGCAGGATGCGGAGGCCACCGCCACGGCGCTGCGCGGCCTCGCCCCCGACGCCGTGTTCGTCACCACCTGGCTGCGCCAGGACAGCGAGGCGGAGAATATCCGCGTCAACGGGGCGATGGTCCGCAACCTGCTCGACGGACTGCGCGGAGGCGAGGGCCCGCGCCACGTCGCGCTGGTGACCGGGCTGAAACATTATCTCGGGCCGTTCGAGGCCTATGGCAAGGGCAGCCTGCCCCAGACCCCGTTCCGCGAGGAACAGGGCCGGCTGGACGTCGAGAATTTCTATTATGCGCAGGAGGATGCGCTGTTCGCCGCCGCGAAGCGCGATGGCTTCACCTGGAGCGTCCATCGGCCGCACACCGTGATCGGCCTGGCGGTCGGCAATGCGATGAACATGGGCACGACGCTGGCGGTCTATGCGACCCTGTGCCGGGAAAAGGGCCAGCCCTTCCGCTTCCCCGGCTCGGCCGCGCAATGGCAGGGCCTGACCGACATGACCGATGCGGGGCAGCTCGCCCGTCACCTTCTCTGGGCGGCGGAAACCGAGGCGGCGCATGACGAGGCGTTCAACGTCGTCAATGGCGACGTCTTCCGCTGGCAGTGGATGTGGGGCCGTATCGCCGACTGGTTCGGCGTGGAGGCGGCACCCTTCGATGGCGTCGTACGGCCGCTCGAGGAGCAGATGACCGACGATGCCGGCCTGTGGCGCGAGATCGCGGCGCGTGAGGGGCTGGCCGAGGCCGAACTCGGCCGGCTCGCCTCGCCCTGGCATACCGATGCCGATCTCGGTCGCCCGATCGAGGTCGTCACCGACATGTCGAAGAGCCGGCGGCTCGGCTTTACCAGCTATCAGCCGACCGACGATGCGTTCTTCGCGCTGTTCCAGCGGCTGCGCGACGGTCGCCTGATCCCCTAAGGCCGGGATCGGGCCGGGTCGGCGGGAGCGAATGATCGCCCCCCGACCCGGATCGAGGTCGATCGAACCACGGTCTCGGGCTCGACGGATGTTGGAAGCCCTGTCTCCGGACCGGGCGTATCGAGCCTGAGCCAGGTACGTCCAGACTAGGGCCGGTTCGGGATCAGGCCAGCAAGGTCCGGGCGCAACTCTGGACATGATCGGCGATCAACCGGAAGGCCGCGCTCATCGGAGACTGTCGCCGCCACGCCATGGCGATCGAGCGGTGTGCCCGCCAATTCTCGACGGTCAGGACCTTCAGGCCCGCCAGACCGCCCACATCCGATCGCAGGTAGAGACTGGGCAGAAGCGCCAGTCCCAAGCCGCTCGCCACCATCTGATGCAAACTGTCCAGGCTGGTGCCGTAATAGTCCGGCGCCACGGTCATCCCATAGCGTTCGGCGATCTCCGCCGCCTGGCGCGCCAGGTGATGGCGGGGATCGAGCGTCAGCAGCGGGCTGCCGGCAAGGTCGTCCGGCATGGTTCCGCCAGCATCGGTCGGATGATCCAGCGCCGCCACCAAGTGCAGCGGCTCGCGAAACAGCGGCTCAATCGTCAGGTCGTCGCCGGTCATCGGCAACGGACCGAGCACCACGTCGATCTCGCCACGCGACAGTTCCAGCACCTGCTCGTCCGGAATCCCTTCCCGGACATGCAGCCGCAGGTTCGGGGCCATGCGGTGCAGCTCGGCGATGATCGGCGACAGCAGATAGGGCCCGAGCGTGGGCGTGGTGCCGAGCCGCAGGATGCCCGCCAAGCTGTTGGACGCCCCCGCCGCCAGTGCGACGATGTCGCTGGCATCGCTCAACATGCGCCGTGCCGTCGCCACGATCGTCCGGCCGACCGGGGTCAGCATCGCGCCCGCCGCGCTTCGTTCGAGGAGCCTGGCCCCGAGCCGATCCTCCAGCGTGCGGACCTGCTGACTGAGCGTCGGCTGCGAGACGTTCGCCACCCGGGCGGCGAGCGCGAAGGACCCCGTATCCGCAATCGTGACCAGATATTCCAGCTGACGAAGCGTAGGCATGGCCCCCTATAGCATCCGTCTATAGCCGCGACAGCTACAATCCGATTGGCAACCCGGATGATATGCCATTACCCTATAACAATCTGGATCAATGAACGATATGACTCCACCGCGAAGTGGCGTCATGTCGACGACATTGGTCCAGGGCCGATCTGCCGAGAGGCATGACGAGGGGGATTGTTTTGGCGGCGCAGAGACTGGGATTTCGGGACGCGGTGGGGTGGCTGTCGCAGACGATCGGGCCCGATGGGGCCTATATTCGTCTAGGCATCGTCTATACCATCGCGATCAGCCTGTTGGCGCTCGCGACACCCATTTCCGTGCAATTGCTGATCAACAGCGTCGCCAACACCGCGATGCCGGCCCCCTTATGGGCGCTGTCGGGCGTCCTTCTCCTCCTGCTGTTGATGGTGGCGGCACTCAGCGCGCTTCGCGTCTGGATCATGGCCGCGTTCGAGCGTCGCCTGTTCGCGCGCGTCGTGGCGGAGGTCACCTTGCGGGCCGTCCATGCTCAGGACCCGTTTTTCGCCGACGGCAATCGCGGCCACCTGTTCAACCGCTTCTTCGACCTGGTGGTGGTCCAGAAATCGGTGCCCAGCATGGTGATCGGCGCCTTCACGATCATGCTGCAGGCGGTGATCGGCTTGACCATCACCAGCTTCTACCATCCCGTCTTCCTCGCCTTCAACGCAGTGCTGGTCGCAGCAGTATTGCTGGTCTGGATGCTCTGGCGGCGCGGCGCGATCAGCGGCGCGGTGGCGCTCAGCCATGCCAAGCACAATGCCGCCGGCTGGCTGGAGAGCGTCGGCGGGTCGAACGGCTTTTACAAATCGGCGCGCCATCTCGACTTCGCGATGACCCGGTCGGAGGCGATGACCGCGGCCTATGTCGCCACCCATCGGCGCTATTTCCGCTACCAATTCGCGCAGACCATCGCCTTTCTGCTGATCTACGCCTTCGCGAGCGCCGGGCTGCTGCTGCTCGGCGGCATGTTGATCCTGCGCGGGCAATTGTCGCTCGGCCAGCTCGTCGCGGCGGAGCTGATCCTGTCGGGCGTCTTCTACGGCATCGCTCAGCTCGGCACCTATCTCGACATCTTCTACGACATGGTCGCCAGTTCCGAGGAACTGTCGCTGCTGTTCGCCATCCCGCAGGAGAGCGCCGCAGGCGGCGGCAACGGCCCGCGCGACGGCGCGGTCAAGCTGACCGACGTGGCCTTCAAGGACGCACGCTACGACCTGACGCTCGCCGCCGGCGAGCAGCTCGTCGCGGTCGCCGAGCCGGGGGCGGAGCGCAGCCTCGCCATGCTGCTGAAGCGGCATGCCCTGCCCGAACGCGGCCTGGTGCGGATCGGCGGCGGCGACCTGGGGTCCTTCGACATGTACCATCTCCGCTCCGACGTGACGGTGCTCGACCGCTCGACCATCGTCGAGGTCACGATCCGCGAATATCTCCGCCTGGCCTCGCAGGGGCTGGACGGCGCGGCGATGGAGGCGCTGGCGACCGTCGGACTGGAACGCCGCCTCGCCAGCCTGCCCCAGGGGCTGGACACGCCGCTCGGCTCGACCGGCTTTCCGCTCAGCGTCGGCGAGGCGATGGCGTTGAAGCTCGCCAATGCCCTGCTCGTCCGGCCCAAGCTGCTGCTGCTCGGCCAGATCTTCGACCTGCTGCCGCCCGAACGGCTGCGCGCCGCGATACGGATATTGAAGGATCATGGCACGACCGTGCTGCTCTGCACCGGCCGACCGGAGGATCTGGTGCTCGACGGCTATCTCTATCTCGGCCTGACCGAGCAACGTCGCTTCGACACGCTGGCCGGGCTCCAGGCCGCCTGCAACCGGGAGGGCGACGATGCAGCATCCGCCTGAACAGCTTGCGCATTTCCGCACCCTCGCCTCGCTGCGTCCGCCCCGGGTGGCGGTCGCCGTCGCCTGGATCGTGACGATGGGCATCGCCGCGACGATCTTCGTCCTCTTCTGCGTACCCTGGTTGCAGACCGCGGTCGGGCGCGGCCAGGTCGTCTCGCTCGACCCGCAGGACCGGGCGCAGGACGTGACCGCGCTGGTGCCCGGCCGGGTCGAGCGCTGGTATGTGCATGACGGCCAGCATGTGAAGCGCGGCGATCCGATCGCCCGCATCATCGACCTCGACCCCAACCTGCTCTCGCGCCTCGCCGCCGAGCGGGCGCAGGTACAGGCCGAGATCGCCTCGGTCCGCCAGTCGCAGGCGGTCGCCCAGATCGACGTCAACCGCACCCGGCAGCTCTATGCCGAAGGCCTCGCCTCGCGTCGCGATTACGAACAGGCGCAGATCAAGGTCGCGGACTCCGGCGCGAAGCTGGCGGAGTCGCGCGCCAAGCTCAACCGCATCGACGTGCAGCTCAATCGCCAGTCGGCGCAGCTGGTGCGGGCGCCGCGCGACGGCCGTATCCAGAACCTCAACGCCGCCGCCGGTGGCGCCTATGTCTCGGCCGGGACCGCGCTGGCGGTGGTCGCGCCGGAACGGGTCGAGCGCGCGGTCGAGCTGCTGATCGACGGTCGCGACGTGCCGCTGCTGCGTCCCGGTCGTCCGGTCCGGCTGGAGTTCGAGGGCTGGCCCGCGATCCAGTTCAGTGGCTGGCCCTCGGTCGCCTATGGCTTCTTCGACGGTCGCGTCCGCACCATCGATCCCAATGCCAACGCGCAGGGCCTGTTCCGCATCCTGGTCGAGCCGATGCCCGGCAAGCCCGCCTGGCCGGATCGGCGCTTCGTCCGGCTGGGCGGCAAGGTGCAGGGCTGGGTGCAGGGCGAGACGGTCACGGTCGGCTATGAACTCTGGCGTCAGCTCAACGACTTCCCCTTGGAGTTCGGCCAGACCGCACCCTATACGGACGGCAGTGGCAAGGATGGCGGCGGCAAGGACGACGATCGCAAGATCGCCTCCAAGGCGGGCAAGCCGAAATGATCCGGCCATTCCTGCTTGCCGCGCTGGTCGCCGCCCCCATCATGGCCCCATCGGCCGTGGCGCAGCGCATCCGCGCCACCCCGGCCCTCGCGCTCGAAACCAGCACAGCGCCGTTGACGCTGGACGACGTGCTGCAAGCCTCTGCCCGCGCCGCGCCGCAGATCATCGAGGCCCTGGCCAAGGTCCGCGCCGCCGAGGGCCGCGCCGTGACCGCCGATGGCGCGTTCGACACGGTGTTCGAGGCCGATGGCCGCTCGCGCACGCTCGGCTATTATGACGGGACGATCGCGTCCGCCCGTGCGACACGACCGCTGACCGACAATGGCGGCTATGTCTATGGCGGCTACCGCGCCAGTCGCGGGCGCTTCCCCGTCTATGAGGATGAGCATTACACCAACCGCCTGGGCGAGGTGAAGGTCGGCGCGCTCTATTCGCTGCTGCGCGATCGGTTGATCGACGAGCGGCGGACCCGCCGCACCCTGGCATCGGGCGATATCGACATCGCCCGGTTCGAGCGGCAGGCGGTGGCGATCGGCGTGCAGCGGCGTGCGATCGACGCCTATCAGAACTGGGTCGCGGCGGGCCTGCGGCTGCGCGCGTATCGCGACCTTCTCCAATTGTCCGAAAGCCGGCGCGGCGGCCTGGCGCGCCAAGTCCAGCTCGGCGCCCGGCCGGACATCCTGCTGGCCGAGAACGACCAGAATCTGGTCCGCCGCCGCGCGCTGGTGGTACGGGCCGAAGGGGACTTCCAGGCCGCCGCGAACGCCCTGTCACTCTATTATCGCGACGCCGCCGGCAAACCGGTGCTGGTCGGCCCGGAGCGACTGCCCCCGGACGCCAGCGCCCTGGCCGGGGTCGCGGCGTCGGCGCGCGCCGATTTCGAGCGGCGACGGCCCGACCTGCAGATGCTGCTGGCCCGCATCGACCAGGGTTCGGCCAAACTGGCGCTGGCGCAGAACGACCTGCGTCCCCGGCTCGACCTGCGGGGCGAGATCGGCAAGGATGTCGGACCGGTCGGCCTGGGCGGCCCCACGCGTACGCCGCTGGAGGCGGCGGTCGGCTTCCGCTTCTCGCTGCCGCTGCAAAACCGCGCGGCGAAGGGCAAGATCGTCGAGGCCCGCGCGGAGATCGATGCGCTGGAGGCGCGTCGCCGCTTCCTACGCGACCAGATCACCGTCGAGGTGGAGGGCATCACCATCGGCGTCGGCGCGGCGGAAAAGCTCGCGACGATCGCCGAGCAGGAGCGACAGCTCGCCGAACGCCTGGCGGCGGCCGAGCGTCGACGGTTCGAACTGGGGTCGAGCGACTTCTTCCTGGTCAACCAGCGCGAGGAAACGGCGAACGACGCCCGGGTGCGGCTGATCGATGCGCAGGCCCGGATCGCGGCGGCCCGCGCCGAACTCGCCGCCGCGACCGCCGATCGCGTCGCGCTCGGGCTGGAGCCTTAAGCCGCCGCTTCGATCGACCCGATGCCATTTCCCGGTAGGTCGTGCGAGATGGAAGGTCTCACCGCTCGACGACATTCCGGCCGGTCGGCAGGATGGCGTCGACGCGGTGATTGGCGAACACCCACCCGCACCGTGATACGGGCGTGCGTCGCGCCACGATCCGTTCGGCGCTATCGGACCGCTCAGCGGTCCTGCACATGGGCCTCCGTCAGCCGCCAGCGTTCCAATTGGGTCAGCACGTCATTGGCGATCTGCCCGATGGTGAAGCCGGTCAGATCGCGAAAGCCCGTCTCGCCATTGGTCTGTGCGGCCAGCATCCAGGCCAGGTTGCGGCGGCCCTCCGATGCCTCCAACGCGGTATAGGCGGCGAGCGGGCGCGAGCGTGGCGACAGGCGATAGACGAAGAGGCGGCCGTCGCGCGCGGTGATGGTCAGTTCGACCCTGTCCGCCTCGCTGTCCAGCCGGGTTGCCGTCCAGCCCTCCGCCTCCAATGCTTCCTGCACCGATTGCACCGCCTGTTGCCCCTGTGACCGGAGTTGGGCGACAATGTCGGCGCGGCGGGCGGGCACGATCAACCGCTTGATCCGCTCGCTGATGGCGGGGCCGTCGGCGGGCAGCGACACGCCCGCCAGATCGGCATTGGTCTGCCGCACCAGCCCGACCGCCAGCAGCAGCATGATGAAGCAGAAGGGTAGCGCGGCAAGCAACGTCGCCGACTGCAACGCGCCCAATCCGCCGGCGACGAGCAACAGCGTCGCGGTGGTGCCCAGCAGCACGCACCAATAGACGCGCTGCCAGCGCGGCGTCTCCTCGGTGCCGCCCGAGGCCAGCGTGTCGATGACCAGCGCACCGGAGTCGGCCGAGGTCACGAAGAAGAATCCGACTAGCACGATCGCCAGCGTCGAGGTCACGCTGGCACCGGGCAGATACTCCAGGAGCTTGAACAAGGCGGTGGACAGGTTCGCCTGCACCGCGTCGGCGATGCCGCCTTGCGCCGGTCCCAGGTCGAGCGAGATCGCGGTGTTGCCGAACACCGTCATCCACAGGAAGGTGAAGGCGGTCGGCACGAACAGCACGCCGATCACGAACTCCCGGATCGTCCGCCCGCGCGAGATGCGCGCGATGAACATACCGACAAAGGGCGACCAGGCGATCCACCACGCCCAGTAGAAGAGCGTCCAGTCCGCCATCCAGGCGCGCGGCTCATAGGCGTAGAGGGTGAAGGTGCGCTTGACGAAATGATCGAGATACAGGCCGAAATTCTGGATCAGCGCGCGCAGCAGGAACAGGGTCGGGCCGACCGCCATCACGAACAGCATCAGCAGCACCGCCAGGACCAGGTTCAGTTCCGACAGGCGGCGGATGCCGCGATCCGCGCCGCTCAACACGGACAAGGTCGCCGCGCCCATGACCAGGACGATGATCGCGATCTTCACCTGGGTCGTGTCGGGCACGCCATATTCATAGGCCAGCCCCGCCGCCATCTGCGACACGCCGAAGCCGAGCGAGGTGGACACGCCGAACACGGTGCCGCACACCGCGAAGATGTCGATCGCGTCGCCCAGCGGACCGTCGATCCGCTTGCCCAGGATCGGCGACAGGCCCGACCGCAGCGTCAGCGGCATGTCCCTGCGATAGGTAAAATAGGCCAGGCTCATGCCCACCAGCGCATAGATCGCCCAGGCATGGACGCCATAATGGTGGAAGGTGATCGCCATCGCCTCGCGCGCCGCCAGGACCGTGCCGCTCGGCGCTTCGGGCGGCGAGACATAATGCTGGATCGGCTCGGCGACCGCAAAATACATCAGCCCGATGCCCATGCCGGCCGCGAACAGCATGGCCAGCCACGACAGATAGGGAAAGTCCGGCTCGGCATCGTCCGGCCCCAGCTTCAGCTTGCCCGCCGGACCGAAGCCCAGCGCAAGCACCACGACCAGGAACACCGCCACCGCCGCAATGTAGAACCAGCCGAACGTGTCGATCGCCCAGGCCTGCGCCGTCTTGAACGCGGCATCGGCGGTGCCCGGCATGGCGAGCGTCGTCGCCAGCAGCAGGGCGATGATCGCGGATGCGCCCCAGAACACCCGGGGATTGATTTCACTTTTCATCATGTCAACCGATTAGCATCGGCCGCCCCCGAATGCGAACCGGCGACTATTCCAAGACCATGGGCATCGAATACCAGCACCTGATGCGCAGACCACAAGGCCGCCGCCTTTCCGCGTCGGTCGATCCACGAGTACATGCCGACATCCGTTCATGATAAAGACGATAGCTGCGCCCAGTTCGAAGAAAAACCGTCTACGGGAAGCATTTTTCGGGCCCTCCACTTCGCGCACGCAACATGAAGTCAGGTCCTTCGTCGAAGACGGACGAAAAGCCTTCGAGATTATGGGCGCAACCCGCGCAGCGCCGGAACCATCATGGGGGATGGGTCCGGCACCGACGGGAAAGCTGCGTGTCCAGGGAAGGGCTTTGTAATTTTCATGAACTCCGCCATTTCTAGCCTGCGATACGGGATCTCGACCGCCGCCCTGCGGATCGCGGCCGCAAGCCCGGCTCATGCGCAGGTGGTCCATGCCGCCGTACCGAGCGCAGCATCGGAAGCGCCGATCGCGCCGGACTCGAAGGATGCCGCCTCGGCTGCGGCGAAGCCGGAAGCGACGCAGCCCGCCACGATCGTCGTCACCGGCACGCTGTTCCGCGATTCCAACGCCAGCTCGATCTCGCCCGTCACGCTGCTCGATTCGGCAACGCTGCTGCGCGCGAACATCACTACGGCGCAGGACGCGATCCGCTCGGTCTCCGCCGACAGCGCCGGTTCGATCTCGACCGGCTTCCGCAACGGCTTCTCGGCCGGTGGCGCGGCCGTGTCGCTGCGCAGGCTCGGCGTCTCGTCGACGGTAGTGCTGATCGATGGACTGCGTTCGGCGAATTTCCCGCTCAACGATGACGGCCCCAACGCCTATGTCGACCTCACTCCATTCCCTTCAGCGTCGTCGACCGGATCGAGGTGCCGAAGGACGGCGCGTCCTCCACCTATGGCGCGGACGCGATCGGCGGCGTCGTCGAGCTGATCAGCAAGAAGAACGTCCAAGGGATCCAAGGATCGGCCCAGGGCGGCGCGACCTGGCAGGGCGACGGTTCCCATTACCGGGCGACGCTGACCGCCGGCTATGGCGACTATCCCACTCAGGGCTTCCACTTCTACCTGAACGGCGAATATACCTATGACGGGTATATCACCAACATTCGCGCGGTTATCCGTCCAACACGCTCGAGCCAATATAGGCCTGTCGGGCAACATGCGGCTGATCAGCCGGCTCGACATCACCCGCACGCTGCGCCTCGACCTGGAGACGCCGGACGGCGTGGTACAGAAATATGCCGGCACGCTCGGGCCGTACCAACGGTCGTCGGGTGGCGGCACGCCGCGCGTCCGGGGGAATTGGCAGAATGCGTTGGAAGTCGGCAATCTCACGCTGACCGCGACGGCCGATTATGTCGGCCGGATCAAGCAGGTGGCGGCCGACCAGATCACGCCGGGCAACAAGGTCATCGACCTGTCGTGCAAGAACTCGATGGCGCCGATCCCGTCCGGCACCGACCCCAATTTCCGATGCTCCATCCGGCCGTTCGTCTATGTCGACCTGAACGCGGGTGTGCGGGTGAACGATCAGTTCCGCTTCTTCTTCAACGTGCAGGATCTGACCAATGCCCATGCGCCGCTGGCGGCGGCGGCCTATACCAGCAACCCCAACTATCTGAGCAGCTGGCATTATGCCGGCCTGGTCGGCCGCAACTCCAGCGCCGGGGCCACCTTCGGGTTCTGATCGTCTTGCATGTCGTCCCCAGGCTTGCCGAGCTTGGAGACGACCATCTCCCTCTGCCGACGCTGTCGGAGGGGTCGCCGCGCGTACCACACGCCTAACCGCCCGCGCAGGCGACGTCGGAATATCCGGACCGCCCGTCGATCCGGCCTAGCCCTTCCGCGCCCGGCGTGGCAGCTAGGTGGGCATTCGCACACGCCATCAGGACCCGCATGATCCCCACCCTGCCCGGCATCACCACCGTCGCCCAGACTATTACCCTGGCGCTGTCGCCCATATTCATGCTGACGGCGATCGGACAGTTGCTCAACGTGCTGGCCGGCCGGCTCAGCCGCGTCGTCGACCGGGTGCGGGCGCTGGAGCAGGAGATCCACCAGCGTGGCGACGGCGATCGCAGCCGCCTGGTCTGGGAACTGAGGCTGCTCGACCGGCGGATCACGATCATCAACGCCTCGCTGTTCCTGGCGGTGTCGAGCGCGGTGATGACCAGCCTGGTCGTCGCGCTGCTGTTCGTCGCCACCCTGGCGCATCTCCACTTCGCGACGCTGGTGGCTTTGTTGTTCATCGTCGCGATGCTGCTGCTGATCGCCTCGCTCGCCTATTTCATGATGGAGGTGCGCGTGTCGCTGCAGGCGATCCATGTGCGCAAGGACATCCTCGACCTGTTCAACGAGTGACGCCGTCCAGCCCCGGCCCCGCCGCCACCGTCGCGGCATAGCTCGGCGCCTGGCGCATCCGGCTGCGCTGTTCATAGGCATAGCCCGCGCCCAGCACCGCCCCCTCGCCCAGCCGCCCGGCGATGAAGGACAGGCCGACCGGCAGCCCGCGTACCGCGCCCATCGGCACGGTCAGGTGCGGATAGCCTGCGATCGCCGGCAGTTCTGAGGCGGAGGGACCGCCATATTGGTCGCCATGCACCGGATCGCTGAGCCAGGCCGCGTCATAGGTCGGCTCCACCAGCACGGTCGCGCGAGCGGATCGCAGCATCGCGTCGATCCCCTCCGCCCCCGCCAGCCGCAGCGACTTGGCGCGAGCGGCGCGATAGGCGGGATCGTCCAGCCCCTTGGTCGCGGCCGCCGCCTCGAACGTCTCCTGATCGAAGAAGGGCATTTCCCGGGCAGCCTGGATGCGGTTGAAGGCGATGACCTGGTCCAGCGTCCGCGTCGCCACGGCGGACGGCGTGGTCGCCAGATAGGCGTCAAGATCAGCCTTCAACTCGGTCTGCAACACCAGCAGCTCGGCCGCGCCGATCCCCTCCGGCTTCGGCCGCTCGACCTCGACCAGTACCGCGCCCGCCTGCGCCATCAGGTCGAGCGCCGCCTGATAGCGGGCGGCGAGCGCCGGCGACAGGGGCGGCCGGATCACGCCGATGCGCAGGCCCGACAAGGCGCTGGCCGACAGGCCGGCGGCATAGTCGCGCGTCACCGCGCCGGCGGTGGCCGGATCGGCGGGGTCGGCCCCGACCATCGCGCCGAGCATCACCGCCACGTCGCGGACGCTGCGCGCCATCGGCCCCGGCGTGTCCTGCGAGTGGCTGATCGGCACGACATGGGTACGGCTGACGAGGCCGATCGTCGGCTTCAGTCCGACCAGGCCATTGACCGAGGAGGGGCAGACGACCGAGCCGTCCGTCTCCGTACCGACCGCGGCCCCGGCGAAGCTCGCCGCCACCGCCGCGCCCGATCCCGAGGAGGAGCCGCAGGCGGTACGGTCCAATGCATAGGGATTGCGGACCAGGCCGCCGACGGCGCTCCACCCGCTCATCGACCGGGTCGAGCGGATATTGGCCCATTCGGACAGGTTGGTCTTGCCCAGGATCACCGCGCCCGCCGCGCGCAGCCGCGCCACCACCGGCGCATCGCGGCGGGTGACATTGGCCTGGAGCGCCAGGCTGCCCGCCGTGGTCGGCATCGGGTCGGCGGTCTCGATATTGTCCTTGATCAGGATGGGAACGCCGTGCAGCGGCCCGCGCACCCGCCCCGCCCGCCGTTCCGCATCCAGCGCGCGCGCCTGTGCCTCGGCTTCCGGATTGAGCGCGATGACCGAGCGCAGCATCGGCCCCTTGCGATCCATCCGGCCGATCCGTGCTTCATAGGCCCGGACAAGGTCGAGGCTGGTCGCCTGCCCCCGCGTCATCATCGCCTGAAGGTCGCCGATCGACCGCTCCTCCACCGGTACATCGCGCGCGGCGATCGGGGTGGCCGGCAGGAGGGTGAGCAGCAGCGCGACGCAATGGACAGGACGCATGGATTTCCCCCGTTGAGGACCGTGAGGCTAACCGAGGCAAGGCCTTGAGGAAAGGCGCTTTGCCGATGGCAATGAACCGGACCGGCTGATCGGCGTTAAGCGTC
The DNA here is from genome assembly GCF_003951315.1 of Sphingomonas sp. S-NIH.Pt15_0812. GTDB lineage: Bacteria > Pseudomonadota > Alphaproteobacteria > Sphingomonadales > Sphingomonadaceae > Sphingomonas. Next base: position 25,062 of record NZ_QLJH01000028.1, read on the forward strand.
TCCCGATCCTTGCCGGCATAGGGATGCGCGCTTGGCCTATCTGCTCCGACGCCTTGGCGCGGTCCTGTTGCTGTTGCTGATCCTCCTCGCCGTGGCGGCAGTCGCCGTCCCGCGCTTCCTCGACCGGATCTATTATCGCGGACCGGTCAGCGGCCATTTCGATGGCGCGCATTTTGCCAATCCCGATGGCGACGAGGATACCGGCCATACGCCCGGCGGCGGCAGCCGCGCCGGCTTCTTCTGGCGCTACCTGACCGGCAGCGACGACCGCCCGCCCTGGCCGACCCAGGTCCCGGTTCGACCGGCGAGCACGGCGGAACTAGCGCCACTGTCGTCCGCCGCGACGATACCGATGCGCGCGACCTGGATCGGCCATGCCAGCGTGCTGGTGCAGGTGCCGGGTCTTTCCATCCTGACCGATCCGGTCTGGGCGGAGCGTTCGGGTCCGTTCGGCTTCGGACCGAAGCGCGTCGCGGGGCCCGGCATCGCGCTCGCCGACCTGCCGCATGTCGACCTCATCCTGATCAGCCACAATCATTACGACCATCTCGATCTCGCCACGCTGAAGCGGCTCTGGGACCGCGATCACCCGCGGATCGTCACCAGCCTGGGCAATGACGCGATCCTGCGCGCCCATGGTATCCAGGCGGTGGCGGCGGACTGGGGAGGCGTCGTGCCGGTCGGCGGTCGTCCGGGCGTCGGCGTCGCGGTGACGCGCAACCATCATTGGGGCAGCCGTTGGTTCACGGATCGCAACCGTGCGCTCTGGTCCAGCTTCGTCGTGACGCTGCCGGGCGGCAATCTGTTCTTCGCGGGCGATACCGGCTTCGGCGATGGCGAATGGCCGCGCGAGGCGCGCCGGCTCGGGCCGATCCGGCTGGCGCTGATCCCGATCGGGGCGTTCCGTTTCGCGCCCGGACAAATGGCATCGGGGGCGCATATCGGCCCGCTCCACGCCGTGTCGGTGTTCGACCGGCTGGGCGCGCGGACCGCCATCCCGATCCACTGGGGTACGTTCCGGCTGTCCTACGAGGCCTATCGCACCCCGCCCCAACTGCTGGCGGCAGCGATGCGCTGCTCGGGCATCACCGATCGCCGTTTCACGTATGTACAAATCGGGCGGCCGGTCGCCATCCCGCCCCTGAACGGTCCGCCGTCGGCCGAAACGGCAAAGGCCGACCCCGCCGCCCTGTCGCGCTGCCTCGACACGCCAGCGGTGCGCGGGCTCCGCTAGCATCATGATGGACGGGATGTCGTGACCGGTGCGTGACGCGTCGGCAACGTCGTTATCGAAAACCGGCGTCGTCCTGTGCTTACCGGGCCATGTATCGGCGATCCACGGCCCAAGCCGCCTGTGCGATGCCGTTGGACCACCAGAGCGGCTGTCCGAACAACCACTTCATACGGCTATGGCGAGCCGCATGGTGGATCAGCAAACATGCCACGACCAGAAGGCTGGCGCTCAACAGGGGCGTCGCCACCCCTCCCAGCTTCGGGATCACCGGCTTGAGCGCCATCCAGAGCGGCAAGTGCAGGAGATAGATGGGCAAGGTCTTCTGTCCGACCGATGCCAGCGCATTGGCGACGGCCGGCATCATCTCGACGGGCTTGAGCAGATAGATCGCCGCCGCGCAGACCGAAATCCGCTCGATCGGGCCGAAAAGCTGCCAACCCTGGGAATGCCGGAAAAGCTCGCTGATGACATGGATCGCTGCGATGCCGACCACGACGATGCTCGCCGAGCGCAGCGAGAACGGAGCCTTGATCAGCCCTGCCACTTCCGCCCGGCACAGCGCGCCGACATAGAACATCGGGGCATATCGCAGCAGATTGTCGTGACCGAAGGTCAGGCCGAATATGCCGCTATAGTCGATGGTCGCGACGAGCAGCGAGGCAAGCAGCACGGTGCGGCGTGGGATCTTCACCACGATGAACAGCGACGCGATCAGGATCATCAAGGCCCAGATGAACCATAATTCGGTCGCGGGCCGCCAGACATTGTCCAGGATATAGACCGCATCCGCCCGCACCTTTTCCGGCGACGCCAACAGCATCACCGGCAGCCATAGCACGTACAGCCATGCCAGGTTCGTCACGCGCGACAAGGCCTGCCGCTTCGGCTTGTTGACGATGCCGGCGGACAGGAAACCGGAAATCAGGAAGAGCACCGGCATACGGAAGGCCGTCAGCGCCAGGCAGATCGTCATCAAAGACGCATTTGTCGGCGTCGGGGCATATTCGCACATATGGTACACGACCATCAGGATCACCGCCGTCCCGCGAACGATGTCCAGGCCTTGGGAACGCGCTTGCACCGGTAGGTCCATAATGCTGCCCCTTTTCCGGGGGCGGCCTAGGGTCATTATGGTTAACAAGCAAAGGTATAATCGCTCTAATAGGTTGATATACGATGTATTATTTCACAATTGAACATTGGTGAGTCGATGTCCGGCCGGCATCGCACGCCGCGCCGGACGACATCGTGCCGGACGCCCCGATCGTCATGAGCGAGAGTGAAGCCGTTCCCCCACCCCGGACGATCAGGTGGTCCAGCCACCGCCCAGGGCGCGGAAGAGATCGATCTGTTGCCGCGAGATCTGCGCATCGGCCAGCGCCAGCGCGGCCTCCGTGTCCGCAAAGGTTCGCTCGGCATCCAGTTGCGCGAGACTGTCGATCTGCCCCTCCCGCTGCTGTGCCCGCGTGATGCGCGCCGCGACGGCCGCCTGGTCGCGCGCCGCCTGGAGCGCAGTGCGTCGCTGCAATGCCTGGGCATAGGTGGAGAGCGCGGTCTCGGTCTCCTCCAGTGCGATGAGGACGGTCCCGTCGAACGTGGCAAGCGCGGCCTTGCTGTCGGCCTCCGCGCCCGCGATCCGTGCCCGCGCCTTGGTCGGATTGACGCTCCAGTTGAGGAGCGGCCCGAGCAGCCAGTTGAGCGGCCCCGCGCCGAACAGGCTCCCGACCCCCGTCCCCGTCGAGCCGATCGAACCGCCCAGGCTGATGCGGGGATAGAGGTCGGCGGTCGCGACCCCGATCCGCGCGGTGGCGGCGGCCAGGCGACGCTCAGCGGCCCGGACATCGGGACGGCGCACCAGCAGCGCGAAACCGTCGCCGACCGGGATCGGCTGGTCGAGCCGCAGCGTGGTGGCGCGGCCCCCGGCGATCGCCGGCAACTCGGCCGGCATCCGGCCGGTCAGGGTCGCCAGCCGGAACAAGGCTGCCTGCCGCTCCGCGACCAGTGCCGGCACATCCGCCTGGCGCTGGTTGCGCAGCGCGGCGATCCGGGCGCTGTCGAGCCCGGTGGTCAGGCCGACCTGCGCCCGCCCCTGCGTGACGCGCAGCGAGCGGTCGAGCAAGGCGACGATCCGCTCGGCGACCGTCAGTCGCTCCGCGGCGGAGGCGGCATCGGCATAGGCACGGGTCGTGTCGGCGACCACCGCGACGCGTACCGCCTCGACATCGGCCTGCGCCGCGCCGACCTCGCCACGCGCCGCCTCGATATTGCGGGACACGCGGCCGAACAGGTCGACCTCATAGGCGACATCCAACCCGGTATCGATCGTCCAGTCCTCGCGCTGGACGCCGAGCGGGCGTTGGATCGCGGAGAGACGGCCATAGGTGGTGCTGGCCCCCGCCGTCGCCTGTGGCTGGCGGTCGCCGCGCACCTCGCGCAGGGATGCCCGCGCTCGCGCCAGCCGCGCGACGGCGACCCGGATATCCGTATTCGCTGCGAGCGCATCGGCGATCAGCCCGTCGAGCACGGGATCGCGGTAAAGCTGCCACCAGCGATCATTTCCGGTCGCGGTGGCGGTGACGGCGGGACCGGCCATCAGGAAATGGCTGTCCGCCGCCAGGAGCGGGGCGGGCGGCCGGTAATCGGGGCCGACCGCGCAGGCTGCCAGGGCGAGCGCCGACGCGGAGGCCAAGATGATGCGGATCATGGAGAGGTTCCTCATTCGGCCGGCTGCCACCGGGCGGCGGGCACCGCCCGGTCGCGGCGGAGCCGATCGCTCAGCGCGCGGCAGACGACATAGAAGGTCGGGGTGAAGATCAGGCCGAAGCCGGTGACGCCGAGCATTCCGAAGAACACCGCCGTGCCGAGCGCCTGGCGCAGTTCGGCCCCGGCCCCGGTCGCGACGAGCAGCGGCACCGCCCCCAGCACGAAGGCGAAGCTGGTCATCAGGATCGGGCGCAACCGATCGCCGGCCGCACGCACCGCCGCCTCGACCGGCGACAATCCGTCCTGCAACTCGGCCTGCCGCGCGAACTCGACGACGAGGATCGCATTCTTGGCGGCGAGCGCGATCAGCACGACCAGGCCGATCTGGGTCAGGACATTATTGTCCATCCCGCGCAGGTTGACGCCGATCATCGCCGCCAGCAGGCACATCGGCACGATCATGATGATCGCCAGCGGCAGCACCAGGCTTTCATATTGCGCCGCCAGCACCAGGAAGACGAAGACGACGGCGAGCGCGAAGATGACCGCCGCCGTGTTGCCGGCCAGCCGCTGCTGGAAGGCGATGTCGGTCCATTCGGTGCTGTAGCCGGCGGGCAGCGTATCGGCGGCCAGCTTCTCCATCGTCACCAGCGACTGGCCCGACGAGAAACCCGGTGCGGTGTTGCCGTCCAGCTCGACCGCCGGGAACATGTTGTAGCGGACGACGCGGTAGGGGCCGGTCTTGTCGCGGAAGGTGGCGACCGATCCGATCGGCACCATCCCCCCGGCGTTCGACCGGGTCTTCAGATTGGCGATATCGGCCTCGGTCGCGCGGAACGGCGCATCGGCCTGGGCGGTGACTCGATAGGTCCGGCCGAGCAGGTTGAAGTCGTTGACGAAGGCCGAACCCAGATAGATGTTCAGCGCTTCGAACACCCGCTCCGGCGGCACGCCGAGCAGATCGGCCTTGGCCCGGTCGATATCGGCGAAGACGCGCGGCGTGGCGGTGTCGAAGAAGGTATAGGCGCCCGCCAGGCCCGGCGCGGTGTTGGCCTTGGCGATCAGGGCATGGGCCTCCTGCCCCAGCGCCTGATAGCCATGGCCGCCCCGATCCTGCACCATCATGCGGAAGCCGCCGGCCGCGCCGATGCCCTGGATGACCGGCGGCGGCACGATCATCAGCCGCGCCTCGGTGATGTCGGCGGTCGCCTTCTGCGCCTCGGCCATGATCTGGCTGACATGGATGCCCTTGCGATCCTTGAAGTCCTTGAGCGGGATGTAGGCCGCAGCGGCATTGGGGGCGAGCGTCTGTGACGGGCCGTCGAAGCCGGCCAGCATCACCGCGCCCTTCACGCCGGCGAGCGGCAGGATGCGGGCCGCGACCTTGCGCATCACCGCGTCGGTCCGCTCGACCGACGAGCCGGGCGGCAACTGGATGACGGTCAGGAAATAGCCCTGGTCCTGTTGCGGGATGAAGCCGGTCGGCGTCGACCACAGCATTGCGATGGTCGCCGCGATCAGCCCGGCATAGGTGGCCATCACGCGCTTCGGCCGGGTGACGAGCGCCTGGGTCAGTCGGCTGTAGCGGGCGCTGAGCGAATCGAACCCGCGATTGAACGCATCGCCGGCGGCGCGCACCCGGCGCATCACCAGCCCCTGCCCGCCATGATCCTCGACATGGTTCTTGAGCAGGATCGCGGCCAGCGCCGGCGACAGGGTCAGCGAGACGATCAGGGAGATGATCGTCGCGGTGGAGATCGTCGCGGCGAATTGCTGGTAGAAGGCGCCGGAGATGCCGTTCATGAACAGTGTCGGGATGAACACCGCGCACAGCACCGCGACGATCGCGACCAGCGCGCCCGCGACCTCGTCCATCGAAGTGAAGGCGGCCTGGAGCGGCGTCATGCCGCCGGCCAGGTTGCGCTCGACATTCTCGACCACGACGATCGCGTCGTCGACGACGATGCCGATCGCCAGCACCAGCCCGAACAGCGACAGGTTGTTCAGCGAATAGCCGACCAGCAGCAGCACCGCGAAGGTGCCGATCAGCGAGACGGGGATGGCCACGACCGGGATGATCGCCGCCCGCCAGCGCTGCAGGAAAACTATGATGACCAGCACGACGAGGACGATCGCTTCCAGCAGCGTGTGCATCACCTCGTCGATCGACTGGGCGATGAACTCGGTCGGATTGTAGATGACGCGATAGGCCAGCCCCTTGGGGAAGGTCTTCTGCACCGTGTCCATCTCGGCGGTGATCGCCTTGGCGGCGGCCAGCGCGTTGGAGCCGGGGCGCTGGAACACGCCGAGCAGTACGGTCGGCTCGCCGGACAGATAGGTGTTGGTGGAATAGTCCGCCGCGCCCAGTTCGACGCGACCGACATCGCGCACCCGGACCTGGCGACCGTCCGCATCGGTGCGGATGACGATGTCGGCGAATTGCTGCGGCTCGGTCAGCCGCCCTTGCGTCTCGACGTTGAGCTGAAAGGCATTGCCCTGGTTATAGGGCGGCTGGCCCAGCGTGCCCGCCGCGACCTGCACATTCTGCGCCCGGAGCGCCGCCACGATGTCGCCGGCGGTCAGGCCGAGCGCGGCGGCGCGACCCGGATCGATCCACACCCGCATCGCATAGTCGCGCGCGCCGAACAGCTGGACATCGCCCACGCCCTCGATCCGCGCCAGGCGGTCCTTGACCTGGGTCAGCGCATAATTGGACAGATATTGGGTGTCGAGCGAGCGGTCGGGGGACACGAGGTTCACGACCATCAGGAAGTCGGGCGAGGTCTTCTTGGTGACGATGCCCAGCCGCTGCACCTCCTGGGGCAGGCGCGGCGTGGCGATGGCGACGCGGTTCTGGACCAGCACCTGCGCGGCGTCGAGGTCGGTGCCGGGCTTGAAGGTGACCGTGATCGTCGCGCGGCCGTCGCCGGTCGATTGCGACGACTGGTAGATCATGCCGTCGACGCCGTTGATCTCCTGCTCGATCGGCGCGGCGACCGTCTCCGCCACCGTCTCGGCCGATGCGCCCGGATAGGTCGCGGCGACGGTGACGGTGGGCGGCACGATGTTGGGATATTGCGAGACGGGCAGGCCCAGATAGGCCAGCGCCCCGACGATCGTGATGACGACCGCGATGACGGCGGCGAAGATCGGCCGCGTGATGAAGAAGCGCGACAGGCGCATGGATAGCCTCCTCGCCCCATGGGGCGACGACGAGAGAAGATCGGGATGGGTCTGGTGGTCGCCGGCCGGCGACGGTGCGCTACCGGGTCAGCGTCGCCTCGCCGACCATCGCCACGGGCATGGGCGCGGCCGCTGCGCGGTTCGCGGCGATCCGGCCGGGCCGGACGGTCACCTTCGCGCCGGGCATCGCCATCTGCGTGCCGCTGACGACGACGCGGTCGCCGGCTTCCAGGCCGCTGCGCACGATGCGCAGCCCGTCGACGACCGGCCCCAGCACGACGCCCTTGGCGGCGACGGTGCCGTCGCGCGCGACGGTCAGCACCGTCTTGCGCGCCTGATCGGTCTGGATCGCGGCATCGGGCACCAGCAACGCACGCACGGCCGTGCCACTGGCGAGCCGCATATTGCCGAACATGCCCGGCGTCAGGAACAGGTCGGGATTGGCCAGCACCGCCCGCCCCCGCACCGTGCCCGAACGCGGGTCGAGCCCATTGTCGGTGAAGTCCAGCCTACCCGATCGGCCGTAACTCGCCTCATCCTGCAACCGGACCTGAACCATCGACCCTTCCGCCCCGGCGCGCCTGGACTTGAGGAACAGGCCCTCCGACGCATCGAAGGCGAAATAGATGGGATCGAGCGCGTTGATCGTCGTCAGCAACGTGCCGCCGGTGTCGCCGGCGGTCACCAGATTGCCGGCATCGATCCGGCGATCGGAGATGCGGCCGGCGATCGGCGCACGGACCTGGGTGAACTCGACATCCAGCGCGCGGGCCTGGACGCGCGCCTGCGCCGCGACCAGGGCGGCCTGCCCGGCGCGGACACGGGCGGCGAGCTGGTCGAGATCGCTCTTCGACACCGCATCGTCGGCGACCAATCGGTTGGCGCGATCCAGATTGGCGCGTGCCAGCGACAGGTCGCTGTTCGCACTGGCGACGCTGGCCCGCGCCTCGGCCAGGCTGGCGGCGAAGGGGCGAGGGTCGATCGTGAACAGCAACTGGCCCTTCCGAACGATCGCGCCGTCGGTGAAATGCACCGCGGTGATCGCGCCGGAGACGCGGGGGCGCACCTGGACGGATTTCGACGCCTCGAAGCGGCCGACATAATCGTCCCATTCGGTCACCTCGCGGACCAGGGGCTGCGCGACCTCGACGGTTGGCGGCGGCATCGCCGCCACGGCCGGTTCGTCGTGACGGAACAGGGTCCAGGCGCCAGCGACCGCCACGACGGGCAAGGCGATCCAGCCGACCCGCCGCCACCGACCCCGATGGGCGTCGGCTCGGGCGTCATCGACGGGGGCATCGATCGGGCTGAGCATGTTCATGCGCGTGGCTCCGATCGCGCCCTGCCGGCACCGACGGTCAACCCGGAATCGCCGTGAAAATCGACATAGGCCATGAGCTGTCCTTCCTTCATGGTCATGGGCGCGCCGCGTCAGGGCAAGGCCGGACGTCCGCCACCACCCTTTGCAAGGGCCGTGACGCTGGCGCGCAGGTGTGGACCATCATCGCCATGACGCCGGGCGTCAGGCGGATCGGGTCCATGATGAGAGATATACGCTGGTCCGGGTGCCGCCGATTACAGGGCGGACACCACCGGGAAAACAGGATGGAGCATAGCGGCGTCCTCGCGAGCCAGGGCGCTTCGGATGGCGCCTCCTTCTATACTGACTGGTATATTAACGCCGAACCGTTTCGTCAACGCCTTTTGTACCGGCCGGTAGAGATTTTGTCGAATCGATCACGACTTTCGCCAGTCCCGATAGCCGATCACCGCCAGACCGATCATCACCGCATAGAGGCCCGCCGTCGGCACCAGTCCCTTGGCGAGGAACATGCCGACATAGACGATGTCGACCGCGATCCAGAGCAGCCAGCTTTCCCGGTGGCGCCGCGCCGTCCAATATTGCGCGACGAGGCTGAAGCTGCTGAGCGTCGCGTCCATCCAGGGCAGCGCCGCATCGGTGTGGCGGCTGGTGAACCACCCGATTGCCAGCGCCCCCAGCGTGCCGGCCGCGATCCCCACCACGGCCCGCCGCCCCGGCAGCGGCATCACCACGACCTGGCCCGTGTCGCGCCGACCCCGGCTCCAGACGATCCAGCCATACAGGATGCCGATCCCGAACAGGGCCTGCAACACCATGTCGGCGTAGAGGCGCACGTCGAGGAACAGCTTGAAATACAGGGCACAGGCGACGAGGTTCAGCGGCCAGCACCAGACATTGCGCCGCGCCGTCAGCCAGATCGCCAGGACACTGGTCGCGACCCCGGCGACCTCCAGCGGCGACATCAGACGCTCCCGCCGTCCGATAGCCGGGCACAAACATCCCGTCCGGCTGGTGACAGGAACCACTCGGCATGGCCGAGGAGATAGGTGTCCCAGGCCAGCGCCGCCGCCGCGCGATCGTCGACGATCCCGGCGAAATAATCGATCTCGGACAGGGCGAATTCGACATGGACCAGCGGCAACAGGCGGATCGAAGCCTGTACCACCGAAGGATCCGGAGCAGCGCCCATCCGATACCCCGCGATCAGCGTCTCCGCCGCCAGCGGATCGGCCAGATCGTCGTCCCGCCCCTGCCCCAGTTCCAGCCAGGCAAAGGCGGTCCGTTCGATCGCGATCGCCAGATCATGCGCCGCGCAGCTCCGATCGGCGAGGCCGAAATCGAGCCAGGTCCGCACCCGGCCATCCCCCGACCAGAGCAGATTGGACGGATGCCAGTCGTTATGCGTCCATAGCGGCGCCTGACGCGCCGCGATCGCCGGGAACCCCCGCCCCGATGCCGCGAACAGCGCCGACAATCGACGTCGCCACGGTCGATCCGCCAGGAACGCGGCCAGGGCCGGGCGGGCCTCGACATAGGCCTCGACGGCGGCCATCGGATCGGCCGCCGCCAGGATGGCGAAGCTGGCGACCAAAGGCTGCTGACGCCGCGCCGGCGCATCGAACCCGTGCGAGGCGCGATGCAGCCGTGCCAGCGCTTCCCCGGCGGCCTGCGCATGGCCGAGCGACCGGAACGGCGTCCAGGACAGGCGGTCGCGATAGCCATCGTCGCCCGCCGCCTGGCGTTGCAATTCATAGGTCCAGTGCCCCGATGCGACGGCGCTTTCCCCCTCTGCCGTGTGGAGCAGTTCCGGCACCGGCGCGCCGGCGGCCGACAGATGGGCGATGAAGCGATGTTCCTCCATCAGGCCCGCGACCGTGCGAACCCGCCGGTGATGCCGTTTGAGGAACAGGCCTCCATCGCCGGTCTCGATCAGCGTCGCGGCGGAAAAGGGACGCGGCGAATGCCAGCGCAACGCCTCGATCCGTCCGGCCGCCGGAAAGCGGGCGAGGATCGCCGCCGCTTCGTCCGGCGTGATCGCCGGCCAGGTGGGCGCCTCCATGGCCAGTCCCATGCCATGGACATGGTGGCCGGCCGCCGCCGCATCGAAGACCACCATGCTCAGAAGCTGCGCGAGAGGGTGGCGGTGACCGCCGCGCCGCCGCCGATATAATAGGTCGGCGCCGCGCCCGCGATGATCGTGCCGTTCCGGCCGACCGCATCCTGCGCGTTGGTGGTGACCCCTTGCACGCCGGCCAGCACATGCGGATCGGTGACGTTGATCGCGTTGACCCGCAGGTCGGTGCGTTTGCCGCCGAACCAGTCGGCGAGATGGAGCCCGATCGCCAGGTCGACGGTCGCATAGCCCCGGATGCTCTGATCGTTCAGGAAGGTCGCATATTGGCGTCCGACATATTTGCCCGCGACGCTGCCGAATATCCGTCCGTCGTCATAGGTGCCGCCGCCGCCGATCTGCACGGTCGGGCTCGACACGGCATGCCGCCCCCGCGTCGGCAGGTGGTCGTCGCCGACCGGCAGGTCGTCGTCGATCCGCGCGTGCAGATACTCGCCCGACAGATAGACGCTGACGCCCCGCGCCGGGCGATAGTCGATCTCGGCATCGACCCCATAGGAGGTCTGCCCACCCGCGTTGAGCGTGGTGTTCACCAGCGCGCCGCCGACATCGGCGACGGTCGCGAGCTGGCGATTGCGGAATTTGGCGTGGAAACCGGTCACCGAGGCCGAGACATTGGCGCCGATATAGCGATAGCCCAGTTCCTGCGAGACGGAATACTCGTTCTTCAGCGCGTTCGTGCCACGGGTCGCGACCACGCCGCCGTCATAGCTGTCATAGAGCGTGAACTCGTTGGGAGTCCGGAAATTGGTCGTGACATTGGCGAAGAGCTGCTGGCGCGCGTCGATCGCGTAGCGGACGGCGGCGCGCGGCAGGACGGCGACGCTGTCGCTCCTGACCCGGCTCTGCGGCCCGGGCAGGTAGTTGCGGCCGTTGCGCAGGAGGTTGACGCCCTTGACGCCGATATCGACGCTCAGGTCCTGCCCGAGCGCGATGCGGTCAGCCAGGAAGACGCCTTTCGTCACGGTGACCGTGCGCTGGTTCTCATAGGCGAGCAGCCGGCCATCGGCGGCGCGGATCGCCTTGCTGCGGTAGCCCCAGCGATCGGCCGGACGACCATCGGCGTCGACCGCGGTATAGGTCTGGGTGACGCGATCGGTGCCGTGGTCGTACCACAGCCCAGCAGAGAGTTGGTGGGCGCCGGCCTGCACGGTCAGCGTGCCGACCTGACCGGCGCGCATCTGGTCGCCGGTATAATTGCCCATCACCGTCGCGACGCCGTCCTGCGCACCGGGCAGCGCGATCGGCTCGGCCAGCGGCTCGGCCCCCAGGTAATTGCCGGTGGTGGCGAGCTGCGTGCCATAGGGCGAATTGCCATAGCCGAACTGGAGATAGGTCGTGCCGTCGAGCGTCAGCCGATCGCCGAGCACCAGGTGAACCGGTGCGGAGGCGTAGAGATTGCGGAACGGCGCACGGTACAGCCGCCAATAGTTGCTGTTCCCCGGCGTGTAGCGCGCATCGTAATTGAACTTACGACCGAGCGCCTGCCATTCGGCCAGGGTCGGGCTGGGATAGCTGGAGGAAATGGCGTCGTTATACGACAAGGCGAGGCTGGCGCGGCTGCCGTTCGACCAGTCCCGCAGCAGCTTGGCGTCGACGTGCTGGCGCGTGTCGAAACCCGCGCCGCGCCAATTGTCGGCGCGGGTGTTGGAATAGGACAGGAACGCCTTCACCCCGCTGCCCCCGATCGTGCCCGTATCGACCCGGACGAAGGCCCGGCGGAGGTCGTGCGATCCGAGCGAGAGGTCGGCGAGCAGCTGGCGGGTCGCCTTCGGATCGTCGAGCGTCAGCGACAGCAGGCCGCCTGCCCCCACGACCGTCGGCGCACCGATATCCACCGATCCCGGTGCGAGCGCGATCTGCCGGATATTGGCCGGATCCGCAAATTGCGACGGATAGGCATAGTAATAGCCGATGTCGTTCTGCGGCGCGCCCTCCAGCAGCACCGCGATCTCATCCTGGCCCAGGCCACGAAGCGTCAGGCTTGAACTCGTCGACAGGCCATAGGGATCGCTGGAGGCGATATTCGCGCCGGGCAGCAGGCCGACGAGCTGGAAGGCATTGAGGGTCGGCGCCTGCTTGACGATGAAGTCGGCGGAGATCGCGCTGACCGCGTTCGGCTCGGTCTCGTCGGGCAACAGCCCCTCCGGATCGCGATGGCCGATCACCCGGATATCCGCGGGCGCCTCGGGTGCCTGTTGCGCCACGGCCGTGGCGGGCAATGCCAGCCACGCCGTCGCGACCAGCAGAGCATCGCGGCGGATCGTCGTCCGACCGTGGATATTCATAACCGGCATCGTCTCGCGTCCACTTCACATGAAGGGACGACGGGAAAAGCCGCCAACCCTCCCTACGCCGGTATCATCCGGATCAGGTTCAGCGGGTCATGGGCTGCGGCCCAAATCTCAGCCGCGCATCAGCGGCCCCCCGGGGATGGCGTCGTCTATACCGGTTTGCCGCTCAGGTGAACCACCCTCGTCAGCCGCCGCCCTGCTTGACCGACGCCATCCAGTCCAGGCGGGCCTTGTGCATGGCCGGCAAGGTGAAACGCCGGGCGAGGTCGGCGATCGCAAGGGACAGGTCGCGACGCAGATTGGGGTCAGACAAGGTGCGCAGGCGATCGGCGAGCGCTGCCACATCGCCTTGCGGATATAGCAATCGCTGATCGAGCCCCAGGGCCCGGTACGGCACGGTATCGGGGCAGACGGGGATGCAGCCGCGGCTGATCGCATCGAAGATCAGGCGCGGCTGCTCGTCGTTCAGATTGGTCATCAGGACGACATCGTACTCGTCCAGGAAACGGAAGAACGCATCGGGATAGCCGACCGGCGGGAGGAGCTGGAAATTCGCCAGCCCGGCGGCACGAGCCTGCGCACCCAGCCTGTCCTGTTCCGCGCCCTTGCCGATGATCGTCAGTCGATCGAAACGCTCCGCGCCCGCCAAGGCGAAGGCCTCGATACCCAGGTGAAACCCCTTCATCGGTTCCAACCGTCCAGCCATGCAGACGCGCAAGGGCCGGTCCACCGGGGGGCGGGGCGGCACGATATCCTCGACCTGGATCCAGCTCGCCACGCCGACATGGATCGACCGGGCGACCGGCTCGACCAGCGCCCGCACCCCCTCGCCGACCACGAACACGCCGGCGCAGCGGCGCGCCAGCCAGGTCTGCGACAGCCGGACATCCGCATAATGGAGCAGGCCCTGGACGCGACGCGGCCACGACCCGTTCCTGGAATTCAATATGGCGGTGCGGGCGCGGTTGCTGGTGATGCCCAGGAATACCGCCTTCCCCTTGGCCGCCGCCGTCCGCAGCAGCGGGCGGAACCGGCGGGCCATCCGCCAGCCGCCATTGCCCGGCAGCTGGATCGCCGTCGACCACTCCACTATCCGATCGAGCGTCGGGCCACCCGACAAATGCCCTTCGTCGACGACCTCGATCGCCGAGGCGAGCGGCGCACCGTCCTCGATCGGTCCGGTGACGATCGGACACAGCAGCACGATGTCCGCCTGCTCCGATTGGGCGTTGATATCGCGCGCCCAGAGGTCGAGCGTCCGCCATCCCCCTTCATGCTGCGTGACCGGGATGGGCGAGCATAGCAGGATGCGGGGCTTCGTGATCGGCATGGCCGGGGAACGCGTGGTCACGCCCCGATGTTCATCATCGGTCAACCGCGTGCCGCCGCCGCCAGTGCATCGGCGAAGCGGAAGACGAAGCCCGGCCCACAGCCCGCCAGCGCGGTCACCGCGTCGAACGACCGTTCGTCCGCGATCCATTCCGCAAGCCCCAGCGGCCGGGCCAGCGCCTCGGCTGCCTGACGCACGTCGGCTGCATCGCTCGGGCTGAACAAGGCGGTCACGCCCTGCCGGATGGCGACCGGCAAATTGGGCATCGCGCGCACCACCGCGCCGGCCGGGATGCGGGTGGCCAGCACATCCGCTTCCACCCCCGCCAGGATCGACACCAGCAGGTCGGGCGCAAGGCCCGCCAGCATCGGCGCGACGTCATCGAGTTGCTGCGGCTTGACCGCCAGCACCAATGTCGCCGGTCGTTCGCCGTCCGGCAGGGCGGTCAGCGACCGGACGCCGGCCGGCGCCCCCTGCCCGCTGCGAGTCACCACCGTGACGGCGGCGGGGTCCAGCCCGGCGGCGATCCAGCCGCGCAGCATCGCGCCGCCCATATTGCCGCAACCGATCATCCAGAGCGGCTGCGGGATGGCGGCCATGCCGGCCACGGATCCGGGACCGCTCATGCCTCGCCCTGGGTTTCGACCAGGGCGGCCGCCAGCGCCTCACGCGGGGACTTGCCGCCCCAGAGCACGAACTGGAACACCGGATAGAAGCGCTCGCACTCCTCGATCGCCGACTCGACCAGCAATTCGGCGGCGGTCAGCGACAGGACGCGATCGTCGCCGCCATCGATCATCGCCGCGTGGCGGAACAGCAGGATGCCGCTCGACGACCAGAGTTCGAAATGACCGATCCACAACTGCTCGTTGACCAGCCCGATCGCCTCATAGACCGTCGCGCGACGATCGTCGGTGACCTTGATGTCCGGGAAGCACAGGAACTGGAGGACGCTGTCCTCCTCGCGCCACAGCGCGCGCAGCTCGTAGCTGGCCCAGCTTCCCTTGACCGTGGCGATGATCTCATCGTCATGCCGCTCATGCTCCCAGCCATGGGCAGCATAATAGGCCTCGAGCATGTCGATGGGGGCAGCGTCGTCGGCCTGGTCGTCGTGGTCGAGCATCAGCATCCTGTCGCACCGATCGCGGCGCGACGGAAGAGACCTCCGCACGCGCCGTCCTGGGACATCGGCACTCGATCGAGATTCATCATGCCGTGGGCAGCGGGTCGGCCGCCTTGGCCTCCAGCGCGTCGAGCCGGACGCGCAGCGCATCGGCCTCCTCGCGCGCGGCGATGGCGATCGCCTTGACCGTCTCGAACTCGTCGCGGCTGACGAAGTCCAGGCCACCGATCCAGTCGCGCGCGCGGGCACGAGCGGTCGATTCCGCCTCGCGGCCCATGCCGGCGATGGTGCCGGCCGCGCCGTTCATCAGCTTGGCGAGATCGTCGAAGATGCGGTTCTCGGATTGCATGTCGAATTCCAATCGGCGGGGATTACAAGAGTTGGGAGCTGCGCGCCGCCGGCGCAACTGTCTCGGCATCGGGATTGCGCTGGTGGATGCTCCAGGTCAGCACCGTCGCAAAGCTGATCCACACCAGATAGGGCACCAGCAGCCACGCGGCCAGCGGCCGGATGCGCCCGAACGCGAAGGCCGTGGCGATGCCGATCACCACCATCGCGGAGATCAGCACCGCGGCCGCGACGATCCGGTGCGCGCCGAAGAACAACGGCATCCAGACGAGCGCCGCGACCACGCCGATCGCGAACAGCGCGACCGCCGTCATCCGTCCTCGCGCGCCGCGCGCGTTCAGGATCATCGCCAGCGCCAGTCCCTGACAGATATAGATGATCGTCCAGGCGACCGGGAACATCCAGCCGGGCGGCGTCAGCTCGGGCTTGGCGAGCGCGACGTACCAGCCGTTTTCCGACCCGGCCGGGACCGATCGCCCGGACGCGAAGCCCAGCAGCAGCATCAACGGCACGGTGACGACCGCCCATCGCAGATAGGATGCCCGCAACTGCCCCTTCGACGCGATACCGTTCACATTGGCTCCTGAGATCTTCGCACCGCCCATGTCCTGCCGCAGGATGAAGGACCAGTAAACCGCCTGTCCCGTTTTTCCCGGGCTTGGTCGCTCATCACCCTGCGTCAACGGGCGGATGGCGGGCGGAAATCAGGAATTCGACATTGCCTTCCGGCCCGGTGATCGGGCTGGCGACGATGCCCTCGACCGACCAGCCCTGCGCGCCCATCCATGCCGCGACCTCGTCGCAGACGCGTTGGTGGACGACCGGGTCGCGCACCACGCCGCCCTTGCCGACCTCCTCACGCCCCGCCTCGAACTGCGGCTTGATCAGCGCGACGAGGCGCGTGCCCGGTCTGGCGAACGTCATCGGGCGCTCCAGCACCTTGGCCAGGCCGATGAAGCTGGCATCGCAGACGATCAGGTCGACCGGCTCCGGAATATGGTCGGCGGTCAGGATGCGGGCGCTGGTCTGTTCGTGGACGATCACGCGTTCGTCCTGGCGCAGCTTCCAGGCGAGCTGGTTGGTGCCGCTGTCGACCGCATAAACGCGCGCCGCGCCGCCTTGCAGCAGCACGTCGGTGAAGCCGCCGGTCGAGGAACCGACATCGATCGCGACCTGCCCGGTCACGTCCAGCCCGAAATGGGCCAGGGCATGGGCCAGCTTGATCCCTCCGCGCGACACCCAGGGATGGTCGCGTCCGCGCACGTCGAGCACCACGTCCGCCGCCAGCGCTTGGCCCGGCTTGTCGACCTTGCGATCGCCGACGAACACCAGCCCCGCCATGATCAGCGCCTGCGCCCGCGCCCGCGACTCCACCAGTCCCCGATCGACCAGCATCTGGTCCGCGCGCTGCTTGGCCATCTTGTTCATGGATCGGCCATGACAAGCGCAACGTCCTACCGCAACCCGCCATCGCTCCGACGCGACGGCTATTGCCTATCGGCTTGGTAGGAATATGTTGCGGTCATAGGGTGTAGCGTCACGGCGGACCCTGAC
>NZ_QLJH01000029.1 GCF_003951315.1 Sphingomonas sp. S-NIH.Pt15_0812
AACCGATGCCGACGCCTCGCCAAGGACTGGGAGGCTTCCATCGCCTCGTCAGAAGCATGGCTCATCATCGCATCCATCAGGCGAATGACCCGCCGTATTGCAAAGCTCGAATTATGAGTCGGGCTCTCAGGCACCTCTCATGTATAAGCACAATGGAACGACACCAGGAGTTGCTTGACCTTGCAGATCGTCCTGATGCTTGTATTAAGTGTATGAATTCTGCTGACTTTTATTCCGGCTCATAGTGCGCCGACTTAGCGCTAGGTAGTGGAGGGGGAAAGGGTGATCACTCAGCCAAGCTTTAGCCGTTCGGTAGGAAGTGAACGGAACCAAACTAGGCGAGCAGTTCAACGCGAGATATTGCGTGTCGTTGCGACCATACCGGCGTCTCCGGATATGATCGATCAAATATTTCGTGAAGCACAGCACCAAGTGCTAAAATGGGCTCGAAATCGCGCTGGTGATTTATTGCCCAAAGAAGCTTGGGATGGACGGGCTTTTGAGGCGTTTGCTGTAGGACGAACCGTCATGGCAACCGCAATCGACCAAGAGGGCGTTCGCATCTGGTCTCTGCGCGGTGATGATCCTGACAAGACTGTTGCAGGTAGAATTTGGTCTACAGAGATTAGTCTTGGCTATCAGGGTAGACAAGACGGGATTCGGCTTGGCGTACGATCAATTGTTAATTCTAGCGAAGCTGTTCTTACAATAACCCCTTCTGTTCCCGGGCTAGTATACCAGATTGCTCAAAAGATTGGTTTATCGGATGGGATAATAAAAGCTCATGGCAAATGCTGGTGGGCAAGGACGCTGGACGATGTTGACAAAGTTATTAGATGGATATTTGAAGATGCGCGCCGTCTACCATTGATCGTTGTCACGGAAGATGATCGTAGGCAAGTTCAGGGTCAGCATTTGCAGCTGCTTAATCGATTAGCTAAGTCACTATGTGGATTGGCACATGTTGTTTTTATACCTGCATCCCTCAATTATAGACTATCGGCTGCTGTAGGAGAGAAGTTCAAGGTCTTCCATGGTGGATTACGAGTGTATCAGCCGGGATTCAATATACGCTCGGATGAGCGGGATCATCGCATGTTTTTTGGTGACGACATCGTTGCCGCCCCTCGCCAAATATTGAGCAGTCTAGCTGTTTCTACTGCCCGCGAGAGTCTCAGTCGAACAAGGCTTGGAAATGATGTTCTTAGTTTTGCAAAGGTGCGAGATCTAGCTAGTCGAACTGCTCAAGAAACAGATGCAGCGTCTAGCGCCGGAGAAGGTGAGAAGCTCCGCCTCGCTCAATCTCGGATCGAGACTATGGAGGAGTTGGTTAGTTCGCTGCAAGAGCAGTGTGATCAGGCATTTGAACTTTCAGCCGAGGAAGAAGCGCGAGCATTTAACGCCGAGAGGCAATTAGCGTCTGCTAATGCCCGCTTAGAGCAGTTGGAGTATGCTCTTCAAGCTGCAGGTTCCGAACCGCCAGCAGCTGCACCGACTCCAGAAATTTGGGATGACGTCACAGGATGGGTAGATGCAGCTTTTCCAAGCAAACTGGTATTGAGTTCAGCTGCAAGACGCTCATTGCGCAAACCGGAGTTTCGCGACGTCGCGATGGCGGTGCGCTGCCTTCAGTGGCTCGCCGGCGTTGCGCGGGATAGGTTTATTGATGGTGGAGGAGCACTAGCAAACATAGCTATTGAAAATGGTATAACTAATGCACCCTGCGGTTCAGACGAATACTTATTTGACTACCAGTCAAATCGATATTTAGCAAATTGGCACGTGAAAAATGGTGGAAATACAAGGCAACCTGATCGTTGCTTACGTATATATTATGCCTTTGATCCGGTAACCCGCCAAATCATCATTGCCGATATGCCGGCGCATCGGCGAACTGGTGCTTCGTGAAGCATCTCAATGCTCCTACATGCAAACCGTAGCTCTAGTTCGAGAGATTTTGTATTATAAATCAATGTTGATTTCGACGAATCTTTTGACCCTGGCGCTAGGCGCAGCATGCAACCGCTTGGCGGCCTGGGTGGAGCCGCTGCCGGAGGGGCACGTGATCGATCCGGCCTCGGGGCTGACGGAGCGCGATCTGGCGCTGATCTTGCGGCATCTCCACGCGACCCGACTGTCCGCGTCCCCGGAGGGGTCGCCGGCGGCGCCCGACGCACCGCCACCCGGCCGCGCGTCCGTGCCGGTCACGGCACGGCGCTGATCGCATGTGCAACCGCGCCCGGCTGGCCAGCGAGCCCGAGACGCTGTTCGAACGCTTCGGGGCCGGCTGGGCGGACGGCGTGGTACGGCCGAACCGTGATCCGGTCGAGCTGTTCCCCAAGAGCAAGGCCTTCGTCGTCCGCCAGGCGGGCGGGGCGCGCATGGTCGCCCTGATGTTATCGAGCCAGCGGACCAGATGATGATGTGCGAGCTGGTGTTCCAACGCGCCACGGCGGCACGGCGCAGAATGGATTTGCACAGGCCTCGTGGGCGGATTCCACCATCTGTCCGCGACTGTCATGCGTGTGATCGTTTGTCGTCATCGAGGCGGCGATAGCCTGGCGGTCGCTTTGATGATCCGGTGCGCGATGCGCCGGTTTGAGGGTGCCTTATGCTGATCCTAGCTGCTCTCCTCGCGACACCGGCAGCCGGGCCGCCCAGTCGCTTGGACTTTCAGTTGATGATCACGCCCGCTTGCAGCGCCTTCGCGGACAAGGCGGATCGGGCCTGCCCACTGCGTCAGCTGCGCTATCTTCATCCCAGCGATCTGGACTCGCTCGAGGAAGATTTCCTGCCTACCCTGAACGCGCGCCAGCGTCGCCGCATCGCGCGCTTCGACAGAGGAACGCAGGGATGCCCCTTGGCTGGCCTGTCCTGCCCGGCGCAGCATAGCTTGGCGGCGGTATCGAAAGCCGGGTTGCTGGATGCGTTCGTGGCCTTCGCCTGTCACGCGTCCGTCTGATCGCTGAGGAAGCGGACTGTTGCCTTGCGTCCGGCACATCGCTCCGCATTGTGGCGGTATGATCGGGGTGCGCCAGGTCCCGGTGCGCATTTCATGAGCGAGGAGGACGACCGTGTGCGGTGGAGGGCTTTTCCGCCGGAGCTCGCGGACTTTCATACTTCCGCTGGCAGGCCCAAGTTTCAAGACAAATTCATTCCTTGCAAGTACAACGCCGAACTTCGCTCCTTGACTGATACCGGTTAGCCGTCAAACGCAACCAGCGGGTGCCGGGGCTGGATGGAGAAGTGATTTTCTAATCAATCTGATGCATCACGGCCTGCAAGTCCTGCCAAGAGATGCGTAATCAGATGATATTAGACCTGATCAGCCTGCAAGTGGTCGCCGCGATCGGCGCGCTGTTGTCGGGGTCGATATATCTGCTGCCAAGGGCCGTCAGCAGCGATCGTGGTGGATGGGCCCGATGGTGGGGCTGCGGCAAGCTGGCGGTTGGACTCGGAAACGGTGGCGCGCTGATCTGGGGGTCGGCAACCTCGGTGATCGTTGAGCGACTGTCAAACATCGTGGTGATGGTTGGATATGCAGCGTGCGTTCACGGCGTTGCGGGCTTCGCGAGGCGGCGCGTGCCCCCCGTCGCTGTCGCACTCTTAGTTGTGATGGTGTTCGCGGTCGTCATGCTGCCGATCGTAGAACCGGAAGATGGGCGGTGGGCGATGGCGATCGTCGGCCCAGCGCGAGGAATCGCGCTGGCCATCATCGCGGGCATGGCGCTGGGGGTGGCGAAACGCGAACGGCTCGATACCGGCTGGATCATGGCGGCGCTTTCTGGTTCCGCATCGTTGTTGTTCGTCGGCCGCGCTATCGTGCTCATCGTCTTCGAAACGAGAGACGATTGGCAGGTGCTGCTGGCTTCGAGCGCCGCTTGGATGGCCGCGGTCGCAATCGTTATCCTGACACTCAGCCATTTTCTGCTGCTGCTGATGGACGCCGAGCGCAGCCAGCACTTGCTGCGCAATCAGGCGTGCCATGACAGTCTGACCGGTGCCCTCAATCGCCTCGGGCTGTCGCGTGTCATCGAGGGGATGCGCGGCGAGGTGGCGGTACTGCTGATCGACGTCGATCGCTTCAAGATGCTGAACGACGGGCAGGGACACGCAGCGGGCGATGCGGTGTTGAGGATGCTGTCGAACATCATGCAGCGCGAATTGGACACGATCGGGACCGTGGCACGGATCGGGGGCGACGAGTTCCTGTGCGTCATACCAGGAATGGGGCGGGCCGATGCGGAGGCGCTCGCCAAGCGACTGTCGCATCGCTTCGATCGCGCTGTGCGTGTGCTGATCGAGGCGCGTGATTATCCGACGCTCAGCATTGGCATCAGCGACGGACCCATCGAAAACGGTTTTGAGCGGCTAACTGATGCCGCCGACGAAGCGATGTACGCTATGAAGCACGTTCACCACACTCAGTGTTCGCCCACACCAGACTTGGACTGCACCAAAGCGCAAACAGGTTCTTCGGATGGCGGGGTGCCGCCAGGGTATTTGCAGGCTCAGACAGTCTCATCGCTGACAGGAATTTGACACGCGGCGGACGGTCTGTCCGCCGCGCGCATCAGCGTAGCAGACTCAGCTCGGTGCCCGTGACAGGGTAGCGCGACCGATACTGAAGCCGGCAAGCCAAGCCCGGCAGAGATCCATTCGATCATCACAGAACGGACAGTCCGATCTGCTCTTCCCTGGATCCGTGCCGGCCTGCAGGCCGCACGCGTGCACCAGGGCGATCAAATGCTCCGTCTCGCTGGCATCCATCACTAGATACTAAGCAGCGATCACGAGCTTGCAACATACCGCAGACCTGCCGATCAAACATATACCTGCGATGGCTCTGGCTTTGCCGCAGCGTCCAGCTCTGCCGATCCGCGCCAAGCGGTGGGGTATGGCTGGGGTACCATGAGCTGCATACCGAGCGGTTTAGGAGTGGCGCAGCGCGGCGCGGCGGAGGAAATGTCCGCCGCGCGCTCTGTCAGAAAGCGCCCAAAAGAGGGCGGTGTGCGGCTCCCGCCAAGATCAAGCGTTTACAGTGGTTGGACGACGACGCATCGCTGCGCCTACCATTCCGAAGCCCGCAATCATGAGCGCCCAGGTTGCCGGCTCGGGCACACCACTGGGAGCCGCGATTACAAACCCATTACCGGTATAAGTCATAATCGCAGCATCGACCGGCGTGCGAAAGAAGTTCGACGAATAGTTGATCAACGCAGTCGCTTCTACGCTCGGATAAGTGTAGGCGTAGCCGACGTTTGTCGTGGACCCGACCAACGAGGTAACCTTTGCCGCGTCGACGCCAATAACGCTGCTCGGCGTGTAAGCGGAGAGCAGGATGCCGGCAATGTTGCTGACACCGCTGCCCGAGAACGTCCAGTCGACACCCTCATACGAAGCAAGCGTAAGGTACAATGGCCGACCTCCCTGGTCGTCAATGACGACATTGGCGGCGTGGCTGTGGCTATGGTCTGTCGCAGCCTCATAAACGCCGAGTAGATAGCTGGATTTGCCATCAGCAACCGGCGTCTCGAACCCCGTTACAGGATAATCAGACTCGAAGCTGGTACGAGTGAGCGTCGCGGCGCTTGCCGGCGCGGCGGCAAGGAAGGTCGCGAACGACAGGCTAGTAAGCGCAACCGACTTAAACATTGACAAAGCACCCCCTAGGTCGGCCGCACTCATGAGCGATCCGATCGTTCCTCGGCGCCACAGCGGCTCCGATTGGGTGCTGCTTTAGGCTGGATTACCCTAGCTGTCTCAGTCGAAATCTTTCTGAAGCATGAACGTGTAGCTTCATGGATCATTTCGAGACAGGGTATCCGAGCTGCGGCAGGGCTCGCGCAATCTGGCGCTGAACGGCTGCTCTCCTCACCCTTCCAGGCGCGCGATGACTGCCGGAACGGCGGCATACGCGAACGGCCAAGACTGGCAGGGGCAAGCCTTTCGGGATGACCGCTTCCGCCCGATTGTGTTGAAAAACTCCGCCGAGGATCGAACCTCCCCAACCCCGCGCAGTTTGGTTACGGTTCACAATCTTCCAATGGTCTATAGTTTTACGGTCGGGGTGTACCATCAGGGCTGCGGGAGTTTTTCAACACAATCGCCCACTTCCGGACATTCGGCGTAGATATTAGGATAGCGTGATGGGCGACGATTCCAGCTTACGAATGATCCAAGTTGCCCTGCACTGGGCTTGGGACCCGATCGGCGTGCGGGGTATCGAAGAGGCTGCGGACGAGTACGACATGTATGCGCCTCGGGTGCTAGAAATGCTGAAAGCCGATGCGCCCGTGGAGCAAATCGCCGACTATCTTACGAGCGTTGTTCGAGATCGAATGGAGCTTCCGGTGCGGCCCAACCGCGACAGGGACTTGTCGTCCATGCTGCAACAGATGTTCGTCATCACTCGGTAAGCAGACCGACTGCTTTCCACTCTTGGCGGACATGCCGCTTTCGCCCAATTGCAGCCGCTGGGAGTATGAAATTGAGATGCCGTCTTCGACGTTGTGCCGATCCTAGCGGACCACTATCGTCGACGCCTCGTCGTTCCGAGGTTGTCTGATGCTTACGATTGTTGCCGCAGCGGGAAACGTCATGTTTTATGGATGGTTCGCTTGGTTTTTTGCGGGACGGATCGGAACACCGGCTCAAGCGCGGTTTGCAGGCTGCTTCCTCGCGATCGGCTTTGCAATCGGTAGCTTTGGAGGACATGCGGGCTCAGAAGCAGAAGCTGCTCTCGCACAGCGAGGGGGTGGCTATCTACTTGGCATTTTCGTCTTCACAATGCTGCTCCTCCGCCAGCATGTTCGGATTTTGCGGCGTCAGCCCTGACGGCAGATATCCCCCCAGAGGCGGACATTCCGCTTCCGCCCGATTGCCGACATAGAGCGGCTGTCGCATACATTGGCGATGCCCGGTGGCCCCACCAAGTCCGAACGGATGGAACTTCGCCGTGAACTCGGCAATCGGAAGGTGCCTACGTTCGACGCCATCCCCTTGCATCGAGGACCAGAATGCCTCTGGCCGCACGCTTGCTTCGACTGTCACAAATCATGGAAGCGATCGGAAGGGAACACGGCAAAGTGCCCAGAATGCGGGGGTGATCTTCGCTGGATGGGCCGCGCCTTCAAAGTTCCCAGGAGGGACGACGCTGAGCAATGGGCTAAGGTACGGGCACTCTGGTTCGCTGGCTTCCGCTTCATCAACCACACACGCTGGCGAGATGCGGAGCCTTTCCCAGACCGTCTGCGAGAAGTTGAGGATTTCGTCAGCAGGAACCCGCATCACCCGTTCCGAACCCAAGTTGCCGACGGCAGCTAACCTCCCAAGTCGCGACATTCCCAAGGGTGAAAGCGACCCCTAAAAGCCGTTAGGCTGGAACCGCCCAATTGCGGACTTAGAGCTGGAATGCGAAGCATTGCCTATGGACCGGCTCACGCTTCGATATCGGTATGACGCTAGCTTCTTCGATCCGAAGCTCGACACGGACGACTTTGGTTACCTTTCAATATCAGCGGAGGCAAAAGGCTTTGCTGGTCGGGGTGGCTTTTGGGTCCAGTGGCAGGACATCAAGGAGTTTGCCGAAGCGTTATCCGTCTACCCGATAGCCGATCAAAATCCCGTCGTGGCCCAATGGGGCTACGACATGCAAACCGGCGACGACCTGATGGTGCGCATGGAGATCGCCTCGGCGGACAAGCGCGGCAACCTCACGGCTCGCTTTGAAGTCGCCGATAACGACGATCCACGGAACCGGGTCCGAGGAGCGTTCCTCACGACTTATGCCGATGTAGACGCGTTCAGGTCGAGCATTGCCCGGATGATGAACAACGAGATTGAAGAAGCGGTCCTGATAGGAAGATAACGTCCGCCTTCCACCACGTAACGCCGTTCCGGCCCGTTCAAGCGGCGCAGATCGCCGGAAACCCGACCGGGAGCTACGAGGCGAGGAAGCTGCCGGACGGCAAGCGCCCAGTTGCGGACATGCGGTTAGTCCAAGGTAGGCCGCCACACGACTTCATCAGTGGCTGGTTCATAGCGAGCAATCGTAGAGCCCACCTCGTTTTCAGGCGTCAGCCGCACTTTCTTTGACGTGGCCCGTCCAACGCTCTTCATAAATTCTGCCAGCTGCTTCGCTTCGTCGAGCCCAACGACATCGCGAGGATCTAGGTCAAACTCGATTTCCTCCTCACAGAAGAAGTGGCAGTTCAAGCGCTGTTGACCAAGTTTATAAGATGCACAGACAGAATGAGCACGACTTAGCATGAACACTTCGGTCACTGCTGGAGGCATGCGTGGTTCCCCGTCAATGGTGAATTCCAAGCTGCTCGACTCGGCAGTGAGCACCGCCCAAACGCACACCCAGTCGTCCATCGACGTTCCGCAAATGTAGATGTCGCGGAGAGATCCATCGGCTGTGAAATCCGAAGCGATCTGTGACCAATCCATGAGGGCAATTAACAGCGTGCCATCCGCCGGGGCAAGGTCCGCTTTCCTCCCAATGTCCGACATGGGGTAGCGCTGGGATATATCGAGACGAAACTCGCGCTCATTACGAGAGGGCTTGTCGAGCGCGGCGGACGGTCCGTCCGCCGCGCTTACCAGGTAACATCCACATCGGCGACGAACATGCTTTCCTTTCTCGGGCTTCTCGTTCAGCCTCACTGAAAAGCAGTGTAACACAATCACTTGCTTGCCAGTAGGAGGCTTCAATGGATGTGTTCGCCGCCATATTGACCCGCCGGGCTCCCGCTATTCTCTTCGTGCTCAGCGCCGTGATCTTCGTCGGTGGAGTAATCAGCGCGATATCGATCGCGAGTCTGACAGCGCAGCAGGTTCATGGCCTGGTCGTTGGTGCAGGCGCACAAACCGTCAACGGCGTTGCGAAGAGCCAGTTGTTCGCAGGCATCATGAGCGCGTTGCAGAGCGCCGTCTGGCCTTTCGCCGCGGGAGCCCTAATCCAGTCTGTGCAGAGCCGAGGAGCTTGACCGTCATGATCGTGACGACGGCGCTCCTATTGGTGACGGCACAGCTGGTCCCGGCGGCTCCACAAACGCCTGACGCTGATGAAGTCATTGTCCTGGGGCGCCGCGCGGAGAAAGGGCTGACGGATTGTCTGCAGCGACAATGTCCCCCCGCAGAGGACGTCGAAGCGTCCCTGCAGGCCGCTGTCGAGCAATTCGGCGCAGGCCGCTATGCGGATGCACATCGCACCCTTCAGAAAGCGATACACCGCAACAAGAAACATGCCGCAGAGCTGCCAGGCCCTGTTTCAAGCCTTTACGCCACGCTCGCCACCGTCGCTGAACATGAAGGCTACAAGGACCTTTGGAAACACGCCGGACGGCAGAATGTGGTGCTGCTTCGCGAGCATCTCGGCGCGACAACGCCTGCCACATTGACCGAGGAAATCCGCCGCGCCGACGATATGCTGGGCCTTGGCCTGCCGGACGTGGCGGAAGACATCTACAAAAAGGTGCAGCGGCTGGCACTCGCAAACGATCACCGCTCGATCGCGGCCGCCGCCACCTACCGGCGCGCTTGGCTCGCCCTCATGCGCAATCGCTATGCTGAAGCGGATAAGTTGGTGAGGCAGGGGGCGACGATCGCTGGACCAAGCCAGCCGGCGATGAATCAAGTACGCGATGTCCTCCTTGCCCGTATCGCCAATCGCAGGGGCGACAAGGGCGCGATTGAGGCCCTGGCAACCCGGTTGCGACAATCCGCCACCCAAGCGCCTACCTTGCTGTCAGCACCGCCGGTCGAGGACATCAATCCCCCTCCGGGTATAAGCGATCGCTATGATCGCGATCCCGTTCGGTGGGCGGACATCGGCTATTGGATCCGCCCGGATGGGCATACTGCGGACGTGGAAATGCTGAGAACCACTGGACTGAGCCAGTGGCGCGTTGGCATCGTGCGGCACGTCAGCGCGAGACGTTATGTCCCTCTGGCTCTGGATCCAAACAGCCCCGGCATTTACCGGATCGACCGGTTCACGGTTCGAGCCAATTTCGGTGTGCCGCTCGGCAGCCGCATCCCCTCACGCATGGGGCCACTTACCGTTCACGTCGTCGACCTGACTGAGACGAACGCCATGATCGCGTCGCGAGGAGCTGACTCGGGGAGGTGATCAGATCCCCGTCCGAAGATGATCGACCGGAGCGATGACCGTCCAACTGGGCACGATTTGCAACCGTGTACCCGACTGCTCTGGGGTATTGCAGGGGTACATCGAGCTACATATCCGCCTTTTGACGAAGAGAGAATGACACATCACACGGAGGGGATGTCCGCCGCAGACCACGTCCGCTTTCGCCCAGTTGCAGGCAATCGACGAAGCATTAAGCTGCCGTGTTCAGCCCTGAGGAAACCGCCATGCATAACGCAATCAAAATCGCCGTCGCTCTGACGGCTACGGTCCTTGTCGGCGGAACAGGGTATACGGCGGTGACCAGCTGGCGTCATAGCATGCCAGAGTTCGTCATAGATGTTCGGACAGCTGACGCCGGTGACAAGACGCCGAACCTGCTCTTGATCTACGGCGAGAAGGGCAGTGATCCTTTTCACGAAGGAGGCGGCCGAAGCGATATTCGCGTCGCAGACTGCAAGACGAGAGGATCACTTTGTGTGAGCCGAGTTTCGCGAATGGAATATCTGCCAGGTGTGGAGAGTTCACAGAGCCTGCAGGTTCGTTTGTTCACTGGCAACGGCAATCCTATTATTGGTGGCGTCCGCTGGTTTGGTTCATGGCATCCCGATCGTGTCCGTGTGACATGCGATCTGCGGCTTGCAGATGCTCGAAAAGCTTGCGCCGTATCCAAGGTTACACCCTAAAGCGGTATGCCCGCCTCCCCCCAAAACCCGGACATCAACTCCTAGCAACGCCGGGCTAATCCACTCCCACGCTTATCCTTCCAGGCGCGCATGGGGTACGATGGGGCTATAATCGCCGCTTCTACCACCCGCATAGGAGAGGCAAGGCGATGCTCGGCGGAGGGTGCCTCCTCTACCCCTCCATTCCTGCCCCGTTAGGACCAAATCGGCTGGTCCGATCACACCAACGGCTTATATCGGTTTCAAGCTCATGCAGGTTGAAGGCATTGGCGTGGCCTCGCAGGAGAACGCAATGCCGCCAAAAGCTCCATTCACCATGCTTGGATATGTCCTGTCCGGAGTCCTAGCGGTTCCAATGGCGGCCATCATACTCCAGGCAGATCTGTCCACTGGCATCGCATGCGTCCGGGCAAACGCTCATTGCACCCATGACGGCGCGTCGAAGTGGATGATGTTAATCGCTGCAGTCGCGATCGCAGCGGATATCGCTCTCGTGCTGAACCTTTTGATGGGGAAAGCTCGAGCCTGGCTTAGCGAGCAGCCTGTTGAGTGACAGGTGACAGGAAATTGCTTGGCTGGAATATGGCGGGAACCGAAGGTGGCTACTCTGTTGACCATGTCATGACGCAAGCCAAGTTGGGGTATGATAGGGGTACATTCGCGTTTTTTAGCCTAGGCGTAGAAGGGCAAGTAGCAAGCGCGGCGGAGGGTTTGTCCGCCACGGGCCACGTCCGCTTTCACCCGATTGTGTTGAAAAACTCTCACAGCCCTGATGGTGGGCCATGACCGTGAAGCAATAGACCATTGGACGATTGCCAAACGTAACTAAACTGCAGAAGCCAAGGGGTTTGTGCAACGGAGCTGCGCGTGGTTGGCGAGGTTCGATCCCTGGCGGAGTTTTTCAACACAATCGCCCAATACCGGACGCTCAATTTGCGATACACGGCTTTCGAAAGCGGTTATTCGTTCAGCGCGACAGTCTCGGTCCGGCCACCCCTGATGCAAAAATCAAAAGTTCTGCATTAACGCTGGGATGCAAAGCAGTCAGTCCACCGACGCTGATTTCTGCGGCTCAAAAAACATGGTAGCCATCGGACATGCGAATTATCCATTGTGTTAGCTTACTCGCGTGTTGTGCGACATCGAGCTTAGGACGTGCTCGAGACCCTCAGAAAGCGCTATCTGGTGCAAAATTAGAACAGTGCTTACGGCAAGGCGGGACCGCAACGGCTCAGGGTATGTTCGGTTACGAAATGTGCGTCATTCCCTACCAAGATGCCGGCAAATCATGCAATGGTCACGCAGACTGTCATGGAGCCTGTCTTTACCCGGACAAGCCGCGTCCTAAAAGTTCGAGAACGAAGATCAGGGGTATTTGTGCTCCAAACAATTCTTATTTTGGGTGTAGAACGCTGGTCGAAAAGGGTCGTATCCTGAGTACCGTGTGCGTGGACTAACATAGACAGTGGCCAATTTCCATTGCCCATGATGCAGAATTCACGGATTTCGCATCAGGCCAAGAACGGCAGGAAGCTGGGAGCTTCAGCGATGCAAAAGGCCGATGCATTTGAGATGCCGGTTCATTGTTTAGTTTTCGAGGGCGCGCCTCCAAAGCGGAAGGTCCGCTTTCCTCCCAATACCGGACATTGGAAGCCGCAGCCTTACTTGGGGTATCGATGGGGTACATCCGCTTCATCCAGCCTTGTTGTACGAGGGGAGAAGCAGCGGGCGGCGGAGGATGTGGCCGCGCAGTAGTTTTTGGGATGACAAGAACCTCTTGACCACCATCGTTTTTGTACCTACAAAAACCTCATGGCAATCACCTTCGATCCTGCGAAACGCGCCGTCACCCTTCGGGAACGGAACCTCGATTTTGCGGACGCAGGCAAGGTGTTCGCCGGTGTCACGGTCGAGTTTGAGGATGACCGCTTCGACTATGGTGAGGTGCGGATCGTTTCCATCGGCCTTCTCGGCACCAAGGTCGTGGTGATTGTCTGGACCGATCGTGGCGATGACCAGCACATCATCTCGATGCGCGTGGCAACCAAGGGTGAGGCGAATGACTACTATCGAACCGTGGGTTGATCCGGACGACTTTCCTGAAATCTCCTCCGCGCAATTCGATGCCGCGACGGTGAAGGTCGCTGGCAAGGTGGTGAACCGTGGCGGCCGGCCGAAAGGCTCGGACAAGGAGAAGGTCACGATCAGGCTGGATCGCGACGTGCTGGACCATTTCCGGGCAGGTGGCGCTGGCTGGCAGACGCGGCTGAACGATGCGCTGCGCAAGGCCGCTCCTCTCTAGGTGGGGTATCGCTGGGGTATATCCGCCCCGGCTGGCCCACTCATAGGAGGGGAAATGTCCAGCGCGGCGGACGAGGTCTCCGCCGCGCCCCGACTTCCGGGGTGGAGGATTGGGGCAAGCGGCGAGCACCGCTCCTCCTGAAGGTCACCGACGATCACGGCCGCAGCCGGCTTCCAGCATCGCGATGGTAGCATGCCCGCAGCGGGACGGCGCGTCGTTCGTCGCGCTGGCGACGCGGTGCAATTCCCCCTATGTTCCGTGACGGGGGTGTCATGGAGGAATTGTGGGGGAGCGATCCGCCTTCCACGGTGCGCCGCGGCGCATTGAGGCCCTGGCGTACATCATGGAGCGCATCGAGCGGACCGGCACCAGCCCGAGCTATGGCGAGATCGGGCGGGGGATGCGGCCGCGCATCAAGGGCACGCGCGTCCGGCAGCTGGTGGACCAGCTCGTCGCGCGCGGCTTGATCCAGCGTGATATCGGCGCGCGCCGAGGGATCTACATCCGCGATGCACACCGGTGCCGCGTGGTGATCGCCGATGCGCTCGGCCGGCAAGGCTGGTGTCACGCGCACCCGCTGAGCAATCTTATTGTGCACCCCTGCGCAAATGAGCAGCTGCCGATGATCCCCCTGATCCTGGCACATCGCGGAGGAAATTAGCCGGGATCAGCAATGCGCTACGACACCAAGACGATGCGGGAGCTTGTCGACGCCTCTCCGGGAGAGACCGTGGGCATCGAAAAGGCGGACTTCCGCAAGCTCCTGGAAGCCGTGGAGCGAGGGCAGGGTGCCGAGGATGATCTCGCGGCAATGCGCCGCGTCATTCTCGGCGCCGCGCCGCTGGGGATCGCGGCGTGAGCGAGAAGCCGCACCCGCAGGCGCTCGACTATAACGGCCACTGGTATCTGCGGGATGCCAAGGGTGCGCTGGTGCCCTATTCGGCGATCAAGCCGGTGGATTTGCTGATCGATGAGCTGGTCCGCGAATTGCGCGCGCATGCGCTGGATCTCGCGGACCGCATCCGCGACTTCAAGCAAATGGGCTTCGAGCGCGTCGGCTCGCTAAATGCCCTTCTTGCCCAAGATCATGGGACAAGCGTCGGTGGAGCGCGAGGCAACATCACGCTGACGTCGATCGACGGCTGCGCCAAAGTGCAAATCGCCGTTTCCGATCGCATCACCTTCGGTCCCGAGCTGCAGGTCGCCAAGGGAATGATCGACGAGTGCCTGACCGGCTGGTCGGCGACGAGCCATCCGTACATCCGCGCGCTCGTCGACCAGGTGTTCACGGTCGAAAAGGAAGGGGCGATCAGCCACACCGGCATCTTCCAGCTCCTCCGCGTCAACATCGACGACGAGGCTTGGCAGCGCGCCATGGATGCGATCCGCGCCTCGATCCGTCCGATCGGCTCGAAGACGTACATGCGCTTCCAGGAGCGCAGCTCGCCAGACGACGATTACCGGTCCATCCCACTCAACATCGCCAAGGCGTGACCGGCATGCCCGATGCTGTCACGCGCTGGTGCATCCTGCGCACCTCCGGCGGGCGGACGCTCGCGCTGGCGGACTCGCTGGTGGCGGCCGGGATCGAGGCCTGGACGCCGCGCAGGACGCTGCGCCGGGAGAAGCCCGGCCGCTGTCGCCTGATCGACGGCAGCAAGCCGGTCGTCGAGATCGAGGCGCCGATCCTGCCGACCATCGTCTTCGCGCCGGTCGCGGCGATGGCCGAGCTGGCGACGATCGCCATGGACCAGCGGATCGAGGGTGCCGGCCCGCATCCTGCCTTCTCCCTGTTCCGCGACGGCGATCGATATCCACTGATCGGCGCGAGCGAGCTGTCCGGCCTGCGCCAGGCCGAGCAGGAGGAGGCCGCGCTCCTCCAGGCCATCCGGACCGCCGAGAGCCGTGCCGAGGCCAAGCGCATCCACATCGCTGGCCTTCGCCGCCAGGCGGAGCGGGACCGGGCGGCGCGTCGGGCGGCCCGGGAGCGCCTTCAGGCGCTGCGCGCCGAGCGGCGGGACTTCGCTCCGGGATTGGATGTGGTGGTCGCTGAGGCTCCCTCGCTGGCGGGCTTGGTCGGCACCGTGGTCAAGGGCCTGGGCCGCAAGGCCCTGGTGTCCTTCGGCGGGTCATATGCCTGGGAGATCGAGGCTTGGCGGCTGTCGCCCTTTCATGTAGATGAAGCTGCAGCTCGGAAGAGCACCGCCGCCTGAGCGGCCCTGGGGCTAGACGATCTGGGACTTCGTGTCCTTGCGCTCCCCGCCACCAAACCCACGGCCATGCGTGCCGGCGGGTGTCCTGCGGTTACCCGAAATTCCAGATCGGAGATGGCGATGGCCGCATCCCCGTTGCGACGCCGCGTGCCGTCGCTGCCCCAGCATTTCAGCCCGAGCGATCGCATCCGCATCCATGCCTTTGAGCTGCTGGAGGTGGCGGACATGATGGACAGCCCGGCGCTGTCCATCGACGTGTCCGACCAGCGCATCGACATGGTCGAGCAGATCTCGGCCGATGTCCGTGCGGTCGTGCGCGGCCGGTGCTGACCGGCCGGCTCCCCGTCATCCCTTGCGGCGGCCGGATGGCGCCGCTCCTCGTCGGCATCCAGGTGCGCCAGGCGGTCAGCCCCACGGCGCAGGTCGCTTTCTCGATGCTTGGAGGATCGACACAGGATGATCGGCATCGGCATCAAGGCGCACCTGAAGCCGCTGCACCGGGCGATGATCGCCATGGGCGCCGAGCAGGTGCCTTTTGCCATGTCCCTGGCGCTAAACGAGCTTGCACAGGGGGTGGCGGAGATCGAGGAACAGGGCATCGCCCGGACCTTCGACACGCCGACGCCGTTTACCCGGAAGGCCATCCGGACCGTCCGGGCGACGAAGACCCGGCCGATCGCGACCGTCGCCATCAAGGACATCCAGGCCGAGTACCTCGCGCCCTATGTGCTGGGCGGCAGTCGATCGCTGGGCAAGAAGCGTGGCATGCTGGCGCCGCGCAAGGTGGGCTTGAACCAGTACGGCAACCTGCCGAAGAGCAAGCTCGCGTCGCTAAAAGCTAAGCCTACGACCTATATCGGCCCAATCAAGACCAAGTCGGGTCGCGTGATCAGCGGCGTGTGGCAGCGGCCGGCGAAAGGCAAGAGATCCCAGTCCGGCCGGACCAGCGGTGCGCAGCCCAAACGAAAGCTGCAGCTCCTGATCCAATTCGAGGACACGACGCCGGTGCCCAAGCGGCTGCCCTTCGAGCAACTCGCGCGCACCTACATCCAGCGCCATGCCGGCCCAGCCTTCGACGCCGCGATCCGCCGGGCGCTGGCCACAGCGCGGCGGTGATAGCCTGCTTGCCCGGCACCCCCCGGCCTTCGCGGGTCCTTCCTGGCCCCTCCTGAAACGTGGGTAATTGCGCACCCCGATGATCCGGCAGCTGTCAAATCTGAAATGTGGTTGCGGGGGGCAACCGGTTGCGGGGGAGGCATGAGATGACGCTGATGTCGCTCACCGCTTTCGCTGCGACGCACGGCACGTCGCGCCAAGCGGCGAGCAAGTGGAAAGCCAAAGGTTTCCTGAAGTTGCGCGGCGATCAGGTCGATGTGGAAGCGTCCGACCAGCGTCTCCGCGACGCAGGCCTTGGGCGCTTCAAGGCCGAGGCGGCGGGGGCGCAACCGCCCCCCGCAACCGCCCCCCGCAACCGGCGCGCGGTTGCGGGGGCAACCGGCCGCGCGGTTGCGGCCGTCGTCGACGAGGTGGTGGCCGATCTCCGCGATGCGGCCGAGGAAGGCGAGATCGACGAGGGCATCGCCGGTGACTTCATCCAGCAGCTCCTCGCCGGGCAATTCCAGTCGAAGGCCAATGCCGGCACCATCAAGGAGAACGCGCTCGCGCTGAAGCACTGGCTGGGCGCGCAGCGGGAGGCCGAGCAGCTGGTGGAGGTGGAAGTGGCGGTGGCGGTGATCTTCGACGATCGCCGGGCGGCGCGGGATGCCTGGATGGCGTTCCCCGCACGCTTCGCACCGCTCCTGGCGGCGGATCTCGATATCGACGGCGCCACGCTGGCGGAGGCGCTGAAGCCCTATGTCCACCAGCAGCTCGACGAGCTTGGCGAACCCGACCTCGACTTCTCCGGCGTGGACGAAGGCTGACCGGTTGCGGCTGGCGGCGCGCCGGGGGTGGACACCGCCCCCGCGCATCAGCCTGCCGGAATGGGCCGACCGCAAGCGGGTGCTGGCAAAGGAGGCCGGCAGCACCTCGGGCAAGTACCGCACGGGGCGCGTCGAGGTGGCGCGCGGTCCCATGCTCGCCGTCACCGAGCCGGGCGTCCGCAAGCTGTCGGCAATGGTCGCGACGCAGCTCCTGAAGACCACGCTGATCGAGAATGTCGTCGGCTATCACGCGGATCTCGATCCGTGCCCGATGCTGATCGTCCAGCCCAAGGACGCAGCCGCGCTGCAATTCTCGAAGGAGCGCGTCGCCCCCTTCATCAAGGCGACGCCCGTCCTTCGGAAACTGTTCGGGTCGGTGAAGAAACCCCGCGCGGGCAAGCGGCAGCGCGGACAGTCCAAGTCTCGCGATGCCGGTAACACGCTCGACTACAAGACCTTCCCCGGCGGCTTCCTCGGCATCGTCGGCGCGGGCAGCCCGGACAATCTGGCCCGCCGGCCGATCCGCATCATCCTGTTCGACGAGGTCGACAAGTATCTGCCCCTCAAAGAGGGCTGCCCGCTGTTCATCGGCGAGGAACGCCTCGCCAGCTTCGAATCGAACTCGCTCAGCGTCGCGGTCTGCTCGCCGACGATCAAGGGCGCGAGCAAGATCGAGGTCCGCTTCCAGCAGTCGGACCAGCGCCTGGCGTCGGTGGCCTGTCCGCATTGCGGCCACCGCCAGTTCCTCGACTTCTTCAAACACGTCCATTGGGACAAGGGCAGCGACGGCAAGACCCACAAGCCGGAGACGGCGCAGATCTATTGTGAGTGCTGCGGCAAGGGCTGGACCGAGGGCCAGCGGCTGCGCGCGCTCGGGACAATCCGCTGGCACCAGACCCGGCGCTTCGAATGCTGCGCCGTCCTGCAGAACCCGCTCGACCGCTATGCCGCCCAATGGGCCAGGCAGCCTGGTCCAGCCGCGGTCGATGCCGTGTGGGACTGGTGGGCGTCCAGCCGCTGGGGCGTCTACCGGGCCAAGTGCAGCGAGTGCGGCGCCTGGGCGGTGCCGAACATCCATGCCGGCTTCCAGGCGTCGAAGCTCTACAGCCCGTGGCAGAACGATTCCCCGCCCCGCATCGCCGAGAAATGGCTCGCCATCGTCGACGAGGACGGCAAGCTCTCCTTCTACAACACCCAGCTCGCGGTCACCTATCGCAAGCACATGGCCAAGGCGGTCGACGGCCATGCGCTGCTCGCCCGCCGCGAGAATTGGCCTGACGGCTATGTGCCGGACGGCGTGGCGCTCATCACCGCCGGCATCGACACGCAGGATTACCGGATCGAGATCGAGATCGTCGGCTGGGGGCGCGACGAGGAGAGCTGGTCGATCGCGCACCACGTCATCGATGGCGAGATGAGCGATCCGGCGGTGCGCGAACAACTCGCCGCCTATCTGTCGCAGACCTGGTACCGGGCGGACGAGCGGCCCTTCACCCTGTCGGCGGCCTGCCAAGACTCGGGCGGCCACCACACCGACCATGTCTATAATTTCTCGAAGGAAAACCTTCGTCGCAAATGGTGGGCAATCAAGGGCGAGAGCGCACGCACCGGTTTCCGCAATCCCGTCTGGCCCAGCAAGCGTCCGTCGTCGCGGTCGAAGAAGAGCTTCCGGCCGTTCATCATCGGCGTCAACGCCGCCAAGGACACGATCCTCAAGAGCTACCTGCCCAAGCAGAAGCCCGGCGCCGGCTATATGCACTTCAATGGCGACTGGGACTTGCCTGCCTTCGAACAGCTCACCGCCGAGCAGATCGAGATCAAGGGCGAAGGCTCGCAGAAGGTCGAGCGCTGGGTGCCGATCGCCGGCCGCGCCAATGAGCGGCTCGACTGCCGGGTCTACGCGCTGGCGGCCCTTCGGGGCCTGATGCACACCGGACTGAAGCTCAACCGGCTCGCCGACAAGGTGGGCGCGGAGATCACGCCCGCCCCGATCGAGGACGACGCACTACAGGCGGCCGCGGACGAGCCGCGCATTCTGCCACCCGACGAACCGCCCGACGATCCCCCGTCGGCCGCTCCGCCGCCCGCCACCCTGCCAGTCGCCGCGCCGCGACCGGCCCCCACCAAACCGGCCCGGTCACCCCCGGCCGCCACGAGCCGCACCCGGACGAGCCGCGCTTCGTCCTGGGCCAGCCGCCTCGCCTGAGGAGACGCCATGCGCTTAAACCGCAACGCCGGCCTGCTGGCTGGCATGGATGACGCCGTGCTGCGCGCCCGGCTCGCTCAGATGCAGCAGGACTATCTGGACCTGTCATCCGGTCGGAAGCTCCAGAGCGCCGCCTATGCGCAGGGCGACGGCAGCAAGACCGCCTCCTACACCCAGGCGACGATCGCCGACCTGGCGATGGCGATCCGCCAGGTGCAGGCGCAGCTCGGCATCATCGACACGCCCCGGCGTGCCCTGCGGCTGCGCTTCTGATGGCGCAGGCCCCGGTCATCCTCGACAGCGGCGGCCGACCGATCGCGTCGTCGCAGATCGCCCGCATCCGCGAGGGAGGCCGGGGCGGCGGCCGGATGCGCGGCGCGCTCGGCGGCTCGATGCCAAACCGGTTCTCCTATGACGCGGCGGACTGGGAATCGGCGGAGCTGGGATCGTGGAACCCCCAGGTCCGCTCGCCCGACAGCGACATCATCATCCACCGCGACCGGATCGCGGCGCGGGCACGGGATCTGCGCCGCAACGACCCTTGGGCGTCGGGTGCGATCAGCCGTATTCTCGATTCGACGATCGGTGCGTCCTACCGGCTGGTGTCCAAGCCCGACTATCGGGCGCTGTCGCTCTATTCCAAGGCTTATGACGCGGTCTGGGCACAGGATTATCGCCAGGTGGTGGAGGCGCTGTGGCGCACCTATTCCGAAGATCTCGGCCACTATAACGACCTCACCCGCCAGCGGACCGTATCGCAGCAATGGCGGATCGCGCTCGGCCACAAGCTGGTCGACGGCGAGTCAGTGATCGTCGGACACTGGCGCGAGGATCGGATCGGGCGCGGCGCGGCGCGCTATGCCACCACCTTCCAGGGCGTGCATCCCGATCGGCTGTCGAACCCGTACCAGGGCGCGGACACCCGCTATTTGCGGGGCGGCGTCGAGCTGGACGATGACGAGGTGCATATCGCCTATCACCTCCGGCGCGCGCACCAGTCCGATCCGTACAATGCCAGCGAGAGCATGATCTGGGACCGGGTCGAGCGCGAGGACCCGGACGGCTGGCGGCGGGTCTATCACGACTTCGACGCGGATGCGTTCGGGCAGAATCGCGGCGTGTCGATCTTCGCGCCGATCATCCCCAAGCTCAAGATGCTGGCGCGGCTCTACGGCGTGAAGCTCCAGGCGGAGAACATCGCGGCCGCCTTCGGTCTCTATGTCGAATCGCCCTTCGACCTGGAGATGATCCGCAACGCGCTCGACGATGACGAAGAAGAGGGCATCGGCTTCTACCAGGATCTGCGCGCCAACTTCCGTCGCGACAATGATGTCGGCGTCACCGGTGCGAAGCTGGCGATGCTGGCGCCGGGCGAGAAGATCCAGTCGGTCGCGCCGGGCGGTGGGCAGCAGGACATCACGCCCTTCGCCCACGAAATGCTGCGCGCCGTGTCCGCCTGCCTCGGCACCTCGGCCGAGGAGGTCCACAACGACTATTCGGACGCATCCTGGGCCAGCGCCCGCGCGGGCATCGTCCAATCCGAGAAGACCTATAATCGTCGGTGCGACGAATTCGACCTCAACACCGCGACACCGTGTTTCGCAACCTGGCTGGAAGAGCCGTTCGAACGCGGCGAGGTGCCGCTCCCCCGCAACGCCGTCCCGTTCATCGAGATGCGTAGCGCCTATGCGCGCGGGCGCTGGCTCGGCGTCGCGCGTGGCTGGGTCGATCCGGTCGCCGAGCGTCAGGGCGTCGTCCTCGGCCTCGATGCCGCTCTGTCCACCATGGAGGACGAGTGCGCCAAGCAGGGCACCGACTGGGAAGAGAATCTCGAACAGCGCGCGCTGGAATGCCGGCGGATGGAAGAGCTGGGCCTGCCCCGGCCGCAATGGTTCGGCATCGACTATTCGCAGATGCCCGGCGCGCAACAGCAGCAGGAGCAAGCATGATGTTCATCACCGTGTCCCGCCATGGCGGCGGCCGACCGTTGCGCCTGGCGCTCGGCGCGATCGCCTGGCTGGACGAGGCCGATGCCGGCGCGGTCATCCGTCTGACCAGCGGCGACGGCCTGCACGTCGCCGAGACGGTCGCCGAGATCGAGGCGGCGATCGCGCCGCTGACGATGCGCGCATTGCCCGTCGACGTCACCGAGGAGCAGTCGGAAGAACTGCGCCAGATCTCCGGTGATGCCGCCACCAGCCCAGCGGCTCCGGCGACCACCTCGGGCAACCGTCGCCAGCGCGGCCGGAGCTGATGCGCTTCCCGCGCCATCTGGCGACCACGCTGTTCAACACACCGCTGGCCATGCAGCAGGATGGCACGGCGCTGGCGCTCCAGCTCCTGGAACAGTCGGTGCTGCGCGGCGATGGCGGCGCAGGGATCGACATTGATGCCGGCGACCCGTGGTCGACGCAGCGCGCGCCGGTCGACGACCGCGCGCCCTATGAGATCATCTGCGGCGTCGCGGTCATCCCGGTTCAGGGCGTGCTGATCCAACGCCTCGGCTGGCTCTGGCATATCGGACAGTATTTCGGCGTCTCCGGCTACGACAAGATCCGCTTCCAGCTGCTTCACGCGCTGTCGAACCCCAATGTCGACGCGATCGTCTTCGACATCGACAGCCCGGGCGGCGACGTCGCCGGCTGTTTCGACCTGGTCGACACCATTTTCGGCGCGCGCGGGATCAAGCCCATCGCCGCGATTCTCGGCGAGTGCGCCTATTCCGCCGCCTATGCGGTCGCCTCCGCGGTCGATCCCGGCCGGCTCTGGGTGCCGCGCACCGGCGGCACCGGGTCGGTCGGTGTCATCTACATCCATCTGAGCGTCGCCGACTGGCTGGCCAAGACCGGCATCGCGCCGACCCTGGTCACCAAGGGCGCGCTGAAGGGCGAGGGCAGCGACCTGATCGCACTCAGCGACGAGGCGCGCGCCCGCATCCAGCGCGACGTCGACAAGGCCGGCCTGCTCTTCGACCAGACGGTGGCGCGCAACCGCGGCCTGTCGGTGCGGGACGTCGCCGGCACCGAGGCCGGGGTGTTCACCGGCGCGGATGGTGTCGACATCGGCTTTGCCGACGCGGTCGCCGCGCCGGATGCCGCCTTCCGGGCGCTGCTCGCGCAGCTTTGATCCCCGGCCGGCCCGGACCGGCCCCGTCGGGCGATCGTGCCCGACCATCAACAGAGGTGACTATGAAGACTTCGACCAGCCTCATGGCCGGCGCGAGCCGCTTTGCGCATTTCGCCGGCCTGAGCCGCTCCAACGCCCGCCGGCGGGCCGCCGAAGAGGATGACGATCAGCCGAAGGGCAAGCGGTCGCGCCGTGCGGCCGAGGACGAGGACGGCGATGACGACGAGCCCAAGGGCAAGGGATCGCGCCGTGCGTCGGACGATGACGATGATGGTGACGAGCCGAAGGGCAAGGGCTCCCGTCGCGCAGCCGATGACGATGACGGCGACGAGCCGAAGGGCAAGGGATCGCGCCGGGCATCGGATGACGATGACGACGATGGTGACGACGAGCCGAAGGGCAAGGGGTCCCGCCGCGCGTCGGATGAGGACGACGACGATGGCGACGATGACGAGCCCAAGAGCAAGCGTTCCCGCCGTGCGGCGGAAGACGACGAGGACGAGGATGACGAGGAGGAGCTGAACGGCCGCTCCTCGGCGTCGCGCGCGCGGCGCCGCGAGCAGGCGCGCATCGCCCACATCCTCGGTCACAAGGCGGCGGCGAACAACCCGGCGCTTGCCGTGTCGCTGGCCTGCGAGACGCGCATGTCGCGCCAGGCGGCGGTGCAGGTGCTGAAGGGCCAGCCGGCCCACGGCGGTGACGATCGCCCGCGTGGCAGCCGCCCGTCGCGCGCCGAGCGCAATGTCCGCCTCGGCAGCGATGCCGCCCCGACCGGCCGCCAAGCGACCGACGCGAGCTGGGGCGCGGCCTTCGCCAAGGCCGGCGTCACGACCTTGCGCCGCTGATCCATCCCCTCGGGCCGGCTCCCCCGGCCGGCCCCCTTTTCCAGGACCATCGCCATGGGTAATCCCACCTTCCAGCCGCTTGTCGAGAACCGCCGCGAGGGCGGCTATGTCGTCTTCGATCCTTTCAGCGGCATGTTCACCCGCGAGCCGGGCATCGTCCAGTCCGGCGCCGGCGTCTGCATCACCGGCCTGGTCATGGCCGGCATCCTGACCGGCGGTGCCGCCGTCGCCGCACCGCTCGGCGCGAACAACGGCACTGGCGGTTTCGGCGCGATCGTGGTCGGCGCGACCGCGCGGGCCGGCGTCTATATCGTCGAATTCAACGATGCGACGAATTTCGTCGTCCAGGACCCGACCGGCCTGACCATCGGTCACGGCAAGACCGGCGCGGCCGTCACCGTGGGCGGCCTGACCTTCACCGTCACCGCCGGCGGCACCGCCTTCGCGGCCGCCGACAGCTTCACGGTGACGGTGACCGGCACGGTCAAATATGTCCCCTGGGACCCGGCGCTGGTCGGCGTGCCAGTCGCCATCCTGTGGACTGGCTATGTCGATGCCACCAGCGCCGATCGCCGCTGCATCGTCAATGTGCGCGGACCGATGAAGGTCAATATCGCCGAGCTGATCTGGGGCCCGGCGGTCACCACCCCGGCCCATAAGACGCTGGCGCTGTCGCTGCTCAAGGCCGCGCAGATCCTCTCCGTCTGACCGACCGGCGGCCGCGCGCAGTCGCGGCCGCCATCCTTCCTCCGACCCGTCCGGGGCTGGTCCAGCCCCATCACCCCATGGGCGGCGATGCCGCGCGCCCAGCCGATGAGGCCACCCCCATGTCCATTCTCAACCTCTTCCGCGCCGACGCCTTCAGCGAAGTCGAGCTGACCAGCCAGATCGAGCGTATTCCGCACGTGCCCACGACGCTCGGCGATCGCAAGATCTTCGACGATAACCCGATCCGCACCACCGCGCTGGCGGTCGAGGAGCGCAACGGCGTGCTGTCGGTCGTGCCGATGAGCCAGCGTGGCGAGCCGACCAATTCCGAGCGCGACACCGAGCGCCGGAAAATGCGCTATTTCGAGGCGCCGCGCATC
Source organism: Sphingomonas sp. S-NIH.Pt15_0812 (assembly GCF_003951315.1). Taxonomy (GTDB): domain Bacteria; phylum Pseudomonadota; class Alphaproteobacteria; order Sphingomonadales; family Sphingomonadaceae; genus Sphingomonas. The sequence goes on from NZ_QLJH01000029.1 coordinate 24,545, forward strand.
TTCAAGGGCGACACCATCCACGCCCACGAACTCCAGAACATCCGGGAGTTCGGACAGGAATCGGTGATGATGCAGCTCCAGACGGAGGTGGCGCGCCGCCTGTCCGGCCCGACCGGTATCCTGCGGACGCTGGACTTCACCGAGGAATTCCACCGCCTGGCGGCGGCACAGGGCCTGCTGCTCGATAAGGACGGCAGCGTCTGGTATGACTGGTACGACGAATTCCAGATCGTCCGGCCGGCCGAGATCGCCTTCAATCTGGAAGCCAATATCGAGTACACGATCCGGCCGCTCTGCAATGCGCTTGAGCGGTCGATGGCGCGATCGTCGCAGGGTGCCTTCACCACCGAGACCTCGATCACCGCGCTGTGCGGCGACTATTTCTACGACAAGTTCACCACCCATGTAGACGTGGAAAAGACCTTCAAGAACTGGTCGGATGCGGCCGAACTGCGCGAAGGCGGCGCGTTCAAGGCGTTCCGCTTCGCCGGGATCGACTGGATCAACTATCGTGGGTCCGACGACAACCAGCAGATCAAGATCGGCGACGACAAGGTGAAATTCCTGCCCGAGAATGCGCCCGGCATTTTCGAGCGCGCGTTGGCGCCGGGCGAGAGCTTCGAGTGGATCAACACGCCCGGCAAGGAGCGCTACGTCGTGCCGATCTTCGATCGCGACCGCAATTCCTGGTGGCGGATGGAGGCCTATGGTTTCCCGCTCCATATCTGCAAGCGCCCCGAGGTGCTGCGCTCGGGTCGCGCAGGCGCCTGACATGGCGATCGACTGGGACGCCGACGTCCTCGGCCCGGTGATGGGCGTCTTCGGCGAAGGCAACATCGGCGTCCCGGCCTCGCTACCGATCTACCGGCCGCGATCGGGGGTGCCGTTCACGCTCACCGACGCGGTCTTCGACGCGCAGTACCAGCGCCTGGTGCCGCAGGGCGACGGCAGCGAGATCAGCACCAGCAGCCCGGCGCTCGGCGTCCGCGCCGCAGTCTTCACTGCGGCCGGCCGGCCCTTGCCGGCGCAGGGCGACCGGGTGCTGATCCCGTCCACCGGCAAGCTCTACAAGGTCATGGACATCCAGCCGGACAGTCACGGCCATATCGTCCTGGTGCTGGTCGAGGCGGCGCGGTGACCAGCGCGACCGATGTCGTCGCCGCGATGACTGCGGCGCTTGTCGGCCGCACGGCCGCCGGGGACCGGATCGCCGTCCCGGGCGACCTTCCCCTCCAGCCGGATCAATTCCCGGCGCTGAAGGTCCGAATCGTCGCCGAGGGCAAGACATCGACCGGGCGCGGCACGATCGGCTTCACCACGCTGGTCACGATCCGCGTCCAGGGCGAGGTGTCCGAACCGGTCGACCCGGACGACGACCTGCTCGTCGCCACCATCATGGCGAAGCTCCTGGTGCTGAAGCGCCAGGCCGAGCGCGCGATCATCGGCGACGGCGCGCTCTTCCGCATCGTCCAGCAGCTCGCCAGCGTCACGACGCAATTCGCCTACGGCGTCCAGGCGCAGCGCCTCGCCGGCATCCAGTCCGACTATGTCTTCGAGATCTACGAGGGCGCGGAGGACTTCGCTGCGATCGAGGACGAGCCGATCGACGCCATCGATCTCGCCGCCAGCCACTATCCGCCCGCCGGGCTGACCGCCTCCCTCCCGCTTTAGGAGCGTCCATGCAAATCGTCTCCGTACCGGGGCGCATCGTGCGCGACCCGGCGACCCGCCGCGTCGTCGACGATGCCGGCCTCACCATCGATCCCTTCGACCCGGCTTGGGCGCGCCTCCTCGCCGATGGCGATGTCGCGGCCGCCCCGGTGGCCGCGACCAGCAAGGAGCCCGCATTGTGACCATTCCCTTCCGCACCATCCCGACCGGCCTGCGCACCCCGCTCTTCTATGCCGAGCTGGATGCATCGCGCGCCAACACCAACCAGCGCGCCCAGCGGGCCTTGCTGATCGGGCAGAAGACCAATGCCGGCACCCTGGCCCCGAATGTGCCGGTGGTCCTCCAGTCGGAAAGCGACGCGGTCGCGGCCGGCGGGGCAGGCTCGGTCCTCGCCGGCATGGTCCGCGCCTATCGCCAGAATGACGCGGCGGGCGAGGTCTGGGCGCTGCCGCTCGCCGACGATGCCGCAGCCGTCGCCGCCACCGGCAGCCTGACCTTCACCGGTCCGACGTCCGGTGCCGGCGTCCTGGCGCTCTATGTCGCTGGCCACCTTCTCCAGATCCCGCTGGCGGCGGCCACCACCGCCGCCCAGGTCGCCACCATCGTCGCGGCCGCGATCAATGGGGCGACCACGCTGCCGGTGACCGCGACCGCAGCCGCGGCGGTGGTGACGCTAACCGCCCGGAATCGCGGCCTGCTCGGCAACGACGTCGACCTGCGGATCAATCATGCCGGCCCGCCGGCCGGCGAATATACGCCGCCAGGGCTCGGCGTCGTGATCGCGGCGATGACGGGCGGCGCGACCAACCCATCACTGGTCACCGCGCTCGCCAATCTCCAAGACACCGCCTTCGACTTCATCGTCTGCTCGCTGACGGATGCGACCTCGATGGCGGCGATCGCCGCGCTCCTGTCCGACACCACCGGCCGCTGGGCCTGGTCGACGCAGGTCTATGGCCATTGCTTCATCGCGGCGCGCGGCACCGCCGGCACGCTCGCCGCCTATGCGTCCGCGCTGAACAACCAGCACATCTGCTGCATCGGCTTCAACGACTCGCCGTCGCCGAGCTGGAAATGGGCGGCGGCCTTTGCCGGTGCGGCGGCCGTCAGCCTGCGCGCCGATCCGGGCCTGCCGCTCCAGACCCTGACCGTCGCCGGCATCCTCGCACCGCCGCTCGCCTCGCGCTTTCCGCTCACCACCCGCAACGCCACGCTCCTCTATGGCGGCGTCAGCACCTTCACGGTCGACACGGCCGGCGCGATCGCCATCGAGAATCTGGTCACCACCTATGTGACCAACGCCCAGGGCCAGGCGGACAACAGCTATCTGGAGGTGGAGACGCTCTACCTGCTGATGTTCGTCCTGCGCCGCCTGCGCGACGTGATCACCGCCAAATATTCGCGGGTGAAGCTGGCAGCGGACGGCGCGCGGCTCTTGCCCGGCAGCAAGGTGGTCACGCCCTCGATCATCAAGGCGGACCTGATCGCCGCCTATCGCCAGCTGGAAGCCGAGGGAATGGTCCAGAATTCGGCCGCCTTCGCGGCTGGCCTGGTCGTCGAGAAGGACGCCGCCACCCCCGGCCGGGTCAATGTCCTGTGGCCGGGCACCCTGATCGAGCAGCTGCGCATCTTCGCGTTGCTCGCCCAATTCCGCAACGCCTGAAGGAGGCCCGCATGACCGTTACCGCAAGCGCCATCACCGGCGCCGCGTCCATCACGATCGATGGCGCGTCCTACAATGTGTCGGGCGAGGCCAGCTATCAGGTGTCCGGCTCGAAGCGTGAGCCCCTGGTGGGCCAGGACGGCTTCCACGGCTTCTCGTCGATGCCGCAGCCCGGCAAGATCAGCTTCAAGGGCCGCGACACCGGCGTATTGTCCATCTCGGCGCTGTCCGAGGCGGTCGACGTCACCGTCGTCCTCAGCCTGGCCAACGGCAAGACGATCATCGGCCGCAACATGGCCCGCATGGGCGAAGGCCCGCTCAGCGTGAACACCGAGGATTCGACCTTCGAGGTCGAGTTCATCGGTCCCGACGTGACGGAGGCCTGATCATGGACCTGGATATGATCGTCCCGGACCAGCCGGCGGACGAGCTGCGCGTCACGCTTCGCAAGCCGATCACGCTCGGCAGCCAGACCTATGCCGACCTGTTGCTGCGTGAACCGACCGCGGCCGAATGGCAGCAATGGCACCGGCTGGAAGGTGTCGACGCGGACATCATGGCGATCTCGGTCGTGTCGGGCGTGCCGCGCCCGGTCATCGAGCGGATCGGCACGCGCGACCTGCTCACCGCCGCGAGGTATATCGCGCGTTTTTTGGCCTGATCCCGCCGGACTGGCGACGGCGGCTCGACCTGCTCGGGCAGCGCTATGGCCAGACGCCGCGCATGATCGCCCAGCACCCCTGGTCCGAGCTGAATGCCTGGGCCGCCTGGGCCGGGCTCCTGGATGACGAGGCGGCATGACGAGTCCGAAAGTCGCGATCGACATCACCGCCGACGACAAGACGGCGAAAGGCAGCAAGGCCGCCGAGAAGCGGCTGGGCGCGATCCCGAAACACGTCAGCGAGGTGAATCGCCGCCAGGTCGCCGAAGACGAGCGCCGGCTCGGCCGCTCCGCCCGCGCGGTCGGCCGGACCTTCGGCGCGGTCGAGCAGGCTGCCGCCCGCGCGCTCGGCGGCCGCTCGATCACCATGGGCCTGGTCAGCCGCATCGGCGAGGTGCGCGGCGTCATCGGGGCGCTCGGCACCGGCATGGGCGAGGCGTCGGTGGCCGGCGGGATGCTCGGCAGCACGCTCGGCGTGGTGGGTGTCGCCGCGGCCGGCATCGCCGGCGTCATGGCGGCGGCAGCCTACGGCGCGTTCCGCCTGGCGGACGGCTGGGCCAAGGGTGCGGCAGCGATGGGCCACACCGCCGAGATGATGGGGATCGCGACCCGGAAGCTCCAGGAATTCACCGCGGCCGGCGAGCGGGTCGGGATCGACAAGGCGGCCGGGGCCGGCGCGCTCGGCGGCCTCAACCAGACGCTGAACGACGCGCGCTATGGCCGCAACACCGACGCCGTCGCGCTGCTCGCCCGGATGGGCGTGGGGCTGAAGCTCAAGCAGGACGGCACGGTCGACACCGCCGCCATGCTGCCAGCGATCGCCGATGCCATCACCCGCCAGAATTCGTCCGGCCGGCGCACGGCCGCCCGGATGCTGGGCATCGGTGAGGCTGCGCTGCCGATCTTCACCCAGGGTGGCAAGGCGCTCGGTGCCGACATGGCCGATGCCGGTCGCCATGCCGGCCTGATCACCGACCGCGACGTGGAGACCGGCAAGCGCATCGTCCGCAAGGGCGCGATGGTCAGCCAGATGAAGGATCGGGTGATGCTCGATGCCGGCGCGACCGCGGCCGGCGTCACCGAGCAGGGCTATGACGCGGTGCTGTCGGGCGGCCGGGCGATGCTAGATGGATCGAAGGATTTTACCCGCACCGTGCGCGATACCTTCCGCCCGGCGGCCGACACGCTGGCCCGTGCCGCCGACCGGATCGGCCGCACGGTCGAGGCCGGCGGCGCCGGCCGCTTCAATCCGCGCCAGATCCAGTCGCTCGCCGCCATGGCGGTGCCGCTGGTTCATGAGGCAATGCGCTACGGCTTCAGCAAGGCCGAGGGGATCGGCATCGCGTCGAACATCGTGCTGGAGAGCGGCGGCGATCATCGCTCCCGCGAGCGCGGCGGCAATGGCCGCGGCCTTATCCAGTGGACCGATGCCGCGCGCAAGGCGGAGTTCCGCCGGGTGACCGGCATGGATGTCGAGCATGCCGACCGTGACACCCAGTGGCGCTTCCTCCGCTACGAGCTGGGCCACAAGGAGCGCGGCAACTGGCGGCGCGCCCTGGCGGGCGGGCAGGACGGCGCATCGATCGCCGATGGCTATGCCCGCCACGTCCTGCGGCCCCTTCATGCCGGCCGCGACGGTGCCGAGCGTGCGGAAGTGGGCAAGGCGCTGGAGATCCACCTGAAGGTCGACGGCCTGCCCAAGGGGACCTCGGTGCGCGCCAGCGGCGGGCGCGGCGTCCGCCCGGCGGTCAGCCACGCCTTCGCGCAGTAGGAGGAGAGATCGATGGCGCTTTTCGCTCAGGGCCTGCTGCCGGCCTCCTTCCGGGGCGTGCCCTTCGCCGTCTTCGCCAGCGAGGCGATGGCGGGGCGGCGCGTCGCGCTCCACCAATATCCCGGCCGGGACGAGCCCTGGGCCGAGGATATGGGGCGCGAGGCACGACGCTTCCGCTTCCGGGGGTTCATCGCGGACGGCGATGTCGCCTTTGCCGGCGGGCCGATCGCCTTCCAGCGCGCGACGCTGCTGGCGGCCTGCGAGAAGGCCGGCCCCGGTCTCCTGATCCATCCGACGCTCGGCGCGCTCACCGTGTCGCTCGTCCGCTCGGCGATCGGCGAGGATCTGGGGGCGGGGTCCTTTTCGACGGTCGACCTTGAATTCGTCGAGAGCGGCAAGCGGCAATTCCCCTCGCTCCTCACGTCCGGGCGCGGACCCTTCACCGCCGCCAATCTGGTGAAGGCCGCGCTGGCGATCGACGTGGTGCGGGCCGTCGCGGTGGTCAGCCGCGCCGGCGGCACCCGCCGCCAGGCCACGGTGACGGCCGCGACCTGGAGCGCGGCGGTGGGCGAGCTGGGCGGCGATGCGACCGCGCTCCACCGCCTGGCGGCGCGGCTGCCGGGCGACCATGGCCGCTTCGCCGCGGGCGGCAATGCCGGCTTCACTGCCACCCGCGCCTCGATCTACGATCGCACCGCCACGATCGACGACCTGGTTGTGGCCGCCTCGACCGCGCGCACCGCGATCGGCACGGCCACCGCGGCCTTCGGCACCGCCCTGGCGAGCGCGGATCTTGCGAATATGCAGGGCGTCGCCCCTGCCGCTGCCGCGCTGATCGCGGCGCTGGCAGCGGCCTGCGCCGATCCGGCCGATGCGATCCGGCTGCTGCTGCGCCTGCTCGCCTTCGTGCCGGGCCGCCCCGAGGCGGCGACCCCGCTAGGCCAGGCGATCGACCGGATGCTGCGTCGCGCGACCGCGGCCGAGCTGGTGCTGGCGATCGGCCGCTACCAGCCGACGAGCGGCGACGATGCCGGCGCGATGATCGCACGCTGCGGCGATGTGCTGGACGCGCTGGCGACCGCGGCGGCCGATGCCGACGAGGATGACAGCTACCGCGCGATGCGCGCAGCGCGTGGCGCGATCGTAGAGGATCTGCGCGCCCGGGCGGCGACGATGGCGCGCCTGCGCGACTTCGTCTTAACGGCCGCGCTGCCGAGCCTGGCTCTCGCCCAGCGCCTCTACCGCGACAGCGATCGCGCCGACCAGCTCGTGACCCAGATCGAGCCGGTCCACCCGCTCTTCATGCCAGCGCGCTTCCAGGCGCTGGCGGCATGACGGCCGGCGTGGTGACGATCGTCACCGAAAGCCAGAATAGGGCCACGTCCGCCGCTGACGAGATCCAGGTGTCGGGGGGGCGGCGGCTGACCGGCTGGATGGACGTGGCGATCACGCTGCGCGCCGAGGCCTTTCCCAACGACTGGTCGCTGACGGCGACGTCTGCGACGCCGGCCGGGGACAAGATCGCGGTGGCGGAGGGCGACTTCGCGCGCATCCTGATCGACGACGACATCGTCGTGACCGGCTATGTCGACCGGGTCGCGACCGGCGGCGATCGCCAGGACCACCGTGTCGCGCTGATCGGGCGCGGCCGGACACAGGACCTGGTCGACTGTTCGGCGGAATGGGAGGCCGGTGGCCAGATCCTGTCTGCCACTGCGCTGGAGATCGTCACCCGGCTTGCCGAGCCTTACGGGGTCGAGGTGGCGCTCGGCGACGGCGCCAGCGCGGGCGATCCGGTCCCGCAATTCAACCTGACCTATGGCGAGACGCCGGCCGCGATCATCCAGCGCCTGGCGCGCAATGCCGGCCTGCTCGCCTATGAAGCACCCGATGGCCGGCTGCTGCTGGCGGCGGCCGGATCGACCCGCGCCGCCAGCGGCATCGCCTACGGCGTCAATGTCGAGGCGTACAATGTCACCCGGTCGATGGACCAGCGGATGAGCGAGATCGTCTGCGCCTGGGCAGGCCAGGACCTCTGGTCCGACCTCGGCGAGGGCGGGTTCTTCTTCCATACCGAGCGCGATCCGGGAGTGCGCCGGCACCGCCGCCTCTATCTGGTGCTGGAGCAGTCCGCGCTGGGCCAGGAGCTGACGATCCGCAAGGCGCGGTGGGAGACGGCGCGCCGCGCCGGCCGCGCGCTGGCGGTGGAGGTGACGATCGACAGCTGGCGCGACACCGCCGGCCGGCTCTGGCTGCCGAACACGCTGGTCGACGTCGACCTGCCGGGCGCGAAGGCGTCGCTGTGCATCGCCGAGGTGCAATTCATCCGCAATTCGGAGGAGGGCACCATCGCGCGCCTGTATCTCCTGCCGCCCGAGGCCTTCCAGCCCGAGCCGATCAGCCTCTCGCCGGTCAACCTCAACGACATCCAGGCCGCGCCGTGACCGGCTGGCTGTCCACCATCTTCGGCCTGGGCCGGCTGCGTCTCATCGACGATAGCGGCCCGGTCCAACGGGGCCAGGTCGATCAGGGCGCGCTGGTGGGCGGCGTGCGCCGCCTCACCGACAATGTCCCGATCGTCGGCGCCTTCGGCTTCGGCAGCGTGCCGCCGATCGGCGCCGAGGTGCTGGTGGCGCGCTGCGGCGACGACCGGGCGCAGTCGGTCGGCATCGCCACCAACCACCAGCCGAGCCGGCCGCGCGGCCTGAAGCCGGGCGATGCGATCGTCTATGACGTTCGCGGCCGGTCGATCCGCCTGGACGGCGACGGCATGACGATCGACGGCAAGGGTGGCCCGGTGACGATCGTCAACGCCAGCGCGGTGACGATCAAGAGCCAGAGCAAGGTGCGGATCGAAGCGCCGTCGATCGAATGCACCGGCGATATCGTCAGCCGGGCCGGCGGCACGCCGGTCAGCCTCAACGACCTGCGCGATGCCTATGTCGCCCATGTCCATACGGGCGTCCGGACCGGCAGCGACAAGTCGCTCGGTCCCGACAGGAAGGCCTGACCCATGGCGGATATCGCGACCGGCTGGCGGATCGATGCCGGCGACTGGAGCGTCGTGGCTCCCGAACAGGTGATCTGGACCGACGAGACCGGCCGCGCGATCGTCGACGAGGCGGGGCGGCCCGTCTCCTATGTCTTCACCGCGGGCGGCGACCTGGCGGTTGGCGACGATCTCTTCACCGCCGTCCTGATCAGCCTCTTTTGCGATGCCGCGGCCGGCGATGACGATGCGATCCCTGACGGCTCGGGCGATCCACGCGGCTGGTGGGCGGGTGAGATCGGCTCGCGCCTGTGGCTGCGCGCCCGGGCCCGCGCCAATGCCGCCACGCTGGCGATCGTAAAGGTCGATATCGAGCAGGCGCTCGCTTGGCTGGTCACGGACGGCGTCGCCGCCCGGATCGACGTCACCACCGCCTGGGCCGCGCCCGGCCTGCTCGGCGCGCTGGTTCTGATCCTGCGCACCGATGGCACCCGCCGGGCGCTGCGCTTCGCTTATCTCTGGGAGAATAGCTGATGCCCTTCGATCGTCCGACGCTCGGCACCCTGCGCCGCCAGGCGGCGACCGACATCAACGCCGCGCTGCCGGGCGTCGACGCGCTGCTCCGCTATTCCAATCTCGGCATCCTCGGCGACGTCCAGGCGGCGATGACCAGCGGCCATTATGGCTATCTCGACTGGATCGCGCGCCAGTCGGTGCCCTTCACCGCGACCGGCGAATATCTGGAGGGCTGGGCGGCGCTGAAGGGCGTGACCAGGAAGCCGGCCACGCCGGCAAAGGGCGCGGCGCGCTTCGTCGCGGCAGTCGGCACCGAGATCCCCGCCGGCACGACGCTCACCCGCTCGGACGGCGTCACCTATCGCACCACCGATGCCGCCAGCGTCGCGGACGGCGCGGTCACCGTCGCCTTCCTCGCCGACGTGGCCGGCGCGGCCGGCAACGCCGATGCGGGCGTCACGCTCTTCCTGGGCGCCGCGCTGCCGGGCGTGGCGTCCACCGGCGCGGCGGTGGCGGCGATCACCGGCGGGGCGGCGGTCGAGGAGGATGCGAATCTCCGCACCCGGATGCTCGCCGCCTATGCCTCGCCGCCCCAGGGCGGATCGATCACCGACTATCCCGGCTGGGCGCTGGAGGTGCCGGGCGTGACGCGCGCCTGGATCAAGCCCGGCGCGATGGGGCCGGGCACGGTCGCGGTCTATTTCATGATGGACCAGGCGCAGGCGGCAAAGGGCGGCTTCCCGCAAGGGACGAACGGCTGCGCTGCGATGGAGGCGCGCGACACGGCCGCGAGCGGCGATCAGCTCGCCGTCGCCGATGCGATCTTCCTGAAGCAGCCGGTTACTGCGCTCGTCTATGCGGTCGCGCCGACCGCCAATGCCCTGACCCTGACGATCGCCAACCTCGGCGGCCTGACCGACGAGCGGAAGGCGGCGGTGGCGGCGGCCGTGCGCGGCGCGCTCTTCGCCGGCGCGGTGCCGGGCGGCGTCACCCATGTCGCGGCGATTGAGGCGGCGATTTCGGCCACCGCCGGGACCGCGGGCTTCGTGCTGACCGGCATCGCCGCGACCGCCGGCACCGTCGGGAATGGCGGCATCGGCAATATCAGCTCCAACGCCGGCGCGCTGCCGGTGCTGGGCGGGATCGTCTGGGCCTGATGCGCTACGACGAACCGGTTTTCGGCGCCGATCCGGGCTATGATGGCGAGCCGGTCCTCAATCCGCCCGAGACCGGTCCCGCTCCGATCTCCAGCCCCGCGCCGCCTCAGGCGGCCGAGCCGACCCGCTATGCCGGCGGGATCTACATCCCCGCCGCCCCGCCGACCCCGCGCGCCGCGCCGACCCACCTGCCGGTGCCCGTCGTCACCCGGCCGCCGCGCTACCGCGCCGGCGACTATGCGACCGCCGCCCGCGCGCTTCTCCCGCGTGGCCGCGCCTGGTCGACCGATCCCGACAGCGTCCAGGGCCGGGTGCTGGCGGCGATCGGCGAGGGCTTCGCGCGCAGCGACGCGGCCGCCACCACGCTCCTCGCCGGCACCCTGCCGGGCGCGGAGACGGCGATGCTGCCCGAATGGGAGGCGACGCTCGGGCTGCCCGACCCGGCGCTGGGCGATGCGCCGACGATCGCGCAGCGGCTTGACCAGGTGCGCGGCCGCTTCGTCGGGATCGGTGGGCAGTCACGCGGCGCCATCATCGCCTTTGCCGCGGCACTCGGCTTCACGATCCGCATCACCAATTTCGCGCCCTTCCGCGCCGGGCTCAGCACCGTCGGCAATCCGGTGGCGTCGGACGCCTGGTCGTTCGTCTGGGGCGTCACCGTCACCGCCACCACCGGCGCGCTGCCGATCGCCGCCCTGATGCGCGAGCTGGATGCGATCAAGCCGGCCGAGACCACCGTCATCCTTCTCACTTAAGCGAGGCCTCATGCACCGTATCGATGGGCCGACCCGGTCGGCCGTCCTGCCACCGCCTGCCGCGGCCGGCACCGGCAATGCGTCGCCCGGCTATTTCGGCCATGGCAATCCCCAGATGGGGACGCCGCCCACCACGCTGGATGTCGACTGGGCCAATATGGTCCAGGAGGAGATGTGCGGCGTGGTCGAGAATGCCGGCATCGCGCTCGACAAGGGCAAGCGCAACCAGCTGCTCAGCGCGCTGCTCGCCACCTTCGTCGCCAAGGGCGGCGGCAGCGACTTCTATCTGGGCCAGGCCGGGGATTTCAGCCTGCCCTTGGGCGGCGGCTTCATTCTGAAGGGCGGCAGCGTGACCGGCAGCTTCTCGGAAGGATCGGTCGATATCGCCTTCGCCAAGCCGTTTCCGACCGCCTGCCTCGTCGCCGTGCCGATCGTCGTCAACACCAGCGACCGCACCGACCGCGACACCTGGGCGCAGCGGGTGAGCCGCACCGCCGCAGGCTTTCGGGTGAAGATCCAATGGGCGGGGACCACCGGCAATTCGGCCGATGGCATCGACTGGATCGCAGTGGGGAACTGACGACATGAGCACGATCGCCGATTATCCGCCGCCCCGTCGTCCGCTATCGGGGGAGGAGCCGGTCGCCGTCTTCCAGGACGGCCGCCAGGTCGCGCCCACCATCCGCCAGGTCGGTGACTTCGTCAGCGATCAGGTCGAAGTCGTCGCCGATCGCGCCGAGCGCGCGGCCGACGATGCGCGCACCGCCTCTGCGGTCGCGGCCGCCGCGATCGGGGGCGTGATGTATCCGAGCGTCGCGGCCGGACTGGCGGCGACTGCGGACCAGGGATTCTTCACCGTCGCGACCGGCGCCGGCGGCAGCTATGCCATCCTCTACCAGCGCCAGGGCGCGGCGGCCGTCGAGATCGCGCGGATCGCGGCCGCCGGCCTGCTGGAGGTCACGCCCGAGCAATTCGGCGCGGTGGGCGACGGCCGCACCGACGACCAGCCGGCCTTCGATCGCCTCAATGCCGCGATCAAGGCGACCGGCCGGGCGTCGATCACCTTCCGCCAGGGCGCGACCTATCTGGTCGGCCGGCAGGTGGCGGGAGTGAATGGCCAGTACCTGACCGGCACCGCCTGCCTGGATGCGCGGGGGCTCGACTATATCGCGGTCGACTTCAACGGCGCGACCTTGCGGTTCAAGCCGGGAATGCGCTTCGGCAGCTTCGACCCCTCCACCGGGCAGGCGATCACGCCCGCCTTTCCCTTCCTCGATCGCAGCCGGCGCGCCGATATCGGCTGGCTGGTCCGTATCCAGGACTGCAAGCGGGTGGTCACCACCGGCGCCGGCACGCTCGACGGCAACAGCCGCACCATGATCGTGGGCGGCGGCTGGGGCGACACTGGCTGGCAATGCATCCATTATGGCATGGCGATCGGCGGCTATGAGAGCCTGTCCGACGATGCGGTGCTCGACACCTTCGACTGCCTGCTCGACTGCTATGTCTATTCCTGGACCGGCCTGACCGAGGCGCAAGGCCCTAAGCCCGCGCGCATCCGCAACAAGCGCGGCCGCAACGCCGGGCGCAATGTCGTCTCGGTCATCGGCGGCTCGGGCATGTCCTTCGACGACTGCCTCTTCCGCGATGCCGGCGCGGGCTATCACGCCAGCGGCAGGATCGGCAGCAATCCGAAATCGTGCTTCGACATCGAAGCCGAGGACGCGATCGTCCGCCGCGTGACGCTCGGCAGCAATGTCGCGCTGATCGCGGGGCCAGGCGGCAGCACCGCGCTCGTCGCGGACAGCGGCAATTCCGCCGACATCGAATTCCGCGGCCGCGCCTGGGGCCGGCTCTGGACGTCGAAGCCGCGCACCCGCTTCATCGACGGCGAGCTGCACGGCACGTTCGGCCGGGTGCTGGGCGGGCAGGCCTCCGCAGCCGACAATACCGTGATCCAGGGCATGACCATCACCGACGAGCCGGCGCTGGATAGCGGCTCGGGCGATACCTACCTGATCGACGTGGCCGGTGCCGGTGCCGGCGTCCAGCTGATCGGCAATGCCATCCGCCTGACCCGCACCCGCCTCCAGCTCGATGGCGCGATCACCCGGCGCAATACCATCACCGTCGCCCATTCGACCGCCACCCTCGCCAACTGTCAATTCGTCGCGATCGTCGGGGGCGACAGCGAGGGCGATACCTGGATCGACGCGATCCCGGCCGGAGCGCTGCCGGCGGATGCCTATTATGTCGAGGTCCGCGACGGCTACCGGGCGCGGGGCACGCGGATCGTCTACAACAGCGGGCGGCTGCGCTGGTATAGCTGGTCGCCCGGCGGTGGCGGCTTCCCGCACCCCGGCCAGAAGGACGGATCGCTGACGCTGGGCCAGGACCGATCCTCGGGCCTGCTGCTGGCGCGCGGCCAGGGTCGATTCGGGGGCGGGTATTTCGGCACGCGCCTGGTCAGCTCGGCCCCCGCCATGCCGACCGCCGGCAGCTACCGTCGCGACGATCTGCTCCTTGCCGAGGCGCAGGTTGTCGAGGGCGGCAAGCTCGTCATCGGCTGGTGGCGGCTGACCGATGGCACGACCCATGTCGCCGGCACCGACTGGCAGGCGCTGACGATCGGGGGCGGGTCGGCACCGGCGGCACCCGCAGCCGTCAATTTCCAGTCGTCGGCTACGCTGGGCGGCGGGTCGGCCGGGCTCACCTATTCCAGCCGGGGCGGCTATTACGTCCAGAACGGCCGACTGGTCAGCCTGGCGATGGACCTGACGATCGACGCGCCGGGATCGTCGACCGGCGACCTGAAGCTGTCGCTGCCCGTCACCGCCTCGGCCGGCATCACGCAGGTGCTGCCGGTCCTGATCCGCAGCGCCGGCGGCAGCCTCACCGACGCGATCGGCTATGTCACGCCCGGCGCGGACGGCCTGTTCGTCTTCAACCGGACCGCCAATCCGGACAGCTTCGTGACCCATGCCAATATCCAGGCGGGCACCACGATCACCGTCACCGGCTCGTACATCACCGCATAAGGACCCGATCGCCATGGCCACCGCACCCCCGGCGGGCGCGCCCGCGCCCGCGCGCCTGTCCCTCAAGGAGCTGCTGACGCTCGCCTGCACCGTCACCGCCGCGGCGGCCGTCGTCTTCGGCGTCATCCGGAGCGACGGTCAGCGCGAGCAGCGCCTGCTCCAGGTCGAGACCGACGTGCGTCAGCTGCAACAGCGCGACGATCGTCGCCAGGAGTTGCTGAGCGCGATCGATGTCCGCACCGCCCGGATCGAGGCGACGCTCCAGATGATGACCAAGGGAGGCGCTCGATGAGCCAGCTTCCTGCCATCCTCGTCGTCATCTGCCTGGGCGTCCAGGCCGCGCCGGCATGGCCGGTGATTGTCGCGCGTCTACGTGCCCTCGGCCGCGTCGCCCGGCCGGATTGAATCCCGGCCCCGCTGGGGGCCGCCATCGGAGTTCCCATCCATGACCCAGATCGACTGGCGCGAAGCTTCGCGCTGGTGGTCCGTGCGCGTATCCGCGCTCGGTTCGCTGCTCTATGCCGCCATGCTCCTCATGCCGGACCAGCTCCTCGGCCTCTGGAACATGATGCCGGCCGAGGTTCGCACGCTCTTGCCTGCGCGGGCCGGCAACTGGCTGGGCATGATCCTGTTTGCTCTGGTCATCGTCGCGCGGGTCCTCCCGCAGCGCTCGGCGAGGGATGGTGCGAGCCTCTGGCGGGCGCTTTTCCGGTCGGCGAAGGGCGCGGTCAGCCCCAATTCCGCCAAGCGCGCGGCGCTGATTGCCACCGCCTTGGCGCTGGCGGTCGTCGGCCTGAAGGCGGACGAGGGCAAGCGCAACACCTCTTACCTGGACATCGTCGGCATCCCGACCGCCTGCTACGGCCATACCGGGCCGGACGTGCGGCCGGGCCAGGTCCGCACCGACGCGCAATGCGAGACGCTGCTGCGCGCGGATGCACGGGGGCATATGGCGGGCGCGCTGGCCTGCTCGCCCATGCTGGCGGATCATCCGAACCAACTCGCCGCGGTGACGCGGCTGACCTTCAACATCGGCGTGCGCGGCTATTGCCGGTCGAGCATCGCCCGCCATTTCGCGGCCGGGCGCTGGCGGCAGGGCTGCGACTGCTTCCTCGCCTTTCGCTATGCCGGCAGGCGCGAGGTGCGCGGGCTGCTGCTGCGCCGACGGCGCGAGCGCGCACTGTGCCTGACGGGCCTGCCGGCATGACGCCGCTCGGCACCATCCAGCGGGCGATCGGGGCCGGCCTGGTCGTCGCGCTGGCGATCATCGCGGCCTGGGGCCTGCGGGTTGATCATCTGCGCGCAGGCTACCGCACCCGGCTCGACCGGATCGCGATCGCGATCGAGGACGTGACCGGCCGTCGCCCCAAGGCGGTCGACATGCCGGTGACCATCGCGGCCATCGGCATCGTCCGCGACCGCTACCGACTTCAGCGCGACGAGGCGCGCGAGGTAGTCGACCGCCAGTCCAGGTCGATCCGAGCGCTGGCGGACGAGGGCCAGCGCCAGGCGGCTATCGGCGCGCGCAATCGCGAGCTCGCGCTATCGGCACTTCGGGAACGCGACGCCTGGATCGCGCGCGCCGAGGCGGCTGAGACGCGCACCGCCCGGCGCAGTGCCGAGGCGGAGGCAGCCGAATGCGAGCGGGTCGCGGACGCGCTCTACCGCGACGGCTTCTGAGGGGAGACAGCATGATCCGCACCATCCTGGCGCTGGCGATCGCCGGCGGCCTTTCCGCCTGCGCCGCGCAGCTGCCCGCGCCCGCGCCCGAGCCCTCCATCGTCTATCGCGACGCGGCCGTCGCCGTCCCGGTCGGCTGCGTCGTCGACCGGCCCGCGCCGGTCGTGCCGCTGCGCGAGCGCATCGCCCCGGCCGAGTGGCGCACCCGCGCACCCGGCGCGAAGGTCCAGGCGATCGCCGCCCAGGCCGGCCGCCGCATGAACCACCAGACCCGCACCGACGCCAGCATGTCGGGCTGCACCGACCGCTGACAAGGAACACGGCCGGCAACGACTAGGCTACCGGCGGAGGTGTCGGGCGGCTGGCGGTCTAACCATCCTTGCGCCCGACTTTCCGCATCCGCGCAATCGCATCCTCGATCTCCCGCGTCTCGGGCAGGCGGACCATCCGGCGGATTTTCCGATAGCAGGCGGTGGCCATCGTCGATCGGACATAGCCGTCGAAATGGCGCTCCGAATCTAGGCCGCGCATCATCTCGCGCCACAGCTCGTCGAAGGGCTCCCGCGTCTTGGGACCGACGCGCGGATCGTCCCCCGCGATCATGTAGAGATAGGCAAGAGCTAGGCGCAGCGGAAGCTCAGGCGGCCGGAACAGCACCCTGTTGCCGCACCAGGCGAGGTAATCCTCCACAATGCAGACGGCAATCATCGCGATCCGGTCGGCCATGAACCCCGTCTATCGTTCTTCTTATGTTCCTGCAATCATTGGGGTACAAGCCGGGGTATCGGCGACATTACCCCGCTCACTAAGCTGCCGAAAAATCGTTGGTTCCTGCCGCATGCGGCAGAGGGTTTCCCCGTCGCGAATGTCCGAGATTGGGAGGAAAGCAGACTTTCGCACCCCATCGTTCATTGCACCCGGTGAACCCCGAAGATCGTATAGACCCCATCCTCGCAGCCGTTTCCAAACGCCCCTGCGTCTATGGCCGCAACGGCTTCGTCAAGGCTCGCGAACAAACAATGTTCGTTTACATGAAGCTCTTTGGCGATGGAGTTGCAGGACAACGGGGAGTGCTCAAGAAAGTCACCGAGCACGACGACATCGTAACCGAGCAGTGTCGAGGCACCCGAGGCGGGCACACGAACATCGTTTGCGACAGCGGCAGAGCTGGCTGGCGAGCGCGCTCGCCAGCGAACAGGGTCAAACGTCCACCCGTCGGATTCCTGCTCGCGGTCGTAGGCAGTAAAGTAGAGCAGGGCTGCATCGCTCACGTCAGCGCCAGCTTCAGCGGCCAAAGCCGCGAGTACATCGGGGTTGTTGGCCAAGCCGAAGCCGTTGTGCTGCCATGCTCCTTGCACATCGACTACGTTGTCGTTGACGCAGTCGGACACGCTGCAAACGTCTTTGATGTGACTGGGGCCATTAGAGAGCCACCCGGGAGGTGGCGCGAGGCGCTTCAAGAGGTAGCCGGCAGGAACCATGAGCGGGCAATACACTCGCGAGCATATGTCCGCTATTGGGCGATTGTGTTGAAGAAGTCGGCGTCTGGCGCGGAGACAATTGGGGGCTGGTTTGCGCCGGAAGCCGCTGACCGCCTCAGGCGGGTAGCGGCTGTACCGGCATCGGGATGAGCTTGGCCAACTTGCGGA
>NZ_QLJH01000003.1 GCF_003951315.1 Sphingomonas sp. S-NIH.Pt15_0812
TGTCGCGCAAGTCCATCGAATACGGCTTCGCCATGCAGACCGGCCTCCTCCGCCAGCCTGCCCTTGAATCAGATCAGCGCCTCCATGGAAATCCCCATCGATTCAGCCCCACGTCATCCCGCTCTAGATGCGCGAAAGCCGCCGCTCCCCGAAGGGAACGACGACTTTCGCGCCCCATCGATCACGCGACGCCCGCCACGCGATCAATCGAGGCCGTGCTTCAGGCGAAGCTGGCGGCGGTCTTGCGACGGCGATAGCGCGCCGCGCCACCGACCATGCCGAACCCGACCAGCATCAGTGCCCAGGTCGACGGCTCGGGAACGCTGAACACGATGTTGTCGGTCTCGAGCGAGTTGGTGCCGCTGCTGAGCGTCAGGCCACCCAGCGACTCACCGGCGCCCGCAAGGAAGGTGATGCGGCGGTTGGTGCGCGGCACGTCCTGGTTGCCATTGGCGGGGACGACGAACTGCGAACCGGTATAGGTGGCGAGCACCGCACCGGTCGTGCTCAGCACGCGGATGGTGTTGAACGCATCGATCGAACCCAGGAACAGGCTGATCGACTGATAGCCCATGGCGGTGCTCCGCAACGTGGCGGCGCCGCCACCCAGGACCGACAGATAGGCCGAGCCATCGCTGAATGCCGGGCGCGCGCCGGTCGAGGCGGAATCGGCATTGCTGACGATATAGCCCGAGCCGGTCAGCGTGAAGCCGGTGGGCACGGTCGTGCCGTTGTTGAAGTCGACCACCGTCCCACCAGCCGGCGCGGCGAAGGTCGCCGTGCTGCCGAGCTGGGTGGTGAAGGACACGGCATAGGCCGGCGATGCGACAGCCGTCAGCACGGCCGCGGCAACGGCGAATTTCTTGATCATGACAACCCCTTTCATGCGGTGCCCCCGAGCCTCTCCGGACCCCCCGGTCGTCGTCGGTGCAACGCTGCCCTAATGGAGTTTCAGATGTAGAAGTTTCTGAATAATTCGTAAATTCCAAATGGTTCCATGGCCTTGCTCAAATTCGGCACAGAAGATCAAACCGGGCTAACCCATGTCATGAGAAACCTTCTTGCCATTGGCGCGTGCCCTCCGGCGCGGAAACCGATGATCATCATGGCCGGGCGATTCACGGGCCGGCCCTGCCCCATTGCCGGTGGCGTGCGCCGCCACTAAGCGCTCGGCTTTGCCGCTCGCGCGGCGTCAGGGAAGGACGGATAGGTGATCGCAACCGGTTCGACGGGATTGCGCCGCGATGTGGAGCAGCGCTGGGTCGCGCTGGTCCTGATCGCCTGGCTGGCGGTCGCCGCCTGGTTCCTGCATGAGCGCTGGACCGCGATCCGCTGGCTGTCGCTCGGCGATACCGACGACAATATGCGGCTGATGCAGGTCCGCGCCTGGCTGGATGGCCAGGGCTGGTACGACCTGCGCCAGTATCGGATGAACCCACCCGCCGGCTTCGACATCCATTGGAGCCGCATCGTCGACCTGCCGATCGCCGGGCTGATCCTGTTCTTCCGCCTGTTCGTGTCGCCAAGCTGGGCGGAGCGGCTGGCATGCGGCCTTGCCCCGCTGCTGCCGCTGTCGGTGGTGATGCTGGCGCTGGCCGCCACGGCCCGCCGCCTGGTCGCGCCGGTTGCCTGGCCGTTGGCGCTGATCGTGCTGGTGTCGAGTTGCGGCGCGACGATGCTGATGTTCATGCCGGAGCGGATCGACCATCATAACTGGCAGCTTGCCTGTCTGGCGGTGACCGTGGCCGGGCTGAGCGACTCGCGCCAGGGGCGGGGCGGGTTGCAGGTCGGACTGGCAAGCGCGGTGTCGCTGTCGATCGGGCTGGAGATGCTGCCCTATGCCGCCATGGCCGGTGCGATCATCACGCTACGCTGGATCTGGACGCCCGGCGAGGCGAAGCGGCTGGCCGTCTATGCGCTGACGCTGGGCGGCGGCGGCGGGCTCGGCTTCCTGCTCTTCGCGTCCTATGCCAATCGCGTGATGCGCTGCGACGCCTTGACCCCGGTATGGCTGAGCGTGCTGGTGGTGGCCGGCGCGCTGCTGCTGGCGATGGCGCTGTGGTCGCCGCGATCGCTGGCGGTCCGGCTGGGGATGGCGGTGGCGGCGGGCGCGGTGATCGCGATCGGCTTCGCGCTCCTCTTCCCGCAATGCCTGGGGCGGCCCGAGCAGGTCAGCCCCGAACTGGCGCGGACCTGGCTGGACAATGTCCGGGAAGCCAAGCCGCTCTACAAGCACCCGTTCCGCGTCGCCTTCCCGATCGCGACGCTGCCGCTGATCGGGCTGATCGGCGCACTGGTCGCCGCCTGGCGGGCGCGTCGCCAGCCGAGCGCGGTGGGCTGGACCGCAGTGGCGCTGTTCACCAGCTTCGCGGTCGCGATGCTCGCCTGGCAGGCGCGCGCGGGACCGGCGGCGCAGATGCTGGCGGTGCCGGGCGCGGTGGCGCTGGCGGCGATGATCCTGCCCTGGCTCCTCAACCACCGCTCGCCGCTGGTGCGGGTCGGCGGGCCGGTGGCGGCGTTCGTGGTGCTGACCGGCATGTTCGCCGGGCTGGCGGTCAAGTGGCTGCCGATCGACCGGCCGAGCGCCTATACGCGCCGCGTCAACGCAGCGACGGGCGAATGCATGCGGACCTCGCGCCTGCTGACGCTGAACCGGATGCCGGCGGCGACCGTCTTCACCTTCGTCGACCTGGGCCCGCGCCTCATCACCATCACCCATCACGACGCCATCGCAGGCCCCTATCATCGCAATGGCGACGCGATCCTGGACGTGCAGCACGCCTTTGGCCGCGGCCCGGCGGCGGCGCGGGCGATCATGAAGCGGCATGGCGCGACGATGTTGCTGGTCTGCCCGAACATGGCCGAGGCGACCATCTATCGCGCGCGCAATCCCGGCGGCTTCTACGACCGGCTGGCGCATGGCGCGACGTTCGACTGGCTGACGCCGGTGCCGCTGGTCAAGGGTTCGCCCTATCGGATGTTCCGGATCTCCTGATCCGCCGCCGCCATGCACCACCCCCGCCTGCGCCGGGGTGGTGCGCGCGGGTCGGAAATGTCTACCCGCGCAACGTGACGGTGATCCCGTCGATCACGAACTGCACGGCGAGCGCCGCCAGCAGGACGCCGAGCAGACGGGTGATGACCGCTTCGATCTTCGCACCCAGCACCCGCATGATCGGGCCGGCGGCGAGCAGCGCGACCAGCGTCAGCAGCAGGATCGTCGCCATCGCGGCGAGCACCACCAGCGACCGCTCCAGCCCCTCGTTGCGGCCCATCAGCAGCATGACCGAGGCGATCGAGCCCGGCCCCGCGATCATCGGCATCGCCATGGGGAAGATCGAGACATCCTCGACCTCGTGATCGGCCACCACCTTGGCGGCGCGATCCTCGCGGCGCTGGGTGCGCTTCTCGAACACCATTTCCAACGCGATCAGGAACAGCATGATGCCGCCGGCGATGCGGAAGCTCGACAGGCTGATGCCCAGGCCCCGCAACAGCGCCTCGCCGAACAGCGCGAAGACGAACAGGATCAGCGACGCCACGCCGACCGCGCGCACCGCCATCGCCCGCTTCACGGTCGCGGTCGCGCCCGCCGACAGGCCGGCATAGATGGGCGCGCAGCCCGGCGGATCGATCACCACGAAGAAGGTGATGAGCGACGAGACGAACAGCTCGATCATGCCGCCCGCGCCCCGGCCAGGCCAAGGCGGCTCACAGCGGGAAGGCCACGCCGTCGCGGCGGCAGGCGGCCTCCAGCGTGTTGCGGAGCAGGCAGGCGATGGTCATCGGCCCCACCCCGCCCGGCACCGGCGTGATCGCGCCCGCGACCGCCACGGCACCGGCGAAGTCGACATCGCCGACCAGCCCGGTCTCGGTCCGGTTGATGCCGACATCGATCACGGTCGCCCCCGGCTTGATCCAGTCGCCCCGGATCATCCGCGGGATGCCGACCGCCGCGACGACGATATCGGCGGCGCGCAGCCGGGCGGGCAGGTCGCGGGTGCGGCTGTGCGCGATCGTCACCGTGCAGCTTTCGCCGAGCAGCAATTGCGCCATCGGCTTGCCGACGATGTTGGAGCGGCCGACCACCACCGCGTCCAGGCCGGACAGGCTGGGATGGACCGACTTGAGCAGCATCAGGCAGCCGAGCGGCGTGCACGGCACCAGCGCCGGCAGGCCGGTCGCCAGCCGCCCGGCATTGGCGGGGTGGAAGCCGTCGACGTCCTTGTTCGGGTCGATCGCGGCAATCACCGCCTGCGCGTCCATCTGCGGCGGCAGCGGCAGCTGGACGAGGATGCCGTCGATCGCCGGATCGGCGTTCAGCTCGGCCACCAGCGCCATCAGCGCCGCCTGTTCGGCATCGGCGGGCAGGCGATGCTCGACGCTGACCATGCCGGCCGCGACCGTCGCCTTGCCCTTGGAGCGGACATAGACGGAGGACGCCGCATCCTCGCCGACCAGCACCACGGCGAGCCCCGGCGCACGGCCGGTCTGCGCCTGGAACGTGGCGACTCCCTCTGCCACTTGGGAACGCAGGGTGGCGGCCACGGCCTTGCCGTCGATGATGCTAGCGGTCATGGCGCCGCCTCATAAAGCGCCGCCGCGCGTTCCGCCAGCATCTGCGGGTCGCCGGCGACGTGCAGCCGTTTGACCCGCGCCGTCTCGCCGCTGTGGATCGTCACCGCGCCGCGCGCCACCGCGAAATGCCGGGCGGCCAGGGCACGAACCGCGTCGTTGGCGGAGCCATCGGTCGGCGCGGTGGCGACGCGGACGGCGAAATGCTCGGGCGCCCCCACCCCCCAGGCATCGCGCCCGCCGCGCGGCGTGACCCGGACCGACACCAGCAATCCGTCCTTCGCCGCGCGCCACGGGCGCCCGGTCATCCCGCCGGCCGGATCAGACGGTCGGGCCGTAGACATAGCTGGCCGCGATATTGGGCAGCACGATGCTCGACAGGATGTAGATCAGCAGCAGCACGATCAGCGGCGACAGGTCGAGCGCGCCGAAATCGGGCAGGATGCGGCGGATCGGGCGATAGAGCGGCTCGGTGATGCGCTGCAGCGCGTTCCACACCGACCGGACGAAGTCGTTATAGGTGTTGATGATGTTGAACGCGATCAGCCACGACAGGATCGCCTGGATGACGATCACCCACCATAGGAGGTTGAGCAGCAACTGGACGATCTGAAGGACAGCAAGCAAGGCAGGAACTCCGGTGGCTAGACCTGATCTATAGGAAGCCCGCGGCCCGGAAAGAACCCCTTGGGCCTCCTTCCCGCCCCGCCGGCCTCAGCGCCCCCTGGCGCTGACCAGCGTTCCTGCACCCTGACGGGTAAAGATTTCGAGCAGCATCGCGTGCGGGATGCGCCCGTCCAGGATCACCGCCGCATCGACGCCCGACTGCACCGCCGCGACGCAGGTCTGCACCTTGGGGATCATGCCGCCGGTGATGGTGCCGTCCTGTTGCAGGCGCAGTACGTCGGCGGGCGACAGGTCGCTCATCAGGTCGCCCCCCTTGTCGAGCACGCCGGCCACGTCGGTAAGGAGGAAGAAGCGCGACGCCCCCATCGCCGAGGCGATCGCGCCGGCCATGGTATCGGCGTTGATGTTGTACGTCTGGCCATCCGCGCCGATGCCGACCGGGGCAACGACCGGAATGATGTCGGCCGCCGACAGCGTGTCGAGGATGCGGCGGTCGACCGCCACCGGCTCGCCGACAAAGCCCAGGTCGACATGCCGCTCGATGCCCTGGAGCGGATCGGGATCGCGGACGCCGACCTTCTCCGCCAGCACCAGCCCGGCATCCTTGCCCGACAGGCCGACCGCGCGGCCGCCCGCCTGGCCGATCCAGCCGACGATATCCTTGTTGATCGATCCGGCCAGGACCATCTCGGCGATCTTGGCGGTTTCCGCGTCGGTCACGCGAAGGCCGTTGACGAACTGCGATTCGACGCCCAGCCGCTTGAGCATCGACCCGATCTGCGGGCCGCCGCCATGCACCACCACCGGGTTGATGCCGACCTGCTTCAGCAGCACGACATCCTCGGCGAAATCGCGCTGCAATTCGGGGTCGCCCATGGCGTGGCCGCCATATTTCACCACGAAGGTCTTGCCGGCATAACGCTGCAGATAGGGCAGCGCCTCGGTCAGCGTTTCCGCCTTGGCGAGCAGGGCGGAGTCGGGGCGGTGATAGGTCATGCGCGCGCCTATAGGGTCGCGCGGGTTGCTAGGCCAGACCCCCGAACCGCGCCGATGGTCAGGCGCGGTCCAGCCGCTTGCCCAGCGCCACGAACAGATAGATGGCCGGCGGCACCAGCACGCCCGACAGCACCACCTTGGCCAGCATCTGGCCCAGCAGCAGCTCGCCGATCGGGAAGACGCCGGCAAAGGCGATGGTGACGAACAACAGCGTGTCGACCACCTGGCTCAACATGCTGGCCAGGCCGGCGCGCAGCCACAACAGGGTCGAACCCTCGCGCCCCTTCAGCCAGGAGAAGATGGTGACGTTCAGCGTCTGCGAGATGCCATAGCCGACGATGCCGCCCAGCCAGATGCGCCAGGTGCCGCCCAGGATCAGCTGGATCGCGTCGCGGTTGACCGGCTGCATCTCCGGCGAGGCGGGCAGCGCATGAACCACCAGCGACAGGAGGACGGAGACGATCAGCGGCACGAAGCCGACCTGCACCAGCCGGTTGGCGGTGTGGCGGCCATGCAGTTCGGCGACCGCGCTGGAGGTGACGACCAGCAGCAGGAAGGCGAAGATGCCCGCCTCCACCGCCAGCGGCCCCAGCGCCACCTGCTTGTTGCCGAGCACGCCGGCGATGCACACCATGCCGCCATAGAAGACCGAAAAGGCGAACAGCGAACGGGATACGCCGCGTTCCGCGGGAATTGGGGAACGGGTGTGAGTGGGGGCGGAGTCCATCGCGGAGTGCTAGCGAACCGGCCGCGCCTGCACAATCGGCTGTTCTCCGTGCCGAAATTATGATTTGAACCGCCGGATGGGCGGAACCCCCGCGGTTCCGGGGATGGGATGCGGGCGCGGTGTGCCCGCGCAAGAAGGAATGACGGCGTGGCTTTCGGATGGGACGGCGCAATGGTCTGCGGAGCTTTGCGCTGATGGAACGACTGTTGATCGGGATCGCGGGCATCGCCGTGATCCTGGGAATCGCCGTGCTGCTGTCGACCGACCGGCGCGCAATCCGGCTGCGCGTGGTGGGCTCCGCCTTCGCGCTCCAGGCCCTGATCGCGGTGGTGGTGCTCTATTGGGGACCGGGCCGCGCGGCGCTGGCGACCGCATCGGGCGGCGTCGCGGCGCTGCTCGGCTATTCGCAGCGCGGCACGGAGTTCCTGTTCGGCAACCTCGCCAACCCGGCAGTGGGGGGACAGAGCTTCGCGATCGCGGCGCTGCCGGTCATCATCTTCTTCGCCAGCCTGGTGTCGATCCTCTATTATCTGGGGGTGATGCAGCTGATCGTCCGCTGGGTCGGCGGCGCGATCGAGTGGGTGGTCGGCACCTCCAAGGTCGAATCGCTGTGCGCGGCGGCGAACATCTTCGTCGGCCAGAGCGAATCGCCGCTCGTCATCCGCCCCTATCTGGCCGGCCTGACGCCGCCGCAGCTGTTCACGGTGATGACCAGCGGCATGGCGGGCGTGGCGGGCACGATCCTGGCGGCCTATGCCTCGATGGGCATCCGCATCGAATATCTGCTGGCGGCCAGCTTCATGGCCGCGCCGGGCGGCATCCTGATGGCCAAGATCATCATGCCCGACCGCAGCGTCGCGCCCGAGGGCGAGCTGCCGCTGGGCGACCTGCCCGACGAGACGCGCCAGATCGAACTCGCCGAGACCCGGATGAGCGGCGCGGGCCCCGCCTCCTTGCCCAGCGAGGCGATCCCCGGCGAGCCCCTGCCCGAGGCGACGCATGACGAGGAAAAGCCCGCCAACCTGATCATGGCGGCGGCGCAGGGTGCGCAGACCGGCGTGCGGCTGGCGGTGGCGGTGGGCGCGATGGTGCTCGCCTTCGTCGCGCTGGTCGCGCTCGCCAACGGCCTGCTCGGCAGTCTCGGCGGGCTGATCGGCCTGCCCGGCCTCAGCTTCCAGGCGCTGCTCGGCTATGTCTTCCAGCCGGTGATGGTGCTGCTCAACGTGCCGTGGAACGAGGCGGGGATCGCCGGCGGCCTGTTCGGCGAAAAGATCGTGCTGAACGAGTTCGTCGCCTATATCGATCTCGGCAAGCAGGCGGCGCTGCTGTCGCCGCGCACCGTCGCGGTCATCACCTTCGCGCTGTGCGGCTTCGCCAACTTCTCCTCGATCGCGATCCAGATGGCGGTGACGGGCAGCCTGGCCCCCAACCAGCGGCCGATGATCGCCCGGCTCGGCCTGCGCGCGCTGGCGGCGGGGAGCCTCGCCAACCTGATGTCGGCGGCGCTGGCGGGGTTGCTGATCGGTTAGGATGTGCCGGAGCCCAGGGCCGGGCAAGGAACGCCTGATGGTGCGTGCAACCATGGGTTCCGGCCTCCGCAGGGGCACGATCAGGCCACACGATGCCGCATTTTGGCCGCCCTCGCCGGCTAGGGCGGCATTTTACAGCCCGTGGGCACGGCGATGTTCAGTTTGGCGCAAGCCGGCAATTGCTCTACAGCCCGCGCCGATTACCCAAGAGTGGATGTCCATGCGCCTTTTCGCCGGTCTGTTTGCGTTCGCCGCCTGCCTCGCCGCTCCCGCCCTGGCGCAGGATGCTCCTGCCGCCACGACGCGCGTGGCACCGCCTGCGATCACCGACACGCAGAATCTCTGGCTGCTCGACCTGTCGACCGGTGGCCGGGTCACCATCTGGCTGCGGCCCGATGTCGCGCCGAACATGGTGGAGCGGATCAAGACGCTGACCCGCCAGCATTTCTATGACGGCCTCACCTTTCACCGGGTGATCGACGGCTTCATGGCGCAGGGCGGCGACCCCAAGGGCGACGGCACCGGTGGGTCGACGCTGCCCAATGTGAAGGCGGAGTTCAATTACCTGCCGCACGTGCGCGGCGCGGTGTCGGCGGCCCGCGCCGACGATAACGACAGCGCCAACAGCCAGTTCTTCATCGTCTTCCAGCCGCGTCTCGCGCTCGACAAGAAGTACACGGTGTTCGGCCGGGTGATCGACGGGATGCAATATGTCGACGCGATCGAACGGGGCGAGCCGCCGCAGAATCCGAGCCGCATCGTCCATGCCTATATCGCCGCCGACAATCCGCCGGCCTATGTCCCCGCGCCGCCGCCCGCCCCCGCCGCGCTCGGCGCGCCGGTGACGCTGCCCGGCACCGGTCCCGGCGCCGGCGCCCCCGCCGGCAAGGCGCTGCCGAAGCGCGCGCCCGCCACGGCCCCCCGCAAGGCTGCGCCCGCCCGTTGAACGTCGACCTGTTCGATTTCGCGCTGCCGCCCGAGCGGATCGCGCTGCACCCCGCCGCCCCGCGCGACACGGCGCGGATGCTGGTGCTCGACGGCGAGGCGACGCTCGATCGCTCGGTCGGCGACCTGCCGCAGGCGCTGCGTGCCGGCGACTGCCTGGTCTTCAACGACACGCGCGTGATCCCGGCGCAGCTGGAGGGTCGGCGCGGCGAGGCCCGCATCGCCGCCACGCTCCACAAGCGCGAGGGGCCGCGCCGCTGGCGCGCCTTCGTCAAGGGGGCGAAGCGGCTGCGCGACGGCGACCGGATCGACTTCGGCGCGGGCGTCGAGGCGACCAGCACGGCGCGCGGCGAGGATGGCAGCTGGCTGCTCGACTTCGCCGGCGACGAGCCGGTCGAGCTGCTGCTGGAGCGCGCCGGGCGGATGCCGCTGCCCCCCTATATCGCCGCCAAGCGCGGGATCGAGGCGCGCGACGCCGAGGATTACCAGACCATGTTCGCCGCCGATCCGGGCGCGGTCGCCGCGCCCACCGCGGCGCTGCACTTCACGCCCCGGCTGCTGGACGCGCTGACGGCGGCGGAGATCGGGCATGAGACGCTGACGCTGCATGTCGGGGCGGGCACCTTCCTGCCGGTGAAGGCCGAGGACACGGCCGATCACAAGATGCATGCCGAATGGGGCCGGATCGACGCCGCCGTCGCCGATCGGCTGAACGCGGTGCGCGCGAAGGGCGGCCGGGTGATCGCGGTCGGCACCACCTCGCTCCGCCTGCTGGAGAGTGCGTGCCGGGAAGACGGCGTGATCGCGCCCTTTGCCGGCGATACCGCGATCTTCATCACCCCCGGCTATCGCTTCCGCGCGATCGACGGGCTGATGACCAATTTCCACCTGCCGCGCTCGACGCTGTTCATGCTGGTCTCGGCGCTGATGGGGCGCGAGCGGATGCAGGCCGCCTATGCCCATGCCATCGCGCAGGGCTATCGCTTCTATTCCTATGGCGACGCGTCGCTGCTGATTCCCTGAAGGGTCCGCCATGCTGTTCCTCGCCCTGCTGCTCCAGGCCCCGGCGTCCCTTCCCAGCCCCCCGCCCCAGGACGCGCCCGAGATCCGCGTCACCGCGCCGGGCAAGGCGTTCGGCCAGACGCCCGCGACCCTGGTGGTCGAGCCGGTCGGCATGTTCCTGGCCGCCTGCGACGCGGACGGCGATGCCGAGACGACCCGCAACGAGATGCAGGACTGCGTCGCGCGCAGCTTCGCGGCGTTCGACACGGGCCAGACCGGGCAGCTCCGCTACTTTCCCTTCGCCGACTGGGCGGAGCGCTATCTGGGCGATCGCAACGCGCTGCCCAGCCCCTTCGACGTCGATCGCGACGGCGACAACCAGGTCTCGCTCGACGAGCTCCAGGCGCATTTCTCGCGCCTGTTCACCCGGTTCGACCGCAACACAGACGGCGCGCTCAGCCGCGCCGAGCTGCTGACGATCCGCACCACCGCGGCCGATGCCAACGGCCCCGTCCCAGACCCCGCCGCGCGGGGCCCTCGCAAGGAGCGGCGCGACCGCCGATGAGCCGGTTCACCTTCACGATTGCCACCACCGATGGCCGCGCGCGTACCGGCGCCATCGCGATGGAGCGCGGCACGATCCGCACCCCCGCCTTCATGCCGGTCGGCACCGCCGCCACCGTCAAGGCGATGAAGCCCGCCGACGTCGCCGCCTCGGGCGCGGACATATTGCTCGGCAACACCTATCACCTGATGCTACGGCCGGGGGCGGAGCGGGTCCACCGGCTGGGCGGGCTGCACGGCTTCATGGGCTGGGACAAGCCGATCCTGACCGACAGCGGCGGCTATCAGGTGATGAGCCTCGCCGACCTGACCAAGCGGTCCGAAGAAGGCGTCGCCTTCAAGTCGCATCTCGACGGCACGCGCCACCTGCTCAGCCCCGAGCGGTCGATCGAGATCCAGCGGCTGCTCGGCTCCAACATCGTCATGGCGTTCGACGAACTGGTGCCGACCACCTCGACGCGCGAGGTGCAGGCGGCGGCGATGGAACGCTCGATGCGCTGGGCGAAGCGGTCGCGCGACGCGTTCGACGGCGGCGGCGACCATGCCGAACACAATGCCATTTTCGGCATCCAGCAGGGCGCGCTGGACGAGGGATTGCGCAAGGCGTCGGCCGATGCGCTGATCGAGATCGGCTTCGACGGCTATGCGGTCGGCGGCCTGGCGGTCGGCGAGGGGCAGGAGGCGATGTTCGGCTGTCTCGACTTCGCGCCGAACCAGCTGCCCGCTGACAAGCCGCGCTACCTGATGGGCGTCGGCAAGCCGACCGATATCGTCGGCGCGGTGGAGCGCGGCATCGACATGTTCGACTGCGTGATGCCGACGCGCTCGGGCCGGACGGGCCAGGCCTTCACCCGCACCGGCCCGCTCAACCTGCGCAACGCCCGCCACGGCGAGGACCAGGGGCCGCTCGACCCGACCTGCTCCTGCCCGGTCTGCGCGACCTGGAGCCGGGCCTATATCCACCATCTCGTGCGTTCGGGCGAGATATTGGGCGCGATGCTGATGACCGAGCATAATATCTGGTTCTATGAAACGCTGATGGCCGATCTGCGCGCGGCGATCGCCGAGGGCCGGCTGACCCGTTTCGCGACCGATTTCCGTGCGCTGTACGACGGCGCCGCCAAAGGAGAGACCGCATGACCGACACGACCGACCAGCCCAACGAAATCCTCGCCGCCGCCGCCGAGGTGAAGGCGCAGGCCGAGGCCGCCGCCGAAACGGTCGCCGCCAAGGCGCGCAACTGGCCGCTCGCCAAGATCGGCCTGGGCGTCGGCATCGGCTCGGCCGCCGTCGCGGCGGCGGTGCTCTATGCGCAGTCGAGCGGCAAGTCGTCCG
Source organism: Sphingomonas sp. S-NIH.Pt15_0812 (assembly GCF_003951315.1). GTDB lineage: Bacteria > Pseudomonadota > Alphaproteobacteria > Sphingomonadales > Sphingomonadaceae > Sphingomonas. The sequence continues at coordinate 12,301 of NZ_QLJH01000003.1, forward strand.
ACCGCAAGGGGTCGAAGCACAAGGGCTGACCGGGCTTTGGGGAGGGGCGCGCATCCGTCGTGCGGGCCCCTTCGCGAGATGGAGTGCCCACGCCCGCGTGGTCAAACCTAGGCGGCATCCTGCTTCTTGATGACGCTCACCTCGCCATCTCCTTCCATGACGATGCGCTCGACCTGGCTGAGATCGTCAACGCCGCCCTCCTCTCGCAGCTGCTGCATCAGCTCCTCGCGGCTCATCAGCGCTTTGCGCATGTTCTTCCACTGCAGCCGGCCGTCCTCGAACAGGATCATGGGCGGGGCCGCCGTCAGAAAGGCGAATCGCTTGAACCGGAAGCTGGCCCAGTTGAGCAGCCAGCTCCAGAACAGGATCGTCAGGACGAACACCGCGCTTTCGGTGATCGACTGCGCGTCGCCGCTGAACGCGGGCTGAGCGCCATCGACGACCGCGACGACGACCAGAATGTCGGCGATGTTCACCTGACCGCCCTCGCGCTTGAGCAGGAAGCGCATGACGAGGAACAGGAACAGGTACATGATCGTGCCGCGCGCCATCACCTCCAACAGCGACAGCTCCGGCTTAAACATCGCCGACCAATCGGGCATCGCGCTCTCCAATCGATCGCCCAACGTTCGAAATGCGACGATTGCCCCTCCCCGTGTCGCGCCGCGGGCGGCGCCGCACGGCGCGGCGAATGTCGGCGACCGGCCCGATCCCGCTGGACGGCGGACGCCGATGATATAAGGTTCCCGGCGCGACTTCCCTGTTCCCGGAGCTTTGAATGCGTCTGATCCGTGCCGGCCTGCTGCTGAGCGCCGCGCTGCTGCCCGCCCCTCTGCTGGCCCAGGCGGCCGCGCCCCAGGCCGCGCCGAACACGGCCACGAGCACCGCCAGCGTCGCGCCGCTCAACTTCACCGAGCGCACGCTGCCCAACGGCCTGCGCGTCTATGCGCTGCGCGACACCTCGACGCCGAACGTCTCGGTGCAGGTCTGGTACGATGTCGGGTCCAAGGACGATCCCAAGGGCCGCTCGGGCTTCGCGCACATGTTCGAGCATCTGATGTTCAAGGCGACGCGCAACCTGATGCCGGAGCAGATGGACCGGCTGACCGAGGATGTCGGCGGCTACAACAACGCCTCCACCAACGACGACTATACCAATTATTTCGAGGTGGTGCCCGCCAACCACCTGCAACGCCTGTTGTTCGCGGAGGCGGACCGGATGGCCAGCCTGGTCGTCGAGCCGGTCAGCTTCGCCTCCGAACGCGACGTGGTGAAGGAGGAACTGCGCCAGCGCACGCTCGCCCAGCCCTATGGCAAGCTGTTCTCCATCTATTATCCGGAAGTGTCCTACACCGCGCATCCCTATGCGCGGCCCGGCATCGGCAGCCTGGAGGAGCTTCAGTCCGCCGGGATCGACGATGTCCGCGCCTTCCACGCCACCTATTACCGGCCGGACAATGCGGTGCTGGTGGTGTCGGGCAATTTCGATCCCGCGCAGCTCGACCGCTGGGTCGACCAGTATTTCGCGCCGATCGCCAAGCCCGGCTATCCGATCCCCCGCGTGACCGTCGCCGAGCCGGCCCGCACCGCGCCGGTCACGCGCACCGTCTATGAGGCGAACACGCCGCTGCCCGCCGTGCTGATGAGCTGGCATGTCCCCGCCGACCGCGATCCGGACATCGCGGCGCTGTCGGTGCTGAACGCGGTACTGGCGACAGGCGAAAGCTCGCGCCTCTATGAGAGCCTGGTCTATCGCGACCAGATCGCGCAATCGGCCGAGACCTTCTTCGACACCAAGCAGGGCACCGGTAACCTCGTCGCCTATGCGATCCTCGCCGGCGGCAAGACGGTGGCGCAGGGCGAGGCGGCGCTGATGCGCGAGATCGCGCGTCTGCGCGACGCGCCCGTCTCGGCCGCCGAACTGGCGGAGGCGAAGAACCAGATCCTGACCGGCGCGATCCGCGCGCGCGAGACGGCGGAGGGCAAGGCGTCGACCCTCGCCTCCTCGGTCATCATCGATGGCGATCCGCGCGCCGCCGACCGCCAGCTCGCCGCGATCCAGCGGGTCACCGCCGCCGATGTGCAGCGCGTCGCGCGCCGCTATCTGAATGCGGCGCAGGCGGCGACGATCCGCTACCTGCCCGCCGAGCAGAAGCCGGCGAACGCCGCCGCCGATCCGGTGACCATCGCCCCGACGGTACAGGTCGCCGCGCTCAAGGCCCCGGCCGATATCCCCGTCTTCACCCCCGCGCCCGAGGGCCAGCGCATCCAGCCGCCAGCCCCCGCCGCGCCCGTCGCCGCCGACCTTCCCCGGCCGGTCGAGACGCGGCTGGCCAATGGCCTGCGTGTCATCACCGTCGAGCGGCACGACCTGCCGCTGGTCACCGCGTCGCTGGTCGCGACCGGCGGCGCCGCGACCGATCCGGCGCGCGCGGCGGGCGCGTCCAGCCTGTCGGCGGCGCTGATGACCAAGGGCACCGCCACCCGCTCCGCCACCGAGATCGCGCGCGCGGTCGAGTCGCTGGGCGGCGCGATCGAAAGCGATGCCAGCCGCGACGGCGCGTCGGTCGACCTGACGGTGAAGTCGGACCAGATCGATCCGGCGATGACCATCCTGGCCGACGTCGCGCAGCATCCCGCCTATGCGCCCGAGGAAATCGAGCGCGCCCGCGCCCAGGCGATCGACGGCATCACCGTCGCGTACAAGAACCCGGCGCAGCTTGCCGGGCTGGTGGCGGGCCGCGCGGTGTTCGGCGACCGGCCCTATGGCACGCCGCTGGAGGGGACGCCCGCCTCGCTCAAGGCCCTGACCCGGCAGGACCTGACCGCCGCCTATGCGCGGACCTGGGCCCCGTCCCGCTCCGCGCTGATCCTGGTCGGCGACATCACCCCGGCCAAGGCTCAGGCCCTGGCGCAGCGGCAGTTCGGCGGCTGGACCGTGCCGACCCCCGGCGCTTCGGCCGCCGCCGCCGCGGAGGCCGGCTTTCCGGCGCCGCGCGTGATCGTGGTCGACATGCCCGGCGCGGGCCAGGCCGGCGTGGTCGTGGCGCGCCCCGCGATCGCGCGGGCCGATCCGCGCTATTATCCGCTGGCGGTCGCCAATACCGTGCTGGGCGGCGGCTTCTCGTCGCGCCTGAATCAGGAAATCCGCATCAAGCGCGGCCTGGCCTATGGCGCGGGCAGCAGCCTGTCGGCCGGTCGCCGGCCGGGCGCGATCGCGGCGCGCACCCAGACCAAGAACGAGACGGCCGCCGAGGTCGTGTCGCTGATCGCTGCCGAGATGCAGCGCATGGGCCAGGCGCCCGTGCCGCCGAGCGAGCTGGACACGCGCAAGGCGGTGCTGGTCGGCAATTTCGGCCGCACCGTGGAGACGACCGACGGCATCGCCGGGCTGATCGGCGGCTATGTCGTGCAGGCGCTGCCGCTGACCGAGCTGGGCCGCTACACCGCCGAGGTGCAGGGCGTCGATCCGGCGGCGGTGCAGTCGGCGGCGGCGGCGTTGCTCGACCCCAAGGCAGCGAGCATCGTCGTGGTGGGTGATGCCAAGCAGTTCCTGGAGCCGCTGCGCAAGGCCTATCCCAAGGTGGAGGTGGTGCCGGCCGCCTCGCTCGACCTGGATCGCGCGACGTTGACGAAATAGGCGAGGCTCCATTCCCGAAGCGCATCGACGTTGCCCATGTCCACGAGACCCGGCATCGTCATCACGAGCGTGGCGGAGCGGTTCAAGGCGTCCGGAGCGGGCGCCGGATCGCTTCGCTACGCGCGCAGCGCCGGATCGGAATCGCCGAAGACCAAATCGGATCAGCGGATATAATCGGTCAGGCTGAGCTTCGAGACTTGGCTGAACACCGAATAGCTGGCCTTCAGCACCTGTTGCTGCTGGTCCAGTTCGGTGGACAATTGCGCGTAATCGGCATCTTCCGCATCGGCGATCACGCCCTTGAGCAGCGTGCTGCGTTCCGCGGCCCGCGTGCCGAGCGATTCGAGCAGCGCCTGTTTGCGGCCGTTTTCGCCGTCGATCGACCGCACGCCGGACAGGGCCTTCTGGATCTGCTCCGCCGCGCTCTGCATCGCCGCCTTCTGCGCCGCCGTCGGCGTGCTGCCGATATCGCCGGCCTCCGCCAGGGTACGGAACGCCTGGAGCAGGTCGCCGCCGAGTTCCCGCGCCGACACGCCGTATGTCACGTCGATCGCGTCGCCGACCCGCGCCGAGGCGCGCACGCCGTCATCGGCGAAGGCGGTGGCGGTCGTGGCGCCGACCGTATCGGCCAGCGTCACCGGCTTGAAGGGCGTGCCCTGGGTCTGGCTGCCGGCGAACAGCGCCACTTCGCCGTCACTGGCATTGAGCGCGTTGCGGACCTGCTGAAACGCACCGGCGATCGCGCCCTGCACGCCGGTGCCGTCTCCGGTCCCCGCCGCGGTCAGCAACGCCGTGCGCAGGCTGGTCACCGACTCGTCGATGGCACCGATATTGGTGGCGTAGAGCGACAACGTCGTGCCGAGCTGCGACGCCGCCTTGCCTTGCGCCTCCTGCCGGGCGAGCATGTTGCGCGTCGAGAGCGAGCGGACCGCATCGCTGCCGAGGCCGGCGAGGTCGGGCGCTTTCTTGCCCGAGCTGAGCTTGGTGATCACGTCGTTCAGCTTGCCGGTGGCGCGGGCCATGCCGGCGGCCTGCGCCTGCTGAAGCGGAATGGTGGCGATACGGGTCATGACCGATCCTTATTTGATGGTGCCGAGCAGCGAGTCGAACATCTGGTTCGCGACGCTGATCAGCCGGGCGGAGGCGGAGTAGCTGTTCTGGAGCACGACGAGCTGGCCCAGTTCCTCGTCCAGGTTGACGCCCGAGAAGCTGTCGCGCCGGGCGGCGGCGTCGTTGCGGCGATCGCCGGTTTCCTCGGCGCGCTCCTTGGCGCGGCTGGCGGTGCCCGCCGTCTCGCCCAGCACCCTGGTGGCGAGCTGCTGGACGCTGGTGGTGCCGTCCCGCCCGAGCTCGGTCGCGGCCGAGAGGGCGTTGATGACATCGCTCGCACCCGAGCGGTCGCCGACGCCCAGCGCCTTCTGCCCGACCGAGGCGGCCTGTAGCCGGGCCAGCGGCACGCGGGTGGCGTCGGCCGTCATGATGCGGCTGATGCTGGCGCCGGCCAGCCCCGCCTCATGGCCGCCGAACCCGGCCATGGCCGAGAAGCCCAGGCCGGTCGTGCCACGGGTGGTGGTATCCCGCCGGATCGACACCTCGGCACCGCCATTGGTGCTGCTGGCGCTGAACCGGATGCGGCCGCCATCGTCGAGCGAGAAGGCACCGTATCGCGCCAGCGGACTGGCGTTCAGTTCGGTCACCAGGTCGCCGACCTTGGCCCCGGCGCTGCCGGTCAGGCTGTAGGTCGCCGCGACCCGTCCGTTGGAGTCGCGGACCGCCATCTCCACGGTCGCGCCGGCCGAGAAGTTCAGCCCGTGTGCGTCGCTCGCCACGAAGCCGGAGGGGACGAGCGGCGCGGTCTTGCTGCGCACCACGTCGTTCAGCCCGAAATAGTGCGAGAAGCCGACGCCGCCGCGCGCGCTGGGGTTGCTGCCGTCCTGCGCGACCACCACGCCGTTGGTGCTGCCCGCCGCCGTGATCGACAAGCTGCCATTGGTGAAACTGGCGGTGGCCGCTCCGCCCAATCCGGCATTGATCGCGGCGATCGCGTCATCGACGGTCGACAGGCCGGACAGGTCGATCGTGGACTGACCGACCAGCGTACCGTCGCGCGCGGTGACCGCCACGGTGATGCCGCCGCCGAACCCCAGCCGGTCGCTGCCGGACAGCAAGGTCGGCCGCCCCTCCAGCCGATTGGGCGCGGGCACGGCCGTACCGGCGTTGCTGGCGGCGTTCAGCGCCTTGGCGAGGCCGGTAAAGACCGAGCCCAGCCGCTCGGCGAAATCGGGCAGTTGCCGGTCGCGCAGGTCGATCAACCCGCCCAGCTTGCCGCCGAGCTGCGGCCCGTCCAGCGTCTCGCCCGTGGCGGCGCCGGATACGCCCTTCTCGTCGGCGAAATGCACCGTGATCGCCGGATAGCCCGAGGTCATGGTCGCCGAGCCGTTGCTGTCATAGCTCAACTGGCGTGGCAGCTTGTCGAGCAGCGTCGCGCCGCCCTTGGTCGCGATGGTGATGCGGCCATTGGGCAGGCGCTGCGTGTCGATGCCGATCAGCCCCGACAATTCCTCAATCGCCGTGGTCCGCCGGTCGGCCGCGCCGGCCGAACTCTGCCCCAGCGCCTCGGCCCGGGAAATATCGTCGTTCAGGCCGTGCAGCGTCTGGAGCAGCGTGTTGATCCGCCGCACCGTCTGCCCGGTATCCTGGTCCACCTCGCTCCGCATCGCCTCGACATCGCTGCCGATCGACTGCATCGTCGCGACCGTATCGGCGATCGCCCCCATCATGGCCGCGGCCGCCTGCGTGCCGGCGGTGGTACCGCCGGTCGTGCCGCCGAGCGCGGTGGTGGTGGCGATGATCGCCTGCAACCGGCCCGGCAGCGCGGTCTCCGATCCCGGCGATCCGAGCAGCGCCTGCAGGCGTTGCAGATAGTCGGAGGCGGTGGCCGCCGCGCCCGCATCGCTCGCGCGGCCAAGGACCACATCCTCCAGGTAGCGGTCGGCGACCCGGGCGGGTTCGCCGACCAGCACGCCGTTGGTCCGGCCGCCGGCCACGCCGGTCTGCTGCGACACTCTTTCGCGCGCATAGCCGGTCGTGTTGACGTTGGCGATGTTGTTGGACGCGGTGCGGATGCCGGCCTGCGCCGCGTTGAGGCCCGACAGGGCCGATGACAGGATCTGACTGAGCGACACCGCGTCCGTTCCTTATCTTAGCGCTTCAGGTTGCTGACTTCCTGGAGCATGTCGTCCACCGTGGTGATGATCTTCGACGAGGCGCTGTAGGCGCGCTGGAAGCGGATCATGTCGGTGAACTCCTTGCCCAGGTCGGAGGTCGATGCCTCCAGCGAGAAGGCGGAGATGGTGCCGCCGCCCTCGCCGGGCGCGACGATCTTGAAGTCGCCCGACTGGCTGGAGGTGGCGAAGCCGTTGCCCGAGGTGCGGGTCATGCCGTCCGGATTGGGCACGGTCGCGATCGGCAGCTTGAACACGGCGCGCGACGTGCCATCCTCGAACTTGGCGCTGACGATGCCGTCGGTGGACACCTCGATCGATGCGATCGTCCCCAATTTGCCGCCATTGACGGTCGGCGTCGCAGTGAACGGCGTGTCATAGGAGGTGAAGCCATTGACGCCGCCATTGTCGCCGAAGTTGAGCGCGATCGGCGATGCGGCCGCGCCGTTCGTCCAGCTCGGCGTGATCGATCCGAACAGCGCGGCGCTGCTGCCGGCCTTGTCCAGGCTGCCGTCCGCGTTGAACTTGATCGTGCCGCTGGCCAGCACGCCGCCGCCGGCCGTCACCTCGCTGGCCGGCGAGGCATAGATCTCGCCCTTCCACGTGTTCACCCCGGTGCGGATCACCGCCAGGTTCACACGATGCGACACGCCCTGCGCGTCGGTCACGTCCATCGGCCGGGTGAATGCCGGCGCCACCGCGCCCGACGCCAGGTCGCCGGCATTGTAGGTGCCGGTATAGGCCGTGGTGGTGGTCGGGAAATTCGCCTTCATCGCGATGGTGGTGGTCGCGCTGGCCGTCCCCTGCAGGTCGTTGAGCTTGACCGCTTCCAGGCCGCTCATCGTGCCGGTGTTGGTATAGCCGCCGGTCGGCGACAGGCGCCATCCCTGAAGATAGGCGCCCGAGGTGTTGACCAGATAGCCCTGCTTGTTCGGCACGAACGAGCCGGCGCGGGTCAGCGACACGGCGCTGTTCGCGTCCGAACCGGTGCGCGTGACGAAGAAACCGTTGCCGTTGATCGACAGGTCGGTCGAGTTGCTCGACGGCGTGGGCAGACCGGCCTTGGAGATCAGCGAATGGGCCACGGCCTTGACGCCGCCGGCGACATAGGTCGCGCCCGCGCGCCCCTCGCCCACCATCGTGCTGAACTGGGTCTCGGTGGCCTTGTAGCCGACCGTGTTGATGTTGGTGATGTTGTCGGCGACGGTCGCCATCGCGCTGCTCTGCGCGTTGAGGCCGGACACGCCGGCCGACAGGGCGGAATAAAGACTCACTTGTGCGTCTCCTATGCGGGACAGGACGGGGGACAGCGGCGGGCCGATGCCCGTCTTAACCGATTATAGAGGGACGCGGTCGCGGCCGGTCGCCACCGGGCCGGATTTGCCGCCCCGCCAGAAAGTGACGGCAAAAATTGCCGGGCCGCGCCCGAACCTGCCGATACGGTTCCTATAAGATGCCCATCACATGAATGGAGCCGATCGATGACCCTGCGGATTGCGTTGCGCGATGGCGAGAAGATGATCGTGAACGGCGCGGTCCTTCGAGCCCGAGGCCGCACTGAATTGCTGATCGAAAATCAGGTGTCGCTGCTGCGCGCGCGCGAGGTGATGCACCCCGATCAGGCCACGACGCCGGCCCGTCGGCTCTACCTGGCCACCATGTTCGCCTATATCGACGAACCCAATCGCGCCAACCACCAGAACCAGGTGGTCGACCTGCTCGCCGATCTGATGAGCGTGTTCGAACGCCCGGCGGCCCGCGCGGCCTGCCTGGAATTCGCCCGGTTCGTCGCCACCAACGACTTCTACCGCGCGCTCGGCGCCTGCCGGGTGCTGATCGACCATGAAACGGCGGTGTTCGCCCACATCCAGGGGGAGGCCGCCTGATGCGCCCGGACAGCTCCTTCGCGATGGCCGCGGCCTCCCTGCGCGACATGCCGCGCGAGGATCGCTACGGCATGGTCGTCTCGGTGCGCGGCGCGCTGATCGAGGTCGCCGGCCTGACCGGCGCCGCCGCGATCGGATCGCGCCTGCGCATCGCCCATGACAAGGGCACGCTGGAAGCGGAAGTCACCGGCCTGGAAGGCGATCTGTGCCAGTGCCTGCCGTTCAGCGACCCCTATGGCATCGCCACCGGCGCGCGCGCGGTGCTGGCCGCCGGCCAGTTCAACGTCCGCCCCGACGTGACCTGGCTGGGCCGCATGGTCGATGGCCTGGGCCGTCCGGTCGACGGTCGCGGCATCCTGCCCTCGGGGCTCGTCGCCCGGCCGATCCGCGCCGCGCCGCCCCCGGCCGCCGAGCGCGCCCGGGTCGGCGCCAAGCTGGAGACCGGCGTACGCGCGCTCGACGTGTTCGCGCCGCTCTGCACCGGGCAGCGACTGGGCCTGTTCGCGGGTTCGGGCGTCGGCAAGTCGGTGCTGCTGTCGATGCTGGCGCGCTGGACCAAGTGCGACGTGGCCGTCATCGGCCTGATCGGCGAGCGCGGTCGCGAGGTGCAGGAATTCGTCGAGGACGATCTGGGACCGGAGGGTCTCGCCCGCAGCGTCGTGGTCGTCGCGACCAGCGACGAGCCGGCGCTGATGCGCCGCCAGGCCGCCTGGACGACGATGGCGATCGCCGAGCATTTCCGCGACCAGGGGCTGAACGTCTTGTGCCTGATGGACTCGGTCACCCGCTTCGCCATGGCGCAGCGCGAGATCGGCCTGGCCAGCGGCGAACCGCCCGCGACCAAGGGCTATACGCCGACCGTCTTCGCCGAACTGCCGCGCCTGCTGGAGCGTGCCGGCCCCGGCCGCGCCGGCCAGGGATCGATCACCGGCGTCTTCACCGTGCTGGTCGATGGCGACGATCATAACGAGCCGGTCGCCGACGCGGTGCGCGGCATCCTGGACGGTCACGTCGTGATCAGCCGCAAGATCGCCGAGCGTGGCCGCTATCCGGCGATCGACGTGCTCAAGTCGGTCTCGCGCACCCTACCGCACTGCCACGACGCCGCCGAGAACGAGACCCGCCTCGCCGCGCGCCGCATGTTGTCGACCTTCGGCGACATGGAGGAGATGGTGCAGCTCGGCGTCTACAAGCCCGGCTCCAATGCAGAGGTCGACACCGCGATCCGGCTGGCGCCGACGATCGAGGGGCTGTTGAAGCAGGGCAAGCAGGATCGCGGCCGCGCCGATGAGATCTTCGCCGACCTGAACGCCCTGATCGAGGGGGCTCGGACGCTGGAGGATGCGGCGTGAAGACGCCCTATGACACCGCGCTGCGCGTGACCGATCGCCAGCTCGACCAGGTGCGCGCGGCGATCGGCCAGGCCATCGACGAACTGCAACGCGTCGAGCTGGCGCAGCGCGAGATCGATGCCGCGATGCGCCGCGAAAGCGTCGCGTCCGGCAGCGACCATCGCATGTTGACCGAGCATTTCTTCGTGCGCGCCCGCGCCGACCGCCAGCGCCTGCGCGAGCGGCGGGCGCTGGCCCATGCCCAGCTGGAGGAACTGCGTCGCCAGGCGGTGGACTGCTATGGCTCGCGCACCGCGATCGAGAATGCCGCCGGCACCTTCCGCGAGGAAGCGGTGCGCCTCGAGGCCAATGCCGAACAGATGGCGAATGACGACCGGGTCGGCGCGCGTGCCGGGCGGTTCCGCCGTACCAGTCCGCGACCGTGATCGACCGCCTCGCCTTCCAGGCGCTGCCGCCGGCGCGGCGCGCGGCGCTGATCTATGGCGAGGCGCAGGCGGAAATGTCGCAGCGCCTGTGGCGCGCCGCGCTCGGGCCGACCGGTCGCTCCGACCAGGAGGATGGCGGCCGCCTGCCCTCGTTCGACAGCGACACGCGCCGCGCCAATCTCGATTCCCTCCTCGCACTGTTGGGCGAGTCCGCCCCATCGCCGGCCGCGCCGAGTGCGCCCGCGAAGCCGGCGGTCCACGCATCGTCACCGACGACGGCCTCGGTCGAGGTCGATGGGCTCGGCCCCAACCAGATCCATGCCCCCGCGCTGCGCACCGCCGCCGCACGCACCGGGATTCCCGCCACCGCGCTGGCCGCGATCGTCGATGCCGAGGCGGGCAAGGATTCGTCCGGCCGCTGGCAGACCCTGTCGCGCAACCCGCGCTCCAGCGCCGCCGGCCTAGGCCAGTTCCTCAGCCGCACCTGGGAAGGCATGGCCGAGACGCAGGGCACCTGGCTGAACGCCCTCGCCAGCGCCAATGGCTGGCTGGGCGGGAACGGTCAGGTGCTGGCCAGCGCACGCGCCAATATCCTCGCGCTCCGTTACGATCCCACCGCCGCGATCAATGGCATCGCCGATTATGCCCGCCGCAATCTCGACGGGCTGGAGCGGGCCGGCGTCAATATCGATGGCGCCGAATCGGGCACCGCGCGACTGGCCTATCTGGCGCATCACCTGGGCCTGGGCGACGCGATCCGCTTCCTGCGCCATGGCGGGCTCGACGAGCATCGCGCCCGCACCCTGCTCCACGCGCAGGTCGGCAGCGGCGACAGCGGCCGGCGAATCGCCCAGGCGGGCACCGCCACCGCCGCGCATCGCAACTGGCTGCTCGGCTATGTCGATCATCACATCGACGCGGGCCGCTTCGCGCGAACCCTCTGAGAAGCGCCACCGTCCATTATAGGATCGAGAACAAGTCCTAATGGATTTATACAGGATGTTAACCATTTCGCTTCACTAAGGTCCTCGTACGGAGCGAACGTCGCTCCTGGGTTTGGGGAACCTGCAATGTCCAAGATCACCGCCGCTCTGGAAGCCGCCGTCGCTACCGTGATCGCCGCCACGCCCGCCGAGGGCGAGCGCCAGACGAACCGGCAGCGCGTTGAATCCGAGCGCGCCTTCGCGACCATCCTGAAGCTGATCGCGCCCCGCATCCGCCACTTCATCCGCCAATACGGCCTTCTCGCCCATTGGGAGGATGCCGAGCAGGTCTGCGCGATCGGCGTCCACCGCGCGATCCAGGCCTACAACCCGGAAAAGGCGCAGTTCACCACCTTCGTGAACTGGCAGATCCGCGGCGAGCTGCAGGGCCTGCGCTTCCGCCTGATGACCGACCAGCGCCCCTCGGCGAAGCGCGTCGCCGCGACCACCGTGTCGCTCCACGCCGTCTCGACGACCGGAGAGGGCGAGGAGAACAGCCTGGAATCGATGCTGCTCGACGAGGAATCGCTGGAGCGGACCGAATCGGGTGCTTCCTCCTATATGGCCGACACCACGCGGACCCGCCTGGTCAGCGAATATGTCGAGCATCTGCGCACCGTCGGCATGGACCAGCTCAAGCGCCGCGCCCGCACCCGCGCCCCGGCCGCCGGCACCACCACCGGCCCGCGCCTCCGCTCGGACCTCTATCCGGTCGACCCCACCGAGGTCCGCGCGCTGGAGGAGCGGATCGCGACCCATCGCGAGGCGATCGAACGCCGCCTCAGCCTGAGCGAAGAGGAAAACGCCGTCTCCATGATCGACGACGCGGCGCGCGAACGCTCGCGCCAAGTCGCCAAGCGGGCGGCGGTGGCGATCGCCGAACTGGCCCAGCGCACGCCGCGTTTCGCCGATGGCCTGCGCAGCCCGGCCCTGCCCGCCCGCCCGCGCGCCATCGCCAAGCCCGCCGACGCCGCCGCACGCTGATCCCGTGTCGCTGCGTCGCCGTCCGACCGTAATTCCCGCAACCTACGCCCTGAAACGGCGCAACGCTCCTAGAATGAAGAAGTATCTGGAGAGCGTATCGATGATGGGCGACAATTTGGTGGACAAGCGCATCGCTCCGTTGATGGCGCTGGTCGACACCGACTTCCAGCAAGCCGCCGGCGACCTGATCGTCGTGGCGCGTGGCCTGCTCTCGCTCAGCGATGCCGCCCTGCTCGCGCGAACCCCGGACGGCCGGCTGACGCTATGGACGTCGGACTCGCGCATCTGCCTCGACCGGGCCCGCGTCCTGACCGGCGATCCGGTGCTGCGCCCCGCCGTCGTCGCTTTCGACCTGGCCGCTCGCCAGTTGCTCGCCCGCCTCGCCACCGCGCCCGCCATGGGCGCCGCCGTCACCCTGGTCACCGACGGTACCGGGCTGACCCTGACCCATGACCGGCCGACCAGCGATCCCGCCTGGCTGTTCGACCTGGCCGGCTGCGACGGCCATGCCCTGCCCGTGCTGCCGATGGCGACCGACGGCATCTGGCCGATGCTGGCGGCGATGGATCGCCCCACCGTCCACTAACCATATTGCTTCCCATCTATCGGAAGCGTCGTTCATCCGATATGCAGGTTCGGCAAGGGACAGAGCGCCCGTCTGAGCTTGGGAAGTAGGAATGAATCCTGACCGCTCGGCCCTTGAGGTCGATGTACCGTTGCGTCGCCGTCGCACCCGTCGCGGCGACCCCATGGTCGCGGCCGGGCCGCCGGGCAGCATCCCCGTCGATCGCTTCCGCAACGTCGTCTTCCCCAATCGCATCCGCGAACGGCGGATGGAGCGGGGCCAGCTCAAGCTGCTGCCCTTCGCCGCGTCGCTGCGCGACATTCCCTATATCCGCCTGTCGAAGATCGAGCGGGGCGAGGTGTTCGCGCGGGCCGACGAGCTGGTGCGGATCGCCGCCGCGCTGGATGTCGCGCCGGTCGACCTGCTGCTCGACATGGACGCCCCCGATTTCGATATCGAACGCTGGTACGCACCCTTCGCCGAAGGCGCCGCGAGCGACGACGAGGAGGAGGCGCGGATGGCGCTGCTCCTCGCCGCGGCGATGCGCCACCGCCGCGCCACCGACCCGCAACTGAGCGCCCCGCTGCTCGATCGCGACTATGACATTCCGCCGGTGATCCTGTCGCGGATCGAGAATGCGCAGAAGGGACTGGATCGCTGGAATCGCCAGACGATCGACTCGCTGTGCCGCCTGTTCGACGTCGCCGATGATGCAGCCTTGCGGAAACAGCTCGTCAGCTGGCACGAACAGGGCGTGCTCGAGCCCTATCTGGCGTCGATCGGCGGCCCGCAGCGCCGCCACGACCGCAGTCGCCAGCGCATCGCCGGGTTGCGCCAGGATTTGGTGCGCCTGGCGGGTGGCGAGGCCGACGCCTTTCCGGTCGATGCCGCGCCCAGCCAGATGCCGATGCCGGTTTCGCCGGTCCAGCGGATGGTGCCGCTGTTCGGCGCGCCGCTGGCCGACGGGCTGATCGCGATGACGCCGACGGGGATGCGGGTGGAATGCCCCGCCATCGCCGGCCCGCGCGCCTTCGGCCTGCGCGTCTGCCGGCCGACCCTGGGCGGCGGCCTGCCCGGACAGTCGGTGGTGATCGTCGATCCCGACCGCTATCCGCAAGCCGGCGGCCTGGCCCTGATCGAGGTCGAGGGCGGTTTTCGCCTGGTGTCGGTCGCGCTCGACCGGCACGGCGCGATGAAGGGATACAGCGTCCTGCCCGAGACGGAGATCGCGCTCGACCCGCTGCCGACCGGCCATGTCGCCGGCGTCGTGGCGGCGCTGTTCGTCTGACGGTGGCCGGCGGGGATCAGCCCCCGCTCTTGCCGATCGCCGTGCGCAGCAGGCCCTGCTGCTTGCGATAGAGGCTGGTCATCGCGGCGAAGTCGGACTGGATACGGCCCATCTTGAGCAGCTGGTCCTCCAGCGTCACATTGTTGCCGTCGGGCTTGGTCTCGCTCACGTCATGATCGACGATCACCGCGCCGCTGCCGCGCAGCGGCCGTGCGCCCAGCGCGCTCATGCCGGCGGTCAGCGCGACCTGCGGCCGCGCGATCGTCGCCGGGCCCGAATGCACGTCGAGCAGCGCCGAGAAATCGGGCGCGACCACGTCCTGCGCCTTGTAGCCGGGCGTCTCCGAATTGGCGATGTTCTGCGCGACCACCTTCTGCCGCTCGGCCAGATGCCGCATCTCGCGCGCGATGCCGGAGAGGATGGGGGGAATGCCGTCGGCCATGGGTCAGAATCCGAAAGAGGTGGAGGAGCCGGCGCCGAGACGATCGAGCGCGGCCTGGTAGCTGGCGGTCTGCGCATTGTAGCGCGCGACGGCGGCGGCATCGCCGCCGCCCTTGTTTTTCGGTGGGTCGGCCCGTGCCGCCTTGGCATCGTCCCAATAGAGCGATCGATAGGCCGACTGGCTGTAGGAAACCGCCTGTTCCATGCGGGCCAACGCGATCTTGGCGTCACTCCTGCTCGCCAGCGACAGGCTGTCGGACAGATCCAGGCCGAAGCTGCCGCCAGGCGTGACCAACGGCGCACCCTTGCTCGCGGTCGCGGGTGCCGAAATACGCCGAGCCTCCAGGCCCAGCTTGCTCAGCGCATCCCGGCCGGTCGCGCCCGCGATCAATTCGATTTCCTGGCCCGGCTGCGCAGCGATCCGAAGCCCCCGCCCCTTGTCGGCATAGCTCATGCTCACGGTGGCGTAGCGGCTGCCGGTGGCCTTGCGCACCTTGTCCGTCAAGGTGTTGAGCGTGTCATTCTCCTCGATCGTGATCGTCTTGGCATATCCGCCATTGACCTTGATCTTGAAGCTGTCGCCCGGGCGCAGATCGGTCTGCGCCTCCAGCTTGGTCGAGTCCGTTGGAGTAAGGGTGCCACGATACAGGCCGAGCGCGGAGAGCGCCGTCGATCCCCCCTTCGCCGCCGAGACGATCACCGGTTCATAGCTGCCGTCCTTGCGACCGAACTGGCGGGTCATGCCGATCGCGCCGGTGCCCGAATCGATTCGCGCGACAAAGGCGTCGAGCATGCCGGTCCGCGTGCCGTCCAGGTTGCCGTTGGTTCGGCCGCCGACATAGAAGTCACCGTTCATGAACCTGACGCTGTCGATCTGGTCGTCGCCGCTTGTGGCCAGATAGGTCGTCGTCGCGCCGGTCAGATCACTGGCCACCCGGGTCAGGAAGCCGTCCCGACCACCGGCTGTTTGGTTCACCTTGTCGCCCGTGATCGCCGCGGAAGTGGCACCGACGACCGCGATCGTGCCGTCGCTGGCGACCGCCAGCGACCGGGCATCGGCAGTGCCCAGATCCAAGCTCGCCTGATCGGTGGCGATGGCTTGCGCCTTCATGCTGTGCAGCTTGGCGTGTCCGGCTTCGTTGGTCAGCGCGACGAGGGAGCCGTTCGCGCCGAACGCCAAGGCCCGCACCGTCCCGCTTCCAGTCGTCCCGATGGTTCGGCGCGCCTGCTCCTTCCCGGCTGCGGACAGGGTCACGACGAACGCATCCCCCTTTGCACCGCTCCGGCCTCCGACCGCGATCGTACCGTCCGCCGCGACGGCAAGCGCGTTCGCGACATCCGTACCCGAAGACTTAATCAGCGTTTCGAACTGGCTGTCCCCCATCGCGTCGAAGCGGGTGACCAGCATGTCGCCATCGCTGGTGGTGGAGTCGATGCCGCCGGTCACCGTCGCGGCCACCACGATCCCGCCATCCGGCGCCAGCGAGACGGCCGCGCCCTTTGCCGACCCAGCAGTGCCCAGCGTCCGCTGCCACAACATCTTGCCCTCGCTGCTGACCTTGGTCAGCACCATATCGTCCTGGCCGTCCGAGCGGTTCGCTCCCAGATCCCCGGCGGTGGTACCGACGATGTAGCTGTTGCCCTCGCCATCGGTCACCATCGATGCCACGGACAGCCCCGCCATCACCGTGGGGTCCGCCTTGCTCTTGGTCTTGCTCGTATCGCTGTCCTGCTTGAACTGCGCCTTCTCGGTCGCGATGCGATCGACCGCGGTCAGGGTCGACAGCGTCTTGCGCGCCAGGTCGCCATCGGCCCGGTCGAAACGCGTGATCGCCGTCGCGATCGCGCTGGTCGTGGAGACATAGCTTTTCGGTTTGCCGTCGGAGCCGATACTCGAGTCGAAGCTCGACTCGCTGTAACCGGCCGCCACCATGATGGCATCGTCGCCACCGACCTGGTCGATCGACACGGATTCCGTACCGCCGCGCTGGATCTGCAAGGCGTAGCGGCCGGTCTCCTCCTGCGCGCTCTTGATATTGGAGTCCTTGGTCGATGGCGGCGGCGTATATTGGAGCGAGAATCGCGTCGAATAGCGCGGCACGGGCTTGCCATCGCCGTCCAGGACGACGGACCCATCCGCATTCTTCTTGGACAGGGTGGCGATCGCATCATTGGCCGCCTTCGCCACCCCGGACAGGGTGGGCGGCTGGGTGACGGTCGACAGATCGATCGTTACCGTGTCGCTCACCCCGTAATCCTTGAGCGTGATCGTGAACTTTTCTTTCCCGGTCAGCCCCGAGAGGGCAGCGGTAGAGGAATTCGCGACCTGTTCACCGACGATCGCGCCCATCGACTGGGACGATGAGGTGGCCACGCCGACCGTCTGCACCTGGCGGGCGACGCGGCCATAGGCCAGGTCGACCTTGTCCGATGGCGCACTCGCCAGATACTTCTTCAAGTCCGTCAATCCTTTGGCAAAGGCCTTTTGCAGGCTTTGCCGTTCGATGTCGGTCACGCCCGGTTTGGCGGCAGCATCGGCGAGCAGGCGCAATCGGTCGGTCGCCTTATAGGCGGCGAATACCGTCTTCACATCGTCCGAAAGGCCGGCGGTGAGGCCGCTGGGCTTGTCGATGATGGAGTACATCGACTTGATCTGCGACACTTGCGCGCTCACCGGCACGGTCGACGCCTTTTCCTTCCAAGGCGGGGTCGTTTCCTTGGTGATGAAGGCCGCCTTGGCGATGCGTTGCGCCCTGGTCTCGATCTTCGGCATCTTGAAGCTGTTGTAGATACCGGAATTTCCGGTCAGTATCCCCAGCCCGATCATTGCGCTGTTATTGGCCATGATTCTCGCCCGCCCTCGCCCCGGTCGATCCGGTCCCTCCTATAATAGGATGGTTCGCCCTTTCGGGATCGCGAACTGGTGCAATTTACGGGATGGTAACCATGACGATGCTGACCGAACCGCCGGAGCTGAAACGCTATAGCGGCATCGAGCGCGCAGCGACATTGATGCTGGTTCTCGGCAAGGATCATGGCGCGCCGATCTGGGAGAATCTGTCGGTCGAGGAGATCAAGGAGCTGTCGGCGGCGATGGCGTCGCTCGGCCGCGTGCCCGCGTCGGTCGCGGAGCATCTGCTGGGCTCCTTCGCCAATGAAGTGTCCGGCATGAACTCCCTGCACGGCTCGTTCGAGACGACCGAACGCCTGCTCGAAGGGCTGCTGCCCGGCGACAAGGTGCGCGAGATCATGGAGGATATCCGCGGTCCCGCCGGCCGGACGATGTGGGACAAGCTATCCAACGTCAGCGAGACGGTGCTCGCCGGCTATCTGAAGAACGAATATCCGCAGACCGTCGCGGTCATCCTGTCCAAGCTGAAGGCGGATCACGCCGCGCGCGTGCTGAGCAAGCTGCCGCGCGACAATGCGGTCGACGTGGTGCAGCGGATGCTGCGCATGGAGACGGTGCAGAAGGACGTGCTGCTCCAGGTCGAGCATACGCTGCGCAGCGAGTTCATGAACAACCTGTCCCGCGCCCAGCGCCGCGACCCGCACGAGGCGATGGCCGAAGTGTTCAACGCGATGGACCGCTCGACCGAGGAGGCGATGCTCGGCGCGCTCGACAATGCCTCGCCCGACAGCGCCGAGCGGATCCGCTCGCTGATGTTCACCTTCGAGGATCTGGGCAAGCTGATGCCGTCCGCGATCGCCGCGATCGTCCGCGTCGCCGACAAGCGGCAGATGGCGCTGGCGCTGAAGGGCGCGCCGACTGCGATCCGCGACCTGTTCATGGGCACGATGACCGAACGCTCGGCCAAGCTGATGCGCGAGGACATGGCCGGCATGGGCCCGGTGCGCGCACGCGACTGCGAGGAAGCGCAGAACGGCCTCGTCCGCCTCGCCAAGCAGCTCGCCGATACGGGCGAGATCATGCTGAACGATCCCAAGAACGACGACGCGATGATCGCCTGACGCCATGGACCATAGTTTCCACATCCGCCCCTTTGCCTTCGAACGCGTGTTCGAGGCGAGCCCCACGCCCGGCGCCGGCAACGACAGCCTGTCGGCGGACGAACTCCGCCTGCGCGTCGCGGTGCTCGAGGCCGATCTGGTCGTCGCGCGTCAGGACCGCGAGTCGGCGCTGACCGATGCGCGCGGCGAGGCCTATGAGGCCGGTCGCGCCGCCGCCCGGCTGGAGCGCGAGGCCGCCCTGCTCGCCGCCGTCGATGCGCTCCACGCCACGGTCGAGGAGATCGAGGGCGAACTCACCGCCATCGCCGATCGCTGCACGCGAGAAGCGGCCGAGGTCGCCCATGCCGCCGCCGAGATGCTCGCCGCGCGCGCACTCACCGAGGCTCCCGGCGCGGCGATCGACGCCGCGATCGGCCGCGTGCTGCAACAGGTGCAGCGCGGGCAGGAGATCCAGGTCTCGGTCGCGCCGAGCCTGGTCGAGGAGATCGAGCGGCTGATCGCGGTGCGCCAGGCTGGCGATCGCCGCCGGCTGGCGCTGACCGTGGTCGGCGACACGACGCTGGCCGAGGGCGACGCGCATATCCACTGGGATCGCGGCGGCGTGGTGCTGGACGGCGCGGCGCGGGCCGAGGCCGTGCGCCAGGCGCTGGCCGGCCTGTTGTCGGGACCGCCGCCGCAGGACAGCTGATCGCGCCCCAGCCCTCTTCCTTTCTTCGAGGCCCGCGGATCGTCGGCGATCCGCGGGCCTCGTCGCATCCGGCTACCCGGCAGCCCCTGCCCACCGGCCATTCCGTCACGGCAAGTTTTTCCGCCCGGCACAAACTGCCGACCCGCCGCCCGCCTATAATGAACCCAGCAATTGGCACCGGCTCGGACAGGACGGATCTTGGATCAAGTCAGAACATTTTGGACCCAGATCGGACGCCAGCGCCTCCTGATGATGGGAGGGGTCGCCGCAGCGATGCTTGCGGTGCTGGCCATGGTCGCACTGCGTGGCGGCGACGAACGCATGGGATTCCTGTACACCGACCTGGACCCGTCATCGGCCCAGGGCATCGCGGAAAAGCTTAAAGGACAAAGCATCCCCTTCCAGCTGTCGGCCGACGGCACGTCGATCATGGCACCGGAGAGCAAGCTCGCAGAGCTGCGCATGGCGATGGCCGGCGACAAGCTGGGCGGCAAGATCGGCTATGAGGTGCTGGACCAGGAGGAGCCGTTCGGCGTCTCCGCCAGCCGCGCCAAGCTGAACGAGACGCGGGCGATCGAGGGCGAGCTGTCGCGCTCGATCCAGACGCTCCAGGACGTCACCGCGGCGCGCGTCCATATCGTGATGCCCGAGCGGGCGATGTTCGCGACCAGCGCGACCAAGGCCACCGCCGCCGTCACCGTGAAGACGCGCGGCCGCCTGCCGGCCGAGGCGGTGCAGTCGATCCGCTATCTCGTCTCCTCCTCCGTCCCCGAACTCTCGCCCGAGGCGGTGTCGATCGTCGACCAGTCGGGCGCCCTGCTCGCCCGCGCCGGCGACGCCGCGACCGGCGGCGGCGGCACCGCCGACGAGCGCCAGGCGCAGGTCGAGGGCCGGATGCGCGACGAGATCGAGGCCTTGCTGTCGCCGATCGTCGGCCAGGGCAAGGTCCGCGCCGAGGTGTCGGCCGAGATCGACCGCGACCAGACGCAGGAGGAATCCGAGGTCTATGATCCGGACAAGCAGGTCGTGGCCCATGTCGTGACCGTGGCGGGCAAGGACCAGTCGAACGAGACCAACGCCGCCCCGCCGGTCGCCAGCGTCTCCACCCAGCTGCCCGACGCACAGGGCAAGACCGGCGACGGCAACGGCAAGACCGAGGCGCACGACCAGACGTCCGAGGACACCACCTATTTGAACAGCAAGACGCACAGCGTCGTCACCCGGGGTCCGGGCCGGATCAAGCGCCTGACCGTCGCGGTGATGGTCGATGGCGGCGCCAAGGGTCTGCCCGCGCCGCAGGTGCAGCGGCTGACGCGGCTGGTCGAGAATGCGGTCGGCGCGGATACGCAGCGCGGCGACAGCGTCGTCATCGAAAGCATGGCCTTCGCCGCCGACGATACGCTGAAGGACGATGGTCCGGGCCTGTTGTCGAAGCTGCCGATCGACATGCTCGCCGGGTTCGGCAAGCTGGTGCTGATCGCCGCGGTCGGCCTGGTCGCGATGAAGATGATCCGCGCGCCCGGCGCCGACAAGGACGCCGCCGCCGAGGCCGCCGCGCTCGCCGGACCTGACGGCGAAGACGGCGCCGCGCTCCCGGCCGGTGCGGACGTTCCCCGCCTGCCCGGTGCGGATGTCAGCGTCGCCCAAATCGATGGCGATGTGAAGGTCGCCTCCCTCCAACGCGTCGGCGATGCCGTCGGCGCCTCTCCCCCCGAAGCCGCCGCGGTGATCCGCCAGTGGATGAACGCGTGATGGAGCCCGCAATGACCGATACGACCGACATGACCGACAACAACGCGATGGTCGCCGATCCGTCGGCGCAGGACTTTCTGGAAAATCTGGAGGATCTGGGTCAGGCCTCGGCCGAGAGCGACCTGGCCGACGGGCTGGAGGCGGTGCACGACGTGCCCGTCCGGGTGCAGGCGGTGCTGGGCCGCTCGCGGATGCCGATCGGCGAGTTGCTGCGGCTCCAGACCGGCATGGTGATCGAGCTGGACCGCAAGGTCGGCGAGCCGGTCGACATCTTCGTCAACGATCGCCTGATCGCCCGCGGCGAGGTGGTGCTGATCGACGAATCCCTGGGCGTGACGCTCACCGAAATCGTGCAATCCGAAAAGTGAGCCACAGCATGGACCCGCATGAAATCCGCATCCTGCTGATCGGTCGCCCGGCGAGCGAACTGGACCGCGCCGCCGCGCTGGCCGCCCAGGCGGGGGCCGTGGTGGTGGTCGCGCATGACGAGACCTCGGCCATGACGACGATGCGCCGGGCGCATGTCGCGCTGGTCATGATCGACGTCGCGCTGGATGTCGCCGGCTTCATCGCCGGGCTTCGCGCCGAGCGGTTCGCGGTACCGGTGCTGGCCTGCGGCATCGATGCGCCCGCCGCGCTGGCGGTGGCGGCGATCCGCGCTGGGGCCGACGACTATGTCCCCTTGCCGCCGGAGCTGGCGATGATCGCCGCCGCATTGGCCGCCGCCGCCGAGCGGCCGGGATCGACGATCATCGGGCAGGACGCGGCGCTGCGCCGCGCCGTCGACTTCGCCGCGTCGATCGCGGCGGCGCGGATGCCGGTGCTGCTGACCGGCCCGGTCGGCGCGGGCAAGGCGCTGCTCGCCCGCAGCATCCATGCGCAGTCCGGGCGGCAGGGCCCGATGCTGACGGTCGAATGCGCGGGCGTGCCGGCCGATGTGCTCGAATCCGATCTGTTCGGCCACCGGGCCGGCGCCTTTCCGGAAGCGGTCGCGGATCGCTGCGGCAAGCTGGACGAGGCGCGGGGCGGCACGCTGTTCCTGCGCGACATCGACTGGCTGCCCGCCGGCCTGCAGGCCCGGCTGGCCATGGCGCTGGCCGCCGCGCCGTCGACCCGGCTGGTCGCCTCCACCACCGCCGACCTGGCGGCGCGCGTGCACGACGGCCGGTTCCGCGCCGATCTGGCCGCCCGGCTGGATGCGGCACGCATCGCGCTGCCGCCGCTGGTCGAGCGCCTGCCCGACATCCCGCTCCTCGCCCATCATTTCGCCGCGCGTGTCGCGGCGACCGAAGGACTGCCGATGCGCCCCCTGACCGAAGATGCGCTGTCGCTGCTGGCCGGCCATGGCTGGCCCGGCAATGTCGGCGAGCTGGAGAATGTCGTCCGTCGCGCCGCCGTGCTGGCCCGCGACGAGCGGATCGGCGCGCAGGACCTGGTGCTGTCCGACGGCAGCCGCCTGTCGCCCGCGACCGACGCCAATGACGGCATCGACCCGCTGGTCGGCCGCACGGTCGAGGAGGTGGAGCGCGCGCTGATCCTGAAGACGCTGGAGCGCTGCCGGGGCAACCGAACCTCCGCCTCCAACATCCTCGGCATCTCGGTGCGGACGATGCGCAACAAGCTGAAGATCTTCATCGAGGCGGGCATCTCCGTCCCCGCCGCCTGACCGGACGACAGGCGATGCCCGCACTCACCAACTTCCTCCAGCGGATCGGCGCCAATCGCGACATGGCGCTCGCGATCGGCGTGGTCGCGATAATCGGGATGCTCATCCTGCCGATGCCCGGCTGGATGCTCGACCTGGGCCTGGCCCTGTCGATCACCCTGTCGGTGATGATCCTGATGACCTCGCTGTTCATCGACAAGCCGCTCCAGCTGTCGGCCTTCCCGACCATCCTGCTGATCTCGACCATGTTGCGGCTGGGCTTGAACCTCGCCTCGACCCGGCTGATCCTGGGCCATGGCCATGAGGGCGCGCATGCGGCGGGCGGCGTGATCGCGGCGTTCGGCGAGTTCCTGATCGGCGGCGAGACCGTGATCGGGCTGACGATCTTCATGATCCTGATCGTCATCAACTTCGTCGTCATCACCAAGGGCGCGGGTCGCATCGCCGAGGTCGCGGCGCGGTTCAGCCTGGACGCGATGCCCGGCAAGCAGATGGCGATCGACGCCGACCTGAACGCCGGCACGATCGACGAGACGCAGGCGCGCGAGCGCCGCAGCGAGATCGAGCAGGAAAGCGGCTTCTACGGCGCGATGGACGGCGCCTCCAAGTTCGTGAAGGGCGACGCGGTCGCCGCGCTGCTCATCACCGCGATCAACGTTCTGGTCGGGCTGGTCATGGGCGTGCTGGTCCATGGCGTGCCGCTGGGCGAGGCGTTCCACACCTATACGCTGCTGACCGTCGGCGACGGGCTGGTCAGCCAGATCCCGGCGCTGATCGTCTCCACCGCCGCCGGCCTGCTGGTGACCAAGGGCGGCGCGACCGGCAAGACCGGCGCGGCGCTGGGCGAGCAGCTCGGCCGCTATCCCAAGGCGTTCGGCATCGTCGCGGTGATGATGGGCGCGCTGGCGCTGATCCCCGGCCTGCCCTTCCTGCCCTTCGCGATGTTCGCCGGGCTGACCGGCTGGGCCGCGTGGAAGCTGGACAAGGATGCCAAGGCGAAGGTCGTGAGCGAGCGCCTGACCGCCGCCGCCGCCACGGACGATGCGGCGCCGGTCGAGGAACCGATCAGCCGCACGCTGGCGATCGATGCGGTGCGGATCGAGATCGGCTATGCGCTGCTGCCGATGATCAACGACGAGCAGCGCGAACCGCGGCTCGACGACCAGGTGCGCGCGCTGCGCCGCCAGATGGCCGCCGATTACGGCTTCGTGCTGCCGGCGGTGCGGATCATCGACAATCTCGCGCTCAAGCCCAATGAATATGTCGTCCATATCAAGGAGACCGAGGCGGCGCGCGGCACGATCCGGCTCGACCGGCTGCTGGTCATCAACCCCGACGACCATGGTCCGACCCTTCCGGGCGAGCCGACGCGCGAGCCGGTGTTCGGCCTGCCCGCGCTCTGGATCGATCGCGGCCTGCGCGACGAGGCGGGAATGCGCGGCCTGACCGTGGTCGATTGCGGCACGATCATCACCACCCATCTGACCGAGCTGGTGAAGGAGAATATCGCCGACCTGCTCAGCTATACCGAGACGCAGAAGCTGCTGAACGAGGTCCACAAGGATTCCGAGAAGCTGGTCGCCGACATCGTGCCGAGCAAGATCAGCGTGTCGGGCGTGCAGCGCATCCTCCAGAACCTGCTGTCCGAGGGGGTGTCGATCCGCGACATCCCGACGATCATGGAGGGGATCGCGGAGGCCGCGCCCGTCACCACCAACCTGACCCAGATCACCGAACATGTCCGCAGCCGCCTGGCCCGCCAGATTTCCGCGCAACAGGCGCGGAACGGCGTGATCCCGGTGGTGACGCTGACCGGCGAATGGGACGAGGCGTTCGCGGACAGCATCGTCGGGCATGGCGACGAGCGGCAGCTGGCGATGGCCCCGTCGCGCCTCCACGCCTTTCTGGCGGCGGTGCGCGACACGTTCGACCGGCTGGCGCAGGATGGCGAGATCCCCTGCCTGCTGACCAACCCGTCGATCCGCCCCTTCGTCCGCTCGATCATCGAGCGCGCGCGGCCGGCGACCGTCGTGCTGTCGCAGACAGAGATCCATACGCGGGCGCGCATCCGCTCGCTGGGGACGGTCGGATGACCCAATCGCCCTCCAACCTGCCCCGCTCCACCGCACATGAACCGGGCGCGTTTCGCCCCAGGAGGTCCGCATGAACGCGCTCAGCCCCTTTTCGTCGCTCATCGCCCCGCCCCCGGCAGGCCGAACCCTGGCAGGAGCCGGCCTGGTCGCACCGATCGCGACGGTGGAGGCTCCCGAGGGTTTCGCCGGCTGGCTGCCGGCGGCCGCGCCCTCGGTACAATCATCGACCTCGCCATTCGTGATGCTTGCGGGCGCCGCCATCGGAAACGGACTGACCAATGTGGCGATCGAAGCGACCCGGGCTGGCATCACGCTTCCAAGGCCCCTGTCGCCGCTCCCGTCCCGCCCGGCGCAGGGTGTGATCGACAGTCCGCCAACCGCCGTGCCGGCCGCGATCGCCGCCGTCGCGCCGGCCCCGTCTGTCATGGCCTCGACCACCGCCGTCGCGCCGGCCCCGTCTGCCATGGCCTCGACCACCGTCGTCGCGCCGGCCCCGTCCGTCTTGCCCCCGGCAGCGCCACCGGCCCCGAAGCCGATCGGCAATGCCGACACGGCCGATCTGCGATTGCCGATGGTCTCGATCACGGTGTCGCCGACAAGCGAGGCGACGACGCGCAGCTTCGTTCCGAAGACGATGCCGATCTCCGGCGCGACACCGTTTCCGTCGTGGGGGGGTGCACGACTGACCATTGTCGAGGGTGCGGCGGTTTCCGACGCCATGCCGTCGGGGGGGGGCCTTTCGCCTCCAACCGCTCCGGCTGCCGTCGATCCTGCAGCGATCACGGCGGACGCTTCGGCGCGACCGGCAGACGCGATCCCGGCGCAGCCCGTCCCGGTTGCCGCCGATGCCAAGCCTGGCACCGCCAAGGGACCGTCCAAGGTTCCGCTTACGAGCGCGGCGACCCTGCCGGAACCTATTTCAGCCGTGGCCGATCCGGCGGCGGGCCAGGCGACGACCGATAGGGTGATGGATGCGGCACCCGCCGATCCATCGTCTCCGCCTGACGCGATGGCCAGTCGCAAGGCGCGGACGGCGAAGCCGGCGGAGGACCTGTCCGCCGCGCCCCTGTCGCCCGTCCCGGTCGAGGCCGTGCCACCGCTGCCGCCGCTGCCGCCCGCTCAACCCGTGGCCGCGCCGGCACCGCAAGCCGGTGTCGCGGAGAGCGATGGCGACGGTCAGGAGCATAGCGGGCACGCCGTGGCGGGTCGTCCGGCCCCGGTTGCCCAGGCTGCCGCCGGCTCCGCGCCGGTCGCGGGTGCCGCCAGTCCGATGCCCGCCGCTGACGCCGCGACCGCGGAAGCCACCGCCGACCCGGCCGCGCCGACCGGCGATGCGAAGCCCACCGGCCGGGCGGTGGCGAGCGATCCGACGCCGCCCGAGCATGTCGCCGGCGAGGCCAGGCCCGGCGCACCGGCGCCCTCCTTCCGCATGCAGGTCGACGCGGTGCAGCAGGCGACGAAGCCCGCGCCCGCCCCGCCGGTCGTGCCGGTCGTCCAGGCCAGCCATATCGGCCACGACACCGCCGTCGCCATCGCCCGCCATGTCGCGCAGGACGGCGGCGAGACGATGACCATCCGCATCGCGCCCGCCGAACTCGGCCGGATCGAGGTGCGGCTGGCGTTCGACGATGGCGGCACGCTGCGCGCGACGGTGGCGGCCGACCAGCCCGCCTCGCTCGACCTGCTCCGCCGCGACACCGATACGCTGGTCCGCGCGCTCGGCGATGCCGGGGTGCGGGCGGATTCGGACAGCCTGCGCTTCGACACGCGGGCGGACACCGGCGGCTCGACCGGCGGCTTCGCCTCGTCCGGTCAGCCCGGCAGCGGCGGTGGCCAGGGTCGCCGCGCCCCCTTTTCCGCTGGCCCCTATGCCACGCTGACCGCCGGTGACGAGCCGGCCGCCGAAACCCGCACCGTGTCGCCGCGCGGTCGCGTCGACCTGATGGCCTGAGGAGCAATCGCCATGACCGTTACCAGCACCACCGCCGCCGCGCAGACCGGCGCCGCCACCACCTCCACCACGCTCGGCAAGCAGGCGTCGCCCGACTTCAACCTGTTCCTGAAGCTGCTGACCACCCAGGCACAGAACCAGGACCCGCTGAACCCGACCGACGCGACCCAATATACCCAGCAGCTCGCGCAATTCTCGCAGGTCGAACAGTCGCTGCAACAGACCAACACGCTGAAGGACATCCTGTCGCGGTTCAGCACGCAGGACCTGTCCTCCGCCGCCAATCTGATCGGGCGCGAGGCGACGTTCGACAGCAACACGGTCGGCCTGACCAGCAAGAACCCGGCCCGCTGGACCTATAGCAACAGCGGCATGACCGGCCCGCTGACCGCGACGATCAAGGATGCCGGCGGCCGCACCGTCTCCACCCAGACGATCGACGACGATAGCGGCACGGGCGAGGTGACCTGGACCGGCACCAAGAGCGACGGCAGCCAGGCGGCGGACGGCGCCTATACGCTGACCGTCAAGGGCCAGGACAGCGGCGGCGTGAGCGTGTCCGCGACGATCAACGCGATCGGCACGGTCGGTGACGTGCAGTCGAAGAATAATGTCGTGACGGTCGGCATCAACGGCGCGCAGCTGCCACTGTCGTCGCTGATCCGCCTCACCAGCGCCAAGACGAGCTGATTCCGGTCCGCATCGGCCCCGACGGTGCTTCTGTTTCCGCAGGAGCGCCGCCTATCGTGGCGTGGGAAGCCGTTGAGCGATGGCGGGACACGCGCCTATAGCGGCGGCCATGTTCCCGCGTCCGGTCGCCGCCCGCCTGTCGTACACCGCGCTGCTGGCGCTGGTGTCGTCGCCCGTCCTGGCGGAAACCGCCCCCTTCGACCTGCAGGGTCCCGTCCTGAAGGTGACGGTGACGCGCGGCGGCGTGACGCTGCCGATCGCGCAGGTGCCCGATCTGGCGGCGGGCGACACGCTCCACATCGCCGCCGCGCTGCCTGGCGACCAGTCCACCCATTATCTGCTGGTCGGCGGCTTCCTGCGCGGCGCGACCAATCCGCCGCCCAAGAAATGGTTCAGCAGCGCGGAGACGTGGAAGAACAAGCGCGACACGTTGACGCTGACCGTGCCCAAGGGTGCGCGCCAGGCCCTGGTGTTCCTGGCTCCGCAGACCGGTGGCGACTTCGCGACGCTGACCGGCGCGGTGCGGGGACGGCCGGGGGCGTTCGTCCGCGCGGTGCAGGATCTGAACCAGGCGGCGCTCGACCGGTCGCGGCTCGACGCATTCCTTGCCGGCATCCGGCGCGGCGACGCCGCCGGCCCCGACCGCCTCAGCACCGTATCGCCGCTGCTCGCGCGCAGCCTGGCGATCAAGTTCGACAGCGGCTGCCTGCTCAAGCAGCCCGACCTCCAGGCCGCCTGCCTGACCCAGGGCCGCGACTCGCTGGTGCTGGCGGACGGGCATAGCGCGTCGCTGGCGGAGACGCTGAGCGGCACGCCGACCGACCTGGCCTTGCAGGTCGCCGCGACGCCGCAGGGCGGATATGGCTATTACAGCCCCTATATCGGCGTGGTCCGCGACGTGGCGCGCATCCTGGGCGCGTTCCAGACCGCGCAGTTCCAATATATCCCGGCGCTCGGCCTCTATCAGGACGATCGGATCGCGCTGCTGCTCAACGCCGTGCCCTCCTTCGCCAAGCCGCAATCGGTGATGGTCGCCGCGCTGCCGCCGATCGAGACGCCGCTGCCGCCGCCGCTCCGCCTCGCCGATCCGGGCGCGACGCTGTGCGCCAGCCGCCCCGACCTGCTGCTGCCGGTGGAGGGCGCGCCACTGATCTATTCGACCGGCTATGCGCGCAACATGGCGCTGCGGCTGAAGGATCGCGGCGGCCGCGACCTGGAGATCCCGGTCGCGGCCGATCCCGAACAGGGCGGCTATGTGGTCGCCGGCAACGGCCTCGCCACCGCCGATCTGGCGGGCATGACCGAGGGCGTGCTGCACGGCGTCTGGGGCTTCACCCCGTTCGACGGCCCGCGCGTGCGGCTGGTCCGGGCGGGCCCCGCCTGGTCGGTCGCACAGGACGGATCGGCGGTGGTCGGCCGCGACAATGCGATCGAACTGACCGGCGGCGCAGGCCCTTGCGTCGCCAATGTCTCGGTCCGCCTGCCCTCGGGCGCGACCCGGACGCTGGCCTGGGATGCCGCGGGGCCGGACCGGCTGGCGGTGAAGCTGCCGCTCGCCGGCGTCGATCCGGGCACGCTGACGCTGTTCGTCCGCCAGCATGGCCAGATCGAGCCGCAGCGGCTGTCCGTACAGGCGCTGGCCGAAGCCGGGCGCGTCGACGGCTTTACCCTCCATGCCGGCGACCGAACCGGGGTGCTGACCGGCACGCGGCTCGATTCGGTGGCGACGCTCGACCTCGGCGGCACGATCTTCCGCCCGGCGGGATTGCGTCGCGTCGGCGATGCGGACGAACTAAGCCTGACCACCGACACCGCGCCGACCCTGGCGGACGGCACGAGCAGGACCGCCCGCGTCCGGCTGGTCGACGGCCGCACGCTGACGACGCGCGCGACGGTGACGGCGGCGCGGCCGGCCTATACGCTGATCGCGCGGAGTGCCGAGCGGACCGGCGCGGCCGCACCGATCCCGCTGCTGCTCGCCGGGGCCGATGCGGTGGCGCAGGATGCGCAACTCACCGTGTCGCTGCGGGCCGAGGGAACGGCGCGCCTCGCGGGCACGGAGGCGATCGAACTCGCCACCGACCAAGATCGGCCGCCGGTCCGGCTCGATGCCGGCAACGGCGCGTTCAGCCTGCAATCCGACCGGGTGGCGATCGTGACGATGCGGCCAGGCGCGCTGCTCGGCCCCACCGCCTATGGCCCGTTGCGGGTGCGCGTGGTGAAGGACGGGGTGGCGAGCGACTGGGTGCCGGTCGGCACGCTGGTCCGCCTGCCGGTGCTGACGGGTTTCGCCTGCGCCGCCGACGGACCGTGCCGGCTGACCGGCCGCGACCTGTATCTGGCCGCCGCCATCCAGGCGGGCGGCGCGAGCGTGCCGGTGCCCGATGGCTTTACCGGCAGCTCGGTCGAACTGCCCCGCCCCGCCGATGCCAGGCTGGTCGTGCAGCTTCGCGACGCGCCCGACCAGCGCGCCACCGCGACGCTGCCGCCGGCCCCCTAATCCCGGAGCGCGGCGGGGGCGTCGGCGATGGCGTCGTGCACCGCATCCAGGTCCGCATCGTCGATGCAATAGGGCGGCATGACATAGACGGTGTTGCCCAATGGCCGGACCAGCAAGTCCCGCTCCCGGAAATACCCGAGCAGGCGCGGCCCCAGGGTGGAGAGATAGCCGGGCGGCCCCTCCACCTCGATCGCCGCGATCGTGCCGAGCGCCCGCGCGCCCGCAAAGCTCGGCAGCGACGCCAGCCGCGCCAGCCGCTCCGCCTGGCGGCGCGACAGGTCGGCGATCCGCTCACGCACCGGCTCGTCGCGCCAGATCGCCAGATTGGCGGCGGCGGCGGCGCAGGCGATCGGATTGGCGGTGTAGCTGGACGAATGGAAGAACATTCGCGCCCGGTCCTCGCCATAATGGGCCTGGAAGATCGGCTCGGTCGCCATCGTCACCGCCAGCGGCACCGCGCCGCCGGTCAGCCCCTTGGACAGGCAGAGGATGTCGGGCACCACCTCCGCTTGTTCGCAGGCCAGCAGCGTGCCGGTACGGCCCCAGCCGGTCATCACCTCGTCGGCGATGAACAGCACGCCGGCGTGCGCGCAGATCGCCCGCATCTGGTGCAGGATCTGCGGCGGATAGAAGAGCATCCCGCCCGCGCCCAGCACCAGCGGCTCGACGATGAACGCCGCCACGTCGCCCGCCGCGCAGGCCCGTTCCAGCGCGTCGAGCGTCGCCTGTTCGTGCCCCTCGGCGGGATAGGGAATGGTGCCGACATCGAACAGCAGCGGTGCATAGGCGCGGTTGAACACACCGCGCGCGCCGACCGACATCGCGCCGATCGTGTCACCGTGATAGCTATGCTCCATCACCAGGATGCGATGGCGCGGCTCGCCCCGGTTGAGCCAATATCCCAGCGCCATCTTCAACGCGACCTCGACGCTGGTCGAACCGGAATCGGAGAAGAAGACGCGGGTCAGCGCGGGCGGCAGGAGCGCCAGCAGACCGCGCGCCACCGTCTCGGCCGGCGCATGCGTCCAGCCGGCGAAGATGATCTGGTCCAGCCGCTCCGCCTGTTCGCGGATCGCCGCGACGATGCGCGGATGGCCGTGCCCGTGCGTCGTCACCCACCAGGAGGAGATGGCATCGACTACCCGCCGCCCGTCCGCCGTGTGCAGCGCCGCGCCCTCGGCCCGGACCACCTGCGGGATCGGCTCGCCCAGGCCATGCTGGGTGAAGGGATGCCAGACGGGCGAGCCGCTCACCGGAAATCCTCCAGCCGGAAGTTCGCGGCGAAGGCGGTGGCGAGCGTCTCCGGCGTCAGCGGATCGAGGCGCGGCAATCGGCCCAGCCGTCGCACCCCGGCGATCGCGGTGATCGTCGCCTCGCTGTCCTCGACCGCCTCGCCGCTGAAGGCGACCCCCAGGATCGGCACGCCGCGCGTCCGCAGCGCCTCGATCGACAACAGGCTGTGGTTGATCGTGCCGAGCGCGGTGCGCGCGACCAGCACCACCGGCGCCTGCCAGCGCGCGAACAGGTCCGCATAGAGCAAGGTGCGCGTCACCGGCACCAGCACGCCGCCCGCGCCCTCCACCACCAGCGGCCCGTCGACCGCCGGCGGGATCAGGCGGGCGGGATCGATCGTCACGCCGTCGATCTCCGCCGAGCGATGCGGCGAACAGGGCGTGTGGAGGCGATAGGCCTCCGCCAAGCAATGGTCGCGCGGCACGCCCAGCCGGGTGACGCCGTCCGCGTCGCCACCCTCGTCGAGCCCGGCCTGCACCGGCTTCCAGTAGCGCGCGCCCAGCGCCCGGGTCAGCGCGGCGGCGAAGACGGTCTTGCCGATATCGGTATCGGTGCCGGTGACGACGATCGTGCGGCTCATGCCCGCGCCTCCTTCAGGACATCGGCCAGCGCCCGCACATCGTCCGCCTCGACGTTCAGCGTCAGCGAGAGGCGCAGCCGCGCAGTGCCGGCGGGCACGGTCGGTGGACGGATGCCACGAACGTCGAAGCCGGCCGCCTGCACGGCGGCGGCCAGCCGCATCGTCGCCGCATCCTCGCCGACGATCAGCGGCAGGATCTGCGACCCGCTGGCGGTGACGCCATGGGGCGCGAGCGCGACCTCGGCCCCGGCGATCAGCGCGGCGAGGCGGTCGCGCCGCTCCGGCTCGTCGGCGACGATGCGCAACGCCTCGCGCACCGCCCGCGCCATCAGCGGCGACGGCGCGGTGGAGAAGATGAAGCCGCGCCCGCGATTGACCAGACAATCACGCACCACCGCCGGCCCGCAGACCAGCGCCCCCTCGCAGCCCAGCGCCTTGCCACAGGTGTGCAGCGTGACGACGTTCGGCCGTCCCTCCAGCCCGGCGGACAGGCCGCGCCCGCCCGCGCCCCAGATACCGGTGGCATGGGCCTCGTCGACCAGCAGCATCGCGTCGTGGCGATCGGCGACGGCGGCGAGATCGGCGAGCGGCGCGCGGTCGCCCTCCATGCTGTAGAGACTCTCCACCGCGATCCAGGCGGTGCCGGTGCCGCCCGCGCGCCGCCAGTCGCGGATCGCCTCGTCAAAGCCCTGCGCATCATTATGCCCCGCCGCGACCCGATCGGCGCGGCCGAGGCGCATTCCGTCATGCGCGCTGGCATGGACCAGCGCGTCATGCACCACCAGGTCGCCGCGCTGCGGCAATGTCGCGAGAAGGGCCGCATTGGCCGCGAAGCCGGTCGGGAAATAGAGCGCCGCTTCCGTCCCGAAGAACGTCGCCGCCTCCGCCTCCAGCGCCTCATGCTCGGGATGATTGCCGCGCAGCAGGCGCGACCCACCCGATCCCACCGGCACGCCTTCGCTCAGCGCCGTCGCCACCGCGTGGCGCAGGCGGGGGGAGTCGGCCAGCCCCAGATAGTCGTTGGACGCGAAATCGACGCCGGTGCGCGGCGCCAGCCGACGCAACCGCGCCCGCTCGGCGAGACTCGCAAGGTCGGCCCGCTGCGCTGCGAGCGGGTGGGACAGAAGCTCGATCGTCATACCGCGCGCCATAGGCGCAAATGGCGGTGGAGGGGAAATACCGGGGTGCGGTTCATGCGGAAACCCGGAGAGAATGCCGACGACTTTGGACGTGGGACTTAGGAATTTCCCTGCCATCCCGGCGAAGGCCGGAATGCGGTTGGGGGACGTTGCGGCGCTATCTCCATCGTTCCGTTACTGGACCCCGGCCTCCGCCGGGGTGGAGACGAGGAAGAAAGATCGCCCCGTCCACGTCCTCCGCGGGAACCCGGTCACTTCGCGTCGAACAGCGCCGCCAATTGCTCCATGATGGTGCCGCCCAATTGCTCGGCATCCATGATCGTCACCGCGCGCTCGTAATAGCGGGTCACGTCATGGCCGATGCCGATCGCGATCAGCTCGACCGGGCTTTTCGACTCGATCCAGCCGATCACCTGGCGCAGATGCCGTTCGAGATAGCTGCCCGAATTGACCGACAGCGTCGAATCATCGACCGGCGCACCGTCGGAGATCACCATCAGGATACGCCGCTCCTCCGGCCGCGCGATCAGCCGGCCATGCGCCCAGAGCAAGGCCTCGCCGTCGATATTCTCCTTGAGCAGCCCCTCGCGCATCATCAGCCCGAGATTCTGTCGCGCGCGCCGCCACGGCTCGTCCGCCTTCTTGTAGATGATGTGGCGCAGGTCGTTCAGCCGCCCCGGTTGCGGCGGCCGCCCCGCCGCCAGCCAAGTCTCGCGCGCCTGCCCGCCCTTCCACGCACGGGTGGTGAAGCCCAGAATCTCGGTCTTCACCCCGCACCGCTCCAGCGTACGGGCCAATATGTCGGCCGAGATCGCCGCGATCGAGATCGGCCGGCCGCGCATCGAGCCGCTATTGTCGATCAGCAGCGTCACCACCGTGTCGCGGAACTCGGTGTCGCGCTCGACCTTGTAGGACAGGGACTGGCCCGGGCTGACCACGACCCGCGCCAGCCGTGCGGCATCCAGCATCCCCTCTTCCTGGTCGAAGTCCCAGCTGCGGTTCTGCTGCGCCATCAGCCGGCGTTGCAATCGGTTGGCCAGCTTCGACACCGCCGATTGCAGATGCGCGAGCTGCTGGTCAAGATAGCCGCGCAGCCGGTCCAACTCGTCCGCGTCGCACAGGTCGGTCGCGGTCACGACCTCGTCATAGTCGGTCGTCCAGGGCTTATAGTCGAATTGCGGGCTGAAATCGCTGAACGGCCGGTTGGGGCGGACGGGCTGCATCCCCTCCTCGCCCTCGTCGCCCGGATCGCCGTCGAGATCGTCGGGCGAATCCTCGCCCATCTCCTGGCCCTCGCCCTCGTCGCTGTCCGACTCGCGCTGTTCGCCGCGCGCCTCGACCTGGCCCTGGCCCTCACCGCCCTGTTCCTCGCCCTCGTCGCCATTCTCGTCCGGCGATTCGTCGCTGCCCTCGTCGTCGGACTCGCCCTCGTCCGCCTCGTCGGGCTGCTGCTCGCCCTCGACAAGCTCCAGGTCGGCGAGCATCCGCGACGCCAGTTGCTGGAAGGCGCGCTGGTCGTCGAGCGCCAGCGCCAGCGCCGACAGGTCGGACTTGGCCGCCACCCAGTCGCGGATCAGCGCCAGGCCCGGCTGCGCGATCGCCGGCGACTCGCGCCCGGTCATCGCCTCGCGCGCCAGGAGGCCGAGCGCGGTCGACAGCGGCACCTCGGCGCGCGACCGGGCGCGCGTCAACGGGTCGGAGCGCATCCGCATGTCGAGCGCAGTGTCGAGATTGGCGGCGATGCCGACATAGCCCCGGCTACCCAGCGCCTCGACCCGCGCCGTCTCCACCGCGTCGAACACCGCGCGCGCGACCGGATCGACCGGCGCGCCGCGCGCATGCAGCCCGGCATCGTGATGCCGCAGCTTCAGCGCGAAGCCATCGGCGAAGCCCCGCGCCTCCGCCACCTGTTCGGGCGGCAGGGCACGGCCGGGCATCGGCACCTTCAGATGCTTGCCCGACTGGCTCGGCGCGTCGGCGGTATAGGCCAGCTCGACGTCCGGCACCTCGGCCAGCGCGCGCGCCGTGCCGCCCAGTACCGCCTTGAACCGGTCGAGAGGGGTTTCGTTCGCCACCTTAAGCGGTCACGCCTTGGCCGCGACGCTCTCGGGCAGGTCCTTGCCGAACACGCGCTGGTAATATTCCGCGACCAGCGGCCGCTCCGCCTCGTCGCACTTGTTCAGGAAGGACAGGCGGAAGGCCAGGCCGACATCGTTGAAGATCAACGCGTTCTGCGCCCAGGTGATCACCGTGCGCGGGCTCATCACCGTCGAGATGTCGCCATTGACGAAGCCCTTGCGGGTCAGGTCGGCGACCCGGACCATGTTGTCGACCACCGCCTTGCCATCGGGCTTGTCATATTCGCCCGACTTGGCGAGCACGATCCGGGCCTCGATCGCGGCGGGCAGATAGTTGAGCGTGACGACGATGTTCCAGCGGTCCATCTGACCCTGGTTGATCTGCTGCGTGCCGTGATACAGGCCGCTGGTATCGCCCAGGCCCACCGTATTGGCGGTGGCGAACAGGCGGAACCACTTGTTCGGGCGGATCACGCGGTTCTGGTCGAGCAGCGTCAGCTTGCCCTCCGTCTCCAGCACGCGCTGGATCACGAACATCACGTCCGGCCGGCCGGCATCATATTCGTCGAAGACGAGCGCGGTCGGGGTCTGGAGCGCCCAGGGGAGCAGCCCCTCGCGGAACTCGGTCACCTGCTGTCCGTCGCGCAGCACGATGGCGTCGCGGCCGATCAGGTCGATCCGGCTGATATGCGCGTCCAGGTTGATGCGGATGCATGGCCATTTCAGCCGCGCCGCGACCTGTTCGATATGCGTCGACTTGCCGGTGCCGTGATAGCCCTGGACCATCACGCGCCGATTGTGCGCGAAGCCCGCCAGCACCGCCAGCGTGGTATCGCGGTCGAAGACATAGGCGGGGTCGAGATCGGGCACCCGCTCGTCCGCTTCGGAAAAGGCGGGGACCTCCATGTCGAGGTCGATGCCGAACATCTCGCGCACGCCGACCATCTTGTCGGGGGCGTCGAGGATGGTGGTGTCCCGGCTGTCGGGCTGTGCGTTGGGGATATCGGTCATGGCCATGGCGACAAACGCCTTAAGCCGATCGCGGCTCCCTACTCAACCGGCTGGATCATTCGTGATGCGCGGATTTTTTCCGCAACAAAGGGCTTGCGCCCCGCGCCGCCCCGGACTAGAGGGCCACCTCCCAAGCGCCCGTAGCTCAGCTGGATAGAGCATCAGACTACGAATCTGAGGGTCGGACGTTCGAATCGTTCCGGGCGCGCCATTCTCCTTCCTAGCGGTTTACGCGGAGGTGATGGCCTTGGGTCCAGGCCTTTATGACTGTCCGTCGCCATCCCCGGGTGGCAATGGATTCGCCCCCTACCCATCCATGGGCCGTTCAGGGCGCCAGCCGCACCATCACCACGCCATGCGGTTCGACCTCGGCTTCGTAGCGGCCGGACAGGCGCCCCAGATCGCGATGCGCCCACAGGTCGCGCGCCCGCAGCCGGACCGTCGCGGGCAGGCCCAGGCTGGTCCAGTCGGCGGCGATCCGCACCGGCACCTCGCCGCGATTCCACAGCAGCAGCGTGCGCCCGCCATCGGCCATCGGCTTGACCCAGACCTCCCCGGTGCCGCTCCGCATCACGCGATGCCCCTGCGCGCCCAGCGGGTCCTGATCGACGGCGATCACCTCGCGGTTGAGCAGGATGGCGCGGGTCGCATCCGACATGGCGGCGACGTCGTTGCCGGCGATCAGCGGCGCGGCCATCATCGCCCAGAGCGAGAAATGCGCGCGATATTCGGTATCGCTCAGCCCGCCATGGCCGACCTCCAGCATGTCCGGGTCGTTCCAATGGCCGGGGCCGGCAAAGGGCCAGAGCGGCTCGTTCCGGTCGACGATCGAGGCGATGCCCCAGCTATGGCCGTGCTTTCCCTCCCATTGGTCGGTGATGTCGCCGGTGGTGCGCCACAGATTGCCGATCTTCGTCGCCCAGAGCCACGGCCGGGAATTCCCCCATTCGCACAGGGAGAACAGGATCGGCCGTCCGGTCGCGCGCAGCGCATCCGCCATGGTGGCATAGGCCTCCTCGGCATTGCGAACGCCCGAGGAACACCAGTCATATTTCAGGTAATCGACGCCCCAGCGCGCATATTGCAGCGCGTCCTGATATTCATGCCCCTGGCTGCCCGGCCGGCCGCCGCAGGTCCTGGTGCCCGCGTCGGAATAGATGCCGAACTTCAGCCCCCTGGCATGGATATGCTCGCCCAGCGCTTTCAACCCGCCGGGAAAGCGCTGGCGATCCTCGGTGATGAAGCCATTGGCGTCGCGCGTGCCGTGCCAGCAATCGTCGATGACGATATAGGCATAGCCCGCCGCCTTCATGCCGTTCGCCGCGATCGCATCGGCGGTACGGCGGATCACCGCCTCGTTCACGTTGCACCCGAACGTGTTCCAGCTGTTCCAGCCCATGGGCGGGGTCTGGGCCAGGCCGTTGGCGGTGCGCTTCGGGTCCTGGGACGGCGCCAAGAGATTGGGGTCGGCGTCCAGCACCTCCTGCGCCGGCGCGGGGGCCGCCGCTTGGAGCAGCAGGCCGGCCAGGGTCAGGCGGGACAGGACGGCGCGGATCATGTCCGCGCCCCTGGCAACCGCGCGATGGCGGCGGCATGATCGGCGACGATGCGGACCGTCGTGTCGCCGGTGAAGATGCCGTACCAGCCCTGCGGCTCGTGCGGGGGGTCGCCCATATAGTGGCGGTCGCCGTCGCGGAACCGGTAATCGGGGTGCTCCGCCCGCGCCTCGCCGTTCCAGGCCCAGAAATTGGTGCCCGCGATCGGCCCGCCTTCGCCCATGTCGCGCAACGCCGCCGCATAGATCAGCCGGTAGAACCGGTCCTTATAGCCGGTCGCGACCCGGGGATCGTTGCTGCCCCCGTCGCGCGGATAGCCGAATTCCTCGATCACCAGCGGCTTGTCGAGTTGCCGGGCAAGCGCGACATGCCGGGCGATATATTCCTCGGTCAGCGTCTCGCCGCGCGGATAGGTGTTGGCGAGGTCGGTCTGCTTCACCCAGTCCCAATTGTTGGGCCAGATATGCGCGGTGAGATAGTCGATCTCCGCCAGGCCATGTTCGGCGAGCAGGATGTCGGGCCGCTCCAGCGTGCCCTTCAGCCCCTCCGACCCGGTGCAGACCAGATGGTTGGGATCGAGCGACTTGACCAGCCGGGCGCTGTCGCGGACCCAGAGGGTGAACTGCTCGACATCGGCATGATCCGCGTCGCCCGCCGGGCGCGGCTCGTTGGCGAGCTGCCATGCCATGATCGTCGGATCATCCGCATAGCGCCGGCCGGTCGCGCTGCTGGTCCGCGACACCAAGGTGCGGATCCAGTCGCGATACAGGCCGGTCGCGCGCGCATCGCCATAGAATTGCGCATTGAAATTGGCGAAGGCCGGCCAGGGATGCGCCGGGTCGTTCATGTCCAGATAGCGACCGCCATTGACGTAGGACAAATAGGTCATCATCCCACCCGACCATTCCCAGAAATTGGTCAGGTACAGCACGGCGCGCATGTCGCGCTTCGCCATCTCCGCCAGCGCATGATCCAGCCCGGCGAGCAGCGTCGCGTTGGTCGTGGTGGCGGTGCGGAAGCCCGGCTTGATCGCGTTGCGCAGCGGTCCTTCCTCGGCGGAGGCGAGGATGCGCAGATTGGTGACGCCCATGGCTTTCAGGGCGTCCAGCTCGCGCCCTAGCCGTGCGCGGTCGCCATAGGGCGCGTCGGCCCCCAGATAGGCGGCATACCACATGTTCGCGCCGACAAAGCGATAGGGCCGGTCGCCGACCATCAGGCGCATCCCCTCGCGCCGGACGAAGCCGGGCGACGCGGCGGCCGGTGCGGCCGGCATGGTGGCGCATCCCGCCAACAGCGTGGCGGCTCCCAGAAACCCACGACGATCCATGCTCATATCCGCCCCTCTCCCGCCTGATGAGCGACGGGCATAACCGCGGCGTCCTTCATTGGCTCGCGGTATTTGCAGGATAAGCCATCGGAGTGCCGGCACTTTCCCTTTTGCTCCGGCACTCCGCCCTGCCTACACGGGGTGGCATGTTGCAATCCCGACCGACCCGGCCGCTGCCCAAGCCGCTGGCCGCCATCTCGCTGCTCGCCATCGCCGCCCTGCTGGCCCTGCTGTTCGGCCATTGGCTCGCCCCCGATCCGCTGGTGCTCGACCGCTCGATCATCCAGGGCCTGCGCGCCTGGGGCGGGCCGCACTGGCTGCCCGGCGTCGCGGTCGACCTGACGGCGCTCGGCGGCAGCACGGTGGTGACGCTGGTCGTGCTGCTGGTCGCCGGCTTCCTGCTGATGCAGCGGCTGTGGCTGACCGCGCTGGCGCTGGTGCTGGCGACCGCCACCGGTGGGCAGATGGTGTGGCTGATCAAGCGGACCATCGGCCGCGCCCGGCCCGACCTGGTGCCGCATCTGGTCGACGTCTCCAATGCCAGCTTCCCCAGCGGCCATGCGACCAACAGCGCGATCGTCTACCTCACCCTCGCCGCATTGGCCGCGCAGGTGGTGCGCGATCGCCCGACCCGCCGCTACCTGTTCGGCGCCGCGATCCTGCTGACCGGCGCGATCGGGTCGAGCCGCGTCTATCTGGGCGTCCACTGGCCGTCCGACGTGCTGGCCGGCTGGAGCTTCGGCACGCTCTGGGCGCTCGGCTGGTGGTGGCTGACCGCCCGGACGCGCGCCTCGATCGGCGGCGAGCGCTAGGCGAGCCCCAGGATGCGTCGCGCCTGTTTCAAGTGCGGCGCGTCGACCATCCGGCCGTCGAGTTGGAGCGCGCCCGCGCCCGGATTGGCCGCGAACAGATCGACGATCGCCTGCGCCGCCGCGCGTTCCGCGTCGCTCGGGGTGAAGGCGGCGTTGATGACCGGCACCTGCGCGGGATGGATCGCCATCATCCCCGTGAACCCGTCCCGCCGCCCGCGCGCGGCATAGGCGGCGAGCGCGTCCAGGTCGCGAAAGTCGGGGAACACCGTCTCGATCGCCGCCACGCCCGCGGCATGGGCGCCGAACAGCGTCAGCGCGCGGGCGAGCTGATAGGGCGCGGTATAGCCGCCATCCGCCTCGCGCGCGGTGGAGGCGCCGATCGCGGCAGGCAGGTCCTCCGCGCCCCAGGTCAGGCCGGCGAGATGCGGCGCGACACCGGCATAGCTGCCGAGTTGGAAAATCGCCGCCGGCGTCTCGGTCGCGACGGGCAGGATCGGCAGGCCGGCGCGCGCCGCCAGGGCCGCGACCGAGCCTGCACCCTCCGCCTTAGGCAGCATCAGCGCGTCGGGTCTCGCCGGCAGGATCGCCGCCAGATCCTCCTCAACCAAGCCGGAATCGAGCGGATTGACCCGTACGATCAGCGGCAGCGTGCGCGCTTTCCGCAGGAATCCCGCCACCGCCAGGCGCGCCGCCGGCTTGGCGGCGGCGGCGACCGAATCCTCCAGGTCGAGGATCAGCGCGTCCGCGCCGCAACCGGCCGCCTTCGCCATCCGCTCCGGCCGGTCCCCCGGCACGAACAGCAGCGAGCGCCAGCTCACCGGCGCCGCTCCGCCAGCGCCCGCTCCCAGGCCAGCGCATCGCGGATGATCCCGCCCAGATCGTCATGCGCGGGCCGCCAGTCGAGCGTCGCCAGGATCTTGGCATTGTCGGCGACCAGTTCCGCCGGATCGCCCGCGCGGCGTCCCTCATAGCGACGCTCGATCCGCATGTTGGTGACGCGATCGACCGCGTCGAGCACCTCGTTGACCGAGAAGCCCCGGCCATAGCCGCAGTTCATGACGTGGCTCTCGCCCGGATGTTCGACCAGCTTCGCAAGCGCCGCGACATGCGCCGCCGCCAGGTCGGTGACATGGATATAGTCGCGCACGCCGGTGCCGTCGGGCGTCGGGAAGTCGGTGCCGAACACGCCGACGCCATCGCGCTTGCCGGTCGCCGCCTCCACCGCGACCTTGATCAGATGGGTCGCGCCCGCGGTCGACTGGCCCGACCGCCCCGCCGGGTCGGCGCCGGCGACGTTGAAATAGCGCAGCGCGCAATAGTTGATCGGATGCGCGGCCGCGACATCGGCCAGCATCGTCTCGGTCATCAGCTTCGACATGCCATAGGGGTTGATCGGCCGCTTGGGATCGTCCTCGCCGATCGGCATCCGCTCGGGCGTGCCATAGGTGGCGGCGGTCGAGGAGAAGATGAAGTGCGGCACCCCCTCCTCGACCGCGCTCTCGATCAGCGCGCGCGAGGCGGCGGTGTTGTTGCGGTAATATTTGAGCGGGTTGCTGACCGACTCCGGCACGATGATCGATCCGGCGAAATGCATGATCGCGCGCACCCGGTGGTCGCGGATCGCGACGCGCACCGCCGCCTCGTCCGCCACATCGGCCCGGACGAAGGCCGCGCGCGGATCGACCGCCCAGTCGAAGCCGGTGACGAGGTTGTCGAGAACCACCACGTCATAGCCGGCATCGAGCAGCGCCAGCACGGCATGGCTGCCGATATAGCCGGCCCCGCCGGTCACCATCACCTTGCCGTCGATCGTCATCGCTTCGCTCCAGGGCCCTTATGGGCACGCAGCCCTTTGCGGTCGCGTTAGCGCGTTCCTATCTGGGGGGAAAGGAGACCATCTTCATGACCGAATATGCGACGCTGGCCGGAGGCTGCTTCTGGTGCACCGAGGCGGTGTTCAAGGACGTGATCGGCGTGGAGAGCGTCGAGAGCGGCTATATCGGCGGCACCGTCCCCAACCCGACCTACAAGCAGGTCTGCGGCGGCGACACCGGCCATGCCGAGGCGATCCGCGTCGGCTTCGATCCCGACCGCATCCGCTATGCCGACCTGCTCGACATCTTCTTCGCGACGCACGACCCGACCCAGCTCAATCGCCAGGGCAATGACGTCGGCACGCAATATCGCTCGGCGATCTTCCCCGCCGACGAGACCCAGGCGGCCGAGGCGCGCGCCGCGATCGAGCGCGCCGGCGAGGATCATGGCCGCATCGTCACCACGATCGAGCCGATGAGCGAATGGTATCCGGCCGAGGGCTATCACCAGGATTATTGGGAGACGTCCGGCCGGTCCAATCCCTATTGCATGGCGGTGATCCCGCCCAAGCTCCAGAAGCTGCGCAAGAGCTTCGCGGCCCGGTCCCGCGCGGCGACCGTCTGAGCGTAACATCCTGTTGACGCGCCGGGTGGATGGGCGGTGGTACGGCACCACCGCCCGGTCCGTTACAGGCTCCTGATGATCCCGGAGAAGTCGACCGGCTCCGGGTTCGCCGCGACGAACGCCTCGTAGAGTTCGGCGGCGCGCGCGCCCATCGGTGTGCCCGCCCCGACCTGCGCCGCCGCCTCGCGCGCCAGTCGCAGGTCCTTCAGCATCAGCGCCGCCGCGAAGCCGCCCTGATAGTCATGGTCGGCCGGCGTCGTCGGACCGACGCCCGGCACCGGGCAATAGCTGGTCAGCGACCAGCTCTGCCCCGAACTGACCGAGGCGATGTCGAAAAAGGCCTGCGCCTCCAGCCCCAGTTTCTCCGCAAGCCCGAACGCCTCGCAAGTGGCGATCATCGTCGCGCCCAGCACCATGTTGTTGCAGATCTTCGCCGCCTGGCCGGCCCCGCTGCCGCCGGCATGGATCACCGCCTTGCCCATCGCCGCCAGATAGGGCCGGGCGCGGTCGAACGCGGCCGACGCACCACCGACCATGAAGGTCAGCGTCCCCGCCGCCGCCGCCGCGATCCCGCCCGACACCGGCGCGTCGACCGCCGCGAAACCGCGCGCGGTGGCGGTATCGGCGACGCGGCGCGCGGTGGCGACGTCGATCGTCGAAC
The DNA here is from genome assembly GCF_003951315.1 of Sphingomonas sp. S-NIH.Pt15_0812. Taxonomy (GTDB): domain Bacteria; phylum Pseudomonadota; class Alphaproteobacteria; order Sphingomonadales; family Sphingomonadaceae; genus Sphingomonas. The sequence goes on from NZ_QLJH01000003.1 coordinate 55,297, forward strand.
AGTCGATCAGCAACGCGCCAGGCACCAGCGCCTCCAGGATCTCCGCCTGCACCGCTTCGACATGCCGGCCGGCGGGCAGCATCGTGACGACCGCCTCCACGCCCTCGGCCGCAGCCCGCGCGCTGGCGGCGGGGTGGCAACCGGCCTGTTGGGCGCGCGCCAGCGCCTCGGCGGAAAGGTCGAAGGCATGGACCTCATGCCCTGCCTTCGCCAGATTGGCGGCCATGCCGCCGCCCATATTGCCCAGTCCGATAAAGGCGATGCGTGCCATGTCGTCGATCCTCTCTCCGGCCGCCGTCCTTGCGGTGGCTCTTCCTTGATTCACGCCTCGACTGGAGCGAGGCCTTTGTGACGTCCCCTACCGTGCTCCTGCGGAGGCAGGAGCCTGGAGCCGGGTGAAACAACGCCTTGCGGGGTGTGCAACCTCGGGCTCCTGCCTCCGCAGGAGCACGGTAGGATTGCCGACGGCTTTCCTACCGGATCGCCAGCCGAATGCGGTGCCTCATACTCCCCTCACCGCCCGCTCCACGCACCGGCGCGCTTCTCGACGAACGCCGCCATGCCCTCCTTCTGGTCGGCCGAGCCGAACATCCCGTGGAACAGTCGCCGCTCGAACTGCACGCCCGACGCCAGCCCGGTCTCGAACGCGTAGTTGACCATCTCCTTGTTCGCCAGGATCGCAAGCGGGGCCATGCCGGCGATGGTGGTGGCGGTCTTCACCGCCTCTTCGACCAGATCGGCGGCGGGGATGACCCGGCTGACCAGCCCGGCGCGTTCCGCCTCGGCGGCGTCCATCATCCGGCCGGTCAGGCACATCTCCATCGCCTTGGCCTTGCCGACCGCGCGGGCCAGCCGCTGCGACCCGCCCATGCCCGGCGTCACCGCCAGCTTGATCTCCGGCTGGCCGAACTTCGCATTGTCCGCCGCCAGGATGAAGTCGCACATCATCGCCACTTCGCAGCCGCCGCCCAGCGCATAGCCGGACACCGCCGCGATCACCGGCTTGCGCGTGCGGGTGAACTGGTCCCAGCCGGCGAAGAAGTCGTGCGCGTACATGTCGGCAAAGCCTTGCGCCTGCATCTCCTTGATGTCCGCGCCCGCCGCGAACGCCTTGGCGCTGCCGGTCAGCACCGCGCAGCCCTGGCTGGGGTCCGCCTCGAACACCGCCATCGCCGCCAGCAGGTCGGACAGGAGCTGCGCGTTGAGCGCGTTCAGCGCCTCCGGCCGGTTGAGCGTGACGAGCGTGACGGGGCCACGCTGCTCGACCAGCAGGGTTTGATATTCAGCCATGATCGTCTCCATCGGGGGTCCAGGCCTCGGTCTCGGGCAGGGGTGCGAAGATCTGGTCGATCAGATGGTCGCTGACGCCGTCCAGCGTCGCCGGCTGCCAGCGCGGCGACTGGTCCTTGTCGACGATCAGCGCGCGCACGCCCTCGACCAGGTCGTGGCGCTGCACGACGCGCGAGGCGACCGCATATTCCTGTCGCATCTCGTCCTCGAAGGTCGCCATGCTCCGGCCGTCGAGCACCAGTTTCAGCGACACCTTGAGCGCCTGGGGCGACTTGGTCGCCAGCGTCGCATGCTGCGCCCTCGCCCAGTCGCCGCCATCCGCCTCCAGCGCGGCGACGATCTCCTCCATCCGGTCGGCGGCGAAGAGGCGGTCGATCGCCTCCCGATCCGCCAGGATACGCGCCTCGGGCGCCGGCGCCGACAGGTCGGACAGGATCGCCTCGATAGCCTGCGGATCGGCAGTGATGCGGTGCTTGGCCTCGTCCAGCGCGGCGGCGGACAGATAATGGGTGGCGAGACCCAGCGCATGCGCCTCCGCCCCGTCCAGCCGGTGGCCGGTCAGCGCCAGATAGACGCCGATCCGCCCCGGCAGCCGCGACAGATACCAGCCGCCGCCGACATCGGGGAACAGGCCGATCCCCGTCTCCGGCATGGCGAACTTCGTATTCTCGGTCGCGATGCGGTAGCGGCTAGGCATGGCGATCCCGACGCCGCCGCCCATGGTGATGCCGTCCATCACCGCGACGATCGGCTTGGCATAGGTGAACAGCCGCGCGTTCAGCCGATATTCGGTGGCGAAGAAGCGCCGCGCCGCCGCGCCGTCGCCCGCGCCGCTTTCCGCGATCAGGCGGATGTCGCCGCCCGCGCAGAAGCCGCGCGACCGCTTCGGGTCGCCATCGGGGGCCGGCAGATGGTCGAGGATGATCGCCTCGACGCCGGGCTCCATGCGCCATGCCTCCAGCGCCGACAGCATGGCGACGCACATGTCGCGATTGAGCGCGTGGATCGCCTGTGGCCGGTTGAGTCGCAACCGCCCGACCGCGCCCTCGGTGGTGGCGATCAGGTCCTGGGTCATGCCCGCGTCAGCTCCCGGCCGATGATCATGCGCATCACCTGGTTGGTGCCCTCCAGGATCGAATGGACGCGCAGGTCGCGCCAGAAACGCTCGATCGGATAGTCCATCAGATAGCCATAGCCGCCATGGAGCTGGAGAGCGCGGTCGACGATCGCCGAGCCGTTGTCGGTCGCCAGCCGCTTGGCCATGGCGGCGAACTTGGTCTTGTCGGGCGCACCCGCCGTCACCTTGGCGGCGGCCATGTAGAGCAGCGCGCGCGACGCCTCCAGGTCGGTCGCCATGTCGGCGAGCGTGAACTGCGTGTTCTGGAAATCGGCGATCGGCTGGCCGAACTGCTGGCGGTCGCGGGTATAGGCGATCGACTCGTCCAGGCAGCGTTGCGCGCCGCCCAGCGAACAGGCGCCGATGTTCAGCCGCCCGCCGTCCAGCCCGGACATGGCGATGCGGAACCCCTCACCCTCCGCGCCGACCAGATTCTCGGCCGGCACGAACACATCCTCCAGGACGACCTGCGCGGTCGGTTGCGAATGCCAGCCGAGCTTGCGCTCGTTCGCGCCGAAGGAGACGCCGGGCATGTCCTTCTCGACCACCAGGCACGAGATGCCGCGCGCCTTCTCCTCGCCGGTGCGGACCATGACGACATAGACGTCGTTCTCGCCGCCGCCGGAAATGAACTGCTTGGTGCCGGTCACGCGCCAGCCCTCGCCATCGCGCACCGCGCGCGTCTTCAGCGCCGCCGCGTCGGAGCCGGACGAAGGCTCGGTCAGGCAATAGCTGGCGATCCGGTCCATCGTGACCAGCGAGGGGAGATATTTCTCCTTCACCCGCGCCGATCCGAAGGCGTCGATCATCCACGACGCCATGTTGTGGATCGAGATGAACGCGCTGGTCGACGGGCAGCCATAGGCCATCGCCTCCATGATCAGCGCCGCCTCCAGCCGGCCGAGCGCGATGCCGCCCGATTCCTCGGACACGTAGATGGAGGCGAAGCCCAGCTCCGCCGCCGCCTTGATCGTGTCGCGCGGAAAGATGTGCTTCTCGTCCCACTCGGCCGCGAAGGGGGTGATGCGGTCGGCGGTGAAGCGGCGCGCCAGCTCCTGGATCTCGCGCTGGTCGTCCGTCAGGTCGAATTGATTTTCCATGGCTCTCTCTCAGGCGGGACAGCGAACGTAACGGCTGGTCTCGGACTTCCCGCCCGGCACCGCCTTCTGGCGCACCAGCATCTTGATGTCCTCCAGCAGCGTCAGGGTCGTCCGCTCGGTCCAGTTCGCCCCCTCCCCGTTCATCGGCAGGTCGAAGGTGATCTGGGTCGGCTGCGTCTGCGTGATCTTCGTTGCTTGCCCACGCGATTCGAAGAATTCCAGGCGGTTGCCGGCGATGGTCAGCTTGCCCTTGTCCGCGCCGGTCGAGGGGTCGCAATCGGCGGCGCTCATGCCCCAGCGGCCCTGGAAGCGGGCGGGGATGGCCGTTAGCGGAGCCGGGCCGGGCACCCCGGCATTGCCCCGCGATCCCAGCGGCACGACGCTGTTCTGGGGATCGTCGGTCAGGTTTTCCGGCGTCTGCTCCTGCACCTGCGCGACCGGGACCTCGTCGCTCTGATTGTTGCCCGAGCCGCTGCCCCCGCTACACGCGGCGAGCAACAGGCTGGTGGCGATCACGACATGGCGCATGGGTCCGGCTCCCTCGGGGCGATCCATGGTTCAGCCCATGGTCGGGATGACGAACGCGTCCTGCACCCGCGCGGGTCCGCCATCCTCCGCGCCGCGCGGCAGGTCGACCGCGCCGTCGGGCCAGCGCTGGGTCACGGTCTTGGTCCGCGTCCAGAAGCGCACGCCCTCCATGCCGTGCTGGTTGATGTCGCCGAACGCCGAACGCTTCCAACCGCCGAAGCTGTGATAGGCGACCGGCACCGGGATCGGCACGTTGATGCCGACCATGCCGACATGGACGCGCGCGGCGAACTCGCGCGCGGCATGGCCGTTGCGCGTGAAGATGGCGACGCCATTGCCATATTGATGCTCGGAGGGCAGGCGCAGCGCCGTCTCGAAATCGGGCGCGCGCACGATCTGGAGCACGGGGCCAAAGATCTCCTCCTTGTAGCTCTGCATCGCCGGCGTCACCCGGTCGAACAGCGACGGGCCGATGAAGAAGCCCTGCTCATGCCCCTGGAGCGTGAAGCCGCGCCCGTCGACGACCAGTTCCGCGCCCTCGTCGACGCCGGTCTGGATCCATTGCTCCACCTTCGCCTTGTGCGCGGCGTTGACGACGGGGCCGTAATGCGCCTCCGCATCGGTCGAGACGCCGACCCGCAGCGCCTCGATCGCCGGGATCAGCCTGGCGCGCAGCGCGTCGGCGGTCGTGTCGCCGACCGGCACCACCACCGGCAGCGCCATGCACCGCTCGCCCGCCGAACCGAAGGCCGCGCCCGCCAGATCGGCGACCACCTGGTCCAGATCGGCATCGGGCATGACGATGCCGTGGTTCTTCGCCCCGCCCATCGCCTGCACGCGCTTGCCCGCCTCGACCCCGCGCCGATAGACATAATGGGCGATGTCGGACGATCCGACGAAGCTGACCGCGCCGATCGCCGGATGGTCGAGGATCGCGTCGACCATCTCCTTGTCGCCCTGCACCACCTGGAGGATGCCCTCCGGCGCGCCGGCCTCGCGCATCAGCTCCGCCAGGCGCACGGGGACCGAGGGGTCGCGCTCCGACGGCTTGAGGATGAAGGCGTTGCCGCAGGCGATGGCGACACCGAACATCCACATCGGGATCATCGCGGGGAAGTTGAACGGCGTGATGCCGGCGCCGATCCCCAGCGGCTGGCGCATCGAATAGACGTCGATGCCGGGGCCGGCGCCCTGGGTATATTCGCCCTTCAGCACGTGCGGGATGCCGCAGGCGAATTCGATCACCTCCAGCCCGCGCTGGATGTCGCCCTTCGAATCGGCGATCACCTTGCCATGTTCGGAGGACAGCAGCCGGGCGAGTTCGTCCATGTTCGCCTCGACCAGTTCCTTGAAGCGGAACATGACGCGGGCGCGGCGCTGCGGGTTGGTGGCGGCCCAGCCGGGCTGCGCGGCCTGCGCGACGGCGACCGCGCGGTCGAGGTCGGCGGCGGTGCCCAGCGGCACCCGGGCCTGCACCTGGCCGCTATTGGGGTCGAACACCTCGGCGATCCGGCCGCTGCCGGGCGTGGCGGTGCCGGCGGCCCCGCCGATCACATGACCGATCGTGCGCATCGAAACTCTCCTGCTCTTTTTTTGCCGCTTTGTCCGGTTCAGCCCTCCGATACAAGTCCGATCCGGCCGATCGGCACCGGCAGGCGGCGGCCCGCCTCCTCGACCATCGCGACGCGCACGCCGAAGGTCGCGGCCAGCCGCTCCGCCGTCAGGACCTCGCCGGCCGGACCGAAGCCGGCGACGCGGCCCCGGTGGAGCAGCAACACGTCGTCGGCCGCGCGCGCCGCCTGGACCAGGTCGTGCAGCACCACGACCACCCCCGCGCCCGTCGCCGCGACGCCGCGCAGCCGGTCCAGCAAGTCGATCTGATGCGCCGGGTCCAGGCTGGCGAGCGGTTCGTCGGCCAGCAGCCAGTCCGGCTCCCCCGCCAGCACCCGCGCCAGCAGCACGCGCGCCCGCTCACCGCCCGACAGCGTGCCGACCGGGCGGTCGGCGAAACCCTGCGTCGCGGTCGCCGCCATCGCCGCCGCGATCGCGGCGCGGTCGGCGTCGGACTCGCCATAGCGCGCACCCCGGTACGGCAGCCGGCCGAGCGCGACGACCTCGGCGGCGCGCATGTTCCAATGGACGGTCGCATCCTGCGGCAGATAGCCGATGCGACGGGCGCGGGCCTCGGCGGCCAGCGATGCGACCGGGCCGCCGTCCAGCGTGATCGCGCCGTCATGCGGCAGCAGCGCGGCGACGGCCTTGACCAGGCTGCTCTTGCCCGCGCCGTTCGGGCCCAGGATCGCGGTGATGCGGCCCGGCTCCAGCCGCGCCGAGACGTCCGCCAGCACGCTGCGGCCGCCGAGCGTCACGCCCACCGCATCGAGGATCAGCGCCATGCGTCGTGCCTCGCGCGGAGCAGCAGCCACAGGAAGAAGGGCGCGCCGATCAGCGCCATGGCGACGCCCAGCCGTATCTCGCCGGCGCCGGGGGTGAGCCGCACCAGGCTGTCGCCCGCCAGCACCAGCGCCGCCCCGCCCAGGCTGGCGGGCAGCAGCAGCGCGCCCGGCCGATGGCCGAAGAGCGGGCGGAGCAGATGCGGCACGATCAGGCCGACAAAGCCGATCACCCCCGTCACCGCCACCCCCGCGCCGATCGCGAGGCCGGTGCCCGCAACCACCAGCAGCCGCAGCCGGCCGAGCCGCACGCCCAGCGACCGCGCCGCCGGCTCGCCCAGCGCCAGCGCGTCGAGCGACCGGCCGGTCAGCGCGAGCAGCAGCGCGCCGAGCGCCATCGGCGGCACGGCCAGCACGACGTCGGGCCAGCTCCGGTCGGTCAGCGCGCCCATCAGCCAGTCCATCGCCTCCGCCACCACATAGGGATTGGGCGCGACCGAGATGGTGAAGGCGGTCAGCGCCCCCGCCAGGCTCGCCAGCACCGTGCCCGCCAGCACGAAGGTGACGGTGGAATCGGATCGCCAGGTCAGCGCCGCGAGCAGCGCCATCGCCCCGCCGGCCGCCAGGATCGCGGCGACGAACACGCCCGCCCCGCTGGCGGCGGCGAAGACGATCGCCACCACCGCACCCAGGGCCGCCGCCGACGAGATGCCGACCACGCCCGGATCGGCCAGCGGATTGCGCAGATAGCCCTGCAACACCGCGCCCGACAGGCCGAGCACCGCGCCCAGGGCCAGGGCCAGCACCGCGCGCGGCAGGCGAAGCTCCGCCACGATCCACCAGCGCGGATCGCCCGAGAACCAGGCGGTCAGCGGCACCACCGCCTTGCCGCAGGCGAGCGAACCCAGGAACAGCGCCGCCACCAGCAGCGCGAGCATGGTCAGATGGATCGATCGGCTCATGGCCCCTCCTGGCGGATCGCCGCGAGCCGGTCGAGCGCCGGCGGAATCGCGGGACCGCCGCAATAGAGCAGGGCCGGGTCGATCGTCGCCGCCCGGCTGTGCGGCAACAGCCGTTCGCGCAAGCTTGCGAGCCGGTTGCGGTCGGGCGCGATCACCAGGTCCGGCGGGTGCGCGACCAGCGTCTCCGCCGGCAGCCGCCCGGTAAAGGCCAGGCCATAGCCCGCCGCCGCATTGGTCAGGCCGACATGGGTCATCGCTTCATCCAGCAAGGTGCCGCCGCCATTGGCGAGGTCGCCGGAGATATAGAGCAGGGCCCGTGGCCGCCGCGCATCGGTCGGCCGGGTGCGGCGGAGCGCCCGTTCGACGTTCTGGACGATCCGCTCGCCGGCCGGAACCGCCCCCACCGCCCATGCCAGTTCGCGCACCTGCGCCTCGCTGGCGGCGATGGTGGCGGGGATGCCGAGATAGAGCGTCTTCAGCCCGGCGCGGGCCCAGGCCTCCCGCGTGGCGGCTGCGGTGAAGCTGGAGGCGACGACCAGGTCGGGCCGGAGCGCGATCACCTCCTCCGCCGTTCCCGCCGTGGCGCGGAAGCGGCGCGCAAGGGCGAGCGGGATCGAGGAGGCGCCGGGCGTTTGCGAATAATGGCTGATCGCGGCGATGCGGGCGGGCGGCACCATGTGCACCAGCATCGCATCCGCGCACGGATTGGTCGAGACGATGCCCCCGCCCCCGCCCGGCGGCTGCGCGCAGCCGGCGAGCAGGAGGGCGAGGACCAGCGCGCGCATCTCAGTCGAGCGTCACGCGGATGCCGCCATAGGCGGCGCGGCCATAGGTGCCGTAGCCGGCGATGACCCGGTAATCCGCGTCGAACAGATTGTCGACGCGACCATAGACCGACAGGCGATCGCCGATCGGCAGTTCGGCGCGCAGGCTGGCCAGCGCATAGCCGTCCAGCCGGACGCTGTTGGCGGCGTCGTCGTAACTGTCGCCGACCATCTGTACCGTGCCGCCGACCGACAGGCCGAAGGGCAGCCGATAGTCGACATTGACCGCCGCCGTCTCCTTGGGCCGGCGCGCCAGATCGAAGTCGAAGGCCGCGCCGGGCGTGCGGTTGCGGCTGTCGATATAGGAGACGTTGCCGGACACGGTCAGCGCATCGACCGGGCGCAGCGCGACGGTGAACTCGACACCCTCGGCCCGGGTGCGCTGGATATTGTCGTAACGGCCGAAGGGATAGGCCGCGCACTCGGTCGCGCCGGCGCAGTTGCGGAAGCTGATCTGGTTGCGCGTGTCGCGGTGGAACCAGGTCGCCCCGATCCGCATCCGGCCCTCCACCAGCGCCTGTTCGACGCCCAGGTCATAGTTGCGCGCCGTCTCCGGCCGCAGCGCCTCGTTCCCATAGGCGCTGTAGAGCTGGTAGAGCGTCGGGGCCTTGAACCCCTCGCCATAGCTGGCGCGCAGCGTCGTGCCGGTCGCCAGCGCCCAGGCCGCGTCCGCGCCAAAGGTGGTGCGACCGCCGAAACGCTGGTGATCGTCATGCCGCACGCCGCCGGTGACGGTCAGCGCGCGGATCGGCTGGACGATCGCTTGGCCATAGACGCTGGTGATGCCGACCGAACGCTTGAGGAAGCCGTCGTCATAGCGGCTGGTCTCATGCTCGACGCCGCCGACCAGGCGAACCGGCTCGGCCAGCCGGAAATCACCCTGATATTCATAGCGTTCGGACCGGCCCCGGCCGATGAAGCTGGGTTCGGTGCCGAAGGCGGGCTCGTAATTGTCGCGGTTGATATCGGCGATGGTGAAGGCCACGCGATTGCGGAAGCGGCCGTCCAGCAGGTTCGCATGGACGCCGGCATAGCCATAGACCTCCTGCGTCTTGGCATAGTCGGCAGTGTCGGCCAGCGTGTAGTCGGGCGGCGGGAAGCCATCCAGCCCGACGCGGCTATGCGCATACCAGCCCGACAGGTCGATGCCGATGTCCTGGGTCAGCGCCACCGTCGCGCGGCCGTTCGCGCCATATTGGCGATATCCGTCCCGCTCCCGGCCATTGGCGGCGGCGGAGATGCCGTCGCTGTCCAGATAGCCGCCGGTCAGCGACAGGGCGAGCGGCCCAGTGCCGCCCGACACGCCGGCGCTGGCGAAGGCGCTGTTCGCATAGCCATATTCGGCGCGCGCATGGGCGCGGAACCGGTCGGTCGGCGCCTGGGTGATGATGTTGACGACGCCGCCGATCGCCTGGCTGCCCCAGGGCACCGAGTTCGGCCCGCGCAGCACCTCGATCCGCTCGATCGACGAGGAAAGCAGGTTGGCGAAGTCGAAGCCGCCGCCGGGCGAGGACGGATCGTTGACGCGCACGCCATCGATCACGACCAGGGTCTGCTCCGCCTCCGCGCCCCGGATGCGCAAGCTGGTCAGGCCGCCGATCCCGCCATTTCGGGTGACGGTGACGCCCGGCGTGGTCGACAGCAGGTCGGCGATCGAGACGGTCTGGCGCGCCTCGATCTCCGCCCGGTCGATGACGGTCATCGCCTGGCCGACCTCGTCCAGCTTCTGGGGCGCGCGGGCGGCGGTGACGACGATCTGGTCGTCCTCCGGGGCCGACTGCGCCAGCGCGGGAGCGGCGGCGGCAAGCGCCAGGACGGACACGGCAAATCTCAACACGAACGCATTCCCCCTCTCGGCGGCGTCCGCACCATTGCGCACGCGTCGCCGCGCGTCGTTCGCTCGAGGAAAATCGCCTCGTCCGCCCCGGTGCTCCCGCCGGCGCGATGGATCGACCGTGACGGGCAGGTCTCCTGGCTTCCGGGTCATCGCCGCCGCCCCGCCTTCCCGGACCGTCTCTGGGTCCAGTGGCCTGTTGGGGCGGCCGCTCGCCGGTCACAGTTGCGGGGACAGCGCCGGGATCGTGGACAAACCACTCACCGGCTTCCCTTTTGATCCCCGGTCAGGGGGAACCCGTCACGGCGGCGCGGTTAGCCGCCGGCGCGGGCCCGGTCAATCAGCCTGGCGGCCGCGGCCCAGCGCCGCGACGCGCGCGACCAGGTCCCGGCACACATCGGGGGGCACGAATTTCGACACGTCGCCGCCGAACAGCGCGATTTCCTTGACCAGCCGCGACGCGATCGGCTGCAACGCGACATCGGCCATCAGGAAGACGGTCTCGACATGGCGGTTGAGCTGCTGGTTCATGCCCGCCATCTGATATTCATATTCGAAATCGGCCACGGCGCGCAGGCCCCGCACGATTACGCTCGCCCCCTCGCGCACGGCGAAGTCCATCAGCAGCGAATCGAACGGCACCACGTCGATCGCGCCGCCGATCGTCGCCACCTCGCGCCGCACCGCCGCCATCCGTTCGTCGAGCGAGAACATGGGCGACTTGGAGGCATTGGTCGTCACCCCCACCACCAGCCGGTCGACCAGCTTCGCGCCGCGCCGGATGATGTCCATATGGCCGAGCGTGACGGGGTCGAAGGTGCCGGGATAGACGCCGATCCGGGTCACCGGTCGCGCTCCACCACATAGCGGGCGATGGCGCGCAGCAGGTCCGCCTCCGCGCCATAGCCGCGCAGATGCTGCACGGCCTGGTCGACCAGCATCCCGCACTGCGCGCGGGCGCGCTCGACGCCGAGCAGCGACAGGAACGTCTCCTTGCCCGCCTCGCCGTCCTTGCGCAGCTTCTTGCCGGCCAGTTCCTCGTCGCCCTCGGCATCGAGCAGGTCGTCGGCGATCTGGAAGGCGAGGCCCAGGTCGTGGGCATAGCCGCGCAGAGACACGCGTCCCTCGGGTGGCACCCGGCCCAGGATCGCGCCCGCCTCCACCGCCGCGCAGATCAGCGCGCCGGTCTTCATCTGCTGGAGCCGGGTGACGGTGCCGAGGTCGAAGCGCGCCTTTTCCGCCTCCAGGTCCATCATCTGCCCGCCCGCCATGCCGCCGGGGCCGGCGGCGCGCGCCAGGTCGAGCACCAGTTCGGAGCGCACGAACGGATCGGGATGCGTGTCCGCATCGGCCAGCACCTCGAAGGCCAGCGCATGGAGGCAGTCGCCCGCCAGGATCGCGGTCGCCTCGCCATAGACCTTGTGCGCGGTCGGCTTGCCCCGGCGCATGTCGTCATCGTCCATCGCGGGCAGATCGTCATGGATCAGCGAATAGACATGGATCGCCTCGATCGCGGTGCCGACCAGCACGGCGCAGGCGCGATCGACGCCGAACAGGTCGGCGGTCGCGATGGTCAACAGCGGCCGCAGCCGCTTGCCGCCGCCGATCGCGGCATGGCGCATGCAGCGATAGAGGTCGGCGCGTGGATCGTCGGGGATGGCGAGCAGCGTGTCGAACCGGGCATCGACCGCCTCGGCGACCAGCGAGATCGCATCGGGCAGCGACGCGGGCAGAGCGGGCATCGGCGCCTCAGCCCGCGGCGAAGGGGCGCGTGCCGGCGGGCTTGCCGTCCGCGTCCAGCCGGATCGCCTCGATCCGCGCCTGCGCCGCATCGAGCCGCTCGGCGCAGCGGGCGCGCAGCCGGTCGCCGCGCTCGTACAGGCGGATCGACTCGTCCAGCGTCGCGTCGCCGCTTTCCAGGCGGCCGACGATCCGCTCCAATTCCTTCAGCGCGGCTTCGAACGACAGATCCTCGACCGGCGTTTCGGGGGCGGATGGGGCGGGTATGTCCATGATTGTTCCTATGCGACACGGGCTTGGCGCAGGCAAGACGTGCCAGGCACCGGCCGGGCGCGGCAGGCTCAGCCGATCGGCCGCGCGCTCCAGGTGTAGAGCAGGGAGACGCCGACCAGCCCCAGCTCGACCGCCGCCTGGAAGCGGCGCGGCGCGGGATCCCCCGTCCGATGGGTCAGGAACCGGATATCGGCGGTCGGATGCCGCGCCGCCATCGCCAGCATCGCGCCGGTCGCGACCATCGCCAACAAGATCCGTCGGTTGCGCATGATCCCCCCTCGCCCGGATGCTAGGCGGGCCGGCGTCCGTCGACAAGCCTCATGCCGCCGCCACCAGCGGCACGCCGATCCTCACCCGGTTTCGGCCGGCCGCCTTGGCGTCGTAGAGCGCGCGGTCGGCGGCGCGGTACATGGCCTGCCACGCGCGCTCGCTGACCATCGGCCCGGTGCAGGCGCCGAGGCTGCATGTCACGGTCAGGTCGAACGGCATCCGCACGGAGCGCAGCGCCTTGTGGATGGCCGGGGGACTCATCGCCGCCGGCGCGGGCATCAGAAGCGCGAACTCCTCGCCCCCCAGCCGCGCCACCAGGGCATTGGCGGGCGCGACCGTGCGCAGACCCTGGGCGAAGTGGCACAGCACCTCATCGCCGCTGTCATGCCCGACCTGGTCGTTGATCGCCTTGAAATGATCGATGTCGATCAGGATCAGCAGCTGGTCCGTTTCCCGACCGATCGCGCGGGCCAGGAAGGCGCGGCGGTTGAGCAGGCCGGTCAGCGGGTCGATATCCGCCAGCATCCTGGCCGCCATCTCCCGCGCCCGCGCCTCGTCCCGCTCGAAACCCAGCCGGTGGATCCGCCAGACGATGCCGACCGCCGCGACCAGGACCTCGATCGTCATCATCCCGATCGTCACCAAGTCATAGATATTGCTGCCGCGCATCAGCCCCAGCGACACCATCGTGCGGAAACCGACCAGCAGGATCGGCAGCCCCCAGGCGGCGGCGAACAGTGTCATCCCCCGCTCCCGCCGGGCACTCGCGCGCAGGAAGACGGCCGGCACGATCGCGATCACCAGGATGTAGAGGCACCCGTCGATGTCATCGAGCATCGTCGCGGCATTCGGCGAAAGCAGCAGGGTCGCGATCGTGCTGAGGCTCAGCGCCGCGATCGCCGCATCGCTCATCCGGCGCAGCCGGGGCGTGAAGATGGTCAGTGGGAAGAAGCTGCGCCCGAACAGCAGCACCAGGATCGTGCCGCTTCCGAACAGCAAGGTCGCGGCCTGCTGGCGAAGGTGGATGTCCAGAGCCGGGTAGAGGATCGTCATCGCGCCCGACGACACGAACAGAAAGGCGAGCAGGACGACAACCATGCCGACATAGATCAAGATAAAGCGGGCGCGCAGCGCCACGTACAGGGCCAGATGCCCGACGATCAACGCCAGCGCGATGCCGGCGCACAAGGCATAGACGATGCACAGGGCGAGCGTCCGCTGTTGCAGCGTCGTGAGGTCCAGCACTTCCGCCCCCGGCATCACGCCCCGGACGGTGGTGAGCTGCCGTACCCGCCACAACAGCCGCACCGGCGCGGCGTTGCGCACCGGAACCCGCAGGACATAGCGCCCCCCGACGCCCATGTAGCGCGGGGCTTCGTCATGGGTGAAGCCGACCTCGCGGATCGCCCCGTCGGCATAGCGGATGAACAGCCTGACATCGACCGACCAATTGCTGGTGAATCGCACCACATAGGGTTGGCCGGGCCGCAGCCGCAGCGGCGGCGACAACAGCCAGGCCGCGCCCGATGGAAAACCGCGTTGCCGGACCCGGCAGTCGAAGCGCCCGGTCGCGTCGAACATCGCTGGGGCATCGTCGCTCGGCTGCGCGGCCACGATGCAGGGACGGAACTGTCCGGAATCGGCCCGCCCCGGCAGGATCAGGCCAATCGTCGTCGCCAGCGCCGCGATCAGCACCAACGTTCGAACCAGGAACACGCCATCGAGACGTTTGATCGAGGCAAGCACCATGTCGGCTTTATAGCCGAAACGGTGGCGTTTAACGATATTGGCGGCGAAATATCCTATACCGGATACTCCGCTGCCAAACATCCCTGTTTACCGGAGCTTACTCGGCTCCGACCGCCGGTTCGGTCTTGCCGCCCTTGCGGCGCGGCTTGCGCGGGGCGGCGGGTTCGATGCCGAAGGACAGCGCGCCGTCCTTCATGCGCACCGTCACCTCGCCACCATGGACCAGCTTGCCGAACAGCAGCTCCTCCGCCAGCGGCTGCTTGATCTTCTCCTGGATCAAACGGCCCATCGGGCGGGCGCCATAGAGCTTGTCATAGCCCTTCTCGGTCAGCCAGTTCTTGGCGGCATCGTCCAGGTTGATGTGGACGTTGCGGTCCGCCAGCTGGAGTTCGAGCTGCAGGATGAACTTGTCGACGACGCGCGCCACCACCTCGGTCGGCAGATAGCCGAAGGGCACGATCGCATCGAGCCGGTTGCGGAACTCCGGCGAGAACATCTTCTGCACCGCCTGCTCGTCCTCACCCTCGCGGGTGAGCATCCCGAAGCCCAACGTCTCGCGCGCCATGTCCGCCGCGCCCGCATTGGTCGTCATGATCAGGATGACGTTGCGGAAATCGACGGTCTTGCCGTGCTGATCGGTCAGGCGGCCGTTATCCATCACCTGCAACAGGATGTTGAACAGGTCGGGATGCGCCTTCTCGATCTCGTCGAGCAGCAGCACGCAATGCGGGTTCTGGTCGACCGCATCGGTCAGCAGCCCGCCCTGGTCGAAGCCGACATAGCCCGGCGGCGCACCGATCAGCCGGCTGACCGAATGCCGCTCCATATATTCGGACATGTCGAACCGCTGGAGCGGGATGCCCATGATGGTCGACAGCTGCTTGGCCACCTCGGTCTTGCCGACGCCGGTCGGGCCGGTGAACAGATAGTTGCCGATCGGCTTTTCCGGATCGCGCAGGCCCGCCCGCGACAGCTTGATCGCCGAGGCCAGCTTCTCGATCGCGCTGTTCTGCCCGAACACCACCCGCTTCAGGTCGGTCTCCAGCGACTCCAACGCCTTCTTGTCATCGGTGCTGACGCTCTTGGGCGGGATGCGCGCCATGGTGGCGATCACCGCCTCGATCTCGCGCGAGGTGATCGTCTTCTTGCGCTTGGCGGGGGGCACCAGCATCTGCATCGCGCCCACCTCGTCGATCACGTCGATCGCCTTGTCGGGCAGCTTGCGGTCGTTGATGTAGCGCGCCGACAGCTCGACCGCCGACTTGATCGCATCGGGCGTGTACTTGACCGAATGATGCTCCTCGAAGGCGGAACGCAGGCCCGCCAGGATCTTGATCGTGTCCTCGATCGTCGGCTCGTTGACGTCGATCTTCTGGAACCGGCGCAGCAGCGCGCGGTCCTTCTCGAAATGGTTGCGGAACTCCTTGTACGTCGTGGAGCCGATGCAGCGGATCGTGCCGCCCGACAGGGCTGGCTTGAGCAGGTTGGACGCGTCCATCGCGCCGCCGCTGGTCGCGCCCGCGCCGATCACGGTGTGAATCTCGTCGATGAACAGCACCGCGTGCGGCAGCTTCTCCAGCTCGTTGACGACCGCCTTCAGCCGCTCCTCGAAATCCCCGCGATAGCGGGTGCCGGCGAGCAGCGCGCCCATGTCGAGCGAATAGATCACCGCCTCGCGCAGCACGTCGGGCACCTCCCCCTCGACGATCTTGCGCGCCAGTCCCTCGGCGATGGCGGTCTTGCCGACGCCGGGATCACCGACATAGAGCGGATTGTTCTTCGAGCGGCGGCACAGGATCTGGATCGTGCGATCCACCTCCGGCCCGCGACCGATCAGCGGATCGACCTTGCCACCCTTCGCCTTCTCGTTGAGATCGACGGTGAACTGCTTGAGCGCGCTTTCCGTCTTGCCCTTCTCCTGTCCCTTGGCGGGTTTTTCCTCCTCGGCGCCCTTGGGCGTGGAGGCCTCGGTCGCGGCGCTACCCTTGCCGACGCCGTGGCTGATGAAGCTGACCGCGTCCAGCCGGCTCATATCCTGCTGCTGCAGGAAGTAGACGGCATAGGATTCGCGTTCGCTGAACAGCGCGACCAGCACGTTCGCGCCCGTCACCTCGTCGCGCCCCGACGATTGCACATGCAGGATCGCGCGCTGCACCACCCGCTGGAAGCCGCTGGTCGGCGACGGGTCGGTGGCGGCATCGACCTTGAGCGCGTCCAGCTCGGTGTCGAGATAGTGGGCGACCGTGGTCTTCAGCTCGCCCAGGTCGACATGGCACGCGGTCATCACCTTGGACCCGTGCTCGTCGTCGATCAGCGCGAGGAGCAGATGCTCCAGCGTCGCATATTCGTGACGGCGCGAGGAGGCGGCTTCGAGCGCCTTGTGCAGCGTGGTCTCAAGCGCGGGGGCGAAGGATGGCATTCAGGATACTCCGTGCGGGCCATGTGGCGACACGACCCGGTCCCAACCTATGTCGTGTCGGTACCCCGCCGCATCAAGCGGTGCCGAAACGCTCCTGCCGGTCGCATGTTGCGGGACAGGAACCACAACGCGTTTCACCGGAATAGCGCATCCGCACTTGCGCGATGGTTAACGGCGTGGGCGATTCGGGCGCGGCACCGGGCGATTTCGCCTTCTAGCGCGGTGATGCGCGATTCCAGCTCGGCGACGGACAGCGCGTCGATATCCTCGCGGACCAGCGCGTCGACCCGGTCGCCGGGTCGGGGTAGGGAGTCGTCGATCTCCATGGGATGCAGCGTTGACCGGACCCGCGCCGCTGTCAATAAGGCGCGCTTCCGACCTTCTTGCAGGATGCGACCGAATGAGCGCTGTGCCCGACGTCATGCGGTGCATCGACCCCGAAGCCGCCGGGGGCCCCGAGGTGCTGCGCGTCACCCGGCGCCCCGTGCCGGTCGCGGGGCCGGGCGAGGTGCTGGTCCGAGTCGCCGCCGCCGGGGTGAACCGCCCCGACGTGATGCAGCGCCAGGGCCAATATCCGCCGCCGCCGGGCGCGCCGAGCATCCTGGGGCTGGAGATCGCGGGCACGATCGTCGCGGTCGGGCCCGACACGGACGGCGCGATCGAGGGCCAGCCGGTCTGCGCGCTGATCGCGGGCGGCGGCTATGCCGAATATGTCGCGGTGCCGTTCGGCCAGTGCCTGCCCGTGCCGGCCGCGCTGTCGATGGTCGAGGCGGCGGCGATTCCCGAGACGCTGTTCACCGTGTGGACCAATTTGTTCGAGCGCGGTTATGCCAGCGAGGGCGACGCGGTGCTGGTCCATGGCGGCACCAGCGGCATCGGCACGATGGCGATCCTGCTGGGCAAGCTGTTCGGCCTGACCGTGATCGTCACCGCCGGCAGCGCGGCGAAATGCGCCGCCGCGCGCGACCTGGGCGCGGCCCATGCGATCGATTACCGCAGCGAGGATTTCGTCGAGCGGGTCAAGGACATCACGGCCGGCCGCGGCGTCGCGGTGGTGCTCGATATGGTCGGCGGCGATTATGTGCCGCGCAACCTGAAATGCCTGGCCGAGGATGGCCGCCACGTCTCCATCGCGGTGCAGCGCGGCGCGGAGGCCACGGTGCCGCTGTTCGAGATCATGCGCCGCCGCCTGACGCTCACCGGATCGACGCTGCGCGCCCGCGATGCCGAGTTCAAGGCGATGGTGGCGGACGAACTGGCCCGCCATGTTTGGCCGCAGGTCGAGGCGGGGGCGCTAAAGCCGGTGATCGACCGCACCTTCCCGCTCGCCGACGCCGCCGAGGCGCATCGGCGGATGGAGGGCGGCGACCATATCGGCAAGATCGTGCTGACCATCGGCGACTAGGGTCGAACCTGCGCCTCAAAGACGCACCGCGTCGCAACGCCATCGGTGCGGGCGCAGCGACGCGATCCAGCGCTGCGCATGACGCCCTTATTTGCTGTCCGGCGTGTCCCTGCCGGCGGTGGCGAGCAGCACGCCCGCGCCGATCGCGGCGAGCAGCCCCAGATTGATGATCGCGCCCGATGCCGCGCCATGGCCGGCGCGGTTCGATCGATGGGTGGGCGTGACCGCCCGGTCGCCTTTCGGCGCCAGCGATAGCCGGGCGGCCGGCGCGCGATCCGTCGCCAGCGCCGGCGTCGCCATCAATCCCGCTGCCGCGACCAATGCGAAGATGCCCCCCGTTCGTCCCATGTCCGTCCCCCTGATGATCGCCATACCGTCATCATCAAACTGATCCATGTCAACAATGGCGGTGAGACAAGATGTTTCGTCGCGACACACGCCTTGCCCCGGGCGTGCGATGTCATTAGATGCTGGGGATCATGCGGCCGCTCCGGAAAGGGGCGGCCCTTTTATTTTCTACGGAGTTTCCCCCGTGGCCCAGCCGCTGATGCCCCATGCGACCGCTTCCTGGCTGGTCGACAACACCGCGCTCTCCTTCGAGCAGATCGCCACCTTTTGCGGGCTGCACATCCTGGAGGTGCAGGCGATCGCCGACGATACCGCCGCGACCAAGCTGACCGGCCGCGACCCCGTCCGCGCGCACGAACTGACGCAGGACGAGATCGACAAGGGCCAGGCCAATCCCAGCTACCAGCTGAAGATGACCAAGGGGCCCGAGCAGGTCCGCCGCACCAAGGGCCCGCGCTACACCCCCGTGTCGAAGCGGCAGGACAAGCCGGACGGCATCGCCTGGATCATCCGCAACCATCCGGAGATCTCGGACGGCGCGATCAGCAACCTGATCGGCACCACCCGCACCACCATCGCCGCGATCCGCGATCGCAGCCATTGGAACATCGGCAACATCACCCCCAAGGACCCGGTGACGCTGGGCCTGACCACGCAGCGCGAGCTGGACGCGGCGGTGGCCAAGGCCGGCAAGGCGGCGGGCGCGGACGGCCAGCCGACCGACAACCGGCTGGAGGGCGATCGCGAGGCGCTGATCGCGCAGCTCCAGGCCGAGCGGACGCAGCAGTCGCGCGACACCGATTCCGCCCTGCACGGCGACGATCCGGCCGCCCAGGCCCGCGCACTGTTCGACGACCGCCACTGATCGCGGGCACCCCGGCCAGCCTTCGCGACTGACAGCCGGTTTTGAATGGGTTAGCCTCTCCCGATCGATACGGGAGAGGCAGGATGACCGAGTTTCGCGATCGCGCCGTGGCGCTGTACGACGCCTTCACGCACGAGCATCACGACCGCCGCCGGCTGCTGAAGCAGATGACGCTGCTCGCCGGCTCCACCGCCGCGGCGGAGGCGCTGATCGCCGGCCTGGCCGCCTCGCCCGCCGCCGCCGCGCTGACCGAGGCGACCGATCCGCGCCTCTCCATCACCACCGGCCAGGCGACCTTCGCGGGACAGCCGCTCACCACCTATCGCGCGACGCTGCGCACCCCCAGATCCGGGGGCGGCGTGGTGCTGGTGATCCACGAGAATCGGGGGCTGACCCCGCATATCCGCGACGTCACCCGCCGGCTGGCGCTGGCCGGCTTCACCGCGATCGCGCCCGACTTCCTGTCGGCGCAGGGTGGAACGCCGGCCGACGAGGATGCGGCGCGGACGCTGATCGGCAGCGCGGACTATGACCTGATCCTGGCCCAGGCGGTCGCCCTGATCAAGGCCGAGGCGAAGGGTGGCGCGAAGGTCGGTGCGGTCGGCTTCTGCTGGGGCGGCGCCTTCGTCAACCGGCTGGCGCTGGCGGCCGGGGCACGGTTGCAGGCCGGCGTCGCCTATTACGGTCCCGCCCCCAGCCCCGCCGAGGCCGCCAGGATCCAGACGCCGTTGCTGCTCCATTATGCCGGCAAGGATGCCCGCGTCGCGCAGACCGGCACCCCCTGGGTCGCAGCGCTCAAGCTGGCGAACAAGCCGGTCCAGGCCTTTGTCTATCCGGGCGTCGACCATGCCTTCAACAATGACAGTTCGGCCGAACGCTATGACAAGGCCGCCGCCACCCTGGCCTGGGGTCGCACCCTCGCCTTCCTCCATGCGCGGCTTGACCGATAGGACTCGATGTTCTTTCTTCGTTCCCGTCACGACAGGAGACGAATCATGGCCGCCGATCTGATCTTCTACACCAACCCTATGTCGCGCGGGCGGATCGCCCGCTGGATGCTGGAGGAGGTCGGCGCGCCCTATGACACGGTCCTGCTCGACTATGCGACGACGATGAAGGACGATGCGTATCGCGCGATCAACCCGATGATGAAGGTGCCGGCCATCGTCCATCACGGCCATGTCGTGACCGAGGGGGCGGCGATCTGCGCCTATCTGGCGGAGGCCTTTCCGGAGGCGGGCCTCGCCCCCACCGCCGACGAGCGCGCCGACTATCATCGCTGGATGTTCTTCGCCGCCGGACCGGTCGAGTCGGCGGTGGTCGACAAGGCGATGGGCGTCACTCCCAGCGACCAGCAGCGGCGCATGGCCGGCTATGGCCATTTCGACCTGGCGATGCAGGTGCTGGAACAGGCGGTCGGCCGCCACGATCATATCGCCGGCGACCGGTTCACGGCGGCGGATGTCTATGTCGGCTCGGCCATTCATTTCTACGGCCAGTTCGGCATGTTGCCGAAGAGCGCGCGGTTCGACGCCTATCTCGCCCGCCTCTACGCCCGCCCGGCCTTCCAGCGCGCCGTCGCGATCGACGACGCGCTGCTGGCGCCGAGGCCTGACGCGCCCCTCGAAGCGATTGCACCCGCCCCGCCCGCCGCCTAAAGCCCGCGCCATGCCGCCGCTCGTCATCGCCGTGCCCAAGGGGCGCATCCTGTCCGAAGCGCTGCCGCTTCTCGCCCAGGCCGGAATCCGGCCCGAACCCGCGTTTTCGGACGAGAACAGCCGCGCGCTGCGCTTCGCCACCGACGATCCGGGCATCGCGCTGATCCGCGTGCGCGCCTTCGACGTCGCCACCTTCGTCGCGCATGGCGCGGCGCAGCTCGGCATCGTCGGGTCGGACGTGCTGGCCGAGTTCGACTATTCCGAACTCTATGCGCCGGTCGATCTCGGCATCGGCCATTGCCGCCTGTCGATCGCCGAGCCGGTCGAGATGGCGGCGGGCGACGATCCGCGCGGCTGGAGCCATGTCCGCGTCGCGACCAAATATCCGCACCTCACCCATGCCCATTTCGCCCGGCGCGGCGTGCAGGCCGAATGCGTCAAGCTGAACGGCGCGATGGAGTTGGCCCCGACCCTGGGCCTGGCGCCGCGCATCGTCGACCTCGTCTCCTCCGGGCGGACGCTGAAGGAAAACGGCCTGGTCGAGGTGGAGCGGATCATGGACGTGACCAGCCGGCTGGTCGTCAACCGCGCGGCGATGAAGACCCGCCCCGATGTGGTGCCGCTGGTCGAGGCGTTCCGCCGCGCCGCCGCGCCCGCCACCCCTTCCGACGCGGCGGTGGCGGCATGATCCGGCTCGACACGCGCGACGCCGGCTTCGCCGACGCCTTCGCCGCCCTGGTCGACGAGCGCCGCGAAAGCGCCGCCGATGTCACCCGCGACGTCGCCACCATGCTGCGCGCGGTGAAGGACGAGGGCGCGGCCGCCGTGCGCGCCTTCACCGTCAAGCTCGACCGGCACGACCCGGACGTGACCGGCTGGCGGATCGAGGCGGCGACCTGCGCCGCCGCCTATGCCGCGCTGGAGCCGGAACTGCGCGCCGCGCTCGACCTCGCCGCCGCCCGAATCCGCGCCTATCACGAGAAGCAGCGGCCGCAGGACAGCGACTATACGGATGCCGCAGGCGTGCGGCTCGGCGCGCGCTGGCGGCCGGTCGATGCCGCCGGCCTCTATGTGCCGGGCGGACGCGCCGCCTATCCCTCCTCGCTGCTCATGAACGCGATCCCCGCCAAGGTCGCGGGCGTCGAGCGGCTGGCGATGGTGACGCCGACCCCGGACGGGCAGATCAACCCGCTGGTCCTCGCCGCCGCGCATCTCGCCGGGGTCGACGAGATATGGCGGATCGGCGGGGCGCAGGCCGTCGCCGCGCTCGCGTACGGCGCCGGCCCGATCCGGCCGGTCGATGTGGTGACCGGCCCCGGCAACGCCTGGGTCGCGGAGGCCAAGCGCCAGCTCTACGGCGTGGTCGGCATCGACATGGTCGCCGGCCCCAGCGAGATCGTCGTGGTGGCGGATGCGCGGAACGATCCCGAATGGATCGCCGCCGACCTGCTCAGCCAGGCCGAGCATGACGTGGTGACCCAGTCGATCCTGCTGACCGACGATGGCGACTATGCCGACCGGGTCGCGGCGGCGGTGGAGCGTCAGCTCGACACGCTGGCGACCGGCGCGGTGGCGCGCCAGGCCTGGGAGACGAACGGCGCGATCATCCTGGTCGAGACGCTGGCGGCGGCGATGCCGCTGGTCGACCGCCTCGCGCCCGAGCATCTGCAACTGGCGGTGGACGATCCGCAGGGCCTGTTCGACCAGGTCCGCCATGCCGGCAGCGTGTTCCTGGGCCGCCACACGCCCGAGGCGATCGGCGATTATGTCGCCGGGCCGAACCATGTCCTGCCTACCGGCCGCCGCGCCCGCTTCACCAGCGGCCTGTCGGTGCTGGACTTCATGAAGCGCACCAGCTTCCTGGGCCTGGACGAAAGCGCGCTCGCCGAACTCGGCCCCGCCACGGTCGCGCTGGCGGAAGCGGAGGGCCTGCCCGCCCATGCCCGCTCGGTCGCGCTACGGTTGCGGCTGAACCGCTGATCCCACCGCCGGGCGACGCGGCCGGCTGTTCGCCGATCACGTCGCTTGCGGTTCCGATCTCGGAAGTGGTGCCCCTGGCCGGACTCGAACCAGCACGCCTTGCGGCAACCGATTTTGAGTCGGTCGCGTCTACCAATTTCACCACAGGGGCAGCGGCGGGTTGGCTAGACGAGTGCGCGCCCGGCCGCAAGAGGCATCCGCCGCTCAACTCACCGGCGGACGTCGCCGATAGCTGAGCGCCTCGGCGACATGCACGCGTCCGACCTGCTCCGCGCCGCCCAGATCGGCGATCGTCCGCGCCACGCGCAGGATGCGGGTATAGCCGCGCGCGGTCAGGCGCATGGCGTCGGCCGCCTGGGCCAGCAGCGCGCGCCCCGCCCCGTCCGGCGTCGACCAGCGGTCGAGCAGCGGCCCCTCCGCCTCGGCATTGGTGCGCGCCGCCTCGCCCGCATAGCGGCGGGTCTGCACCCCGCGCGCCGCCGCGACACGGGCGGCGACCTCCGCCGACCCTTCCGCCGGCGGGGGCAGGATCAGATCGGCGGCGCTGACCGCCGCGACATCGACATGCAGGTCGATCCGGTCGAGCAACGGCCCCGACACCTTGGACTGATAGTCGGCGGCACAGCGCGGCGCCCGCGCACAGGCGAGCGACGCATCGCCCAGATGGCCGCAGCGACACGGATTCATCGCGGCGATCAACTGCACCCGCGCCGGGAAGGTGACATGCGCATTGGCGCGCGCGACGCTGACCGTCCCCGTCTCCAGCGGCTGGCGCAGCGAATCGAGCACCGCGCGGTTGAACTCGGGCAGCTCGTCGAGGAACAGCACGCCCAGATGCGCCAGGCTGACTTCGCCCGGCCGCACCTTCAGCCCGCCGCCGGTCAGCGCCGCCATCGACGCGCTGTGATGCGGCGCACGGAAGGGTCGGGTGCGCGTCAGCCGCCCATTGGCCAGCATGCCCGCGACCGACTGGACCATCGACACCTCCAACGCCTCGGCGGCTTCGAGCGGCGGCAGGATGCCGGGCAGGCACGCCGCCATCAGCGACTTGCCCGCGCCCGGCGGGCCGCACATCAGGAGGTTGTGGCTACCGGCGGCGGCGATCTCCAGCGCGCGCTTCGCCGTCTCCTGCCCACGCACCTGGCGTAGATCGGGGCCGGGCGCCCCCGCCTCCACATCGCCCGGACGCGGCGCGGCGAGCAGGCCATGGCCCTTGAAATGGTTGATCAGCGCCAGCAGGTCGGGCGCGGCCACCACCTCGACCGACCCGGCCCAGGCCGCCTCCGACCCTTGCGCGGCGGGGCAGACCAGCCCCAGCTCCGCCTGCCCGGCATGGAGCGCGGCGAGCAGCACGCCCGGTGACGGCGCGATCCGCGCGTCCAGCCCCAGTTCGCCGACCACGACATAGCCGGCGAGCGTCTCGACATCGACCACGCCCATCGCGCCCAGCAGCGCCAGGGCGATCGGCAGGTCGAAATGCGAGCCCTCCTTGGGCAGGTCGGCCGGCGACAGGTTCACCGCGATCCGCTTGGGCGGCAGCGCCAGGCCCAGCGCCGCGATCGCGCCGCGCACCCGCTCGCGGCTTTCCCCCACCGCCTTGTCGCCCAGCCCGACGACGTTGAAGGCGGGCAGGCCGGGGATCAGCTGCACCTGCACCTCGACCGCGCGGGCCTCCAGCCCCAGATACGCCACCGTCCGCACGATCGTCGCCATTCGCCTGCCCCCAAACGCCACCAGCGACTCGTTCCATAGCCGCAACGATGGCGCATGGGACCGGCTTTCCGCAGCCCGCCGCCTTGCCTGGATAATACACGCCGGCTAAGATGCTGGCGTGTCGCGGTTCCGCTTTCCGTTTCGATCCAACGCGCCGCGCTCCCCGATCATGCGTGTCGCGCAACTGGCGCTAGGTAGCCTCCTGATCCTGCTGACGCCGGTGGTGATTCCCCTGCCCGGACCGGCGGGTATCTTCCTGTTCGCCGGCGGCCTGATCCTGATCCTGCGCAATTCGCGACTCGCCCGCTGGCATTTCGTGCGTACCAAGCGACGCTGGCCAAGGTTGGGGCGAATCGTCGACCGGGCGATGCGTCGGCCCAGCACGCTCCGCCGCATCGCGCTGGAGAAGCACAAGGCTTCGGCCCCTACGCAGCCCGAGCCCTGCCCGGCGGTTCGGCCACATTGACTTCGCGTCCGATCCTGCCTATGCGCACCGCCACATGGCCGTCCCGCGTGGCGGCCCTTTCTGTTTTCGATGAATACCGAGGAATGAACGATGAAGCGGACCTTCCAGCCGAGCAACCTGGTGCGTGCGCGCCGTCACGGCTTCCGCGCGCGGATGGCGACGGTCGGCGGCCGTGCGGTGATCCGGGCGCGTCGCGCGCGCGGCCGCAAGAAGCTGTCGGCGTAACAGCCTCTCACGATGGCGTGACCGATTCGGCCCCGTCCCCCGCGGACGGCGGCCCGAATCGCGTTTCTGGACCGGGTCGATCGACCGCGATCGTCCAGATGTGCCTGCGCCGCGATTTTCTGGCGGCGAATGGCGGCAAGCGTGCCCCGATGCCGGGATTCGTCCTGCTGGTCCGCGACCGCCAGGATGGCGACCGCATGATGCGGGTCGGCTATACCGTGACCAAGAAGGTCGGCAACGCCGTCGTCCGCAACCGGATGAAGCGGCGCTTGCGCGAACTGGCGCGCGATCTGCTGCCCGAACATGGGCAGGCCGGGGCCGACCATGTGCTGATCGGCCGCAATGGCGGGATCGAGCGCGACTTCGGTCTGCTCCGCACCGAATTGCACAAAGCGCTGAAAAAGGTGGTCCGGTGAGCGGGCCGGCGGACGACTCGCCCGCATCGACGGACGATCGGCCGCCGCGCTGGCCGGCCCGGCTGCTGATCCTGCTGGCGCGCGGCTGGCAGATCGGCCCATCGGCGGTGATGCCGCCCTCCTGCCGCTATGATCCGTCCTGTTCGGCCTATGCAATCACCGCCCTTCGCCGCTATGGCGCGCTGAAAGGGGGCTGGCTGGCAGCGCGGCGGATCGCCCGCTGCCATCCCTGGGGCGGCTTTGGCCCCGATCCTGTCCCGTAAATGATTGGGAATTGACGACGCCGTGAAAGACGATCGCCAGAATTTCGTGCTGTTCGCGGTCTTCGCGGCGCTGATCCTGTTCGGATGGCCGCTGATCCAGAACAAATTCTTCCCCAGCAACCCGCCCGCGACCAAGATCGTGGACGGCAAGCAGGTGCCGGTGCCCAACCCGGCCGCGGACCCGACCGCCGACGGCCCCGCCGCGACCCGCGACCGTCGCGTGGTGCTGGCCGAAAGCCCGCGCGTGCGGATCGAGACGCCGCGCCTGCGCGGATCGATCAACCTGAAGGGCGCGCGGATCGACGACCTGGTGCTGATCGACTATAAGGAAACCGTTGCCAAGAACGCGCCGCCGATCCGCCTGCTGTCGCCGGCCGGCGCGCCCGACGCCTATTTCGCCGGCTTCGGCTGGCGCGCCGACGGGTTGCAGCCGCCGGCCGCCGACGCGGTCTGGACCGCCTCTGCGCCCGTCCTGTCGCCCGGCAAGCCGGTCAATCTCGACGCCACCGGCCCGGGCGGGCAGCGGTTCCGCCTGACCTTCTCGGTCGACGGCAACTATATGTTCACCGTGCGCCAGACCGTGCTCAACGCCGGCGCGGCCCCGGTCAGCGTCGCGCCCTATGGCTATGTCAACCGGATCGGCGTGTCGAAGGACCCGGACAGCTGGACGATCCATACCGGCCCGATGTCGGTCAATAACGGCTCGGCGAGCTATGGCCCCGACTTCAAGGATCTGGCCAAGGGGCCGAGCCAGTTCAACACGACCGGCGGCTGGCTGGGCTTCACCGATAAATATTGGCTGACCGCGCTGCTGCCCGACCAGTCCTCGACCTTCACCGGCCAGTTCCGCCCCGGCGCGCACGACGCCTTCCAGGCGGATTTCACGGTCAATCCGCGCCGCGTGAGCCCCGGCCAGGCGATCACCCAGACCGCGCGCTTCTTCGCGGGCGCCAAGGAAGTCCGCCTGCTCGACCAATATACCGATCACGAAGGCGCGACGAAGCTCGATTACGCGCTCGACTGGGGCTGGTTCCGCTTCATCGAGAAGCCGATCTTCTATTATCTCGACTGGCTGTTCAGCCATGTCTACAATTTCGGCGTCGCGATCATCCTGCTGACGATCACGATCCGCGCCCTGCTCTTCCCGATCGCGCAGCGCCAGTTCGCCTCCATGGCGGCGGTGCGGGCGATCCAGCCGCGCATGAAGGCGCTGCAGGAGAAGCACAAGGACGACAAGGTCCGCCTCCAGCAGGAGGTGATGGCGCTGTACAAGGCGGAGAAGGTCAATCCGCTGGCCGGCTGCGTGCCGACGCTGATCCAGATCCCGATCTTCTACGCGCTCTACAAGGTGCTGATGCTGACGATCGAGATGCGCCACCAGCCCTTCGTCCTGTGGATCAAGGACCTGTCCGCGCCCGACCCGCTGACCCCGGTCAACCTGTTCGGCCTGCTACCCTTCGTGCCGCCGCACTGGGCCGCGATCGGCGTGGTGCCGATCCTGCTCGGCATCTCCATGTACTTCCAGTTCAAGCTCAATCCGCAGGCGATGGACGAGACCCAGCGCCAGGTCTTCGCCTTCCTGCCCTGGGTGCTGATGTTCGTGATGGCGCCGTTCGCGGTCGGCCTGCAGATCTACTGGATCACGACCAACTGCATCTCGATCCTGCAGCAGCGCCTGCTCTATGCCCGGCATCCGGGCCTCAAGACGCCGGTGGCGAAATGAGCTTCACCGACGAGGATGTCGAGGCGGCGCGCAAGCTGTTCGCCGGCCCGGTCGCCTTCCTGAAATCCGCGCCCAAGCTGGAGCATCTGCCCGCGCCGGACGTGCCCGAGGTGGCGTTCGCCGGCCGGTCGAACGTCGGCAAGTCGTCGCTGCTCAACGCGCTGACCAACCGCAACGGGCTGGCGCGCACGTCGAACACGCCGGGACGGACGCAGGAGCTGAACTTCTTCGACGTCGGGCAACCGCTCGCCTTCCGGCTGGTCGACATGCCCGGCTATGGCTTCGCCAAGGCGCCCAAGGACATGGTCCGCCAATGGCGCTATCTGGTGAACGACTTCCTGCGCGGTCGCGACGTGCTGAAGCGCTGCCTGGTGCTGATCGATTCGCGCCACGGCATCAAGGATGTGGATCGCGAGATCCTGGGGATGCTCGACAAGGCGGCGGTCAGCTATCGGATCGTGCTGACCAAGGCGGACAAGGTGAAGGCCACCGACCTCGCCGCCGTCACCCAGGCGACCGAGGAGGAGGCGCGCAAGCGCCCCGCCGCGCATCCCGATATCATCGCCACCTCCAGCGAGGGCGGCATGGGCATCGCCGAACTGCGCGCGGCGGTGCTGGAGGCGGTGAACGCCTGATCCCGCGACCGGGCGGCGCGCCGGTTGCCGCCACCCGGTCCAGCCGCTAGGCCATTGGCCATGAAGCTCATCATCGGCAACAAGGCCTATTCCTCCTGGTCGCTGCGCGGCTGGCTCGCCTGCAAGCAGGCGGGCCTGCCGTTCGAGGAGGTGGTCGTGCCGCTCTACGACCAGGAATGGGACCGGCGGCGCGAAGGCGACGAATTCGCCCCTTCGTCCGGCAAGGTGCCGATCCTGTGGTGCGGCGACGATACGGTGGTCTGGGACAGCCTGGCGATCATCGACTATCTCGCCGACCGGGTCGGCCGCGCGCGGTTCTGGCCGGAGGATGATTCGGCGCGGGCGATGGCCCGGTCGATGGCGGCGGAGATGCACTCCAGCTACCAGAATCTGCGGCGACAGCATCCGATGAACGTCCGCCAGATCTTCCCGCCCGCAGCCCCCAGCGCCGAGGTGATGGCGGAACTGCAACGGATCATGGGCCTCTGGGCCCAGGCCCGCGCCCGCTATGGCGGCGAGGGCGAATATCTGTTCGGCGATTTCGGCGCGGTCGACATCATGTTCGCGCCGGTCTGCACGCGCATCGTCACCTACCAGCTGCCGATCGCGCGCTTCGCGGCCGGCTATATCCAGTCGGTGATCGGCCATCGCTGGATGCAGGACTGGATCGCGGGCGCGCAGGAGGAGGACTGGATCCTCCAGCAATATGAGCAGCCGGCGGCCGGTTGAAGGTTGAAGCGGAGGCGCAGAGAGGGCGCGTCCAAGACTGACCGTTCCTCCTTCTGTTCCTCGGCGAAGACCGGGGAACAGTTGGGAAGGCGGATATAAGGGAGCGCGGCGCGTCGTCACTCATGTCCCCCAACTGGGTCCCGGCCTTCGCCGGGGTACTTCATCGTGGAAACGGCCGCCCCTTCTCTTCGCCACCGTCGCGCCCACCACCCCACACCGGCGATTGCACGCCAGCGCCAGTTGGGCAAAGGCCGCCCGATGACCATCCCCCCGCCCCTCGACGTCGTCGCCCTCACCCAGGCGCTGCTCCGCGCCGATAGCGTCACGCCCGCGCGTGGAAGCGTGTTCGACGTGCTGGAGGCGGCGCTCACCGCGATCGGCTTCGCGGTCGACCGGTTCACGCTCGGCGAGGTCCCGGACGGACCGGTGGAAAATCTCCTCGCCACACGGGGACAGGACGGGGCCACCGGCGGCCGGCACCTCGCCTTTGCCGGCCATGTCGACGTGGTGCCGCCGGGCGAGGGCTGGACCACGTCGCCCTGGTCCGGGACGGAGCGCGGCGGCCTGCTCTATGGACGCGGCGCGGTCGACATGAAGGGCGCGGTCGCCGCCTTTATCGCTGCCGCCGCCGCGGAGACGGGCGGCGCGCTCAGCCTGATCATCACCGGCGACGAGGAGGGGCCGGCCACCTATGGCACGGTCGCGCTGATCGAGCGGATGGCGGCGCGGGGCATCGCCCCCGACTGGTGCCTGGTCGGCGAGCCGACCTCCACCCGGCACCTCGGCGACATGATGAAGATCGGCCGGCGCGGCTCGGTCAATATCTGGGTGACGGTGCCGGGGCGGCAGGGGCATGTCGCCTATCCGCACCTCGCCGACAATCCGATCCCCAAGCTGATCGCGATGCTGGCCGAGGTGGAGGCGATCGTGCTCGATACCGGCAATCGCTGGTTCCAGCCGTCGAACATCGAAGTGACCGACATCGCGGTCGGCAACCCCGCGCATAATGTCATCCCGGCCAAGGCGGAGGCGCGGCTGTCGATCCGCTTCAACGACGAACAATCGGGCGCGGCGCTGATCGAGCGGATCCGCGCCGTCGCGCAAGGCCATGCGCCGGACGCGATCGTCACCGGCCGGGTCTCCGGCGAGGCGTTCCTCACCGAGCCGGGCGCCCTCTCCGCCGCCGTCGCCGCGGCCGTCGAGGCGCAGACGGGACGGGTGCCCGAGCTGTCGACCACCGGCGGCACCTCCGACGCGCGTTTCCTGTCGCGGCTGTGCCCGACGGTGGAATTCGGCCTGCTCAACGCGACGATGCACAAGGTCGACGAGGCGGTGGCGATCGACGACCTGCGCATGCTGACCGCGATCTACGCCGACCTTATCCGCCGCGCGGCCGCCTGAGCACCAGATAGAGCGCGCCCGCGCCGCCATGGCGCGGATGCGCGCCGCGCACCGCCGCGATCGAATCGCCGTGGCGCGACATGGCGAGCCAGTCGGCGATCGCCGCGCGGATCGCGCCGCGCGCGTGCGGCCGCTCCGATTCCGGGCGCGGCGGCTTGCCGGTCACCAGCAGCAGCACGCGATCGCCGCGCCGGATCGCCCGGTCCAGCCCCTGGTCGAGCAGCGCATGGGCGGAGGCGAGCGTATGGCCGTGCAGGTCGAGCGAGCTGTCGGGAATCACCCCGCCCCGCGCCAGCCTCTTGTCCCAGGAGGCGTCGAGCGTATTGGCCGCCAGCCCATCCTCGCGCCGGGATGGCGCGGTCGCGACGGTGGCGCGCGGCGCGGCGGGCGTACGGACCTTGGGCGTCCCGGGCCGGGGCGGCGGCGCGGGGGCGACGGCCGGCGCGGTGGCGGCGGCGACCGCGCGCACCGGCATCGACGTTGCGACGGCGCGCATCGGCCGCACCGTCGCCATCACCTTGTGCCAGGCGCTGGCTTCCTCAGGGTTGAGGCGTCGCACCCGGCGCGCTCGTCAGGGGATAGGCAGGCGGCGTGGTCGCGGCGGCGGTCAGGCGGGCAAGCGTGCCGACCGGCAACAGCAGCCAGGCGGTGCCCCGCGCCGACATGCCACCGGCGGTCGCCTCCGCGCCCGCGCCCGCACCCCAGAAAGTGTCGAAGCGGTTCGCGCCCTTGATCGCGCCGCCCGTATCCTGCGCGACCCATAGGCCGTTGGCGTCGGCCCGGTCGATCGAGAGGAACAGCGGCGCGCCGAGCGGCACGAACTTGGGGTCGGCGGCGGCGCTCACCTGCCCCGTCACCGCATAGCCCATCGCACCCTGGGGCGGGCCGTCCAGCTCGCGAAAGAAGACGAAGCTCCTGTTCTCGCGCATCAGCGCCGCGCCCTCGGCGGGATGGTCGTGCAGCCAGGCGACGATTCCCTGCATCGAGGCCTGACCCGGTTGCAGCAGCCCGCGCTGGCGCATCAGGCTGCCGATGCCGGTATAGGCGCGGCCGTTCTGCGTGTCATAGCCGATGCGCAGGATGTTGCCGTCGGGCAGGCGCAACCGCCCCGAGCCCTGGATCTGGAGGAAGAACATCTCCACCGGATCGGCGGCCCAGGCGATGACGGGGGCACGGCCGGCCAGTGCGCCCTGTTCGATCTGGGTGCGGTCGTAATAGGGGACCAGCGCAGTGCCCTGCACCCGGCCGCGCACCTTCTTGCCCTTCAGATCGTCGGAGAACTGGCCCAGATCGACATCGATCAGGTCGCTAGGCCGGCCATAGACCGGCACCTCATATCCGGCGCGCCGCTCCAGCGCGCCCCGGATTTCCGGTTCGTAATAGCCGGTGGCGAAGGCGCGGCCGTCGCCGACCTGCACCGCCTCGAACTGG
The DNA here is from genome assembly GCF_003951315.1 of Sphingomonas sp. S-NIH.Pt15_0812. Lineage (GTDB taxonomy): Bacteria > Pseudomonadota > Alphaproteobacteria > Sphingomonadales > Sphingomonadaceae > Sphingomonas. Next base: position 87,054 of record NZ_QLJH01000003.1, read on the forward strand.
CTGGCGAAGAAGGCGCGGGCATCACCGCCGGCATTGGCGGCGGTGCAGGCGGCCTGCCAGTCGGCCCCACGCGTCAGGCCAGTCGTGTCGGTGCGGCGCATCAGGCCCGGGCAGGATCGCGCAAAGGCCGTGCGGGCGGCCCCGGCCTGCGCATCGGTGATCGGCAGGGTGCCGACCGGCGGTCCGGCGACGATGCCGGCGGCGAGCGCATTGGCGGGGGCTGGCGGCACGACCACCGCCTGGGGCGGGATCGGCGTCGCCGCGACGATGCGGCCATCGGCCTGGCGCACCGCGACGGGACGCTCGTCCCGGACCAGATGATGGGTGGTCGGTTGTGAGGAAGTGGCGGCGGGGCGAGTGGCGGGTACGCTACCGCCGCCTGGCGTCGGCGGCACGATCATGCCTCCGCATCCACTCAGCAAGAAGGCCAGCGCCACTCCACCGATCCACCGCATCCTGGTCCTTCCCCGTGGTCTTAAAACTTCAGGGGGCACTTGCCCCCTTGGTTCCCCGGCGGAAGGCCGGGGCCCAGTCGGAAAGGTCGCTGTAACGAAGCGCATCGCGCCGTCACGATCGTCCCCCAACTGGGCCCCGGCCTTCGCCGGGGAACAGATCAGCTTGGAAGCCACACCACGCCAGCTTCGCCAGCGAAGCCCTTACGCCTCGTCGGTATCGGCCAGCCGCCAGTTCGGGTCCTGGCTTTTCAGCGTCCGGGCGAAGGTCCAGACGTCATGCGTCTCGACCGCATCGGTCAGCGAGCCGGCGACGACCTGCCCCTCGGCATTGCGGGTGATGGCGGCGATGTCGGCATCGAAGCGCACCGTGATCCGTGCCTCGCGGCCCTGCACGCTGGCATCGGCGATGACCGCGCGCTCGATCGTGACCAGCCGGTTGTCCAGCGTCTCGCCCGCCTCGCGGCGCATCGCAATCGCCTCGGCGAAAGCAGCATGGACCGAATCCTCGGTCAGCTCGGACAGCGTCGCCTCGTCGCCCTTCCAAAAGGCCTCGAGGATCATGCGATAGGCGGAGCGCGCGCCGCCCAGGAACTGGCCGACGTCGAAGCCCGGCTCACCCGCGACGATCGCGCGCAGCCCGGCTTCGGCCCGCGGGTCGATATTGCGGTTGGCCAGCTCGCGCGGCTCGGGGGTCACATCGATGGTGCGCGGCGCGGCGGCCACGGCGGGGCGATCCTCGGCGGTGCGCGCCAGGGGCTGCTGTTCATGGCCCGTGCGTTTTCCCAGCACCCCGTAGAGACGGAGCGCGAGAAACGCGGCAATCATCGCGAACACAATTACGTACAGCACCAGGCCTCCGATCTTCCCGCCAACATAGGCGTCTATGCCGCCCGTTACAAATACGCACCCGTTGAATCCGCACCCCCGCGCTGCTAGTTGCGACGGCCGATAGATCGAACGCGCGAACGCGCCGCTCGCTCCCCCTCTCCTATAGATCAAGGGAATAGCAAATGGACCAGGATTACGGCGCGTCGCAGCAGCCGATGGCGAATGGCGCCGACACGGCCCCCGCCGCCGGCATGATCTCGCAGTACATCAAGGATCTGTCGTTCGAGAACCCCAATGCCCCGGCGATCTTCCAGGTGCAGACCCCGCCGGCGATCGACGTGCAGTTCAACATCGGCTCCAGCAAGGTCGCCGACGACGTGCACGAGGTCGTGCTGAAGATCGAGGTCAAGGCCGACAGCGACGGCCAGACCGCCTTCATCGTCGACCTGTCCTATGCCGGCCTGTTCGGCTTCCGCAACGTGCCGGAGGACCAGATCCAGCCGTTCATGCTCGGCGAAGCGCCGCGCCTGCTCTTCCCCTTCGCGCGCCGCGTGCTCGCCGATGCGGTGCGCGACGGCGGCTTCCCGCCGCTGCTGCTCGAGCCGATCGATTTCGGCGCGCTCTACCTGCAGCAGGCGCAGGCCAATGCCGACACCACCGGCGCGACCTTCGGCAACGCCTGATCTTCCCTCGAACCACCGTCCCGGCCGTCGCGCCGGGGCGGTGATCCCTCCTGCCGGAACCCCAGGCCCGTGAATCTCACCAAAGCGCTCGGTTCGGTCGGAGGGCTGACGCTCGCCAGCCGCGTCCTGGGTCTCGTTCGCGACACGCTGTTCGCGCGCTTCGTCGGCGCCAGCTTCGCCTCCGACGCCTTCCTGATCGCATGGCGCCTGCCCAATCTGTTCCGCGCGCTGTTCGCGGAAGGGGCGTTCTCCGCCGCCTTCATCCCGATGTTCAACCACAAGGTCGCCGACCCCCAGGGGCGCGGCCTGCCCGACGGCGTCGCCTTTGCCGAGGATTCGCTGTCGGTGCTGCTGCCGGTGCTGATCGGCATGATGGCGCTGGTCGAGATCTTCGCCTGGCCGGTCACCTGGCTGCTGACGCTCGGCTTCCGCGACGCGACGCCGGAGCGGTTCGCCTTCGTCGTGATGCTGTGCCGGCTGACCTTTCCCTATCTGCTGCTCATCAGCATCGTGTCGCTGCTCGGCGGCATCCTCAATTCGCTGCACCGTTTCTGGGTCAATGCCGCCGCCCCCATCCTGCTCAACCTGACGCTGATCGCGGCGCTGCTGCTGTTCCACACCCCCGACCCGCTGCTGACCGCGCGCAACCAGGCGATCGCGGTGACGGTGTCGGGTGCGTTCCAGCTCGCCTGGCTGTGGTGGGCGTGCCGGCAGGCGGGGGTGCGGCTGCGCATCAAGCGGCCGACGCTGAACCCGGACGTGAAGCGGCTGATGGCGCTGATCTGGCCCGCCGCCGCCGGAGCCGGCGCGGTGCAGATCAACCTCGTCGTCTCCACCGCGCTCGCCGCGACGCTGCTGCCCGCCGGTTCGGTCAGCTATATCTATTATGCCGACCGGCTGAACCAGTTGCCGCTCGGCCTGATCGGCATCGGCCTCGGCACCGTGCTGCTGCCGACCATCTCGCGCCAATTGGGGCGCGGCGACGAAGCGGAGGCGATGGCGACCCAGAACCGGGGCATGGAGCTGGCGCTGTTCCTGACCCTGCCCGCCACCATCGCCCTGGTCGTCTGCGGCGTGCCGATCGTCGCGGCGCTGTTCCAGCATGGCAAGTTCGGCGCGATGGACAGCTTCTACTGCGCGCAGGCGCTCGCCGCCTTCTCGATCGGCCTGCCCTCCTACATCCTCGTCAAGGTGCTGACGCCCGGCTATTATGCCCGGGCCGACACGCGTACGCCGGTGCGCTATGCGACCATGTCGATGGCGGTGAACCTGCTGCTCAACCTCGCCTTCATCGTGCCGCTGCGCCATATGGGTCCGCCGCTGGCCACCGCGATCGCCAGCAGCGTCAACGTCTTCCTCCTCTATCGCACGTTGCGGCAGCGCGGCCAGTTCCTGCCCGATGCGCAGCTTCGCCGCCGCGCGCCGCGCCTGCTCGTCGCCGCCCTGCTGATGGGCGCGGCAATGTGGTGCCTGAACGACCTGTTCCAGCCCTATGTCACCGGCACCAGCCTAGCGCGCTGGACCGCGCTCGGCGTGCTGGTCGCGACCGGCCTCCTCGTCTATGCCGCCGCCACCATGCTCACCGGCGCGGTCCGTGTCGCGGACCTCAAGCGACTGGTGCGCCGCCCCGCCTGAAGGACATCACATTGCGCGTCGTCTCCGGAATCCAGCCCACCGGCAACCTCCATCTTGGCAATTACCTGGGCGCGATCAAGCAATGGGTCGCGATGCAGCATCAGGCGGAGTCGCTCTTCTTCCTCGCCGACCTGCACGCGCTGACCGTCGCGATCGACCCGAAGGAACTGGCCGCCAACACGATCGAGATGGCCGCGACCCTGGTCGCCTGCGGCGTCGATCCCGACACGGCGATCCTGTTCAACCAGGCGCGCGTCCCCGCCCATGCCGAGCTGTGCTGGCTGCTCCAGGGCACCGCGCGGATGGGCTGGCTCAACCGGATGACGCAGTGGAAGGACAAGGCGGGCAAGAATCGCGAGGGCGCGAGCGTCGGCCTGTTCACCTATCCGGTGCTCCAGGCCGCCGACGTGCTGCTCTACCAGGCGACGCATGTGCCGGTCGGCGACGACCAGCGCCAGCATCTGGAGCTGGCGCGCGATATCGCCACCAAGTTCAACCTCGACTTCGACGTGGCGCTGTTCACCCTGCCCGAACCCTATATCTCGCCCGCCGCGCCGCGGATCATGAGCCTGCGCGACGGCAGCGCCAAGATGTCCAAGTCGGACCCGTCCGAGGCATCGCGGATCGCGCTGATCGATTCGGACGACGTGATCGCGCAGAAGCTGCGCAAGGCGAAGACCGATGCCGAGCCGCTGCCGAGCGAAGCGGCCGGGCTGGCCGAGCGGCCCGAGGCGCGCAACCTGGTGACGATCTTCGCGGCACTGGCGGGGACCAGCGTCGATTCGGTGCTGGCCGACCATGCCGGCCAGGGCTTCGGCGCGTTCAAGCCTGCGCTCGCCGACCTCGCCATCGCGCAGCTCGCACCGATTCGCGACCGGCTGACCCGCCTGCTGGACGACCGGACCGCCGTCGCCGCGATCCTGGAGCGCGGTGCGGAACGAGCCCGGGCGCTGGCCGCGCCGACCCTGTTGCAGGCCCAGCGGGCGACCGGGCTACAGGTCTGAGAATCGGCCGGGCGTCTTCCGCGCGACCCGGCCGACTGTCCCCCTGGGCTCCCGCGTCCGCAGGAGCGCGGTGGTAGGCTGGCGGCTATAGTACCTAGACGCGGGCGACATCAATTCGACTCAAGCCGTCATTGCGAGCGTAGCGAAGCAATCCAGAGCGTCACGCGCGCCCGTGGATGGCTTTGCTGCGGCCGGGATCAGGCTTCCAGTTCGCGCAGCAGCACCCGCACCGCCGAATCGATCTCGCGGTCGGTATCGCGCAATTGCTCGATCTTGCGGACCGCATGGATCACGGTCGAATGGTCGCGCCCGCCGAACTTGCGGCCGATCTCGGGCAGCGAGCGGGTGGTCAGGCGCTTGGCGAGATACATGGCGATCTGGCGCGGCCGCGCCACCGACCGGCTGCGCCGCGCCGACACCATGTCGAGCGGCTTCAGGTCGAAGAACTGCGTCACCAGCTTCTGGATATCGTCGATCGTCACCCGCCGCTCGGCCCCGCGCAGCGTGTCGCCCAGCGTCTGCACCGCGAAGTCCATGTCGACCCGCTGGCCGGTCAGCTGCGCATAGGCGACCACCCGGTTCAGCGCGCCTTCCAGCTCGCGGATGTTGGTGTTGATCCGCGCCGCGATCAGCTCGATCACATCGACCGGCACGACCGCGTCCGGCAGGTCGGCCATCTTGCGGTCCAGGATCGCGCGCCGCAGCGCCAGGTTGGGCGCCTTGATGTCGGCGACCAGCCCGGCCGACAGCCGGCTGACGATTCGCGGCTCGATCGCGTCCAGCGCCTGCGGCGCCCGATCGGCGCAGATCACCAGCCGCTTGCCGTTCAGCACGATCTCGTTGATCGTGTGGAAGAACTCTTCCTGCGTCGATCCCTTGCCGGCGATGAACTGAAGATCGTCGATCATCAGCAGGTCCGCCGACCGCAGCCGCGCCTTGAACGCATGCGTGTCGCGCGCGCGCAGTGCGGAGACGAATTCGAACATGAACCGCTCGGCCGACATGTAGAGCACCTGCGCGCTCGGCACCGCCGCCTGATAGGCATGGCCGATCGCGTTCATCAGGTGCGTCTTGCCCTGTCCCGTGCCGCCATGGAGGAACAGCGGCGAGAAACGCGGCACGCCCGGCTCGGCGAGCGCACAGGCGGCGTTGAAGGCCACCATGTTCGACGAATCGACGACGAATCGGTTGAAGGTGAGGCGAGGGTCGAGCGCCGGCCGATCCATGGCGGCACGCGGCGCGATCAGCGGCTCGGGCGCGGGGATGGACACGCCGAACACCGGGCGCGGCGTCACCGGCGTCTCGTCCCGCGCCATCGGGGCGGGCACCGGCTGGGTCTCGGCCGGAATGGCGGTCGGGATCGCGGCCGGGGCCAGGGGCGGTGTCGGCTTCACCGTGGCGCGCTTCTTCGCCACGGACGCGGCGAGAGACGCCGGAGCCGCAACGACGGGCGCCGGAGCTACGGCGGCGGGTGCCGGAGCCGCCGGCGTCGCGATCCGGGGCATGACGGGGCGGGTGCTGGCGACGGTGCGGCGACGGGTCGGGACCAGCTGGCGCGCGCCGCTGGCGACGCGGTCACCCGCCGCGCACAGCGAGGCGACCTCGGCCAGCGGGATCGGCGGCGTCTGCGCCGTCACCACCACCGGCGGCGTGGTGCGCGGCCGAGTCTCGATCGACACGAGCCGCACGTCGGGCAGGACGCGCTGGAACTCCATCGCCAGCCGGTCGGCATAATGGCTCCGCACCCAGTTGGTGACGAAGGCGGAGGGCAAGGCCAGCCGGATCGATTCGGCATCGTCGCTGGGCACCAGCTCGATCGGCTTCAACCATTGCTCGAATACGCGGGGGCCCGCCGACTCGCGCAGCGAGGCACGGACCCGCGCCCAGGCCAGGGCCTGTTCGCTCGCCATGCCGGACTGCCTGTTCGTCACGCACATTTCTCCCATCGGCAAAGCACCCGTGCTTGCCGGTCCTCGAGTCAAAAAGTGTCAGCATCCCCCGTTGGGCGATCACGAATCGCCCAGCCCCAGTTCGCTGGTGATGTAGAATCGACGAAGGTCATCGTCGGTGTGGTCACGGGATATGAAGGACCGGGGGGTTCGATCAAGTCACGAAAGGGAAATATACGGGATTGACAGGCCACCGGCCGCAGAAACCCGTCGAAAATCTTCTAAGCCATTGAATCAACACAGATTTTTCTGCCACAGCCGAATCACTGGACACTCGAATCGTGGGGAATCCTCGGGTTTGAAAGCGGTGCGTTTTTGTTCCGGACGCGCACGAAAAAACCCGCCGGAGCCATGCTCCGACGGGCCAATTCGTTAACCCTTTGCTGGGTTCAGGCTAGCGTCGCGACCGCCTTGGTCAGGCGCGAGAACTTGCGGCTGGCGGTGTTCTTGTGAAGCACGCCCTTGGCCACGCCGCGCGCCAGCTCGGGCTGCGCCGCTGCCAGCGCCGCGGTCGCCGCCGGCTTGTCGCCCGATGCGAGCGCCGCCTCGACCTTCTTCACGAAGGTGCGGATACGGCTGACGCGAGCGCCGTTGATCTCGGCGCGGCGCTCGTTGCGGCGGATGCGCTTCTTGGCTTGCGGCGTGTTCGCCATTCTTGAACGTCCTCGACTTATAAACGGGAAAGGAGCGCGGAGACGACTCCACGCTCGGATTGGTCGCGGCCTTACCGATTTTGGGGCCGCTGGTCAACCGGAACCACCCCCGATTGGGTCAGCCGCGCTGGCAGCGCGGGCACCAGAAGGTCGAGCGTCCCGATTCGGTTCGCCGCCGCACCGGCCCGCCACAGGCACAGGGTTCGTCCTCGCGGCCATAGACCAGGAACTGCTTGGAAAAATAGCCAAGCTCGCCGTCCGGGGCGGCGAAGTCGCGCAAGGTCGATCCCCCCGCCGCGATCGCCGATTCGAGGACCTCCCGGATCGCCGTCACCAGCCGCTCGAGTCGCGGCAGCGCGATCCGCCCGGCCTCGCGCGACGGGGCGATTCGCGCCATGTGCAGCGCCTCGCATACATAGATGTTGCCGAGTCCCGCGACGATCCGCTGGTCGAGCAGCATCGCCTTGATCGGCGCCGACCGCCCCGCCAGCGCCCGCACCAGATAGTCGGCGCTGAGGTCCGGCCCCAGCGGCTCCGGCCCCATGGCGAGGAAGGCCGGATACGACTCGAGTTCGGCGGTCGGCAGCAGGTCGATGAAGCCGAATCGCCGGGGATCGTTCAGCGCCAGCCGCCGCCCCGCCTCCGTCTCGATCAGCAGATGGTCGTGCGCCAGCGACTCGGCCGGATCGACCCGCCATCGCCCAGACATGCCCAGGTGGAAGATCATCGTGTCGCCGCGATCGGTCTCGACCAGCCCATATTTGGCGCGCCGGCCGAGCGTGGTGACCACCGCCCCCTGCATCCGCTGGCGCAGGTCGAGGGGGATCGCCTTGCGCAGATCGGCGCGGCGCGGCTCGACCAGGCGCAGCCGCTGCCCGGCAAGGACGGGGGTGAGGCCACGCACGGTGGTCTCGACTTCGGGAAGTTCTGGCACGCCGATCAGCTAGGTAGCGTTTGCCCCTGCCACAAGCGCCCGCTAGGGCGGTGGCATGACCGATACAGTCTCCTTCGGCTACGAAGACGTCGCTCCCGAGGAAAAGACCCGCCGGGTCGGTGGCGTGTTCGCCAGCGTCGCGAAAAACTACGACCTGATGAACGATGCCATGTCGGGCGGCATGCATCGCCTGTGGAAGGATCGCTTCGTCCGCCGGGTGAAGCCGCGGCGCGGCGAGCAGATCCTCGACATGGCGGGTGGCACCGGCGACATCGCCTTCCGCCTGGCGGAAAGCGGCGCGTCGATCACCGTCGCCGACATCAATCCGGCGATGCTGGACGTCGGCATGGCGCGCGCGCAGAAGCGTGGCATCGACGGGCTGGTCTGGACCGAGGCGAATGCCGAGGTGCTGACCTTCCCCGACCGTTTCTTCGACGCCTATACGATCGCCTTCGGCATCCGGAACGTGACCGATATCCCCAAGGCCCTGCGTGAGGCGCATCGGGTGCTGCGACGCGGCGGGCGCTTCTTCTGCCTGGAATTCTCGACCGTCGAGTGGCCGGGCTTCGCCGACATCTACGACGCCTATTCGCATCGCCTGGTGCCCAAGCTGGGGCAGATGCTGGCGGGCGATGCCGACAGCTATAAATATCTGGTCGAATCGATCCGCCGCTTCCCGCCCATGCCGCGTTTCGAGGCGATGATCGGCGAGGCCGGCTTCGTGAACACGCGGGTCGAGCCGATCATGGGCGGCCTGGTCGCCATCCATTCCGGCTGGAAGATCTGACGCCCTCGTGACCTCTTCGATCGTCCATGGCTGGCGCGTCCTGAAATGGGGCCGGATCCTCGCGCGGCACGGTGCGCTGCGCGGGATCGAGCGCGACCCCAACACCCCCGCCCCCGTCCGCCGGCTGGCGCGGATCGCGCGGTTCGGCGCGCGCCTGCCCGCCCGGCCGCGCTATGCCGATGCGTTTCAGGACATCGGCCCGGCCGCGATCAAATTGGGCCAGACGCTCGCCACCCGCCCCGACCTGGTCGGGGAGGATGCGGCGCACGACCTGTTGCGGTTGCAGGACCAACTCCCTGCCGTCCCCTATGAGACGATCCACGCCGCGATCCGGACCGGCCTGGGCCGCGACCCGGCCACGCTGTTCGCGCGGATCGAGCAGACCCCGGTCGGCGCCGCCTCGATCGCGCAGGTCCACCGCGCCGTCACCACCGACGGGCGACAGGTCGCGGTCAAGGTGCTGCGCCCCGGCGTCGAGGAGGATTTCGCCCGCGCCATCGACACCTATCAATGGGCGGCGGCGCAGATCGAAAGCCTGAGCGTCGAGGCGCGCCGGCTGCGGCCGCGCCTGACGATCGAGAATTTCCGCCGCTGGACGCTGCGCGAGCTCAACTTCCGGCGCGAGGCGGCCTCCGCCTCCGAACTGGCCGAGGCGATGACGGCGGAGCCGGACTTCGTCGTCCCCGCCATCGACTGGCAGCGATCCACCGCCAAGGTGCTGACGGTCGAATGGATCGACGGCATCAAGCTGTCCGACCGGGCGGCGCTGGTCGCCGCCGGCTACGACCTGCCCCGGCTGGCCGAGACGCTCGTCCGCGCCTTCCTGCGCCAGGCGATCGCGGAGGGGTTCTTCCATGCCGACATGCACCAGGGCAATCTGTTCGCCCTGCCCGGCAATAAGATCGCCGCGATCGATTTCGGCATCATGGGCCGGATCGACCGGCGCGCGCGCGTCTGGCTGGCGGAAATCCTCTACGGGCTGATCACCGGCAACTACAAGCGCGTCGCGGAAATCCATTTCGAGGCGGGCTATGTCCCGGCCCATCACAATGTCGCCGAGTTCGCCACGGCGCTGCGCGCGGTGGGCGAGCCGATGCGCGGCCTGCCGGTCAAGGACATGTCGATCGGCATGATGCTCGACGGCCTGTTCTCGATCACCCGCGATTTCGACATGGTGACCCAGCCGCACCTGCTGCTGCTCCAGAAGACGATGGTGATGGTGGAGGGCGTGGCGACCAGCCTCGACCCCGACATCAACCTGTGGGAATCGGCCGCGCCCTTCGTGCGCGAATGGATCCGCACCGAATTGGGGCCGGAGGCGGCGATCGCCGACCGGCTGATCCTCGACCTGCGCACGCTGGCCGGCGTGCCCGAGCTGGTGCGGCGGATCGAGGCGCGGTTCCCCGCGCCCGGCGGCGAGCCCCCCGCGCCGCCCCTGCGCGAGATCGAGGTGGTGCGCATCGGCGGCGGCTGGCGCTATGCCATCACCGCCGCACTGGCGGCGGCGGCCGGGGTCGCCGCGACGCTGGCGGTGCTGCACTAGGACGGCGATGCGGCGCGCGGCTCCTCCGCTGCTCCTGTCGGGACCGACCCGTTATGCGGGTCTGGCGCAGCGACATGCGCAGGTCCTGCTGGCGCTGCTCGCCCTGGCGGCGCTGTTGCTGCTCGGCCGGCCGGGGATGGAACCGCCCCAGCCCGGCGATGACGGCGACGTCGCGCTGGCCTCCACCATCGTCGAGAATATCCGCTATGGCGGGGCCTACTACCCGGTCGCCGCCGACGCGCGGCGCGACGCCGGCCTGCCGCTCCGCCCCTTCACCCGTTTCGCGCTGCCGACGCTACCGATCGTCGCCGCCGCCGTGCCGCCGCGCCTGTTCGCGGCCATGCTGATGCTGCTGGCCGTGGCGGTGGGCGTGGCCGCCTGGATGCGGTTGCGTCCCTGGCTGGGCCGGCGCAGGGTGGCCGCACTGCTCCTGGTCGCGATGCTCATCGCCGGCCGGGCCCCCGCCGGCCCGATGGCGCTGGCGCTGCTGCCGGAGGTGTGGGCGGGCCTGCTCCTGGCCCTGGCCGTGCTGGTCCGTCGACATGGCCGCTGGATCGAGGCCAGCGCGCTTGCCCTCGCCGCCGCCTTGCTCTGCGAGACGGCCGCGCCCGCCTTGCTGCTGATGGCGGTGATGGCATGGCGCGACGGCGACCGGCGCGAGGCGATCGGCTGGGCGCTGGCGCTGGGGCTGTTCATGGTGGTGCTCGGCGTCCACGCGCAGGCGGTGGCGCGATTGCTGCGCGACTCCGACCTGGCGGCCACGGGCGGATGGAGCCATCCCGGCCCGGCCTATGCGATCCGGGCCTTGGCGCAGGCGATGGCGGCGACCGGCCTGCCGGGCGGACCGGCGGCGCTGCTGATGCTGCTCGCCATGTTCGGCTGGACGGCGCTCGCCGATCCCCTGGCCGAACGCATGGCGGCGATCCTCATCCTCTATGCGACGATGCTGGCCCTGACCGCGCGGATCGGGCAGGTCGAGGCGGCGGCGATCGCCGCGCCGCTGGCATTCGCCGGACTGGTCTTCGCGGTCGACGGCCTGCGCGACCTGGTGCTGGCGGCACTGGACGGACGGCGCATCACGGTGAAAAGGGTGGTCCGATGACACGCGTCCTGCTGATCGTCGGCGGTGGCATCGCCGCCTACAAGGCGTGCGAGCTGATCCGCCTGGTGCGCCGCGCCGGCCATGCCGTCCGGTGCGTGCTGACCGAGGGGGGCAGCCATTTCGTCACGCCGATGACGCTCGCCGCCCTGTCGGGCGATCAGGTCTATACCAGTCTTTGGAACCTGAAGGACGAGGCGGAGATGGGCCATATCCAGCTCAGCCGCGAGGCCGACCTGATCGTCGTCGCGCCCGCCACCGCCGACCTGATGGCGCGCATGGCCGCGGGGCAGGCAAATGATCTGGCGACGACCCTGTTGCTCGCCACCGACGCCCCGGTGCTGGCAGTGCCGGCGATGAACGTGCGAATGTGGCTGCATCCCGCCACGCAGCGCAACGTCGCCCGGTTGCGCGACGATGGCGTGACCGTGCTGGAACCCGATTCGGGCGACATGGCGTGCGGCGAATATGGCCCCGGCCGCCTGCCCGAGCCGGTGGCGATCCTGGCGGCGATCGAGGCGGCCCTGCGACCGCCCCCGTCCGGGGACGGGCCGCTTGCCGGTCGCCATGTCCTGGTCACCGCCGGTCCCACGCATGAGCCGATCGATCCGGTCCGCTACCTCGCCAACCGATCTTCGGGCAAACAGGGCTTCGCCATCGCCGGTGCGCTGGCCGGGCTGGGCGCGCGGGTGACGTTGGTCGCGGGGCCGGTGACGCTGCCGACGCCACCCGGCGTCGACCGGCACGATGTCGAGACCGCGCGCCAGATGGCCGATTCGGTCGCGGCGGCGCTGCCGGCGGATGCGGCGGTGATGGTCGCCGCGGTCGCCGACTGGCATGTCGCGCCGGCTCTGCAGAAGGTGAAGAAGGGCGCGACACCCCCCGCGCTGGAACTGCGCGAGAATCCCGACATCCTGGCGACGCTTTCGCACGCGCCGAATCGCCCGGCGCTGGTCGTCGGTTTCGCCGCGGAGACCGAATCGGTCGTCGACCACGCCCGCGCCAAGCTGGCCCGCAAGGGCTGCGACTGGATCGTCGCCAATGACGTGTCCGGCGACGTGATGGGCGGTGATTCGAATGCGGTGCATCTCGTGACCCCCGCCGGGGTCGAGGATTGGCCCCGCGCCGGCAAGGCGGAGGTCGCCCGTCGACTCGCATTCCGTATCGCCGAGCGGCTAAGGGAGGGATCATGACCGCCCCTGCCGTCCCCTCTGCCCCCTTGCCGATCGCCATCCGCCGGCTGCCCCATGGCGCCGGCCTGCCGCTGCCCGCCTATGCCACCGCCGGGGCAGCGGGCATGGACGTGGTCGCGGCCGAATCGCTGCTGCTCGCACCGGGCGGGCGCCACGCCGTCGCCACCGGTTTCGCGCTCGCCATTCCCGAGGGCTATGAGGTGCAGGTCCGCCCCCGCTCGGGCCTGGCGCTCAAGCATGGCATCACCTGCCTCAACACGCCGGGGACGATCGATTCGGATTATCGCGGCGAGGTGAAGGTGATTCTCGCCAATCTGGGCGACACGCCTTTCCCGATCGCGATCGGCGACCGGATCGCCCAGCTGGTGCCCGCCATCGTCCAACGCGCGACGCTGGTCGAATGCGACGCGCTGGACGAGACGGCACGGGGCGATGGCGGCTTCGGTTCGACCGGGCTGCGATGCTGACCGCCCTGCTCCTGGCGCAGGCGCTGGCGACGGGATCGCCGGTCGCACCACCACCGGACTGGGCCGCGCTCCCCGTCTTCCCGGTGGACATCGCCATGCCGGTCGAGGCGGTTGCCTATGTCCGGGCGCAGGTCCGCGACGGACATTGCTCGCGCACGCCGGCCACCGCCCGGACGCTGGCCGTGCCGGTCGCCATCCTGGTGGGGCCAGGAGGGACGGTCCGCCAGATCACTCCCCAGGCGATCGACTGCCCATCTGTCGAACAATATACGGTGGGCCTGCTGCTGTCGGCCACGCGTCGCTCGGCCGGCGCGCCGACATCTCCGTCACCCGGCTGGTACACGCTGACCCCCATCTATCGCTGGTGACGCGGGGCGGATCGCCTCGGAACAAAGGCGAGCCGACTTTTACCTGCAAATCCCGTCTTCCACTCGACAGGCTTGCTGGTCTACAGGGCAATGGCGGCCTGTGACCCTGTTGCAATGCCGCATCGGTCGCGGAAGTTCTCGTGGTCGAGGAAGCTTGTCGGTTGTTCTTCCACACATAATGTGGCAGGGCGTCTGACGAACACAAAGGGAGTTCAACATGCGTCTTGGGAAGTATCTCATGGCCGCCGCGGCCGCCACGATGGCGGTTGCTCCGGCCGTTGCCGCTCCGGCGAACCCGGCAGCGAGCCTGTCGGTGGCCAAGTCGGCTCGCGCCGCTTCGGTTTCCGGCAAGAAGAACGAGCTGGCCGGTGGCGGCGTGATCGTTGCCGTTCTGGCAGCGGCGGCTGTTGTCGCGGGCATCGTGATCGTTGCCGACAGCGACGACAACTCGGACAGCAACTGAGCCTAGGCTACAGTTTCGGAAAATAGCGGTCTTCGGGCCGCTATTTTTTTGCCTGTCGTCCGTCGCATCGCAAACATCCGCCGGCATTTGCGACCCGGCCTCAGAGGCGTATAGCCGAACCATGTTGTCCGACATGGAACTGCAACGCTACGCCCGCCACATCGTACTGCATGCGATCGGCGGCAGCGGGCAAATGACACTCCGCCAGGCGACCGTCGCCCTGGTCGGGGTCGGTGGCATCGGCTCCCCTGCCCTGCAATATCTCGCTGCGGCGGGCATTGGCCGGATCGTCGCGATCGACGACGACATCGTCGACCTGTCCAATCTCCAGCGCCAGACGATCTTCGCCACCGACGATCGCGGCTATGCCAAGGCGGCGGTCGGCGCGGCGCGCGCGCGCGCGATCAATCCGCATGTCGACGTGCTGCCGCGTCGCCTGCGCCTCGATACGACGAACGTCGCGGCGACGATCGCCGGGGCGGACGTGGTGCTGGACGGCTGCGACAATTTCGCCACCCGGCTGCTGGTCGCGGATGCCTGCCACGCGGCGCGCATCCCCCTGGTCTCCGCCGCGGTCGACCAGTTCGAGGGGCAACTCGCCACCTATCGCGGCTGGGAGGCGGAGCGCCCCTGCTATCGCTGCTTCGTCGGCGACTCACCGGAACGGCCGGGTCGCTCCTGCGCCGATGCCGGCATCCTGGGACCGGTGACCGGCGTGATCGGCAGCCTCGCCGCGCTGGAGGTGATTCGCGCCATCGTGCCCTTCGGCGACGATCCGGCGGGCAGCATCCTGCTCGCCGACCTGCTCAGCCTGCGCTTCCGCTCGCTCCGCCTGCCCAAGGATCCCGGTTGCACGACCTGTGGCGGCGTTCAGACGCCGGCATAATCCCGGTACCAGCGCACGAACTTCGGTACGCCGATATCGATACCGGTCGCCGGCGCGAAACCGAGATCGCGGGCGGCATCGGTGATGTCGGCATAGGTGGCGGGCACATCCCCCGGCTGCATCGGCTGAAGGTCGCGGATCGCCGGCACGCCGCACGCCGCCTCGACCAAGTCGATCAGCCGGCCGAGCGGCTCCGCCCGGTGATTGCCCAGATTGTAGAGCGCGTGGGGCGCGATCGAACCGCCTGGCTTGGCCACGCCGTCATCGGCGGGCGGGCGATCGAGCGCCGCCACCACGCCGGCGACGATATCGTCGATATAGGTGAAGTCGCGCCGCATCCGTCCGTCGTTGAAGACCCGGATCGGTCGGCCGGCCAGGATCGCCTGGGTGAACAGCCACACCGCCATGTCCGGCCGCCCCCAGGGGCCATAGACGGTGAAGAAGCGCAATCCCGTCGCCGGCAGCCGGTAGAGATGCGCATAGCTCTCCGTCATCAGCTCGTCCGCCTTCTTGGTCGCGGCATAGAGCGAGACGGGATGGTCGACCGCGTCCCCGACCCGGAAGGGCAGGCTGGTGTTGCCGCCGTAGACCGAGGAGGAGGAGGCGTAGACCAGATGCCGGACGGCGCGCTGCCGCCCCAGTTCCAGCATGGCCAGATGCCCGACCAGGTTGGCGCGGGCATAGGCCATGGGATGGTCGATCGAATAGCGTACGCCCGGCTGCGCGCCGAGATGCACGATCCGGTCGAACGCATGCCCGGCCAGCGCCGCGTCCAGCGCCCGGTCGTCGGCGAAGTCGACCGGCAGCATCGTGACCCGATCGCCATGCCGGGCGGCCAAGTCCGCGACCCGCGCCCGTTTCAGGCGCGGGTCGTAATAGGCGTTGAAATCATCGATCCCGATCACCCGGTCGCCACGCGCCGCCAGCCGATCGGCGACGTGATAGCCAATGAAGCCGGCCGCGCCGGTGATCAGGACGCGGCTCATCCCAGCAGCGTGCGGGCGAAATCGCGCAGCGCCGGACCGATCTCCGGACGCGCCAGCGCCAGCGCCAGATTGGCCTGCGCATAGCCCGTCTTGTCGCCGCAGTCATAGCGGGTGCCGTCGAAGGTGAAGCCGTGGAAGGGCTGGCGGCCGATCAGCTTGGCCATGGCGTCGGTCAGCTGGATCTCGCCCCCCGCGCCCGGCTCCTGCGCGTCGAGGATCTGCATCACCTCGGGCTGGAGGATGTAGCGGCCCGGAATCATCAGGTTGGACGGGGCCTTGCCCTTGGGCTTCTCGACCAGGGCGACCACTTCGGTCAGCCGGCCGTCGGTCTTGCCGGGCGAGATGATGCCGTATTTGTCGGTCTCGCTGTCCGGCACCTCCAGCGCGCCGATGACATTGCCGCCGACCTGCTCATAGGCGCCGACCATCTGCTTCAGGAAGCCGCCGACCATCAGTTCGTCGGGCAGCAGCACCGCGAAGGGTTCGTCGCCGACGATTTCGCGCGCGCACCACACCGCATGGCCCAGGCCCAGCGGCTCCTGCTGGCGGACATAGACGGGGCTGCCCGGCTGCTGCCGAATGCCCTCGATCAGCGCCATCGACTTGCCGCGGGCCTTCATCGTCGCTTCCAGTTCGTAGGAAACGTCGAAATGATCCTCCAGCGCGCCCTTGCCGCGGCCGGTCACGAAGATGATCTGATCGATCCCCGCCTCCAGTGCTTCCTCGACCGCATATTGGATCAGCGGCTTGTCGACGACGGTCAGCATCTCCTTGGGCATCGCCTTGGTGGCGGGCAGGAAGCGGGTGCCCAGGCCGGCGACCGGGAAAACCGCCTTTCGTACGCGCTTGATCGTCACTTCACGTCTCCAGAACGGGATGGGCAGGATAAGGCCGGTCGAACCGATGCGTCCCGCCATAAGCCAGGATTATACCGCCGCCTCTATCCGCCCCTCGCTTCCGCTGCAAACAAGTCATATTATTGATCCATGTTATCAATTGCTCCGGAATGGATGTGATGGCCTTGCGGAAACCATTGCTGGTGTTCGGCACCCGACCCGAGGCGATCAAGCTGTTCCCGGTCGCTCACGCCCTGGCGAACGCGCCAGGCGTCGCGTCGCGATGCTGCGTGACGGGACAGCATGGCGCGATGCTGGACCATATCCTCTCCCTCGTCGGGCTGGTGCCGGACATCCGCCTGTCGGTCGGCGCGCCCGGCCAGTCGCTCGACCGGCTGACGACGCGGCTGATCGAATCGGTCGGCGGCGTATTGGACGAGCTCGCGCCCGATCGGGTGGTCGTGCAGGGCGACACCAGCACCGCGATGGCGACCGCGCTCGCCGCGCATCACCGTCGCATCCCCATCGGCCATGTCGAGGCCGGGCTGCGATCGGGCGACCTCCACCAGCCCTGGCCCGAGGAAGGCCATCGCCGCATCATCGCGCAACTGGCCGATCGGCATTGGGCCCCGACCCGGGCCGCCGCAGAGGCGCTGAGGCGCAACGGCGTCGATCCCGCCACGATCCGGGTCACCGGGAATACCGTCATCGATGCGCTGCATTGGATGGCGGAGCGGCTGGCGACGAAGCCCGGCCTGGCCCATGGCCTGGACCCGGTGCTGGCGAGGATGGCGCGGCGGCGGATGATCCTGGTGACCATGCACCGGCGGGAGAATTGGGACGGCGGCCTGGTCCGCGTCGCGCGGGCGTTGCTGCGGATCGTCGCGCGCGGCGACGTGGGCGTGCTGCTGCCGCTCCATGCCAATCCCGCGATCCGCCTTGTGATCGACCCGATCCTGGCGGGGCATCCGGCGATCGTTACCGTGCCGGCGCTGGACTATCCCTGTTTCGTCCGGGCGATGCAGGCCTGCACCCTCGTGCTGACCGACTCGGGCGGGGTGCAGGAGGAAGCACCCGCACTCGGCAAGCCGGTGCTGGTCCTGCGGGACACCACCGAACGTCCGGAAGGCGTGGCGGCCGGCACCGCCCGGCTGGTCGGCACCGACCCCGACCGGATCGTGACGGAGGTCGCCCACCTTCTCGACGATCCCGCCGCCTATGCCGCGATGGCCCGCGCGCACAGTCCCTATGGCGACGGCCGGGCGGCGGCGCGAATCGCGGCGGACGTGGCGGCGTGATTGCCGCTCGACGCACAAGCGCCTATAGCCCCGCCTTTCCACGGCAAGCCGAGCATGTTCCGCAAGTTCCTCAACGCGCGTCGATCCACCACCCCGTCCTTCGCCCTGCCGCCGGGGGAGCGGGTCTATGCCATCGGCGACGTCCATGGCTGCCTGTCGCTGGTCGACACGCTCCTGGCGGCGATCGCCGCCGACCGGGCGACGCGTAAGCCGGCCGATACCACGCTGATCTTCCTGGGAGACCTGGTCGATCGCGGCCCCGAGTCGGCGGCCGTGCTGGAGCGGCTGCGACAGTTCGAGCAGCCCGATATGCGGCTCCGCATCCTCAAGGGCAATCATGAGGAGATCTTCGTCAAGGCGCTCGACGGCGACGACAAGGCCTTGCGCCTGTTCTGCCGGATCGGCGGGCGTGAGACGATCCAGAGCTATGGCATGAGCGAGGAGGAGTATAACCGCCTCGACTATGCCGAGCTGCTCGCGGCCATGCAGCGACTGGTCCCGGCCGCGCATCGCGACTTCGTCGATGGTTTCGAGGATATGATCGCGATCGGCGACTATCTCTTCGTCCATGCCGGCATCCGGCCGGAGGTCGCGCTGGAGGACCAGCGGCCCGCCGACCTGCGCTGGATACGCGATCCGTTCCTGGACTATCCCAGGCCGCTGGAGAAGATGATCGTCCATGGCCACACCGTCACCGAAGCGCCGGAGATGCGCGCGCACCGGATCGGCATCGACACCGGCGCCTATCAGTCGGGCGTGCTAACCGCGATCGGGCTGGAAGACGGTGAGCGCTGGGTACTCGACACGCGCTAAGGGGCGGGCGGCCGGATCGCCTCATCCTACGCTTGCGACCAGACGAACGGCGCGAGCAGGGATCGGCTTAGCGCCGTGCGCAGTCCTGGAGCGGGCACCCCAGCCTATCAATATCCCCAAACGAGAACGGGCGACCCGCAGGCCGCCCGTCTCATCATCATCGTCGCGGTTCGCCCCGGATCAGCGACCGCCGGGTGCTCCCGGCATCGCGCCGCCGGGCATCCCGCCCTGCTGCTGCATCTGTTGCATCATCTGCATCTGGCGGAGCTGCGCCTCGGGCAGGAAGTCGAGCAGGTCGATGTCGAACACCAGGGTCGAGTTGGGCGGGATCGGCCCAACCTGGCGCTCGCCATAGCCCAGCGACGGCTTGATCCAGACCCGGTACTTCGCCCCCTTGGGCATCAGCTTCAGCGCTTCGGAGAAGCCGGGCACCACGGAGCCGACGGGCATCGGCGTCGGTTGCTGCGACTTGTCGAAGGTCGTGCCGTCGAGCAGCTTGCCCTCATAGTTGATGAGCGCGACATCGGCGTCGGTCGGCTTGGCCGCGCCGGGCTTGCCCGGGGTCAGCACCTTGTACTGGAGACCGGATGCCGTCGTCACCACGCCGCGCGCACGGGCGTTGCGGGTGAGGAAATCGTCGCCCTGCACCGCCAGCGCCACCGCCGCGATCAGCGCGAGCGCGATCCCGACACACAGATACACGATGTAGCTGCGCTTGACCGGCTGCAACGGAACGGCGGTAACACTGGACATATCAGCAACTTCCCGGTCGCGGGGTCCGTCCGCCCGCAGGCGCCGGACCTCGCCGAATCATAGGCGTATCCGAAAACGACCGAACGGAAAGGCCCGCCCGGCCGGCAACCGATTACCGCGCGCCGTCACGCTCCGCGCGCTTGCGCTCCAGCTTGCGCGCGCGACGCACCGCCGCCGCACGCTCGCGTGCACGCTTTTCCGACGGCTTCTCATAGTGACGACGCAGCTTCATCTCGCGATACACGCCCTCGCGCTGCAGCTTCTTCTTGAGCGCGCGAAGGGCCTGGTCGACATTGTTGTCGCGAACGATGATCTGCATGGGAACCTATGAACTCCGGTCAATAACGAACGCGGCACGAACTCAGTTCGCGCCGTGGAATAGGCCCGCCTACCAATATGAGTCCCGTTTAGCAAGCCCGGAAGGGGTATCCGGCCGGGTTCTGGAGACGACCGGATGACCGCCAATATCACATCTTCGCTTGGGCCGCACCCTGTTCCGCATAAAGCGAAGCATAGCGGCGCGTCACCGCCGGCAGCGATTCGCCAATCCACTGCGCCATGCTCTCCTCTTCACGTAGCGACTGTTGGAGCAACCCGGTCGCCTGGGTGAAGCCGCCATCCTCCGCCAGCACCAGCGACGCGCGATAGGCCGCAATCTCGAAATGCTCGAAGGCGTAGTTGGCGAAGCTGTTCTTCAGGATCTCGTCGCCCGCGACGCTGTGCATCATCGCCGCCATGCCGCCCGACAGGCTGAGCGCCGCGTCCTTCAGGAACGAGCCGCCGGTATCGAGACCGGCGAGCAGTTCGTCGAGTCGCGCGATCTGCGCATGGGTCTCGTCGATATGGAGGCGCAGCCGGTCCGCGACCTCGGGATAATGTTCCAGCCGCGCAGCCTGCGGCGTGATGATCGACAGCGCCTGCTTCTCCACGGCGTGGAGGTTCATCAGCCCGGTGACGAACAGATGCTGGAGCGTGTCCCGATGCGTGGCCATGGGCGAACTTCTCCTGGTGGTTGCAAATCCTCGGTTCCGCCAGCGAACGCATGAATACCCAGCCAAGCCATTGCTTAATCACGCTTTTTCTACGCGATGCAGATCAAGCCGCCGCCACCCGGCGAACGCCCCCTTGGCGATTCGCCACCGGCGACGCTAAGGCGCACGGCCTATGACGCCGCTCACGCTCTTCAACAGCCTGTCGCGCTCGGCCGAGACCTTCGTGCCGATCGATCCCTCGAACGTGCGCGTCTATTCCTGCGGGCCGACCGTCTACAATTACGCCCATATCGGAAACCTGCGCGCCTATGTCTTCACCGACACGCTGTCGCGGGTGCTGACATGGAAGGGCTGGCGGTTGACCCATGTCATCAACATCACCGATGTCGGCCATCTGACCTCCGACGCCGATGCCGGCGACGACAAGATGGAGGCGGCAGCGAAGCGCGCCGGGCGCGATATCTGGGCGATCGCGGCCTATTATACGGACGTCTTCAAGCAGAATCTCGACGCCCTCCATATCCGGCCGCCGACGCATTTCCCGCTCGCCACCGATCATGTCGCGGAGATGATCGAATGGGGCCGGGCGATCGAGGCCAAGCATTGCTACCGCCTGCCGGACGGCCTGTATTTCGACGTGACGACCGTGCCCGATTACGGCCGCCTCGCCGGCCATGCGGTCGAGCAGCAGCCGGGCGAGAGCCGGATCGGCGAGGTGGCGGGCAAGCGCAACGCCGCCGACTTCGCGATCTGGCGCACCTCGGCGCCGGGCGAGAACCGGCAGATGGAATGGGATTCGCCCTGGGGACGCGGCGCGCCCGGCTGGCACCTGGAATGTTCGGTGATGAGCAAGCGCTATCTGGGCGCGCGCTTCGACATCCATACCGGCGGCATCGACCATCGCGAGATCCACCATCCCAACGAGATCGCGCAGAACCAGGCGCATGGCTGCACCGCCGATCCCGGCGCGGCCTATTGGCTGCACAACAACTGGCTGGTCGAGCGGGACGCCAAGATGTCCAAGTCGTCGGGCGACTTCACCCGGCTCCAGACGCTGGTCGATCGCGGCTATCACCCGCTCGCCTATCGCCTGATGTGCCTGCAGGCGCATTACCGGTCGGAAATGGAGTTTTCCTGGGACGGGCTGGCGGCGGCGCAGACGCGGCTGAAGCGCTGGGTCCAGGCGGTCGAGGGGCTGCGCGCCCGCCCCGCCACGCCGTCCAAGGGCGATGCCGACAGCTATGTCGCACAGCTCGACGCGGCAGTGTCCGACGACCTCAACACCGCGCGTGCGCTGCCGGTGCTCGACGCGATGCTCGGCGAAAAGCGGCTCGCCCCGCAGGACCGGATCGCGGCGCTGACGGCGTTCGATGCGGTGCTGGGGCTGGACCTGGCGCGCCTCACCCGCGCCGACCTGCGCGTGCGCCCGGCGACCGCGACGATCGAGGCGGACGCCATCGCCGCGCGGCTCGCCGAGCGGAAAGAGGCACGGGCGGCCAAGGACTTCGAGCGGTCGGACGCGATCCGCGACGCGCTGGTCACGGCCGGGGTCGAGGTGATGGACGGCGATCCGCTCGGTTGGGACTGGCGCCCGATCTGAAAACCAGGGCTTAGAACTAACCCGCGTTCATTGAATGTCACGCCGCGCGCCTGTAATTGGCGCGGGATTGAAACATGGTGGACCGACCGTTGGAATCTCGCGAACTCATTGCTTATGTCCTGCTCGCGGCGATTGTCCTGATCGGCGGCGTGATCTGGATCGTCACCGCGCGCAAGCGCGCCGCGCGCAAGCGGCGTCTGCGCGGGATCAAGGATTACAATAGCGGCCGCCGCTGATCCCGCCTCAGTTCAGCGGCGTGTCGCGGCTGTCGAGCAGGGGCGGCCGATAGACCGGGCCCGCATCCTTGGGGATGGCATCCAGCTCGGCCTGGATGAGCGTGGCGCGCGCACTGGATGATGGGTGCGTCCGGCTGCGGAACAGGCCGCCATCCACGTCGCCGCCATGCTCGCGCCAGAAGCGCGGCGCCGCCTCGGGATCATAGCCGGCATTGCGCATCAGCACCGCGCCAAGCCGGTCGGCCTCCTCCTCGGTCCGCCGGAACAGCCGGCCGTTGCGTCCCAATTCGGAGAACAGGCCCCATTTGACGCCCGCCGCCTCCAGCCGGGCGCGATGGCGCAGGATGGTGTGCGCCAGTTCGTGCGCGACGATCACCGCTACCTGCTCGTCGTCATAGCGTTCGAAGAAGCGCACGGCGACCTGCACCGTCCGCCCGTCCGAGGTGGCGGCCATGCCGGGGCCGAGCAGGACCTCGAATGCCGAGCGGCAGCCGGGGCTGGCCGGGATGGTCACCGTCCGGTCCGCGCCCTGGTGGCGGATGGTGACGGACAGGGCTTGGTCCGCGGGCTGCGCCGCGATCCGGGCGAGCGCGGCATCGCGGGTCGCGCTGCCCTGGCCCTTGCCCGGCCCGGATAGCGGCGCACCGGCGATCGCGACCAGCGCATCGTCCAGCGCGATGCCGGTGCGCGCAGCCGGCCCCTGTGCGACCACCGCCTCGACCGCGACGGGCGCGGCGAAACCGAACACCTTGCGCGCCGCCGGGCGGGTCGCAGCATCATATTGGTCCACGGCGTGCAGTGCCCAGCCCGGCGTCGGCTGGAGATCCCGGCAGAGCGGCGCATTGGCGGTGGTCAGTCGATAGGCGATCGTCGCCAATCGCAGGTCGACGCTCCGCAACGCCTCCAGACTCCCCTCCGACATCTGCGCGGCGGCGGGGACCGGTGACAGCAGCAAAGCGGCAGCGATCAGGAGCGAAGAGGCGACAGACGATCTTTCCATGATCAGGCCCCTACCGTGCCGAACCGGGGCAATCCATTGCCGCGATGCCGCAATACGTTGCCGTAACGACAGCAAGCCTCTATCCAGCGGCACATGAGTGAAAATCCCGTGCAGTTGATCGAACCCCGCCGCCACGGTGACGCCCGTGGGTGGTTCACCGAAGTCTATAGCGAAAAGACGTTCGACGCGCGCGGCATCACCTGTCGGTTCGTCCAAGACAATCATTCGCTGTCGGCCCCCGCCTTCACGCTGCGCGGCCTGCATTTCCAGACTCCGCCGCACGGTCAGGACAAGCTGGTCCGCTGCATCCGCGGCAGCATCTTCGACGTGGCGGTCGACGTGCGGCGCGATTCGCCCACCTATGGCCAGTGGGTCGGCGCGACGCTGTCGGCGGAGAACGGCCATCAGCTGTTCGTGCCGATCGGCTTCGCCCACGGCTTCCTGACGCTGGAGGCCGATTGCGAGGTCAGCTACAAGGTGTCCGACCTCTATGCGCCCGAATGCGACGGCGGCGTGCGCTGGGACAGCGTCGGCATCGACTGGCCGATGCCCGCCGATGCCCGGCCCGAACTGTCGCCCAAGGACGCAAAGCTGCCTTCGCTCGCCGATTTCGACAGCCCCTTTGCCTATGACGGCCGCCCCCTGCTGCCGCTCGCCTGAGGATCAACCACCCATGCGCATCTTCGTCACCGGCGGGGCCGGCTTCATCGGCTCGGCCCTGGTCCGCAATCTCATCGCCAACAGCGGGCATGAGGTGCTGAACTTCGACAAGCTGACCTATGCCGGCACGCTGACCACGGTCGACTCGGTATCTGATTCGCCACGCTATCGCTTCGTGCAGGGCGACATCTGCGACGCCGCCGCCGTCCGCGCCGCGATCGCCGAGTTCCGGCCCGACGTGATCACGCACCTGGCCGCCGAAAGCCATGTCGACCGCTCGATCGACGGTCCGGGCGCCTTCATCCAGACCAATATGGTCGGCACCTTCGTGATGCTGTCCGAGGCGCGCGCCTATTGGCTGGGGCTGGACGAGCAAGCCAAGGCCGCCTTCCGCTTCCACCATATCTCGACCGACGAGGTCTATGGCTCGCTGGGCGACGAAGGGTTGTTCACCGAAGAGACGCCCTATGACCCGCGCTCGCCCTATTCGGCGTCGAAGGCGGGGTCGGACCATCTGGTCAGCGCCTGGGGCCATACCTATGGCCTGCCGGTCCTGATCACCAACTGCTCGAACAACTACGGCCCCTATCACTTCCCCGAGAAGCTGATCCCGTTGATGATCGTGAAGGCGCTCGCGGGCGAGACCCTGCCCGTCTACGGCAAGGGCGCGAACGTCCGCGACTGGCTGTATGTCGAGGATCACGTCCGCGCGCTCCAGGCGGTGTTCGAGCGGGGCGCGGTCGGCCGCACCTATAATGTCGGCGGCAACAACGAGAAGAAGAACCTGGAGGTCGTCGAGACGGTCTGCACGATCCTCGACCGGCTGCGCCCGCGCGCCGATGGCCAGTCCTATGCCAGCCAGATCGGCTTCGTCGCCGACCGGCCGGGCCATGACGCGCGCTATGCGATCGACGCGACGCGCATCAAGGACGAGCTGGGCTGGGAGCCGCAGGAGACGTTCGAGACCGGCATCGAGAAGACGGTGCGCTGGTATCTGGACAATGAGGCCTGGTGGCAGGGCATCGTCAATGAGCGCCAAGCCGACCAGCGCCGCGGTCTGTCTGCATGAAGTCGGTTCTGGTCACCGGCGGGTCGGGCCAGCTCGGCACCGAACTGGCGCGCTTCGCCTGGCCCGAGGGTTGGGAGGCCGTAGCGCTGACCCGCGCCGATCTCGACCTGACCGACCCGGTCGCGATCGCCGCCAAGGTGGCGGAGCGTCCCTGGTCGGCGGTGATCAGCGCCGGTGCCTATACGGCGGTCGACAAGGCGGAGAGCGACAGCGTCACCGCCTGGCAGGTCAATGCGCTGGCGCCGGCGGCGCTGGCGGCGGCCTGCACGACGGCGGGCATCCCGATCGTCCATGTCTCGACCGATTACGTCTTCGCCGGCGACAAGCAGGGCGCGTGGGAGGTCGATGATCCGGTCGCCCCGCTCGGCGTCTATGGCGCGTCCAAGCTGGGCGGCGAGTTGGCGGTCCGCACCGGCTGCCGACGCCATGCGATCGTCCGCACCGCCTGGGTGGTGAGCGCGCACGGCAACAACTTCGTGAAGACCATGCTGCGCGTCGGCGCGGAGCGGCCGATGCTGCGCGTCGTCGCCGACCAGCAGGGCAGCCCGACCTCCGCCGCCGACCTCGCCGCCGCGCTCGCCGCGATGACGATGCGGCTGGTCGACGATCCGGCCGCTCCCACCGGCACCTATCACTTCTCCAATGCCGGCCCGACGAGCTGGCACGGCTTTGCCGAGGAGATTTTCCGTCAGGCGGCGACGCGCGGCGGACCGTCGCCGCAGGTGGAGGCGATCACCACCGCCGACTTCCCGACGCCGGCCGCGCGGCCGGCCAATTCGGTGCTCAGTCACCGCGCGATCGAGCAGGATTACGGCATCCACCCCCAGGGGTGGCAATCGGCGCTGGGCGACATTCTCGACCAGCTCCTGGGTTCCCCCAAGGTGGAGACGAAGGCGTGAAGGGCATCATTCTGGCGGGTGGCTCCGGCACCCGTCTCCATCCGGCGACGCTGGCGATCAACAAGCAGCTGCTCCCGGTCTATGACAAGCCGATGATCTATTATCCGTTGTCGGTGCTGATGCTGGCCGGCATCCGCGACATATTGATCATCTCCAGCCCCGAATATCTGGACAATTACAAGCGGATGTTCGGCGACGGCGGCAATTGGGGGCTGACGATCCAATATGCCGAGCAGCCCCGGCCCGAGGGCCTGGCGCAGGCCTTCACCATCGGCGCGGAGTTCATCGGCGACGACAATGTCGCGCTGGTGCTGGGCGACAACATCTTCTTCGGCGCGCACCTCACCACCCTGCTGGCGAGCGCGGTGGCGCGGACCGAGGGCGCGACGGTGTTCAGCTACCGCGTCGAGGACCCCGAGCGCTACGGCGTGGTCGAGCTGGCGGCGGACGGCAAGGCGATCAGCCTGGAAGAAAAGCCCACCGCGCCCAAGTCGAACCACGCGGTCACCGGCCTGTACTTCTACGACAATCGCGTCGTGCAGATGGCCCGCGACCTGAAGCCCAGCCCACGTGGCGAGCTGGAGATCACCGATCTCAACCGCCTCTACATGGAGGCGGGCGACCTGTATGTGGAGCAGATGGGCCGCGGCTATGCCTGGCTCGACACCGGCACCCACGACTCGCTGCTGGAAGCGTCGGAATTCGTCCGCACCATCCAGCATCGCCAGGGCATCCAGGTCGCGTGCCTGGAGGAAATCGCCTACGAACAGGGCTTCATCACCGCCGACCAGGCGCGCGAGGCCGGCGAGCGGCTGAAGAAGACCGCCTATGGCCGCGCGATCCTGATCGCCGTCAACGGATGATGCGGGATTCGGCCGGCGGGCGGGCGGACGGCTTGACGACGATCGTCACCCTGCCCGCCACGCCGACCGAGCCCAGCCGACCGATCGCGCGCCTGATCCCCTTCGCGCCCGATCGGATCGCGCCGGCCTTGCGCGCCCGGCGATTCGCCGCGTTCGTTCGCCGGGCGCGGCGTTTTCCCGATCACCGCCAGGTCTTCCTCCATCCGCGCCCCGGCCGGCGCTGGACCGTGCTGTTCTGCTACCAGCCCGAACCCGGCCCCATCGATCCCGGCCACCGCTTCACCATCGCCCGGCTGCAGGCGGAGGGGTTCGCGGTGCTGGTCGTCCTGGCCGCCCGCGATGCCGCGCAGGGCGATGCCTATGCCGCGCTCGGTCCCGATGGCCTGATCGTCAAGGGACTGAGCGGCTACGACTTTTCCGGCTACACGCTGGGGTTGCAGGCGCTGGTCGCCGCATTCGGCACCGTCGACGTGCTGGTGATGAACGACAGCGTGCTCGGCCCCTTCCACCCGCTGGTACCGCTGATCGACTCCGCGCCCTGGGCATTTACCGGCTTCCTGTCGAACAATGGCGTCGAGCCGCATTTCAACAGCTTCGCCTTCTTCATCCGGGGGGCCGACCGGCGCTTCCTGCGGCGGATGCGCAGCGTCTTCCTGGACCGCGTCGCCTTCGACGGGCAGAGCCCGGTCGCCTATCTGCAGGAAACGCGGATGGCGCGGGTCGCGGCGCGCCATTATTCCGCCGGCAGCCTGTTCGGCCCGGTGTCGCGCCAGGACATGACCTTCCACTATCTCGAGAATCCGGAAGGGCTGGTGGAGATCGGCTATCCTTTCCTGAAGAAGAGCATCTTCACCAAGTTCGCCGACACGTTCGACCAGCATCGCTATGCCATGCTGCTCGACCGGCTGGGCCACGATCCGCTGGCCTGAAACCGATTGCGACGGTGGCGCGTCGTGGCCGATGCGCCTAGGGATGCCGCCGTCCCGCCTGTCGGCCCCAGAAGGAATTTGAGCGACGATGCGTATCACGATGATCGGCTCCGGCTATGTCGGCCTGGTATCTGGTGCCTGCCTGTCCGATTTCGGCCATGACGTGATCTGCGTCGACAAGGATCAGGCCAAGATCGACGCGCTGAACGCCGGTCGGATGCCGATCTACGAACCCGGCCTCGACCAGCTCGTCGCCGCCAATGTCCAGGCCGGGCGGCTGACCTTCACCACCGATCTCGCCGCCGCCGTTGCCGGGGCGGACGCGGTGTTCATCGCGGTCGGCACCCCGTCGCGGCGCGGCGACGGCCATGCCGATCTGTCCTATGTCTATGGCGCGACGCGCGAGATCGCCGCCGCCGTGACCGGCCCGACCGTCGTCGTCACCAAGTCGACCGTGCCCGTCGGCACCGGCGACGAGGTCGAGCGCATCCTGCGCGAGGAGCGGGCGGAGATCGACGTGGCGGTCGTCTCCAATCCCGAATTCCTGCGCGAGGGCGCGGCGATCGGCGACTTCAAGCGCCCCGACCGCATCGTCATCGGCACCGACGACGCGCGCGCCCGCGCGGTGATGCAGGCGATCTATCGCCCGCTCTACCTCAACGAATCGCCGATCCTGTTCACCGGCCGGCGTACGTCCGAGCTGATCAAATATGCCGCCAACGCCTTCCTGGCGACCAAGATCACCTTCATCAACGAGATCGCCGACCTGTGCGAGGCGGTGGGCGCGGACGTGCAGGACGTGTCGCGCGGCATCGGCCTGGACAATCGCATCGGCCGCAAGTTCCTCCATGCCGGTCCCGGCTATGGCGGCTCCTGCTTCCCCAAGGATACGCTGGCGCTGCTCAAGACCGCCGAGGATTTCGATAGCCCGATCCAGATCGTCGACGCGGTGGTGAAGGTCAACGACGCCCGCAAGCGCAAGATGGGCCGCAAGGTGCTGCACGCCCTGGAGCAGGACGGCGCGGGCGATGTACGCGGCAAGACGGTCGCGCTGCTCGGCCTGACCTTCAAGCCCAATACCGACGACATGCGCGACGCCCCCGCCATCGCCATCGCCCAGGCGCTGGCCGATGCCGGCGTCACCGTCCGCGCGCACGATCCCGAAGGCATGGACGCCGCGCGCCGGATCATGCCCGATCTCGACTATGTCGCCGACCCCTATGCGGCGGCCCGCGGCGCCGACGCGGTGGTGATCGTGACCGAATGGGATGCCTATCGTGCGCTCGACCTGCCGCGGTTGAAGCAGTTGCTGGTTCGCCCGGTCATGGTCGATCTGCGCAATATCTATCGCCGCGCCGATGTGGAGGCCGCAGGTTTCACCTATACCGCGATCGGCCGCTGACGATCGAATATTACGCCGGAACGTAGCAATCGATACGTTAATCGCGTTCTGACAACCGCAAACCATCATTGCGACGGTCGGTGCAGCCGCAAATGATTTGCACCGGCCGCCCCCTTGGCGCATGGCTCGCCGGATTACAGTATCCGAGGACGATCATGGCCGCCAATTGGGCCCCCGACAGCTGGACCGCCGCCGATGCGCGCCAGATGCCCGACTATCCCGATCCCGCCGCGCTGACCGCGGCGACCGACACGCTCGCCACCTATCCGCCTCTGGTCTTTGCCGGCGAAGCGCGCGCGCTGACCCAGCATCTGGGCGAGGTGGCGGCGGGACGCGGCTTCCTGCTCCAGGGCGGCGACTGCGCCGAAAGCTTCGCCGAGCATAGCGCCAACAACATCCGCGACACCTTCCGCGTGATCCTGCAGATGGCGGTGGTGTTGACCTGGGCGTCGAAGCTGCCGGTCGTCAAGCTCGGCCGCATGGCGGGCCAGTTCGCCAAGCCGCGCTCCGCGCCGACCGAGGTGATCGACGGGGTCGAGCTCCCCAGCTATCGCGGCGACAATATCAACGACATCGCCTTCACGCCGGAATCGCGCCGGCCCGATCCGCAGCGGTTGATCCGCGCCTATGCCCAGTCGGCGGCGACGCTCAACCTGCTGCGCGCCTTCGCGCAGGGTGGCTATGCCAATCTCCACCAGGTGCATCGCTGGACGCACGACTTCATGGGCCGCAGCCCCTGGGCGCAGAAATATACCGAGGCGGCGAACCGCATCGGCGAGGCGCTGGAGTTCATGGCCGCCTGTGGCATCGATCCGGAAACGGTGCCGCAGCTCGCCCAGACCGATTTCTATACCAGCCATGAAGCGCTGCTGCTGCCGTTCGAACAGGCGCTGACCCGGCAGGATTCGCTGACCGGCGACTGGTACGACACGTCGGCGCATTTCCTGTGGATCGGCGACCGCACCCGCTTCGAAGGCTCGGCGCATGTCGAGTTCCTGCGCGGCATCGGCAACCCAATCGGCGTGAAATGCGGCCCCAGCCTGGAGCCGGACGCGCTGCTGCGGATGCTCGACACGCTCAATCCGGGCCGAGTGCCGGGGCGGATGACGCTGATCACCCGCTATGGCCACGACAAGATCGAGAGCGCCCTGCCCCGCCTGGTCCGCGCCGTGACGCGCGAGGGCCATCCGGTGGTGTGGAGCTGCGATCCGATGCACGGCAACACGGTGAAGGCCACGACCGGCTACAAGACCCGGCCGTTCGAGCGCATCCTGGCCGAGGTGCGCGGCTTCTTCGCCGTCCACCGCGCGGAGGGCACCCATGCCGGCGGCATCCATGCGGAGATGACCGGGCAGAACGTCACCGAATGCACCGGCGGCGCGATCGACGTGACCGAGCAGTCGCTCGCCGATCGCTATCACACGCATTGCGACCCGCGCCTCAACGCCGGGCAGAGCCTGGAACTGGCCTTCCTGCTCGCCGAGATGCTGAACGAGGAAATGGCCGAACGCAAAAAAGCGGCCGCGTGAGGCTTGACGTAGTGGAGGCGTAGGGCTAATTGCGCGCCTCCACTGCACACGGCCCCTTCGTCTAGCGGTTAGGACGTCGCCCTCTCACGGCGAAAACACGAGTTCGATTCTCGTAGGGGTCACCAGCGGTTTCAAGCACTTAGATGCGTGATCGCACTGGTAAGCTGGAATTTCGGTAATAAATCGGTTCTAAACACGCTGATCCGTATGGACACGTACAGGCACAGCTATGGACGATTCGCGCTGGCCGTTACCGCATCCACTTTTTCGCTCATCGCTATCGTGACGTCATCGGTTGCGACGCCAGCGGCAAATTCGTGAAGCGTCCTGTAGCTGTCAAACTGAATGCCACGCGCTGCAAGGCAGCGAAGGGTAAGTTCGTGAAGTGTAGTACGCTTGGTGCGAGGTCGATCAAGTAACCTGTCGTGGCCCCGTGAGAGCGGGCTTCGCCTCCGCCACATTACCGGTTTCACGAGAGCATAAGCTATAGGACAATCATATCCGTTTTGGACGCTTTACATCCATGCCTTTAGTCTACCTGGGTCAGCCTTACTCTGGGCTAGATACGGATACGCCGTTCTCCGTCGTTACGTTTTGAGCATATCGCCTGAGGCGAGTCTCTAATGCCCAACGCGCATGTAGGTCGGAGCATCAATCTCCCATTCCAAATGGCAGTCGACATTGACTCTTGTGAACGTCGGTAACACCAAGGATTTGATTAGGTTGGCGGCTTAGCCCCAGCGAGAGTCAGGGGCGCGCTTTTATTCATGAGTCGACATCAACGGCGTCGGGCGGCGGCTGAGAAGCGGTCCGCTCCAGCGTTTCCGCCATTTCTGCGCTCAGTGGTGCCTGGGACTGCTTGGTATTGGATACCTGTAGGCGGGGTCGCCGGCGTCAAGGACGCATGGAAACCGTTCGCGGAGTTGATGGATTTAATGACGTCCCATTCCTGGATGTTTCCGACGGGCTGGGTAATCTCCATAATCGGTCATTGGCTGATTGTCGGAATCGAAACTGAAAGGCAGAGACAAAGGCTGCAGGAGATTCGAAGCGGTCGTGCGCGTCGGGGGCGTTAGCTGGTTTAAGACCGAATAGACAGCTTGCAGAAACAAGTGAGCTGATAGATTGTTTGTTAGACACCCTTCAACTAAGGAGCGCGAGTCATGAGCACCGGCGCTATCATAGGCCTTGTCGTCTCCGGCACGCTTGTCGTGCTCGGGATGCTGGTTTCGCGCGCCTGGGTGCAGTGGGTTTTTCCCCTGCGCGAGAACTTTTTCCAAGAAGCTAGCGATCTCTCCCGTAGCCCGTCTACGACCGCTGACGAGCGCGAATGCCTGAATTTTTTGATGGATCGCGCGACGTCGTTCCGTGCAGGATGGATGCCGGTTCGGGCCGCTTGGATGGCACTTCGTGCTAATGGAGTCCCGCCGCGTCGAACTCTACGTATCGACTCTGAGAAGCTTAGTGGTGTCACGAGAAAGTTCATGTTCTCAACACTCGCTGCTAACCCATTTGCGCTTGCGGCATTTGCCGTAATATTGCTGATTACTATGAAGCTCGCCCATGAATCTGTGCGTCCCGCCGTCAAACAAGCTGCGGTGAAGCTCCCGATGACGGGCTATTACGCATCCTGCTAATTTACCACGACTCATGAATTTGCAAAGGGTGTGGGCTTAACGATTGTCACCTAGGAGCCGAACGAATCGGCCGCACCAATCTACCCAAAGGCGATGATCACCGTCCTACACCCAAACGACGTCACGGCGTGGCTGCGCCACGACCATGAGGAGCCGCGGCGCTCCAGCGCCCGAAACCCACCTATCAGATGAAACTTGAGGCGATCAATATTGCCGACCCATACGACTTAACAGAGATTGACGATGTAGGGCCACTGCTGATATTTTGAAATATCCCGGCTATCTGGCCGACAGTCAAAGCTATATTAGTCACTTGGAAGTTCAATAATCCGTTCCATAGCCCTGCGATGACGAGCAATCTCGATTTTTTGATGGCTCAATATCCCTGCATGCAGCAAATTTTGCATCAGCGATCTCGCCAATCTCCTGTGCGCTAATAGGGAAGCGCAAATGCCTCATCGAACTGTCCGTCTCAATTATCTCAATCTCTATAAATCCGACGTCACCGCTTTTGGGGTTGGCCTGTATTCTTCGCATCTCATTCGCAAGACGCGCTGCATCAATAGCATCCCGTCTCCATGCAGGCTTTAGCGTAAGTGGCTGAATACCAGGCCTGACAAACGCTTGCATCGGATTTTCGAGTTCCAGCTTAACGGGTGCCTTACTCATAAAACTAGCGGATATATAAGCTCGAGAAAAAACCGCAGGACCATCTCCAGTGTTGTTTATAGCAAAATCCAGCTGCTGGCCTCGGACAACCGGCCTCAAAACCTGAGATTTAGATTGCGGCTCGGCAATAGCCTTTGTGAAGGCTGGCAGGGCGGCTGTAGTCACGGATACAAGGGCAACGAGTAGCGCCAATACATTGCTTGAAACCGCTAGCTTGCCCCGCCAGTCTTGATAAGAGTTACAATGACTACATAGTCGAGCGCCAGCGGGTATCGGTCCACGGCACTGCTTACATACCGAATCAGTCGAACTAGGCGTGGTCATCAAGTGACGATGAACGACGAAGCTACCGTCGTCCATCTACCTACAACCGACATGGCATTCTTAGTCGCTTATCGCCTATACCTAAAGGCACGTCCTCCAGACGGCCGCACGTCATTTCAGGCCCGAACCGTGGGTACCTCATCGATCCGCGTCGTCCACGCCGGCGACCGCATCTCAGATCGCAGCTTCCATTCCCGCTTGAACCCCTGAGACGCGGTCACCGCCGTCCACTTTCCGAACTTGCCATTGATCTCGTCCAGCGCACCCATCAGCCGCGCTCGCTTCTCGGTATCGCCCTCGAATAGCGTCCTGGGTCGCATGTCAGCGGCCACGAGGTCGTCAAGCAGCACGCCAGCCTTGGTGTAGACATAGCCCTCGCGCCACGCTCGCTCTGCGGCCTTGCGTGCTGCAGCGATCAGCTCGAGGCTGTCGCTGGTCATGGGATGCAATGTTACCGTACGAGATCCGGTATATTGCGGCCGCTCGGGCTTGTTCGAGTTGGTGTGGAAGAACGCCGTCAGCCGGGATGCGACGAGGCCGTGACTGCGCAGCTTCTCGCCAGCGCGCATCGCATACTCGGTCAACGCTCCCATCAGCCGATCGAAGGTTAGCACCGGCGTACCAAACGACCGCGTCACAGCCATGCCTCGCCGTTGTGGCGCTACCATCTCCACAGCTGCTGACGGCACCCCACGTAGTTCAGCCACCAGCCGCTCCAGCACCACCGTGCCAAGCCCTTTGGCCTGCTTCATCGGCATGTCTCGAAGCTCGCCCGCGGTGGTGATGCCTAGCGCAATCAGCTTGCGTGCGGTGGCCCCACCGACGCCCCAGATGTCGCCAACCGGGAATGCCCGCATGACGTCATGGCGGACGGCATCGTCGCGAAAGTCGGCCACTCCATCGAAGCGGCTGTCCTTCTTGGCGGCGGCATTGGCCAGCTTTGCGAGCGTCTTGGTCCCGGCGATGCCGACGCAGGTAGGGATCGTCGTCCACCGCAGAACCTGATCCCGCATGGCACGGGCATGAGCGACCAAGTCACGGTCCTCGAAGCCGGTGAGGTCGAGGAAGGTCTCGTCGATCGAGTAGATCTCGACGTCACGGGCGAACGCCTCGCAGGCTGCCAGCACCCGGCGCTGCATGTCACCGTAGAGGGTGTAGTTCGACGACAGGACACGGATGCCATGTGCCCGCACCTTGTCGCGCAGGTGATGGATGGGATCGCCCATCTTGATCCCCAGTGCCTTCGCCTCCTGACTGCGTGCGATCGCGCAGCCGTCGTTGTTCGAAAGGACTATGACCGGTACCCCGACCAAGCTGGCGTCGAAGGCACGCTCGCAGCTGACGTAGTAGTTGTTGCAGTCAATCAACGCGATCGGCGCGGTCATGCCATCTTGCGGGCGACACCAACCACCACGCCCCAAATTTGCACGTGCTCGTCGACGAGGATGTCGGCAAAGCCCTCCGCCTCCGGAACCAGCCAGTGGCGGCCCTCGATATAGCGTAGGCGCTTCAGCGTGCGGTCACCATGAACCAGCGCCACCACGATCATACCCGCCCGCGGCTCCTTGGCACGATTGACGACGATCAGGTCACCATCGTTGATGCCTACCCCCGACATCGAGCGGCCATCGACCCGCATGATGTAGCTGGCGGCTGGATGCTCAACGAGCCAGGCACCGAGATCGATCGGCTCCTGCATGTCGTCCTGCGCCGGCGATGGAAATCCAGCGGGCGTGTCGCACAGGAAGAACGGCACCTCGCGCGGTACCAGTTCGAACGGCACGTCGTGGAGGGTCAGGGTGTCCACTTGGCGCCGCGACGATACGATGCTGAGGCGAGGCCTGCTAGGGCGTGTCATCGTCACAGGATCGCCGGGAGGGGCAGTTGCTGGTTCGGCCCGGTCAGTACGGCACGGGCATCCTGCGCAGCCCCGACAGCCTGGCGGTATTGGACCGTCCCGAACCGCTCCGCCTCGTCGAACCCTATCGGCGCCCATTCCTCTGACGGATAGACGTTTTCGTATATGGCACGGGCGGCCGCGCGCAGTTGCAGATCATGCTGCATTTGGTCCTCCAGCGATGTCGATCACCGCAGTGCGGCGCGCGCATAGCTAGGCCGATAGCTGATTGATTCGCAAGAACGTTGCTAGAACAAAACCGGGATACCATGGGTACATCCGTTCAAACGAGGGACTGACATGATCGATCACGACGACCAACCCGACGTGCAGGTACCGTTTGGGCGCTGGCTGCTCACACAGCGCGATCGCGGTGATCGGTTGAAGGCGCAGGGATGCGATACAAGTAGAATTTCGAAATCTAATTGCTAGATTTCTGGTATGAGCATCTATCGTATTATCAGCTTTTTCGAATTGCTTCAAACCCTTCGATCTGGAAAGCTTAGAGTTTCGAGCGCAAAGCAGTTCACCGATCCAAATGAAATGATAGGATATTTATTTGCGACGTTAGCAAGCCCTATGTGGACTCCTTATACCCCAGATGGGCTTCAAAGGGCGCAGAAAGAAGCAGATGCTGTAAGGGAGAGCTGGTATGTTTCCTGCTGGACACGGGTTCGAGACAGTATAGCAATGTGGGAGATTTATTCTCCACACGAGAACTCCGTTCAAATCGAGGTAGATGAGCATCGAATCAGGGAGATTTTCAACGATCATTTTGCCAAAGCTAAGTGGGTAGAGGCACATGGTACGCCACCGAATTGGGATAAGACACTATTCCATCCACCAAAGATTGTAGATTGCCGCTACGAGGATTTAGAAGAGCTAGCTGATAAAATTAAGACGAGAACGCGCGAGGCGTATGAGCGCTCGTCCGCTGCATTCGACGGCCGTACGATGGAAGAGGCGTTTCCTGACTTTCAGAAGGTGTACGATGAGATCAACGACGATCCAGCGTATGATCATGTAGCTCTTTTCAGTGTAAAAGATGAAGCTTACCGGCACGAGCAGGAAATTCGATTTTGTCTCCATGCAGTGCGACGTAACAATCTTGACTACCAAGAATGCACTAAGCATCCCATGTTCAGCATGAACGAAGGTCATATATCACCCTCGACGATCGAGCAGTGCGGTGCAAATATTTACGTCGATTTCCCAAGGGATATTATTAAACAAATCTGGATTGATGGGAGATGCCCTGATTGGCTTGCAAATCTACAAGCCGAATTACTTTCTGAACTTGGTGTGAAAGCAACTAAGTCAAAGGCTTATGGTCGGTTTGCGGACAAATACGCCATAGACATATGGTGGGGTCATAACCCGCTTTAAAAAACATCGTGGCGGTCGGCAAGATCGCATCGCCAATGCCCAACATGCCTACCAGCCCTTCACAAAGAACGGCGATTCTGAAGCAGTTTGCGCACATTTTCGCCAACGGCAGACCGATAGTTATGCCTTCGTTGCGATTGATAATGCCGAGAGTGACTGTATGTCTGCCCGACTAATATTCATCGATGTCCGCATTGGTCACAAGTTTACAAGCAAGTTTGCGTTATTGTTGCTCAGCCCAACACCCAGCTAAAATGACCATCCCGCATGACGTGCAGGTCACCCTGGCTGATTACATCCATACCGATGAGCACGTCAAACACACCATTGTCAGCCATCTCGGCACCGGAAACTTCCTCAAACCAGAAATAGCCGCGTTCGCCGTTGTCATTGTATATAGCGCCTAGGGAAAAGCGCTGGCGATTCCGCGGTGCTACCCCGTGAACGCCGCTCATGTTCGTTTTGCCCCGCGAGCGGATGCCTACTTTCAGTGCTGCGGATCTCGTGAGGCATGTTCCGCTAGCACCGGTGTCAATGAGACCCTTCAGTTCGGTAACACGTCCTTCTGGAATCCAAGGTGTCGGAGCCACTCCGGGTACGATCATCTGAGCCGGTTGAACGGCCACAGGAATCAGCATCTGTCGCTGTCCTGTGATCGATCCGCTAATTGTTTTCACTTAAGCGCCAGCGACATGGCTGAAATAGCCCAGATCGACCACCTCATCCGTCACCTCTTGAATGCTGAATAGATCGTCGTCGTACCGAGCCATTCCCGCCCCTTCTGCGGCGGCCGCATTGCCATGATAGGATACTATCTCACCGCGCCGCATCAAAGCCCATTGGCCTTTTCGTGATGGAATCAGTGACTGAACAACGCGTTGAAAGGCGTCGAAATTCCCGTCGATCTCTTGCTGAAGGGCGGTCATGGGGCGTATCTCCGGGTGGCTTCAAGGGTCGTACCACGCGTTGAATCAAGGCTGCAACGCTAAGAATGCGCTAATCATACGAGCGGTAATTCGGTTCATCGCAATCAACGCGACGAATGCCTTTTAAGACTCACAACACGAACATAGCCTCGACGATCGCCTGCATTAGCACTCCTCGCGGCACTGGCACGCTCACCGACGTGTACCCCTGGTTCTCAGCTCGCCGCTGACCGTACAACCCGATCCACTGCCGCCCATGCTGCCGCCAGGCTCGCTGTAATGCGGGCACCGGTAGCAAGGCGCACGAAGCGGC
Organism: Sphingomonas sp. S-NIH.Pt15_0812; assembly: GCF_003951315.1. Classification (GTDB taxonomy): domain Bacteria; phylum Pseudomonadota; class Alphaproteobacteria; order Sphingomonadales; family Sphingomonadaceae; genus Sphingomonas. The sequence continues at coordinate 125,018 of NZ_QLJH01000003.1, forward strand.
TGGCGCATAGGCATAGGCGATGAAGTCGCAGGCCAACGGCTTCTGCACCCAGCCAGGCGTCCGCAGCCGCTCGTTCGACCACCGCTCCAGCAGCACGTCAGGCCAGTCCTGCAGGCGTATCTTCTCGTCGACCGTATAGGTCCGCCCACAGGACAGCGTCAGCAGCCGGTCGATGCCACCACGCTGGGCCCAACCGTCATGCTCGACGGCAACGGCCGACATCAGCGTCGGGAAGGCACGCCGGTAGATCGGGATCCACCAGTCAGGGCCATATTGTGCCGCAACGTCGTGGCTGTCCTGGAAGCGGTGGACACGCCGAGCGCCCGCTGTCCTACGAAGCGGGACAGCGGGTGAGCGATGAAGCGGCCGAGGCGTTGCCGGCTGCGAGGTAGCAAGGTTATTCGCGGGTCGTCTCCTGTTCGCGCCAGCGGTAACCGCCCTGGCGATGCTTCAAGGGGCCGGCAGATTGATCGATGCCGTAGGTCGGGATGTACTGGCGCCCCTCAGCGTCCTCGGCGGCTCCCCACCTCAGCTGCCCCCGTACATAGACCGGGCCGCATCCATCATCGTGCGCCTCGTCGACGTCCTCCTCCGGTTCGAAGTCTGGATCGCCGTCGATCTCGTCCAACCGGTCGATCATGCGCGTGACCAGCCGGGACAGTTCGGCGCGCGGCAGGGACGGTATTGCGGCGAATAGCCTGGTCACGGATGCGACATCGTTCGGCCGCACCCAGCGGCGACGCCCAGATCGTGGCCAAGGCTGCGGGCGACGGCGACGAGATGCCCGGGTGGTGGATAGCTGACCCATCACGCCACCTCCCCGAGGCTATGCGCCTCGATCACGCGCCGGATGGCTTCCACCCGGCCGGGGTTGCCGATCAGCGGACGCATGACAGCGGTCAGGTCGCCGTAATCACACCGGTCGACGACCAGCCAGAGCTTGCGCCCCGATGCGAGAGCGTAGCCGCCGCCGATCTGGACGAATGCCGCGAGCCAGGTGCCAGGGTCGAAGGCTGCCGGTGCACCGCCCTCCCCTGCATCCACGTTGTGGTCAGCGGGACGATGAAAGGTGCTCATGCCTGCCCTCCCAGCCGCGCCAGGTCGGCGCTGAGCGCTTGCCAGTAGCTGTCCGGAGTACCGCCTTCGGCCCGTACCTGGATCAAGGCCAGCTTGTACGCGGCGGCCTGGACGTTCGGCGCTGGCGTTGCGATCAGCGCGTCCATGGCGACGCAATAGGCATCAAGTGCTGCGTCCTCACCCTCGGTACCGACTGGGATGATGTCGCTGATCGATCGCAGGCGCTCGTATTCAGCACGCGCTTCCTGCCAGTGCCGGCTGGCGTCAAATGCCAGGGCATCGGCGGCGGCACGGACGATAGCACGGCCCGTGTCGACGTCGAAGGAGGCAAGGTCGATCGCCAGTGCCCCATCCAGCTTCCCCGGCTGGTTGTAATGCGCAACGAACAGCAGCTTCACCGCTAGCTCGGTGCCGGTCAGCGCGACATGTTCGGCGATGTCGCTTGCCGCATCACCCCAGGCATTGGCGGTGTCGGCAACGCCAGGACCAACGTCGGCATCATAGAGGGAGCTATAGCGTTCGATGGCGTCGGCAAGCGGCTGAGAGAGGATGCCTGCCGGGATCTGGGGGATGATGAAGAACCGGTCGCCGGGCTGCGGCAGCGTGATTGCGAAGGTCATGCGACGTTCTCCCACAGGAGCCAGCCAGCGGACTGGCGGCCATGCTGGCGAATAAGGGTCACGATCTGGTCGCGCCGTTGATCGATCAGCGCCTGCGCAGCACGAGCGCTGCGGCGGAGGCGGGTCCGTTCTTGCTCCGGCGTCTCCAGGCTCAGGATGCGACGCATGTTGATCGCGGCGTCAGGCTGACCCTGGGGGTCGATCATGAAGCGGCCGCCGATCGCCAGAAAGCGGCTCACGATGTGCCTGGTCGATTGAGCTGCATTGTCGACGGCGGGACGCGCGCCGCCGCTACGCAAAGCCTTGATCGCGTGCAGCATCGCCTCGTTCTGCTGCTCGCTGGACCTGGCGTACTGCAGCAGCCAGTCGGCGTCCTCGCGCCGGGCAGCTTCATGCTCGGACTGGTAGAGCAGGCCGAACTTGGTCAGGCCGACCCACAGCCGGATTTCAGCCACTCGCGCGCCAGTCTCGTCCGACTGCATGATGCGGTTCTCGGCTTCTTGGAGCCGGTCCCAGAGCGGATGGTCGGCGCTATCCGTTTCATCGCCACTGCGGCTGATCTCTTCATGGATCGCCTTCCACTCAGCGAACACTGCCTCAGTTTCAGCGCTGCGGATGATGTCGTTGCCCATGTCAGCGACCCTCCATCTTCACGACCCGGGCGGCATCGGCCACCAGGTACGGGAACCAGCCGTCCTCCGCTGCCATGCCGTACGCGAGCATGAAGGCGAGCTTGGCGTGCAGGTCAGCGGCGGTGCTGACAGGGTGCGCCGCGACTGTACCTTGAGCATCTGCCCATACGTCTGTCAGCCGGTCGGACTCCTCTGAGGCGGCGGCGGCACCAGACTGAGCCCAGATGCGCTTCTCGGCGCGTTTGCGACGGATCGCCGCCGCGGCGAATGTCCGGTGATCCCGGTAGCCTCGCTTGTCTCTAGCGCCTGCGATGATCGCCCGGCTCAACATCACATCGGCAGGTACTGCCGTGCTGAATGCGCGGTCACGAATGATCACAGCTGTGTGCGGAAGCGCTTCAGCCTGGGTACGGGCCTTAGCGGTCAAAGGCGCGCAGACATTCGCGTCATAAACCTTGCACGCCTTTTCGGCGGCGGCGTTGGCGGCGATCAGCGCGGCAAAGGCGGGACTGATCCCGACCGGGGCGCTATGGGTCGCGGCGACGGCCGGCGCGATCAGGGCAGCGGTCGCCAACCCCGCCCCTCCGAGAAGGGCGCGGCGAGTTGTAGTGGTATGCATCAATCAGCCCTCCCGCGCGAGCAGGCAGCCGTTCGCCGGATGCCGAGTGAACAGGCGCTCGCATGCGTCGGCGGCGATCACCGCTTCGATCGCGCGCTGCTGACGCGGGTTGGTCGCGCGGTGCTCGCCAGCGAGGCTGCGGGCATAGCCCCCGGGATTGCCGTAGCGGAGGTGAAGGCGGGCCATTTCGACGGCCCTTGCGGTGGTCTTGCTAAGTCCGGGAGAGGCGCACGTGATCTTGGCCGAGTGCACGTCGGCTGTTAGGGTAGTCATAGCCATTATCGTTCCTCCAGAACGGTTGTGGTCAGGCCGGAGGGGGAGATTCAGCCCTCCCTTTTCCGGCCGTTGCCGATATAGTTTGTATCAGTGTGTTTCAGGGTGTTCAAGTGGGTGCTGATATAAATTGGATCGACGTATGAGGATTGAGCAATGCCGTAGTGCCCGTGCCTTGCTCAACTGGTCCGCCGCCGACCTAGCGGCGGCGGCGGCGTTGGGATCAGCGACCGTGCGACGATTTGAGAGCGGGCAAACAGTACAGCCCGCATCGATCGACACGATGCGGCAGGCCCTAGAAGCCGCAGGCGTGACGTTCATCGAGAGCGGCGAGGCGTCTCGCAAGGCTGGTTTTGGCGTCAGACTGGCCAAGTGACGGATAATGCGTCACGTCGCTGACGAGTTGTTTACGTCGATGCTGAATATTGCAGGGTATGAACGCCATCGATACCCACGCCCTGCTCCTTACCTGTCCAGCGCCTCTACGTGCCTTGAAAGAGTTCGGCGAAGAAGTCGCACGCGGCACGCTCGAGGGAACGGCCACGGTCATCTACACTCGACCAACGGGCAACCATGAAGGCCTGAATACCAAGCTTCAGCGATTCTGGCGCCGGATTGAGGCTGCTGCTCAGCAGGCCGCCTTATGGACCGAGGCCGAAGTGCAGCTTCCCATATCTGGGCAGAATGAAGCCGTCCGTCTGACCGCCATCAAGTTCGATGAAGAAGCTGTGGCAGCCTTCGTTGCTGCCCGTCAGCCGGACAAACCAGCCCGTGGCCGCAAACGCAAGCAAGATGAATGGACGCCCTTCTGGATGGCAGCCATCAAGCTGGCAAAAGCTGAACAGCTGAATGTCGGAACGTTCGAAACCGTTACCGATCTGCGCGATCGGCTTCACACAATGATGAACGCCACATTAGACGACCAAACCATCAAGCCATTCGTCACCCAAATTTATGATGAGGTGGTGAAGGTCCCGGCGAGCAAAATTCAGAAGGATTGCGCGCTCAAATAGACCATTTGCGCACCATTCACTCACCGTCCAGCATTCAGGTCACCACCAAAAAAATCGCCACTCCGTCAGCCGTCCCCGAATCATCCCGGTTCGCGGCAACGGAGAACGAGTGTGAAGTCCACTACCACCCCCACCAACTACGACGTCATCGCCGTCAAGGAGGCGATGCGTCGCCTCGACTGTGGCCGCTCCACGATTTACCGAATGCTAAAAGACAAGACGCTGGACTCGGTCACCATCCGCGGTGCGCGCCGCATCCGCGTCGACAGCATCAACAAGATCGTGTCGGGAGGCGCAGCGTGAACGTCCGCCCGGACTTTACCCGGATTGCCGCCTACATGCCGGCAAGCTTGATGGCGGACAAACCGAAGAGGTCGGCTTCGCCGCCGCGCCGGGTAGCTCAGATGCCGAGCTGTCCCCTCGCAGCAAGGACGTGGCGCGCCTGGGCCAGCTACCTTCTATCCGGCAGTCACAATCTGCCTGAGAAGGACGCTCGCCACCTGAAGGTCTGCATCATGCAGCGCCGCTACCTTAGCGAGGCTCAGATGCGCTGGATCTTCGACATCGTCGCCCGCCACGAACCGGGTGGCTGCGGGACCTGGGGGGCCCCGAAGTAGGGCCCCCTCCACCGATCAGCGCTTGCGGCGGCGAGGCCGCGGCGCTGGCTGGTGGATCAGCGTGTGGCAGCCAATGCAGAGGGCCATCATGAACTGCCACAGGTGCCGCATGGGATGCCCATGCGGCAGGTTGTGGTGGGCTTCTTCTGCGCGGCCGCCGCATCGTGCGCACTGCGGGTGAGCGTCCAGGAACAGGCCGTTCCTTTTCTGACGGCTGTTGGGCCAAGCGGTCCGTTGCTTCGCACGCCATGCCTTAGTGTTGCTCATCACTTTTTCCTCTCACTGGTGGTTACCAACCGCCACTCCCCCCCAATTCGGACTGTGATGCAGTCGTTAGCTATAGCTGGAGAGCCTGCTCATGCTTGAGCTTCCGTCCCTTAATTATATCGAGACTGTCGAGACGCCGACGTCGTTCGAAGTCGTAGCCTCTCTGAATACAAAGCCCGCTGCCTGCCCCCTCTGCGGTGGAGGCGTTGAGTCCAAGGGCGTCGCTGCGCCGATGGAGATCTGGGATGCACCCATGGCGGGCAAGCACGTCCGCTATGCCTTCCGCGGCCGGCGCTACGAGTGCCGCACGGAAGGCTGCCCCTCGTTCACCTATCGAGGGCCGGACGTCCATCCGAAGCATGGGATGACGTGGCGCCTATTGGGCTACATCCAACGTCTGGCGCTTAAGCGCTCCATCAAGGACATCGAACGCCTCACCGGCGCGACCACGGACCAGATCTGGCCTGTCGTGCTCGACCTGAGCGAGAAGCTGGCTGGGTACCAGTTCGCCACCCCGCGTGTGGTCGCCGTTGATGACATCCGCTTCGGCAAGAAGCGCCGGTTCACCGTGATCTACAATGCGGAGAATGGGCGGCCACTCGCCATTGTGGAGAAGCTGGACGCCAAGGGTGTCGCCAAAATCCTGCACAAGGTCATCAATCCGAGCGAGGTGGAGGTATTCGTGTCGGACATGAATGGCAGCAACCTGCTGCTCGGCGAGTCGTCTTTCAGGGGCAAGCCGCATGTCGCCGACAAGTGGCACGTCCTCGACAAGATGCAGCGGCAGATGTCGAAGATCGTGAACCAGACCGCTAGCAAGCTGAAGAAGGGCCAGGCGGCGGAACTGAAATCGTGGAAGATGGAACTAGAAGGCAAGTTCGCCGCCAAGGATGCGAAGGACTGGCGCACCCGTTTGGCGGGCAAGAAGATAGAGTCGCGCCGCCGCATCGATGATGAAGGCAAGCTCATTCTCAAGACGAAGTGGGACATTCTCAAGGAGCACCAGCCCGTGCGTCTGGTCTATCACGCCCGCCTGCTATTGCGGCACGTCTACCGCGCCAACAGCCGGCGCCAGGCCGAAGAACGGTTCGACCGCTTCCTCGCGTTCGGCAGTCAGGTCGACATGCCGGCGGACGCTGCGAAGGCGGTGCAGCTGCTCGGTGAGCACCGGAAGCAAATTCTCGCCTACTTCGACGTCATGTGGCAGCACCACGATGGGCGCTTCCGCGGACCGACCACCAATCAGGCCGAGGCGCGTAACGGCAAGATCAAGGCTATGTGGAAGGGCAGCCGCGGGGTGAAGAACGCGGCCTATCTCAACCTGCGTGTGGTGTTCGAACCCTACGTCCTGGGGGCCACGCTGATCCTGTGCAACACGTGTGGCAAGCCTGAGGTGTTGTCCGAGATGGAGGGCTTGAGGCGCGCCGGGATGGACGTGCGGGATGCACGAGCGAATTGCTGCTCGAACTGTGCGCAGAGCGTCCTACGCGCTGCTTGAACGCCTCCCCCGCCCAACGATCGGAATTGACGAGTGCGCCGGGCGGCGGTGAGTATAACTCGTCAAATGAGGGGCTGAGATGGTCGATCTAGAAGCATTCCTGCGTGAAGCGATCCCCCCTGAGGCGGAGGACGAGCACTGGCTCGAACACGCAGCAGAGGGGGTCGACTTCATCGTCCGCAACGGCCGGTCGGAGGAGATCATTCTCTATACTGGCGTGGGTCAGGCCTATGTCCACGCAGTCTTGGCACCCCTCGCTAATGTCACGCCGGCGGATGGCGCCGATCTGCAGCGAGCGCACATTGGCGCCGACAACAGTTGGGCCCTTGAGCATGTCTCTGGCGGGGGCCAGCCCGACCGCATGTATCTTTCAACGCCACTCGACAGCCCAGGCTGCAAGTCGCTCGTTGGCGGTGAGCAACTTGTGTTCAGGCGCAGTTTCGCAGGGGTGGACAGGGGTTTGGTTCGGACGGAATTGTCTCAGCCACTAATCCAGGCGCTCGATCTCTACTGGATGGAGGAAGAGCGCGCCTTCTGTCGCCTCAACGAAGATGGAGACGTCGAACCAATCGTGCGCATTTACGACCTGAGCAAGCGATCAGGGGAAGCGCAGGACGTGTTGGTCACGATAGATGCTCATCAACTGCACCGCTACATGGCGGTCACTGAAATGGCGCTCGTGGTAAAATTTGATTTTACCCGATATCGATCTGGCTCGTTCACAGGCTGGCACGACCCCAGCCGATCCGAAGTCAACGAACCTGATCTATTCCATCACGGAGGGGTGCAGTCGAATAGTAGCTTCGTGAACGGGGTTCATATTGTGCGCCCAGCCCTCACGAAAGACATGATGATACAAAAAAGTCGCGCTCACTGGAGCGATGCTGGCAAGCAATACGCCACCTTCATAGCGCAAGACTGGAAAAACGAGAGGATCGCTGAAGTATCCTGCGCACCTAGCGCTCTTGCCAGCTATTTCGAGAGCGATTCGTCGTTGCCATTCCAAACTACGCCGGCATTTTTCAAGCCGGACGTGCTCCATCGATACAAGGCCGATCCAGAGAAGTATCAGCTTGATCATCGTGCAATTCGTTCTCGCGCTGGGTGGAGTCTAAAAACTTACGACGTCAACGAGGCTGGACAGGTCCACACATATCTTTGCTATCTCGGCAACCTACCTTACAACGAACAAATATATTGGAAGTCGTTCAATGAGCAGCCAAAGGCGCCAATCTCAGAGCGGGCTTTCGAGACGGATTTTGAAGGCAGCTTCAGCAGTATGCCGGACCCGCTTGTAAGTTTGAAATACGAAGTGGCGAAGCTCGACAAGAGTCCGCCGGACTACTGGCAGCCCCGCGATGGATCACTGGCAGAGGCGCTGCACTACCCGCTGACGGCTTCTTCCGAAGAATGGGCAACGGCCATACTGGTGCTCGACCAACTAGTAGTGGAGGGTTTTGTTCAGAAGGCTTTGCGATTGCGCCTGGATGCTGCAGGACGAGGGTATGACAAGCAGTGGGGATCGCTGCGTTTGTTGCAGGAGGTTCTGGTAACCACCGGCTACCTGGAAGATGAGGCAAAAGATCAAATGGAGCCGTTGAAGCATCTCCATTATTTAAGGTCGAAGGTGAAGGGCCATGCGGCGGCCACCGAGAAAGCCAATTTGATTAAACGCGCCAAAGCTGATCAAGGGTCGCTACCGGCTCACTTCCGGTGGCTCGTAGCGGGTGTGCAAGAGACATTCGACCGCATTGTCGAGCGTTTGTGAGATGATGTTACAAGCGTCCACATCACGTTTACAGGTATAGGTGACTTATGCAACAGGACAACCATTGAAGGCCACATATCGCTTCCCACTGAGCCAGCCCCTCACTCTTGAGGATCATTGGGAAGTACCTCTGCTAGGTGGCGTGTGCCGCATGGCGGAAGAGGACGGCATGGTCACAGCCATTGAATTTACTAAGTCAGGATTGCCGCTGACATTGGCGCCGACGATTGTGGATACGCCCAACCAAGTCACGAAAGCCACCATCACTGGACATGACACACTCCTTCCAATCGTGCATGCTCATTTACGACGCGCCTTTAACTTCCTTCAGTGTTTCTTTGACGTGTCGATCAAGGTGGGCTCGGTAGAGGTCTCCTATGCATTAGAGACGGGTGAGAGTGAAGACGATCTCCCCGTTCCAGGTATGACCATTGGGGAAGCGGAAGCGCGGCCGTTGGCTATCAGCTACGACTTCATCACCCGATCCCTAATGGCAGCGGAGACAGATGAACCACCGGAGTTCGTTGCATCACTCGCTGGATTAGCTCGAGAGGCTCTTAATGGGCGACGTTTTATTGATAGTTTTCGATACTCCTTTTTACTGATCGAAGCGCTTTTTGGGAGAGGAAAGTTCAAATCAAGGCAACTCTCTGATGCACTTCAGAATTCTGAAGAGCTCGGCGAAGCAATCGATTACGCAGTCTCGGAGATGGCTGCAAATCGTCTTCGCCATCCCTCTGAAACAGCGACACTCCTCAAGACCGCCCCTGGTCGTAGCAGCATAATTGACCACCTGATCGAAAGGCGAGGACACTACTTTCATGGAAATGTAAAAAAAACCGGGGCATGGAGTGCAGCACGACAAGAAGAAGCTGAAGGGCTGGCCTGGTTCTGCATTGATGTGGTAATTAAGCTATCGAGCGATGCAGCAGCCTCGATGTTCAAACCTGAATATACTTTGAGACATTTCGAAGAATCTCGGCAAAATGGAGCAAGTGTCAAAGTGAGAATGAATATATTCTTTCGAGAGGCGGAGGGCGATCGGCTTCAGCGCCAGAACATCAACCTAGATATGTCCGGCACTAAGGTTACCAACCGCATGGCTATGGACGCCCTTCGTGAAGGCATTCGGCTCCTACAAGACGACGTTCCAGCCGCTCGCCTCCACAGCATTGTTGGATTTGACGATCAGGCCAAAAAACGCTTGTTCGATGTCCGCATGCACATCGAACCTGACGATCCAAAACCGTCGGTGTAATCAACTTGATGCGAGGACGTTGGCACTAGAATAGCGGTGTCGCTGATCATTGATCTTTATCAGCGCGTCCCGAAACCGGCTCGGCTATGCTCGCCATTGTCGGTGCGATCGCGCCCAGCCAGCACGTTCTCGAGTTCGCTGAGCGTATGCGGCACGTCGAGATGCTGCGCCCCCAGGAACAGCCGCGTCCCTTCGCCTTCGGGCACAGCGTGGGTCAGCTTATCGATGTCGACCAGCGCCTTGCCGGACGGGAGGATGTCGATCTGCACGAACCGCATGTTGATCTCCGAAATTGTCGAACAGGACTGGTGATGGGTCACCGCACGATGGCGGACGATAGATCGCTCAACCAGCCGCATGCGCCCGGCCGGCCCAATCTAGCGTTGGTGGCCGCACAAGGGAGAGCATCATGATCGATCCAGACACCACGCAGGACAACGACGAAGCCGAAGAGATGGAGAAGGTGCAGGAGGACGCGGCCGAAGAGCGTGAGGAAAACGGCGGCTATCAATAATTGAGCATGATGGTGGCCGAGCGATATATGACGTATCGTTCGGCCATGTTGCCCAAGCTAATAGTCATAGCATCGGCGTTGATCAGCACGCCATTGATAGCCCAGCCGATGACGTGCCGTTGGATCACCAAGCAGCAATGCGATCCTGGTGCCGCCTGTCGGCCCGCCACAAACAAGGCATGGGCTATCGCCGACATTGCCGCAAAGCAGTACCAGCGGTGCGACATGAATGGGTGCGATAGCTACGAAGCCGCAGTCTCTACTGCTGGCAGTTACACGACGTTCGACCTAGTCGGACGCGGCGTCTTCATGAAGATCGGTCCCAACAATGCTGCAACCGAGGTTGTCAGCCTCGGCAACAGCATTCTTGTATCACAGGGCACCTGCCGCCGATCGGTCAGCAGCTAAGCCTCCAGCGTTGCCGATCTGGGTTCTGATCATCGCCATCGCGGCCCTGTACCGCTGGTCGCCAAGCCGTCCTCACCGGATGGCAGGTTTAGCGCTGCTGGCGACGGCGATCTCCTTCATCGGCAGCTAGCGCCGGGCGGGCGCCCTCTATGCTCGACGATAGCAAGCGCTGGATCGGCAACAGTTCGGTGCGAAGTGCTGGTTCACGATTCGCGAGAGCGCCTATCCGGGTCAACACCACTGCCCGTGCGCTCGGCGACGTGGCGTTGGCGGCCTGCAGAAGCGTCTGCACGACCCGGCGATTACCCAGCGCTCGTGCGGACAGATAGGCTCCGCCGAGCATCATGGGCGTCGTGACAATCCCGGCCGCTGCACCAGTACCCGCTCCAGCGACACCACCCATAGCGGCACCGACCCCGGCGCCCGCCCCGCCGCCGCTCAGGATACTCTGGATTGCCTTGAACCAATTGCCCACCTGTCCGGAGCGCGAATTGTTCAGCCTAGCCAGCGTACCGGCACGCCCTTCGGCGATCCGTGCCAGATCGGCGAGGTCGCGGGCACCTTGCTGTCCGAAGATGGCAGCCCGAGCTTCTGGCGAGTATTTTGCCACCTGGGAGAAGAACAGGTTCGGCGAAAAGGCATTGTCGCCGTCCTGCCCGCGCCGGCCCAGCTGAGCCGCGATCGTCGAGGCGACTTGCTGACGCTCCCGTGGCTCGAGTCGTTCCATCATCTGTGATAGCGCCTGGGCATCCCCTGACTTCGGCAGTGATGCAGACTCCACCTGGGCCATGATGCCTTCGCCGGATCGACGGGCAGTCCGATCATTGCCGATGAACCGCTCGACGACATTGTCGATCAGGTCGATGCGACGGCGGTAAGCCTGGTCCGCCCGTTGATAGGCCCGCAGAGCGGGACCGCGGAGCTGACTGGAAATGTCCGCGCTTGCACTGTCGATGGCCTGCATCATGCGGCGCTCGGTGTCGGTGAACCGCAAACCCCGGGTGCCGAGTTCGTCCCGCATGGCGGTACGCAGGTCGCGGATCGCTTGAATCGACAACGGCCGGAGATTGCCGTTCTGATCAACGAGGTCGGCTCGGAACTGGTTGAGCAAATCCAGCTTGGTCCGGTTCGCATTGGGTGTTTGAGACAACTCGACAATGTGGTTGTCGATCGCATTGAGCGCCTGCCGGGGGGCGACACGGGCATTGCCCGCCAAAGTAGCCGCCCGATCATAGAGGCGGTTGGTGAGCGTCCGGCTGCGATCGATGAAGCGTTCACCAGCTGCGCGGACCGTATCACCTGCTGTCGCGCGAGGGACCGCGACACCACCGCCAACATCGGCAACGCGCTGTTCGATCTGATCCGCACCACGTTGGAGATCGGACCGGATACGCCCCCCGGCAATCGGCAAAGACTCTAGGAAGCCATAGGCATTACGGCGGGTCGGATCCGCATCCGGGCGGACCAGCTCGATCCCTTGGCGATCCGCAGCCTGGACCGTGTCCATATTTACGCTGCGGCCGACCGATGGCCGGCGCGACAGGTTCAGCAGCGCCTCGCCGCCACGACCAAGACCATATCCCACAATGCCGCCAGCAATGGCGTTGGTACCGGCCGAGATCAGTCGATCGGTTGCCGAACCCTCACCACTGCCGAAGCCGTATGCGCCTGAATAGCCGGCGCCGATTTTGGCCAGATCCATGGCGCTGGGAGGCAGGTTGGTCCCCGCGCGCCCCATCGGCAGTGCGAAGCCGCCGGCGAACTGACCGGCAAAACGGGCGAGGCCGTGGTTTTCACGATCGTATGCATCGACAGCACGCTCGCTGCGCAGATTGTCGCGCATTGTCCCACCACCGAAGATCGTACGCCCTGCCGCCGAGATCTCGTCGACCGTCCCTAGCGAGGCGGTGTCTGCCGCACCGCGTAGGAATGCATCGGCCGTTTCAACAGCGCCGCCATCACCGCGGCCGCGCGGCGCCGAGGCTGGGCCCTTCGTTCCACCCGACACGGACACCTGAAGCTCGGGTTCGGTGCCGAACTTGGCCCGGTAGGCCGCATGGTATTCATCGCTGTTGGCGATGTCGTCGGACAGGTCGACCATCTCGCGATGGCCACCAGAGGCGGTATAGTACAGGCCCTCGCGCTCGATCGTGTACTTGCCGCCAGACAGGCCGGTGGCGAGGTCTGCGATGTTGTCGACACTGTAGCTCTGCATCTGCGGCCTGAGGTCGGATTGCCCGGTACCCCGGCCGCCGCCAGAACTGCCGGGACGCGCACCGACCGAACCGTCGTAGTTGCCGACAGCCTTACCGGTGAAATCTGCCTCCGCCTGCTGGAACGGAGTGGCCGGATGCTGACCCACCACATCAAGGGGATTATAGCCAAACCGTTCGGCGCGTGCCTGATAGTCGTGCCGAGAGAAGTTATAAGAGCGTGACAGCTCGACGCCGCGACGACGCATCGACTCGACCAGGTTGTGGCGGACGGCGGGCGGCAGCTTATCGCCGCTGCGTAGCCGCTCGATCGCTCCCTGGAGGTTCTGGGCCCAGCTGCCAGTGCTCGACGCCAGGGCCAGCTCTCCCTCTCGTACGACCGACCCGGGATCCATCACCTTGCCGAAGGTGTAGATCAGGTTGAGGTCGTCGGCACCCGTGGCATTTGGGTTCTTTGCGATCTCCATCGCCGAGGCGACTTGCGGCAGGATGGTGGTGAAATCCTGCACTTCCTTGCGGCTGGTGAACTCCTTGCGCAGCGAGCTGATGTTGTCGAAGTCGGTGTTCGCCGTCTGCCGCCGATCGGTTGCGAGGCTGTGCGCATCACGCAGGTCCTCGCGCTGCTGCTGAGTCTGGAAGCGTTGCTCGGCACGGTATGAGTCCGCTTCGGCGCGACGATCGGCTCGTTCTGCACGATCCTCCTGTGCCTGCAGGCGCGGGTTCGGCGTGCCCACGGTATATGCGCCGAAGGGATTGGCTCCTTGAACCGGACGGGGAGGGGCGAACTTAGCGAAAGGGTTGTCAGCCATGTTACTTCGTCCCGTTGCGGCCGAAGTACGGGACTTTTCCGTACCCAGGCAGGGTCACGTGGATATGGTCGCCTTCATCGAGCAGGCGGGCTTGCGGTCCGAAATACCCGCGCAGCGCAGCTGCACTGGTCCCGGCATAATCGGCAGCGTCGCCGGTCAGGTGATGTGATCGGGGAACGCCACCAACTGCACGGTTGCCCGCTACGGTTCGACGTCCACTCGTCATCCTACCGGGCGCATGCATGGGATCAGCGAAAGGTCGCGCCCCCTTGCGAGGCCGCACCTCCCATCGCGCGAGCAGCGGCGCCTACGCCGAAAATTTCGTCGAACTGCGCGGCAGTGCCGTGCCCGGAGCGAAGTGCCTGCACGGCTTCGGCGGGTGGCTCGAAAGGTTGCGGATCGGCTTGATTGGGGCCGGCTGGCGGTTGTGCCGATCCACCGCCAGGCTGGCCGCCACCGATTACAGTGAATGTGCCATCGCCGTTGGGCAGATAGCGCGGCGCAACGAGGCTGCGGGTGACGATGTCCCGGCCTTCCGCCGATTGCGGGTCGACGCCTACAGCGCGAAGGGTCCGGATGACACTGGGCTCGTCCTGCGGGTCGGTCGCCTCCAGAACGCTGTGTCCATACCGAACGTAGCCATCCAGACCCTGGTCGGTAAGGTCCGGCGACCCGAGTTCTTCTGACCCGAACCCGAAGCGTTGCAGCATCGGCGAGAAGCGCGAGAACGCCGCCGGGCGAAGGTTTTCCGGCAGTGCCCGCAAGCGAGCCGCCACGGCGGCCATGACGCCCGCTTCCTGGCCCATGCGCTTCCGCTCGCTGTCACCATAACCAGCGATCGTCTTAGCCAAGTCGATGTCACCGCCCTGCAAGGCTGCCTGCGCGCCGCCGCGGAAGTCGCCCGCCTGCACTTGCCCAGCAACCTGCTGACGAAGGATATGCTGCTGGCCAGCCTCTATCAGCTTCATCGTCGCGGATTGATTCTGCAGCTGCTGGCCCTGCACGTTGCCGATCTGCATGAGCGACTGGAGGTAATCAAATTGGGCTCGATTGGGTGCGAGATAGTCGACTTCCATCAGTAGATACCCCCGAGATTGCCGCCGTAGATAGACCGAGTCCCGATGGGCATGCCGCCGACGTTGCCTGCCTGCCCGTAACTGGAGGCGTAGTTCATCCCGATATTCGCCAAGTTGGAGAGCGCCTGCTGCTGGGCTGTGGCGCCGGAGAGAACCGCGCCCTGATTGGCGTTCGAGCCGGCTTGAAGAGCAGCGTTGTTCGCCTGGGTGGTCGCGGTCGACAAACCGGCCACATTGCCGATCGCACTGTTCCCCGTCTGGATCAGGCCGTTCAGGTTGCTCAGGTACTGTTGGGTATTCTGGTTCGCGATATTCATACCGCGATCCTGCAGCGCCTTGAGAGTCCCGCCGCTGTCACCCAGACCGCGGGCATATGCATTGGCATTCACAGCGCCCAGCCCGGTCTTCAGCAGGTCTTGGTACCCAACTGATCCACGGTAGGTGTCGAGCGCCGCAGCGGATGCAGCTGGGTTGCCGCCTGTCCCAAGCAGGCCGGCATAGATGTCACCTGCGGCATTCCCGCGATCGATGCCAGGCTGTGACAGTCCCTGGATGCGCGACATGTTCGCCTGGTTGGCGGCGATCTGCATCTGCGTCGTCTGCTGCTGGGTCTTTGCAGCAGCTTTCGCGCCCTTACCACCAGTGATGCCGCCGATGAGCGATGCTGCGGCGCCAATGCCGGCGGCAGCGATGAGTGGTGCGACCATCAGTGCGTGCTCCCGAAATTGAAGAGTTCGACGTCGCCCTCGACGTCGTAGTGGTCGAAGCCGGCAGGGCGTCCGCCGATCTGGCGGTTGAACCAGCGGGCGGCGCGGTTGCCGATCGGTGTTGCCCCCCAGATCAGATCAGCGTGCGGGAGCATCCAGGCGATGATCGCCTTGCCTGTCTCGATCGCACTGCGACCGCGGCACGTCGGGCCGAAGATCGTATGACCCTGCCAGACCCGATCGGCGGTCGAGGCAAACACGGCGCAGGCGTCGTACCCATTGGAGAGTACCACGACGCCAGTATCCTCGGACGGGAAAGCGGCCGACCAGTCGAGCGGCTGACCGTGATATGCGATGGCTAGGTGGACGGTGGCGAGATTTGCGACGCGGTTGACCAAGGCTGCGTCTAGCTCGCGGCGGATTTGCGGCCCGTCAGCGTAGCGTCCGTCCTGCCCGTCGCGGAGCCTGATGGCAGTGGCAGCGTGCATCACCGCAGCTCGACTTCATGCTGAAGTGCCGTCCGAACGACCTTGGAGAGCGGCAAGCCCTGCTCGCGAGCCCGCTTTTCCATAGCTGCGTAAAGCCAAGCGGGCATTCGAAGGCCCATGCGGCAATCACATTGTTTGCCGCCTTGACGCTTGTGAATAGGCATATCCATGCCATATTTTCAGCGATGCAATCGGGTTCAACAAGGATTTTACTCAGCCAGATGTACGCACGCGTCGAGTGCTTATAGCCCGGTTAGAAAGTATATGATGTCATTAAAAGAAGCCCACTCTGCTCGCGAGTCTTAAACCGGACGGTAGTTTCTGTACCAGGAGGAGGTTGATTGGCAACAAAGCCGTCACCTAAAATCCGAGCATCAATGTCATACAGAACACCCAGCCCGATATTGAAACTGTCACTACCTTCGCCAGGCCTTCTTAGACCCAACATGATGCCGGCACCAATTGCATCAATTATATTGTTCGTTCCCGGTTGCAGCACGACAAACGGGCCGAAGCCCCAGTTATTCTTTGCTGCCCGAGTCAACTTCCCGACACTATCATATACCGCTTTCTCATTGTCCTCGAGACCCAGAAAACGGTTAAAGCCGAATGGAAGCCCCTCAGGTGTAAACAGGTAGTGAGACTCTAGTATTAACCTTGCTCTGACGTTGTCGCTTTGCCGCACTCGAACAACGTTATCTATTATGTCAGCCTCCCTTATCCTGTCATTTTTTCCCAGATCCACTGAAAAGGCTATTCCGATACCAAATTCTATTCCGCCAAATTTTTGACGACCATCTTCATCATCTCGAAGAGCCGTCGGGGAAAAAGCGACCGTAGTTTCGTTGCCTTTTCCAGTTTTCTCGGTGACAGTAGCATTTACACTGTTATCTTTAACCGCAGCCGCTGTCTTTTCTACCAGAGATGGTTCAGTAATCGGTACAGTTTGTGCCGCGCCCTGCTCGTCAACAGTTTGCCCGTCAATCTTCGCAGCCGGCTGATTTGAGCTTGATGCCGGTAGGTTAGCATTCGCGCTTGATCGCAATGCGGCGAGCTGCTGATTAGCACTAGCTTCATTCTGAAGTGCCGTCGCTGTCGCAGCTTTCGCCTGCTCTAGTTTCATTTCAGCGATTTTTATATCAATGTCTGCTCGCTGCTTTTCTAGGTCGGCTATGCTAGCTTTGCTGGGCAAACTCTGCCCCGATGCCGGCTCAACGACAGCAATGCAGGAGGTGAGGCCGCATAAACCTAAAAGGTATGAACCGTGCCGCATATTTCCCCCTATGAAATCGCGCAAGACTCGTACTATCGATACAGGATCTCACCTATATCACCGCCCGTCTACATAAAATGCTCTGATGTAATTTGGTTTTCTGGCCAACCTCAGTAACCTTCTTACCCGCATTTTGGAAAAAAAGCAGAAATGGGTGCCGCACTCGAGCATAAACCAGCTTAATACTTGCCACCCTGTTTAAGGGTATCTTTCGGCCACTACATGCAAGATCGCCGTCGGCTCTGCGCGAATGCCCGAGCGATCTCGACTACCTGCGGGCTCACGTCAGCAGCTGATGCATTTACACCGATCGCCATATCCTCGTCCCCGTCATCGGCGAGGTCGGACAGCACCGCCAGCAATTCACCGGCAGTTTGAGCCGTGGCATCGTGGTCGTCACGCTCTGCCATCACCGAGAGGATCTTCGTCAGCACACCAGCGAGGCGCCGTGTGTCGTTGATGTCGCCGACACGATCCAGGTGACGCGCTTGGGCCAGCGCAGCGGTCATGCTGATCTGTTGAGAGACGGGATCGCGATCCACGGCAGTCAGCAGGCGTTGAAGGCGCGCACGGCCGGTTACGAGATCATGGTTCATGCGTCGCGCCCCCCGTCTACTATCCCAAGGGACAACCAGGCACGATGCTCAGCCTGATAGCCTACCCGCGTCTTGCACCACCGCAGCAGTTCGCGATTGCGATAAAGCAGCTGGTTGAATTCCCGCCGTTTCCGACGCGTGGCAGCGTTGTCCCGCTGCGTCTCCAGCTCGACGATCCTGGTTTCCAGGGCAGCTGCCAGCCGAGTTGGTCCGCTCAACCCGATCATGGCACCAGCCCCTCGACGATTGCCAGCAACCGCTTGGCATCGGCACGCAGCTGCCTTGCCTCCAACGTCCACGCGCCATTGCGCCAACGTCCATGTGCCTCACCTTTCGGTGCGCCAGGTGACATACCGCCGTGCATCCTACACACCCGCTTTCCGTGCACGGCGGCCGATCGGCACGACTTGCCCGACCGGGTCCTCGCCTGACACCGGGGGGCGGCTGCAAACTGCTTCGGCTCGTTGTTCGATTGCGAGTCCATGATGCTCTCCAGGAAGTGTAGAGGGGGCCGGTTCGGGGACCGCATAACCCCACGCTGCTAGGTGCTGATGCTGGTGGGTGTGGATGTGCTTCTCGTGGCGGACGGTGATGTGCTGTCGGGTCGACCGACGCTTGCCGCGGGCCTGCTGCAGCGTGTCCATCTGGGCGGCGTAGGTTCGGGCGAGCTTGGCTGCAATCGAGGCCATGCCAGCGTCCCCCGTCTTCAGCGCCTGGGACGACATGCGCATCGTCATGAAGTGCACGGCGAGCATCTGGGCAGCGAGCGCCGCCTCTGCCTCGTTGCGTGGCTGCACGCTGTTGATGAAGTTCAGGGCGGCGTTGAGCTCGGTCTCGCTCGGATGCCATGCCTTGCGCTCGTCGTTCCAGTTCTGCCCGCAAAGCGAGCGCAGCTGGTCCATGAACACGGCAACGGTCGATGGCGAGCGCGTCCCAAAGGCGTCGTGGATCTGTAGCGACCACACCTCGTGATTGTCGTGGGGCGCCACCGCCTGGAAGTCACCCAGGTCGCCACGCGGCTCCATCATCACACCGGGAGACGCAGGGCGCTTGTCCATGCGCGCCTTCGCCTTCTCGGCCCATGGCTTGAGCAAGGCCGGCATCTTCTGCACCTTGCGGCGGCTCTGCTTCGGCTTCGGGTCAGTCGCCACATCGATGCGCGCGGGATCGATGTCGCCCAAGTTGGTGGGCTGATCAATCTTCATCGGACTGCCCCTCGATCAATGTCCAGAACAATGGATCGAACGGCAGGCGGCGCCCCCGCTCGGTGGTCCACTTACCTTCGCGATACCGAGCAGCGACGGGTCGACGATGCCAACCGAGGGCATGTCCGTCGTCGACCAGGCAGACAGTGCCATCGACTGGCGGCTGGGTGACGGGGCGACGCACGAATAGGATCCCCGGCAGCTCCGGCGAGGTGAAGCGAAGTGGTTCGGTCATGCCTGGTTCTCCCATCCTGGTATCGGCTCGTCGCCGGTTTCGCCGGGTGCGAGGATCATCCCCGACGCCGTGCGGCGATCCCTGCCGGTCATGTGATTTTCGGTGCCTTCGGGGATGGGCGCAGAGCCCTGAAAGGCGGCGCCCATCCCCCTACGTAGTAGGGGGGTGTGTGGGGTGAGGTGTTCGGGCGAACTGTTCGGGGGTGTTTGGGGAACGTGTTCGGGAAGCGTTCGGGGTGGGTGTTCGGGGTTGCCCGGGACAGCCCTGATGATGGTTACATCGCGGCCCTTGGTGGTGTTGCGATAGGTGTGCGTTTCGATCGCGCCGATGCTGAAAAGCCGGTCCATGGCGGCCTTGAGACGATCGCGTTTCAGTCCCTTTGCCTGGGGCATCCCCTCGAACTGAGTGGGCGCATAATTGGGTCCGGTATTCGGCCCGACCTGCCGCCCCTCACCCTGCTGGGTCCGCTCCGCCAGGCATGCCATGAAGGCCGCATTCTCGGTATTGGCCCGAATGATCGCCGCCACCTCGGCCCGTCGGTCGTCAGGCAGGTCTTTGTCGAGGATCAAAGCGAAGTCGTGCCAGCGGAATGCCAGCTGCTGGTCGGGCCGGGCATAGTTGGCTTTGCCGAGGGTCAGGATGCGGGCATCGGGATCCGGGCTATCCTCGGGACGCTGCAGCACGATCTGCGACCGGACGGCATTCAGCCAGGCGGTGGAGCCTGAATAGCTGTCGCCCGCCTTGTTCGGGTGGGCGATCAGCACGACGGTGACATCGAGTTCGCGGCAGAGCTGGTACAGGAGATTAATGAAGCCCGTCACCTGCCCACGATCGTTCTCGTTGCCGACGTAGAGATGGCCGACGTTGTCGAGCACGATCAGCTTGGCCTTGGTGGCAGCGATGGTAGCCCGGAGCAGCGCATAGGCGGGCGCGGGACGAAGCCGGCCTTCCGAGTCGAAAGTCGCCAGTTCGTTGTTCAGCTTACCCCGCAACGAAACGATGTGGAGCTTGCCGGCGAGGTCGTTCAGCGTCGTACCGATCGCGGTGGCGATCTTGCGCAGACGCCAGTGGTTCTCGCGGTCATCGTCTTCCGCCGTGACGTACAGGGCTGCGCCAGACTCGACATCGACACCCAGCATCGGCTTGCCAGCGGCGCTGCACGCGCACAGCTGGAGGGCGAAGGTCGATTTGCCAACGCCGCCGGGACCCGGGAAGATCGTTACTTCCTGTTCGGGCACGTAGCCCGCCATCCGGAATGCCTTCGGCGTGGGTTCGATTTCTCCCCATGCCACCAGGTCGGCGATCGGGAAAATTTCCGGTTCGATAACCGCAGTCGGGGTGAAGGGACGCGCGTCTTCAATCCGGGTAGCGAGAGGTATAGCGTTCATGCCTCGCCTCCCCGCAACTCTTCGTTGAAGTCCTTGGCGCCGCCGCCTGGATAGACGATCCGCACTTCACGCTCGCCACGGACGATAGCGAGGGCCGCTGCCTCTGCATGGCGCCTACCCTCCCGATCACCATCGCCACCGATAACGACACCGCGCACCAGCTCAGGCAGATGCATCCCGCGGAGCCCGCCTTCCCCGGGCGCGGCCCACACGGACGGCGCCCCCATCTCTAGCAAAGACAGACCATCTTCCACGCTGCCGCTCAGCACGAGGCCATGATCCAGCACCGGGCCCAGCCGGACTGCGCCACCTCGCACGAACCCCAGCGAGAACTTCACCTTGCCGTCAGCGGACGCAGCCTTGCGCCCATCATTGGTAAGGTAGATTCGCTGAATACCAGCCGGGGTGCCGTCTGGGCCCGTCACCACAGCCACCAGGGCGGGCAACAGGCCGGGACCGTTCGCCGCCAGCACTCCGCTATCCTTGGGCGGTTTCAGGCGCGCGAACCGCAGGGCGGGCGGCAGAGCGAAGGTAATGCCCCTACGACGCAAATAGCCCTCCGCCGGGGTGCCATCGATCGGGGCGCTATCGTGGATGATCTCCAGCGCGTAGCTGTTGCTGCGCTCGCCCCGTGCGTCCACCTTGGGTGCGTCGATTACCGGCAGATCACCACCACAGAGGCGCTCAGCGGCTTGCCGCATGGTAACGCTGTAGGCGCGCTGCACGAAGTCGAGCACGTCCCCGGAGGCTCCGCAGCCGAAGCAGTGCCACCGCTCTCCCTTGCCGAATACATAAAAGGAGGGCGACCGGTCGGCATGGAACGGACAGCAGCCTGCCAGTTCGCCCGCGACCGGCCGCAGCTTTACGCCTGCTCCGGCCACAACCGGTGCCACGGGGTAGGCTTGCCGGATCGCCGGCACGTCTAGGAGCGCCATCAGAAGCCCTCCACATGCGGTCTGAAGGGGCGACGAGGCATGTCACGATCTGCATCGAAGCGCCGGAGCCGTTGTCCATTCGCCTCAATGCCGAAGGGAAGACGCTGGCGGCGCGATGCCTCCAGCCCGGCCATGCACGCCGGACCATATTCACGCGCGGTGGCGATCCGGCCGGCGAATTGGCGCTTGCCGTTATGGATCACGTGTTCGACCACGCACCAGCGTGTTCCTTCGACTTGCCGCAGCACGATCAGGCGCCTTGGCAATCCGTCACGACGCGCGCTCATCATGCCGTCTCCAGCTGATTAGCGGTGACCATGACGAAGCCCTCGGTCCGTCCGATCGCCTCGCAGGCGCCGGCGGTGACGATCAGTTCCTTGCGGGCTTCAGGGCTAGAACAGCGGTTCACCAGCAGCTGGAGCGCAGCGAGGTGCGGCGGCAATGGGAAGGTGCTCGACCAGTCACGGGGATCAGCCATGCGACGTCTCCCAGGCCAGATCGGCAAGCATTTCGGCACGAAAACCGATGATGCCAAGCAGACGAAGCCGTTGCAGCCGCAGGGCCGTAATGTTATCTGTGTCGGCGTTGCTGTTGATGAAATTCGTGGAGGGCTGGACTGTGGCGGTCCGGCCCTTTCGCGTCTTAGGGGCGACGGCACCCGTTGCTGATGAGAACATGCCGGATCACGCCGCCGCCTGATAATTCGGCAGGTTGGTCAGATAGCGGGTCAACTCATCACGCATAATCAGCGTGCGGCGGCCGTGCTTCTTAGCCGACAGGTCACCCCGCTGGAACGCACGATAGAGCTCGGATCTGGACAACCGCGACGCAGCGATCGCTTCGCTGACCGTCAGTGCGATGGGTTCTGGTAGGGACATTGAACCTCCTGAAGTCCTGCGCTGTATGCCGGGACACCCAGAGCTTCGGAGGGACGGTGGTTTCACCAAATGCTACGATTGAAACCGTTCGATGATGTGGCGGACAAGACCATCCCGGTCGGCCATATATTGTGAGGCGATGGTTGCGGCATCCGCGCCTGTGCTCTCCAGCACCATGATACGGTCTGTAACTCGCTCCCGATCTGCCGGCAGTGGTGCCCGGCTGTATCGAGTGAACCAAGTCTTCACGCCACCGTCGGTGATTGCATGGCCTGCCGCCGTCAGGCGTTCGGCTACAGCGCGATATGCGGCGACGGGACCCTTGCCCGAGCGCTTAAGCAAAATAACGGCGGTGATCGCCCAAAGCCTCAGCTCGCGATCAACCTGAGTTTCTCCGCTGGTGCCACCAACGCTAATCGGCAACCCCCAAGGATGGCGCCGCCCACCCTCCAGATCGCCAATCATCATCAACATCTGGAGCAATGCATCTTCGGCTGGAGCAGCCTCGCCGTCGAATACACCGAGATCCCTCGTCGCAGCCAGGAGCTGTGCGATTACAGCCCCCGCTAAACGGCGCTTTCGCTCCATTGTAGCACGAGGGTATTCCGTGCCGATCTCAATCATCATCTCGTGGACCTGATCGATCCAAGAGGACGACGGCACCCTGTCCGGCAAACGGATCGGTATCGTCATACCAGCCTCCGCACGTTGGATTTCTCGACAATCCCAAGCCCCGCCACGGCTGAACGTACCGTTTCAGACACGTAACTCGGCGCTAGGTGAGCGTAGTGCTTGCGGGTGATCCGCTCGTCCTTGTGTCCCAGCGCTTCCGCGATCACGGCCATCGGCACGCCTGCCCTGGCAAGCCTTGCACCGTAGCTGCGGCGAAGATCATGGAACGTGGTCTTGTCGATCTTGGCCCGGTCGAACGCTTCTTCCATGCGGCGCAGTTGCTGGCTCCGCATCCATTGTGTCCCGTCAGGGCGCATAAATATGAAGGCTTGTGGGCCCTTGTTCACGACAGCCTGCTCCATCATCTCGACGCCCTCGTCATCAAGGTACGCCGCCCGTGGCTCTGCGTTCTTCGTCTCGCGCAGGTAGACGGTTTTCGACTGGCGGTCGTAATCCTTCACCTGGGCGTGGCGCAGTTCGCCGTATCGGCCACCAGTCAGAAGTGCAGCCCGCACGATCGGCCGGAAGTCGGGATCACTGGCGTTGACCAGCCGCCTCGCTTCGTCGTCGGTCAAATAGCGTCGCTTGGCGACATCAACGCCCTTGAACGGCTTCACCTTGGTCCAGGCGGTGATCGGCAGCCAATCGCGAGTCTCGGCCGCCTTGTTCAAGGCAGCTTTCAGAACGGTCAGGTCGCGATTCGCAGTCGCCCTACGCTTCCGGAGCCCTTCCTTGTCGTCGACGGCTCGCTCGTTCTGTGTCTCGGCACCCTTTCGCGTCCGTAGCTTGGCTGGCGAGCTGGCCCGTGCCTCATGCCATCCGCTGACGATCTTCTGCGTCAGCTTCGCCACCTCATAGTGCCCCAGCGCAGGCTTGATGATCTCGTCGATTCGGGACTTAAGATCGCTGGGGATGGCGCCAGTTCGAATCTTGAAGCTGGCTGCATACTCATCCAGCGCAGTGGCGACGGTGAATGGTCCGACTACCTCGACGTCGCCGCGGGCCTTCTCCGCAAACCATATTCGGGCGGCATCGTCAGCCTGCCGGAACGTGAGGATCGTTTCACCATCCGCGTCGCGCACGTCGTCCGCTTCACCCAGCGTCTTCTTCGCATACCCACCTGCGGAACCAGGCGCTTTGAAGCGCGCGACCCATTTCCCGACACGGGCACCACGGTAGTATCCCAAGTGCGCACCCTCGCTGACGAGACGCCAGTGCGGCTCTTTCTGAACGGCGAGCTTCAAGCGGGCATCCCGCTTGTCCAGCTTGGCGTCTTTTACGGCTCGGCCCATGGCAATCCCGACTTCGGTAACACGTCGGCAATATACACGCTGAAACAGGCTGGTACACCGTGAACCCATAAACCGCGCAAAATCAACGATGTTCGATACACGTTCACGTGTCAGGATGTACCCTGTTGTGCCGTTATCCGCCCTCTCACGGCGAAAACACGAGTTCGATTCTCGTAGGGGTCACCATCTCCCAGCCTAATGGCGGGGATCGGTAGTTTCACAATCGCTTAGCCTTGCACCTCGCTCGCTTCGGCTTGAGACGATGATGCATGGGAACGAGCCCGGCCTCTCGTTGCCGGCAATCGAACCACCATCGCCCCATATGGCTGCGCCCGGATGCAGCCCGCCCCCGCCCGCAGATCATTTCGCAGCGCCGCATCCGAATGCGCCCCGCGAATCGCAGACGCAGGATAGAGCCTGATGACATGACCCTGACCTGGAAACGTCATTGCACGCGTAGCGAAGCAATCCACAGCCGCGCGTGACGCCCTGGATTGCTTCGCTACGCTCGCGACGACGGCTTGGGTCCACCCGATGTCATCCTGCTCCGGTGTGGCGAATAGGTCACGCCATGCCGTAACTGCAAACGATTGCGGAATGCATGTTGCAATCGTTTGTTGAGATGGTAATCCTGACCCCAGGCCCGCAGAGGTTCTGTTCAGGAGAGATTTTCATGTCGCTGCGCTTTCGACTGCTCGCTTCGATCCCCGCGCTTCTGATCGCGGGCGCCGTCCACGCACAGGCGCCGACCGTGCAGACCGACGCGCAGGCAGCGGATACCGCCACGGCACAACCGGCTGATCCCGCCGATTCGCAGGATATCGTCGTCACCGGCGTCGCGCAGGGGCGCAACCGGCTCGATACGTCCGTGTCGGTCAGCTCGCTCGACGCCGATCTCACCACCAAGATCCCGCCGCGCAACACCGCCGAAATCCTCCGCAACCTCCCCGGCGTCCGGGTCGAGGCGTCGGGCGGCGAAGGCAATGCCAATATCTCGGTGCGCGGCCTGCCGGTCGCCTCGGGCGGCTCCAAGTTCCTGCAATTGCAGGAAGACGGCCTGCCGGTGCTGGAGTTCGGCGACATCATCTTCGGCAATGCCGACATCTTCATCCGCAACGACCTGTCGCTCGCCCGTATCGAATCGGTGCGCGGCGGCTCGGCCTCGACCTTCGCCAGCAACTCGCCGGGCGGCATCATCAACTTCATCTCGAAGACCGGCGAACAGGAAGGCGGCTCGTTCCAGCTGTCGTCGGGCCTCGACTATCGCGAATATCGCGCCGACTTCGCCTATGGCGGCAAGATCGACGCCCAGACGCGCTATGAGCTCAGCGGCTTCTACCGCCTGGGCGACGGTCCCCGCGACGTCGGCTATGACGCGATGCGCGGCGGCCAGATCAAGGCCAACATCACCCGCGAGTTCAATGGCGGCTATGTCCGTCTCTATGGCAAGTATCTCGACGACCGCAGCATCGCCTATCTGCCCAACCCGGTGCGCGTGACCGGCAGCAATGGCAACCCGGACTACCAGAACATCCCCGGCTTCTCGATCAACGAGGATACGCTCCACAGCCGCTATATCCGCTCGGTCCTGACGCTGGACGGCGACAACAACCCGGTCCGCCGCAACATCGGCGACGGGATGCACCCGGTGGTCAAGTCGGTCGGCTTCGAGGGGCAATATGAGATCGCCGATCGCTGGACCGTGACCGAGCGGTTCCGCTATTCCGACATTTCCGGCGACTTCGTCTCGCCCTTCCCGGCCGCGGTCGGCGATGCGCAGACAACGGCGAACGGCTTCGCCGGCGCCGGATCGCAGCTTTATTACGCCAGCGGTCCGCTCACCGGCCAGCGGATCGCCAATCCCGGCACGCTGGGCGGCAACGGCCTGCTCGCCAGCGTCGTGCTGTTCGATGTCGACCTGAAGAGCCTGAATAACATCACCAACGACGTGCGCGTCAACGGCACGGTGGATCTGGGCGGCGGCGCCTTGTCGATCGCGGCCGGCATCTACAATTCGCGCCAGGACGTGAAGACCGACTGGCTGTGGACCTCCTTCTTCCAGAGCGTGCAGGGCAACGGGCAATCGGTGCTGGTCGACATCCGCAACGCGGCGGGCGTGTCGCAGACGGCGGGGGGCACGCTCTATTCGGCGGCCTTTTTCGGCAATTGCTGCCGCCGCAGCTACGACATGCGCTACACGACCAACGCGCCCTTCGCGCAGCTCGGCTTCGAGATCGGCCGACTGAACGTCGACGGCAGCGTGCGCTACGATTTCGGCTCGGCCAAGGGCAACATCGCCGGCGACCTGCCCGGCGCGGTGACGACCCGGGCGCAGGACATGAACGGCGACGGCGTGATCTCGCCGGCCGAGCGGACGGTCGCCTTCCTGCCCAACAACCGCACGGGCATCGATTACAACTATAGCTACCTGTCCTATTCGGCGGGCGCCAACTACCGGCTGAGCAGCACGCTTGCCGCCTTCGCCCGCTACAGCCGGGGCGGGCGCGTCAATGCCGACCGCCTGTTGTTCGGGCCGACGATCGACCTCCAGACCGGCGGGCTGGTCAACGGCTCCAAACCCTACGACTTCGTCAAGCAGGCCGAGGGCGGCCTGAAATATTCGGCCGGCCGGATCGGCCTCTATGCGACCGTGTTCAACGCGCGGACGCAGGAAACCAACTATCTGCTGTCGCAGCAGCAATTCACCAGCCGCAACTATGAGGCGACCGGCGTCGAGCTGGAAGGACGGTTCCGCGCCGGTCCCTTCTCGCTGACCGCCGCCGGCACCTATACCGACGCCAAGATCACGCGCGACGCCACCGATGCGACGCTGAACGGCAACCGCCCGCAGCGCCAGGCGGCCTTCGTCTATCAGGCGACGCCGCAGTTCGACTTCGGCGCGATCAGCTTCGGCGCCAATGTGATCGGCACCACCTCCAGCTATACCCAGCCGGTCAACCAGCTGAAGATGCCCGCCTATACGCAGGTCAACGGCTTCGTGCTGGTGCGCGCGGCGGACAATGTCAGCTTCAACGTGAACGCCAACAACATCTTCAACGTGAAGGGCATCACCGAGGCGGAGGATGCCGCCATCCCGTCCAACCAGCTGGTCCGCGCCCGCTCGATCAACGGCCGGACGATCGCCGCATCGGTGCGCTTCGACTTCTGAATTCGGACATCGGTCTCACGCCGGATCGATGTCCCCAACCCTCCCCTGCGCGGGGAGGGATGATACCGGTCGGTGCGATGTTCGACCCTCGCTACCGGTGACACTCTCCGTCGAATCCTGCGGCCCGCCAGCTCCCTTCGCAGCGGAGGTAGCGGGCCTTTTGCCATGACGGATCGGCGGGAGGCCCTATTGCAGCCGCAGGAACAGCGCGACCGCATTGCGGACGCTGGCGGTGAAGCGGTCGTAGATCATCCGCGACAGTTGGGCGATGACCGGCTGGCGATCGTTCCCGCCCCGGGCAAACACCGCGATCGCCACGCGGCGGCCATCGGGCATGGTGATGAAGCCGACATCGTTGGTGATGCCGTCCAGCGTCCCCGTCTTGTCCTCCACCACCGTCCCCGCGGGCAACAGCGCGCGGATGCGCCGGGTGCCGGTCCGGCACTTGGCCATCAGGCCGAGCAGGAAGGACCGGCTTTGCGGCGCCAGCACCGTGTCGCTGTCCAGCGCCTTGAGGAGCTGGACCATGGCGACCGGCGTCGCCACGTCCTTGCTGTCGGCCAGATGGCCCCGCTCGCGCAGCAACTGGGCAATGGTGCGGTCGACGCGCATCCCGATGATCTTCTGCGACCAGACCCATTGCTGCACCGCCGCCGGGCCGCCCAGGGCGGCGAACAGCTGGTCGGCCGCCACATTGTCGCTATGGACGATCATCGCCTCCAGCACCTTGGCGGCGGGCCGGCCGGCGATCATGTCGTTCAGGCTGCGCCGCCCGCGATCGACATCGGTCAGATAGGCGGCGGCGATGGCGAGCTTCACCGTGCTGGCCATCGGAAAGGCGATATGGCCGTTGACCACGGCGGTCGAGCCGTCGCTCAGGTCGATCGCGGCGATGCCATATTCGCCGGAGCGTTGCGCCATCACCGCCTGCATCTCGCGCTGGAGATCGGACAGTTCGAACACGCTCGCGGCGACCGGAGCCGGGACCATGACGCTGGCCGCGATACCCGTCAGGAACAGACGGGGCAGCAGGGAGAGACGCATCGACCTTCCTCGAACAGGGCATCCACGACAATGCCGATGGCGGAGTCGAAGGCTCCGTCAGGCAGCGTCCATTGTGACGGCCTTGTCGATCCAGGTTCAAGTCTTTTGATGCGCGGATGCGGCGGACCGAGCCGCCGATCCAGCCGGGGCGGAGGATCGCGCGCCCGCCCCGCCGGTTCAGGCCTTCTTGCGCGCCCGCTTCGGGGCGGCGGCGGCCTCGGCATCCTCTTCCTCGTCCGGCTGGTCCTCGCCGGCTTCGGTCAGCGCCTCGCCCAGCGCCTTCAGCTTGTCCTGCGACTTCTCCGCCTTGTCGGCGATCCTGGTCGTGGCCGCGCCGAGGCGATGGAGCAGGGCATGGACCCGGTCCGCATCCGGCTCGCTCTTCTCCAGCTGCTTGCGCAGCGAGGCGAGATCGCGAAGGATACCCTTGGCGCCCGGCGTATCGAGATCGGCGAGGGCGGCCTCCCAATCCTCCACCATGTCGGCGCCCTTGGTCGCCTTGGTGCTTTCGAGCCCGCGGTTGATCGCGTTCATGGTTCCGGCGAATTTCACGGCCATCGCTTCATCCTCTTGCCAGCCAGTGTCGGCTGGACCGCTCAACGAGGCTGGCGCGAAAAAGGCCCCGGCGATGAGGATGATCGGTGTTAACCGGCCGCGCTTTTGCCCGGCCGGCCCCCGACCGGCCGGGCCTTCCGCCTCCCTTCGCCCTCAGGCGGCGTCGACGAAGCGCTGCCGCTGCTCGCCCAGCCCGTCGATGCCCAGCCGCACGACCTGTCCGGCGCGCAGATAGACCGGCGGCTTCTGGCCCATGCCGACGCCCTGCGGCGTGCCGGTCGAGATGATGTCGCCCGGCTCCAGCGTGCAGAACTGGCTGACATAGGCGACCAGCTCGGCGACCGGGAAGATCATGTCGGCGGTGCTGCTGTCCTGATAGCGATGGCCATCGACCTCCAGCCACACGCGCAGCGCCTGCGGATCGCCCACTTCGTCGGCGGTGACCAGCCAGGGGCCGGTCGGCCCGAAGGTGTCGCAGCCCTTGCCCTTGTCCCAGGTGCCGCCGCGCTCGATCTGATACTCACGCTCCGACACGTCGTTGATGACGCAATAGCCGGCGACATGCGCCAGTGCCGCGTCCTGCGACAGATTGCGGCCGCGCGTGCCGATCACTACGCCCAGCTCGACCTCCCAGTCGGTCTTGGTCGAGCCACGCGGGATCTCGACATCGTCATTCGGGCCGACGACCGCACTGGTCCATTTGCCGAAGATCACCGGCTCGGTCGGTTCGGGCAGGTTGCTCTCCGCCGCATGGGCGCGGTAGTTGAGGCCGATGCACATGAACTTGCCGGGCCGCGCGACGCACGCACCCAGGCGCGGCGACCCCTCGACCAGCGGCAGCGTCGCCGGATCGAGCGCGGCGATCTCCGCCAGCCCGGCCGGCGTCAGCCGCTCGCCGGCCAGATCGCCTAGTGCCTCGGGCAGAGCCCGGATACGGCCATCCGCATCCATCAGGCCGGCGCGCTCACGACCGGGTTCGCCATAGCGAAGCAGTTTCATCCTTGGGCCTCCTTGCGATGATCCGCCCGACTTCCATGAGCGGGACGCAACCCGGCGTAAAGGCAGCGAAGTCGCGCGCCGGACTGAAAGACCCATGACAGGCGGACGTCGGTGCCCGGCATTGTCCGGTCGCGCGGGCTGACCTGGCAGCTAAGCACGAAGCGCAACACCGATGCGACGTTCGATCGGTCTGCGCCCTCCCTGCCCAACACCGCTCCCATTTTCTTCGCCGGTGGTTCCGCCAGAGCCTCAGCTCTACGACGACCGCTTTTGATATTTCAGATGGAAGGTTACCACCGTAAGATTTTCCCTTGGCGGCGGCATAGGCGCGCTGGCCGCGCTTCCTGTTCGACTATGCCGATGGCGGGGCAGCCCGGCGGGCCACCCCATGCCGCATCGGGATCAGGCGTGGCGGCGATGGATCGTCCAGGCCAGCGCATAGCCGGCGACCGCCGCCACCGCGGACCATAGGAGATCGGGTCGGCGCGCCACTGCAGCCCGCGCCCGCTCGCCATTTTCCCGCGCCAGCGTCGCGAAGCGGCCGGTCGCGTCGAGCAGTCGCGTGCGCCCCATGTCGATGGCGGGCGGCGCGGCCTTGCGCACCTCCTGCGCCAGCGCACCAGCACGACCGTAAAGATGCTCACCGGTTCCGGCGACCTGCTCGACCACGCCGCCCAGCTGCCAGTCGCGCCGGTCGAACACGTCGCCGGCCGCCTTCTCGATCGTTCCCTTGTAATAGCCGATCGTACCACGAACCTGGTGCTTGTTCATGACAAAGCCTTTCACCTGGGGGAATGGCCGGGCAGTGCAGCCATAGGGCGATCGCCGCCGAAGCCGGGCACCACCCCCGCCATTCCTTATCTACATCAAATGACCGGTCCGGCCGTAGAACCGCCGATCGCGCATCCTGTTCCGCCCATCGCATTCGGTATACCGTCCCGGCTTGCGCGTCCGCTGGCCGTGAAAGCCGATGACGCGGCCGGTGCGGGCGGTTACAAGCGGCGCATCATGCATCCGCGCGCCCCAATCCCGACGCTTGCCCCTACGCTGTCCGTCGTCATTCCCTGCTACAACGAAGCCGCCTGCCTCGACGTGCTCCACGCCCGCGTCTCCGCCGCCGCGCGGGCGGTGGTGGGCGAGGATTATGAGATCGTCCTGATCAACGACGGCTCGCGGGACGAAAGCTGGGCGGTCATGCAGCGGCTGAGCGCGGCCGACCCGAATCTGGTCGCGATCAACCTGTCGCGCAACCACGGCCATCAGCTCGCGCTCACCGCCGGGCTAGACCTGTGTTCGGGCGCGGAGATCCTGATCATCGACGCCGATCTGCAGGACCCGCCCGAACTGCTGGGCGAGATGCGCGCGACCATGCATGCGCAGGGCGCCGATGTCGTCTATGCCGTCCGCCGCCGGCGCGAGGGCGAGACGCTGTTCAAGAAGGCGACCGCCGCCGCCTTCTACCGCGTGCTCGACCGGGTCACCGATACCACCATTCCGGTCGATACCGGCGATTTCCGGCTGATGAGCCGCCGCGCGCTCGACGCCCTGCTCTCCCTGCCCGAACAGGCGCGCTTCATTCGCGGCATGGTCGCCTGGGTCGGCTTCCGCCAGGTCCCCTTCGCCTATGATCGGGCGGAGCGTCATGCCGGCGAGACCCATTATCCGCTCGCCAAGATGATCCGGCTGGCGTTCGACGCGGTCACCGGCTTCTCGACCGCGCCCTTGCGCTGGGCCAGCCATCTGGGGCTGGCGCTGACCGGCGTGTCGCTGCTGCTGATCGTCTATATCGCGATCGGCTGGCTGTCGGGCAGCGCGGTGGCGGGCTGGACCTCGACGATGCTGGTCAATGTGGTGATCGGCGCGGCGCAGATGTTCGTGCTGGGCATGATCGGCGAATATCTCGGCCGCCTGTATATCGAGGCGAAGCGGCGGCCGCTCTATCTGGTCGCCGATGTCGCCGGGCCGGTGCGCGGCCGGGCGACCCTGGGCTTCCAGGCCGATCCCGCCACCACGCCCGCCGCGCTCGCCTCAGCCGGGATGGGCGCCCCCCCGCCGTCAGGCGGGCTTGGCGAGCGTGACGATGGACACGCCCGGCCCCATCGGCACCCGGCCGACCAGATGCCGCTCCAGCCGGAAAATCCGCTCGAATAGCGCGTTGACCGCGGGCGGCGGCGGCGCATCGTCGCTGTCGTCGCGCCCGGTTAGCCGGCCCATCACCCGCGCCGCCGCCGCGAGCGGGAACAGCAGCGAGTTGAAATAGCCCAACCGCTCCGGGACCAGCCCCGCCTGGGCGATCGCCGCCTTCAGCGTCGTCTTGGAATAGCGGCGGTGATGGTGGTTGACCACGTCATGCGCGCTCCACATCCATTGATGCGCCGGCACCGCGATCAGAATCTTGCCGCCGGGCCGCAACAGCGACCGCATCCCCGCCAGCGCGGCGACGTCGTCCTCGATATGCTCGACCACGTCGAGCACCGCGACCAGGTCGTAATGGCCGCGCGGCACGTCGGGCAGGCCGGGCAGCGGCGATGCGCCGACCGGCTTGCCCAGCCGCTGCGACGCGATGGCGCGCGCCGCCGGGTCGATCTCGATCGCGTCGACATGGCCGAAGGCGGCGAGCATCGGCAGATTGTGGCCGGTGCCGCAGCCGATCTCCAGGATGCGCGCGCCTTCGGCCAAGTCGCCATAGCGGTCGAGATAATCGGCCAGGATGTCGCGCCGCGCGCGATACCACCAATGGGTGGAGTCGTGCGCCGCCATGCGGTCATAGACGATGCGATCCATATCAGCCGAACACCCATTGGCGATTGAGGAAGAAGGTGGCGAGCGGCGTCACCGTCGCCGCCGGGATCAGCGCGACCCAGGGCGGCTGGTGCAGCAGCGCGGTCGCGATCCAGGTGAACAGGGCGTTGAGCACGAAGCCGAAGCTCTGCACCACCAGGAACTTCATGTGGAGCCGGGCGCCCTGCCCGCCCGCCGCATGCCCGCGAAAGCTCCAGCCGCTGTGCAGGAAGAAGCCGCAGATCACCGCCACCAGGAAGGCCGGCGGCACCGCCAGCACCGCCCAGGCGCGCGGCAACACCCAATAGGTCAGCGGCAGATAGACGGCGGAATAGATCAGCGTCGACAGCCCGCCCGCGATGCCGAAGCGGACCAGCTGGCTCAGCAGCCCGCTTCGCCGCCAATGATCGATATGCGACGAAAGCGCCAAGACCGTCCGACCCTTTGATGAAGCGTTGCGCTTTAGGTCGCCGGGCACCGCTCCGCAATGCCCGTGCCCGCCTCAGCGCTCGCGCGTGGCGGCGAACTTCACCTTGGGATAGCGGTCGGCGACATAGCCGACCTCCCAGGACGACTTGGCCAGGAACACCGGATTGCCGTCGCGATCCTTGGCCATGGCGGCGCGGTTGAGGTCGGTGAAGGCCTTCAGCTCGGCCGGATCGCTCGCGCTCACCCAGCGCGCGGTATCGAACGGCGCCGGCTCCAGCCCGGCGGCGACCTTGTACTCCGCCTCCAGCCGCGACAGCAGCACTTCGAGCTGGAGCTGCCCGACCACGCCGATGATCCAGTTCGAGCCGATCTCCGGATAGAAGACTTGGGTCACCCCCTCCTCGGCCATGTCGTCCAGCGCCTTGCGCAGCTGCTTGGTCTTGGTCGGGTCCTTCAGCGCGACGCGGCGCAGGATCTCGGGCGCGAAATTGGGCAGGCCGGTGAAGCGCACGTCCGCCCGCTCCGACAAGGTATCGCCGACCCGCAGCGTGCCATGGTTGGGGATGCCGATGATGTCGCCCGGATAGGCCTCGTCGGCGATCTCGCGGTCCTGCGCGAAGAACAGGATCGGCGAATGCACCGCGATCGGCTTGCCATGGCCGGTCGGCGTCAGCTTCATGCCGCGCTTGAACGTGCCCGAACACAGCCGCATGAAGGCGATGCGGTCGCGGTGATTGGGGTCCATATTGGCCTGGACCTTGAAGACGAAGCCGGTGACCTCCGGATTCTCGGGCGCGACGGGGGCGGGCTCGGCCGGCTGCGGGCGCGGCGGCGGGGCGAATTTCGCCAGGGCGCCGATCAGCTCCGCGACGCCGAAATCCTTGAGCGCCGATCCGAAATAGACCGGCGTCAGGTCGCCGTTGCGATAGGCCTCCGCATCGAACTCGGCATAGCCGGCCTGGGCCAGCTCGATCTCCTCGACCCAGCGGTCGGCCAGCTTCGGCGCGTCCTCCACCTTGCCCTGGAAATTGCGGCTGTCGCCCTCGGGCCGGCTGATCCGGTTGCTTTGCAGGTCGAGGATCCCCTCGAACTCGCCGCCCATGCCGACCGGCCAGCTCATCGGGCAGACGTCGAGCGCCAGCATGTCGGCGATCTCGTCGAGCAGCTCGAACACTGGACGACCCTCGCGATCGACCTTGTTGACGAAGGTGATGATCGGCACCGAGCGCAGCCGGCACACCTCGAACAGCTTGCGGGTCTGCGGCTCGATGCCCTTGGCCGCGTCGATCACCATCACCGCCGAATCGACCGCGGTCAGCGTGCGATAGGTATCCTCCGAGAAGTCCTCGTGGCCCGGCGTGTCGAGCAGGTTGAAGGTGATGCCGTCGCGCTCGAACGTCATGACCGAGGAGGTGACGGAGATGCCGCGCTGCTGCTCGATCTTCATCCAGTCCGACCGGGCGCGGCGGTTCTGGCCGCGCGCCTTGACCTCGCCCGCCAGATGGATCGCGCCGCCGACATAGAGCAGCTTCTCGGTCAGCGTCGTCTTGCCGGCGTCGGGGTGGGAGATGATCGCGAAGGTGCGGCGGGGGGAGGTCACGGGCGGGCAATCCGGGTTGGCGGCGGCGCGCCTCTCGGACGGGCGGCGCGCGGCGGGTACGACAAGGGGCCGTCGCGCGCGCGACGGCGCGGAGGCATGGGCCCTTTACGGTGTTTCCGTGTCGCGCGCCATGGATATTGGAATGCCCGCGAAGCCGCTCAGCCTTCCAGCGTGACGTGCATGGCGATCGTCTTGCTCGCCCCGCCGGCGACCGGGAACACCCCAGGCTTGTCGCGATATTCGCCGGTGAAGCCGACCGGATCGGCGATGCCGTGCCACGGCTCGACACAGACGAACGCCGCGCCGGGCTTGGTCCAGATGCCGAGCTTGTCGGTGTCGGGAAAATCGATGCGCAGGCGCGGTCCCGTCTCCGCGCCATAATGGACCGAGCGCGACTCGACCGGGTCCCAGACCAGGGCATCGTCAACGAACAGCGCATCGGCGAGAGGCAGCGTCCGGCCCTCCAGCGGGCTGTCACGCGTCTCGGCGGCGATCAGGCCATCGGGCGTGATCTCACGCAGCCGGGCCGGTTCGTCCGCCGCGAAGACGATGCGATGGTCGGCGCGATCCTCGCCGTACGGCAGGGGCCAGGCGAAGGCGGGATGGAAGCCGAACTGCGCCAGCAATGCGGTGTCCGCCGGATTGGTGATCCGCGCCTCGATCGCCAGCGTCGCGGCCGCGAGGCGGAAGGTGATGTCGAGGCGGAAGGCATAGGGATAGGCGGCGCGCGTCGCCGCCGTGTCGGTCAGGGTGAAGGTCGCATGATCCTCGCCCTGCGCGCTGACCGTGAAGGCCATGTCGCGGGCGAAGCCGTGCTTGGGCATCGGATGGGTCATGCCGTCGACGCGGATCACGCCGCCATTGGTCACGCCGATCGCCGGGAACAGGATGGGCGCGTGGCGCGGCCAATAGGCCGGGTCCGCATCGGTCATCAGCTCGCGGCCGTCCGCGTCGCGCAGATGGGTCAGCTCCGCGCCGAACGGGTTGATCGCGGCGCTCAGGCCTGCGGATCGCAGCCAGACGAGATCGGTCATCGCTTCCCTCCTATGATGTCTTTACATTCCGCCGCTCCCTTCCACTCCCGGCAACGGCCGGGGTCCAGCTGGGGGACGATCGTGATGGAGCGTGTCGCTCCGTTACTATTACCGCTCCAACCGGACCCCGGCGCTCGCCGGGGTGGCGGTAGGGGTGCGTTGCAAACGCCCCCTCACCCGCGCAGTTGCGCGCCCTGCTTGGCCGCCGCCGCGACGACCTTGTCGGCCACCGCCTTCAGATCGGCATCGGTGAAGCTCTTCTCGCCCGGCTGGAGCACGACCTCCACCGCCACCGATTTCTCGGCCCCGCGCTCGAACACATCGAACACGCGCGCCGCCACGATCGACGCCTTGTCCGCGCCCCGCACCGCCCGCACCAGCGCATCGGCCGACAGCGCCGGCGGCACCAGGAAGGCGAAGTCGCGCTTCACCGCCTGGAGCGCGGGCGGCGCATAGGCCGGCCGCATGAAGCCGCTGCCGCGCTTGGGCGGCACCGCGTCGAGATACAGCTCCACCGCCGCCACCGCGCCGTCCAGGTCGAACGTCTTGAGGAGCGCGGGATGCAGCATCCCGAACCGCGCCAGCACCGTCTTCGGTCCCAGTCGCAGCGTACCCGACTGGCCGGGGTGGAAGGCCTCGCCCGCCTCGCCCATCACCTGGAGATTGTCGACCGGCGCACCGGCCGCCGCCAGCAGCGCCAGCGCCTCCGCCTTGGCGTCATAGGCGTCGAACGCCGCCGCCTTGCCCTGCCGCCAGCCGCGCGGGGCGCGCTCGCCCGCCAGCACCAGGCCCAGCGTCGCGCGCTCGCCCTCCGCCAGATAGCGGCGGCCGATCTCGAACAGCCGCACGCTGCCCGCGCCGCGCCGCAGGTTGCGCTCCGCCGCCGACAGGATGCCCGGCAGCAGCGAGGGGCGCATCACCTTCAGCTCCTCGCTGATCGGATTGGCGAGCGTGAACGCCCCGCCGCCAAAGGCGGTCGCCTGCCGCTCGGACAGGAAGCTCCACGTCACCGCCTCGTCCAGCCCGCGCGCGGCGGCGGCGCGGCGGACGCGGCGCTCCACCTTCTGCTCGGCCGTGGCGGTCGGCCGGGCGACGCCGGGGACGCGCGGCAGCGGCACGGGGGCGACCTTGTCGATCCCCTCGATGCGGATCACCTCCTCGACCAGGTCGGCAGTGCCGTCGATGTCGCGCCGCCAGGTGGGCGGCGTCACCTGCCAGTCGTCGCCGACCGTGAAACCGAGCGATTCGAGGATCGCACGCTGCCGCTCCGCCGGCACCGCCAGCCCGCCCAGCGTCTCGGTCCGGGCCGGATCATAGGCGTAAGTGCGCGTGCCGAGCGGGGCCTCGCCCGCGCGGGTCACGCCGCTCGCGGCGCCGCCGCAATATTCCAGCACCAGGAAGGTGGCGATGGCGAGCCCGTCGTCCAGGAAGGCCGGGTCGACGCCACGCTCGAACCGCTGGCGCGCGTCGCTGGTCAGGGCCAGCGCCTGCCCCGTCCGGGCGATCGCCTCGGGCGTGAAATAGGCGCATTCGATGACGACGTCGGTGGTCGTCTCCGACACGCCCGAATGCGCGCCGCCCATGATGCCGCCGATATCGTGCACCGCCGCATCGTCGGCGATCACGGTCATGCCCTCGGACAGCGTATAGGTCCGGCCGTTCAGCGCCTCGACGGTCTCGCCCGCCCTTGCCTGTCGCGCGACCAGTCCGCCCGACAGCTTGGCCTTGTCATAGACGTGCAAGGGGCGGCCAAGATCGACCGTCATGTAATTGGTGATGTCGACCAAAGCCGAGATCGGCTTCTGCCCGATCGCGGTCAGGCGGCGGCGCATCCATTCGGGCGCCTCGCCATTGGTCAGGCCCGACACGCCCTGCGCGAAGAAGGCGGGGCAGCCCGCCGCATCCTCGATCCGCACGTCCGGCCCCGGCCCCTCGCCCGTCACCACCGGCACGGTCGGCGGGATCAGCATGCCCAGCCCGGCCGCCGCCAGATCGCGCGCGATGCCATGGACGCCCATGCAATCCTGGCGGTTGGGCGTCACCGACACCTCGATCACCGGATCGCCCAGCCCCGCATAATCGGCGAAGGCGGTGCCGATCGGCGCGTCCTGGGGCAGTTCGATGATGCCGTCATGATCCTCGCCCAGCTCCAGTTCGCGGGTCGAGCACATCATGCCGTTCGATTCGACGCCGCGGATCGCCGCGACCTTCAGCACCATGCCGTTGGCGGGCACCGCCGCCCCCGGCCGGCCGAACACGCCGACCAGGCCCGCGCGCGCGTTGGGCGCGCCGCACACGACCTGGAGCGGACCCTCGCCCGCATCGACCGACAGCACCTGCAGCTTGTCCGCCTGCGGATGCCGCTCGGCGGTCAGCACGCGGGCGACGGTGAAGCCCCGCAGCTTGGCGGCCGGGTCGGTCACGCCCTCTACCTCCAACCCGATTCGGGTCAGCGCCTCCAGGATCGTGTCGAGATCGGCGTCGGTCGACAAATGGCTCTTCAGCCAGGACAAAGTGAACTTCATGCGCCGACTCCTCCCGACAAAGTGGGCACGTCCAGGCTCGCGAACCCATAATGCTTCAACCAGCGGATATCGCCGTCGAAGAAGGCGCGCAGATCGTCCATGCCATATTTCAGCATGGCGAGGCGATCGATGCCGCAACCGAAGGCGAAGCCCTGCCACTCGTTCGGGTCCAGCCCGCACGCCGCGATCACCTTGGGGTGGACCATGCCGCTGCCCAGCACCTCCATCCAGCCGCCACCAGACCCGCCGATCACGCGCTTGCCCTTCTCGATCGTATAGCCGACATCGACCTCGGCCGAGGGTTCGGTGAAGGGGAAATAGCTGGGACGCAGGCGCAGGACGATATCGTCGCGCTCGAAGAACGCCTTCAGGAACGTCTCCAGCGTCCATTTCAGATGCGCCAGCGTGATGCCCTTGTCGATCACCAGCCCCTCGACCTGGTGGAACATCGGCGTGTGCGTGGCATCGGAGTCGGAGCGATAGGTGCGACCCGGCGCGATGATGCGGATCGGCGGCTGCTGGCCCATCATGGTGCGGATCTGGACGGGCGAGGTGTGGGTGCGCAGCACGCGCTTCACCAGCGCCTCGTCCCCGCCCGGCTCGACCCCCGCCAGGTAGAAGGTGTCGTGCATCGCGCGTGCCGGATGCGTCTCGGGGATGTTGAGCGCGGAGAAATTATGCCAATCCGTCTCGACCTCCGGCCCGGTGGCGACCGCGAAGCCCAGATCGGCGAAGATCTCGGCCAGCTCGTCCATCACCTGGCTGACCGGATGGATGGTGCCCGCCGGCACCGCGTCGACCGGCAGCGTCAGGTCGATCGTCTCGCTGGCCAGCCGCGCGTCGAGCGCCGCCTGCTCCAGCGCCGCCTTGCGCGCCGCGATCGCATTCGTCACCGCCTCGCGCAGGCCCTGGATCGCGGGGCCCTGCACCTGGCGTTCGTCGGGGCTCATGCCGCCCAGCGTCTTGAGCAGCTGCGTGATCCGGCCCTGCTTGCCCAGTGCCTCCACGCGCACGGCGTCCAGCGCCTCCAGCCCCTCGGCCTCCGCCACGGCGGCGAGCAGTCGGTCGCGCATCTGATCGAGATCGGTCATTCGTTCCTCATCGTCCCGTCGGCGACGGCTTGCCTAGCGCCGATAACGAAAAGGGCGCGGATGGCATAGCCACCCGCGCCCCTGTTTCACCTCGCGTCAGGCCGGTTTACGCGGCCTGCGGGAGAGCCGCCTTCGCCTGCGCGATGATGGCCGAAAAGGCCTCACCCTCGTGCATGGCGATATCGGCCAGGACCTTCCGGTCCAGTTCGATGCCCGCCAGCTTCAGGCCGTGCATGAACTGCGAATAGGTCAGGCCCTCGGCGCGGACGCCGGCGTTGATGCGCTGGATCCACAGACCCCGGAAGGTCCGCTTCTTCACCTTGCGGTCGCGATAGGCGTACTGGCCGGCCTTCTCGACCGCCTGGCGCGCGATGCGGATCGTGTTCTTGCGACGGCCATAATAGCCCTTCGCCTGATCCAAAATCCGCTTGTGCTTCGCCTTGGTGGTTACGCCACGCTTCACTCGTGCCATGTCTCAGCGCTCCTCAGTTCAGGCCGTACGGCGCCCAGGCCTTCACCGTCGCGGTGTCGGCCTTCGACAGCACCTTGGTGCGGCGGTTCTGGCGGATGTACTTGGCATTGTGGCTCATCAGGCGGTGGCGCTTGCCAGCGACACCATGCTTGAGGAGGCCGGTGGCCGTGAGCTTGAAGCGCTTCTTCACGCCGCTCTTGGTCTTGAGCTTGGGCATTTTGGTCCTTTCGCATAGAGCAAGACTTAAGACAGCCGCGGCAGCCCCGATGGCCGGGCCCTCCTGTAGCGCCTCGCTCGGGAAGCGGGCCCCTTAGCCCCCCCCCATGCGGAATGCAACCATATGAACGATGCGGAACCGAAACGGCCCCGAAAGCGTCGGGACGCGATGGATCAGGCCGCGCCCAGCCCCGACGTGCCACTCGTGGAGACGCAGCGGCGACGCCGCCGCATCCTGCGCAACACGCTGATCGCGGTGGCGGCGGTGATCTTCGGCATCTGGCTGCTGCTGTTCGTCACCAAGGGCCGGTTCCTCCGCCATCCCTTCGAACGCTTCGTCGCCGGCCAGACGCATCGCGCCGTGAAGGTCGATGGCGACTTCCAGCTCTATTTCGCGCCCTTCCGAATCAAGCTCTATGCCGAGCGCTTCACCCTCGCCAATCCGGCCTGGGCGACGCGGCCCAACCTGTTCCAGGCCGACCGGATCGACGCGCGCATCGCGCCCTTGTCGCTGCTGTTCGGCAAACGCCGCCTGTACAGCCTCGACCTGGCGAACGGTGCCGCCGATCTGGAGTGGAACGCCGCGCACACCACCAATAGCTGGACGTTCAGCGACCAGAAGGGCGGCAAGCCGCTGGAATTCCCGCGCATCGACACCGCCACCGTCACCGGCACGACCGTACGCTATCGCGATCCGCGGATGCGGCTGCTCGCCGACCTGTCGCTCGACGACATCCGATCGAACGATGCGCGGATCGGCCGCGCGGTCGGCGTGACCGGCAAGGGCGTGATCCGCGACACCCCCTTCCGCCTGGCGGGTCGGTTGCTGTCGCCCGATGCCACCGCCAATCGCGGGAAGAACCAGCTCGTCGCGCGGATGTGGGCGGTGCATAACGTGATCGACGTGTCGGGCACCCTGCCCTCGATCGCCGATATCGAGAACGTTCCGCTTCAGACCCGCGCCAGCGGGCGCAACCTGCGCGAGCTGCTGGGCATCATCGGCGTCTATATCCCGCAGACGCGCCGCTATCGCCTTCATGCGCAACTGGTGAAGAGCGGCGACGAATATCGTTTCACGCGCATGGCCGGCCGTTTCGGCGACAGCGACATCAGCGGCCGCTTCACGGTGACGCAAAGCGTGCCCAAGGTGCATATCGGCGCGGAACTGCGCACCCGCAGCCTCGACATCGTCGATGTCGCGCCCTTCATCGGCTACAATCCCGATATCGTCGCGACCAGGGGCGCGGTCGCCGCCGCCGCCGCGACCGGCGCGGCGCCGGCGCGACTGCTGCCCGATGCGCCGCTCGACGTGGCGGCGATGCGCGCCTTCAACGCCGATGCGCATTGGACGGTCGGCATGGTGAAGTCGCGGCGCATCCCGATCGCCGACATCGACCTGACCGTGAAGCTGAAGGATTCGGTGCTGACGCTGTCGCCGCTGACCATGGCGCTGTCGCGCGGCAACGTCGCCTCGGATGTGCGGATCGACACCAATGCCCGGCCGGCCGATGCGACCTATGACATCCGCCTCGCCCCGACGCCGCTCGGCAAGCTGCTGGCCGGCTGGGGCGTGATCGAGTCCGGGACCAGCGGCACGCTGAAGGGCCGGATCGAACTGCGCGGGCGCGGCGACACCATCCATGATTCGCTGGCCACCGCGCATGGCCGGATGGCGTTCATCATCCCGCAGGGCACGCTGTGGACGCGCAACGTCCAGCTTGCCGAACTCGACCTCGGCACCTTCGTGCAGAAGATGTTCGAGGACAAGCTGAAGAAGCCGGTCGAAATCAATTGCGGCCTGGTCGCCTTCACCGTGCGTAACGGCATCGCCGCCGCCGATCCGATTCTGATCGACACGAGCAAGAACGTCATCACCGGCAAGGGCGGCTTCAGCTTCAAGACCGAGGCGGTCGACCTCGCCTTCCGCGCCGACGGCAAGAAGTTCAGCCTGTTCTCCGGCCAGTCGCCGGTCGGCATCCGCGGCTATTTCGCGCAGCCCGCGCTCCAGGTGATCTCGCCGCAACTGCTCGGCCGGGCGGGCGCGGGACTGGGCCTGGCGCTGCTGGCGACGCCGCCGGCCGCGATCCTGGCGTTCGTCGATATCGGCGATGCCAAGTCCGCCGCCTGCGGCCCGGTACTGTCGGGCGCGACCGCCTCGGCGCAGCGCACCGCCAAGGGCCAGCCGCGCGATGATCTCAGCAACCAACCCGCCAAGTCGCAGCGCAAGAAGTTTCTGGGAATCTTCTAACCGGCGGGATCACCCCGCCGCCCGCGCCATCGCCACCACCTCGGCCCAGGCCGCGACCTCGGCGTCGAACCGCTTCGTCACCAGCAGATCGCTGGCGACGCCGTCCGTCACCGTCACTTCACCGGCCCATTCGAATGTGGCGTTGCCCGACAGCGTCACCATCCCGTCCGCGCCCGCCACCGCGCGCACCAGCCCGCCCCGGTTGAGCACCGTCACCGGCATGTCGAACGCCTTGCGACCGTTCAGGCAGGCGGCATAGGTCGACGCCGCCATCGCGCTGCCGCAACTGTCGGTCAGCCCGACCCCGCGTTCGAAGGTGCGAACGAAGAGCGCATCCGCCTTCACCGTCACGAAGCTGACATTGGCGCGGTTGGGCAGCCAGTCGGGCGCGGCCTCGCAGATCGTACCCACGCGCACCAGTTCGTCCTCGTCGATCGTGTCGACGAACGTCACCAGATGCGGATTGGGGATGGCCACCGCCGTGAAGCGATGGTCGCCCAGCCCCGGCACCGGCGCATCGACGATCCGGTCCATGCCCGCCCGGAGCGGCCAGGCGGCCGCGTCGAGCGACACCGGCCCCGCCGTCTCGCGCACCGTATAGACGCCGGGCGCGACATCGGGATCGCGCGCGGCGGTCGCGACCGATCCGTTGAGCTGTACCCCCGCCGCATCCACGCCCAGCGCCTCGAACCCCAGCCGGGCGACGCAGCGCAGGCCGTTGAGGCAGGTCTCCGCCTCCGACCCGTCGCTGTTGAACATGCGGAAGCCGATCGGCCGCGCCTCCGTGCCGTCCGGCATCAGCAGCAGGCCGTCGCCGCCGACCGGCCCGGCCCGGTCCGCCAGCGCGCGCGCCACCGCCGTCCATTCCGCATCGCCGAGCGTCAGCCCGCGTGCGTCGATCAGCGGAAAATCATTGCCCGAACCGTGGCATTTGATGAAGGCGAAGCGCATGAGCCGGCGGTGATCCCCTGGGTCCGCCGGCCCGTCGCCCGCGTCACATGCAGCGGTAATAGGTCGCCACCCGGTCCAGGGCCAGTGTCAGCACCAGCCGCCCGGCCCGCGCCGGCCAGCCCAGCGCCTTTTCCGCGTCCGGCACCCCCTCGCCCGCGCATACCACCCGCCACAATATGTCCGACAGTCCCGGTCCGGCCGCCGCCACCGCCGCCTCGAACCGCCGCTTCGCCGCGATCTGCGCGCTGGTTGGATCGTCACGATCGCCCGTCCCGCCATCGACCCGCTCGCCCCAGCGCATCGTCACCGACGGGGCGAGCTGCGCCCGCTCCCAATCGGCGCGCAACCGCTCGCCCGCCGCGCATTGCCGCTCGCTCACCAGCCCACGCGACGCCAGCCAGCCCAAGGGCGATTCCGCCCGGTTCACCGTCACCCTACGTCCCCGCGCGGCCGGCCCCCGCACCGCCACGCCCTGTCCATCCACCACCCGTTCGACCAGATCGCGCATCACGGCTGCTCCTTGCCCATGGTTAGTCCGAATCGGGCTTGCCACAATGGATGGTTTGTAGGACAGCCTTGATCCTATCTGGTTTTCGGAGGCCGACATGATAACCTCGATCCGCGAGGTGCGCCGCGCCAAGGGGCTGACACTGGACGATGTGGCGCGCGCCTGCGTGCCGCCGACCACGGCGCAAACGATCGGCCGGCTGGAAATGGGCACGCGCACCGTCTCGGTCGCCTGGCTGAACCGGATCGC
This sequence comes from Sphingomonas sp. S-NIH.Pt15_0812, assembly GCF_003951315.1. Lineage (GTDB taxonomy): Bacteria > Pseudomonadota > Alphaproteobacteria > Sphingomonadales > Sphingomonadaceae > Sphingomonas. The sequence goes on from NZ_QLJH01000003.1 coordinate 169,220, forward strand.
CGCCGCGCTGGGGGTGGAGGCGGCCGATCTGGTCCGCCTGCCCGATCGCAGCGACCTGCCGGTGGTGGCGGTGTTGAACGGCGGCACGGCGGCCGCGCCGCGTCATGACAGCGTGGTGACCTGCCCTCGGATCGATGCGGGCATGGTCGCGATCACGGTCGCCGGTGCGACGGGCGACTATCGCGCCGGCGACCAGCTCTGGTGCGCGATGCTGACGCCCGACCAGTTCGCGCAGGCGATGAACCGCGACGTGCTGGCGCCGATGCCGGGCGGCGCATTCCTGTTCGGCCGGCTGGTCGCGCTCGCTCCGCCGACGCTGCTGCCAGTGGGCGAAGGCCTCCGCCCGATCCAGCCGCCGGCCTGGCTGGCGCTGCCCGTTCGGCTGGTCCGCTCGCTCTAGGCGGGGCGCGTCTCGTTCATCCGTAGCAGGATCGGCGCCAACCCCAGCGCCACCACCGCGATCATCAGCCCCGGCATCAGCGGCGATCCGCTCCACGCGATCAGCCGGTGCGCGACATAGGGGGCGAGGCCGCCGAAGATCGCGGTCGCGCTGGTCACGCCCAGCGCCAGTCCCGTCAGCCGTCCCTCGCCGGGGAATTGCTCGGCGGTCGCCACCGCGCCGACCGCGCTGACGCCGCCGCCCAGCATCGCGAGGATCATCGTACCGGCCACCGCCAGCGCCAGGCCGCCGCTCGCCATCATCCCGAACATCGCCGCCGGCAGCAACGCGGCCGCGCCGCACAGGCCGAGCAGCACCGGCCGCCGCCCGACCCGGTCGGTCAGCAGCCCGATTAGCGGCGTCACCATCACCACCACCAGCGCCGCGCCCGTCGACAGCCACAGCGCGGTCGCCTCACCCACCCCGCCCGTCTCGGTCAGGAAGGCGGGAACATAGGTGATGCCGACATAATAGGTGATCGATCCCAGCGCCGAGATCGCGAAGCCGCGCAGGATGCCGACACGATGCCGCGCCAGGCTCATGCGCAGGGGGTTGCGCGGCACGCTGCCCTGCGTCGCCTGACGCTCGAACTCCGGCGACTCCTGCATCGTCGACCGGGCCAGCCACACCGAAGCCGCCAGCACCGCACCAAACAGGAACGGGATCCGCCAGCCCCAGCCATCGAGCGCCACGACGCTCATCGTCCCGACGGTCAGCGCCGCCACGCCGGCCGCCAGCAGCCCGCCGACCTCGCTGGCGGCAGCGGCGGTGGAGGTCACCAGTCCGCGCCGCTCCGGCCGCGCGCCTTCCAGCAGATAGGCGACGACCCCGGTATATTCGCCGCCGACCGAGAAGGCCATGACGCAGCGGAGAAGCAGCAACAGCCAGCCCGCCATCGGCCCGATCTGGTCGCGGGTCGGCAACAGCGCGGTCGCCAGCATCGCCGCCGTCATCACCGCCATCGACAGCAGCATCATCCGCCGCCGGCCATATCGGTCGCCGATATGGCCGAACGCGATCGCGCCGAGCGGTCGCATCAGATAGGCGAGCGCGAACCCCGCCAGCGTCGTCCCCAACGCCACCGCGCCGCCGCCATAGAAGACGCGCGACAGAACGGTCGCCAGATAGAGATAAAGAGTGAAATCATACCATTCCACCACGGTCGACAGCGCCGCCACCGCCATCGAGCGACGCGACACTGCGGCCGGGATGGCGGCGGGCGACGACATGGCGGGGCTCAATGCCACGCGCCGTCGTAAATCGAGGGATGCTTCACGTCCTGCTCCGTCCCATGGCTGCGCGAACCAACGATTCAGATCAGGATCGGCCCCAACCCGCCCGACAGCGGATGCAAATGGTGGGCGCTGACGGGCTCGAACCGCCGACCCTCTCGGTGTAAACGAGATGCTCTACCAACTGAGCTAAGCGCCCCTCTCGGGGAAACCGCCGAATAGCGTGGTTTTCGGCGGCTGCAAGACCTGTCGTCCCTGGCGCGGCCCTCGCGTCCCTATCCGTATCCGTATCCGCCTGGACAGGATATCGGAACCGGCTCCTATAATGGGTGGTGCGTGCGCGGCAGCCGGATGGACCATTGCCAGGCCATCGGGTCGATCACCTCGAAAATGGACGGTAAAATCCTTGGTGGTTCCATGATATAGGATAGAGCTTCTCCTGGGATCACTATTGTTGCAGGCGACGTCGCGAACGCGTCCAGCCTGACAGGTGATTGCGTCGTCTCCTCCGTGCTAGGTCTCCCATGCTGCTGACGCTCATGCCCACGGTCGTCGATCCGCCCATGATCACCGACGCCCTCGGCCGGATAGAGGCCGAGGGACTGTGGGACGAGGTCAGTGGCCGCTGCACGGGCACCATCCGCAAGATGCCCCTGTCCCCCGCCCTGGCGCGGATCGTCCGGATGGTGACCTGGTCGGAGAATCGCCGGATCGCGCTCGGCTGGTTCCGCAACGTGACGGCCATCCTGTGGCTGACCATGCCCTTCGACTATATCGTCGCGCCCCAGGCGCTGACGGCGATCGTCCTGGGACACGGCGTGTTGTCGACCAGCACCTATCTGCTCGCCCGACGGGCGTGGCGGGATATCGGGCATGAGCGGTGGCAGGGCCTGACCACCTGCCTGTTCACCTTCGTCGTCATGCTGTCGGCGATCTATACCGGGTCGGAACTGGGCGGACAGGATTTCGAGCGGCTGCTGAACATCGGCTTTTTCGGCCTGGCGGTGGGGCTGGTGCTGCTGCCGCTCAGTCTGTGGTGGACCAGTTGGACCGCGGCCGTGCTCGGCCTGGCGTTCCTGGCGAGCCAATATGTCAATCCCGCCATCGGCGATGCGAACGGGCTGCTCTACACCCTCTATTTCAGCATCCTGAGCATCGCCCTGATCTACACGCGGATGCATATGATCCGGCGGCAGGTCCGCAGCACGCTGGCGCGGCTGAGCGAGGCCCGGCATCGCCACATGCTGGTGCAGGCCTATGACCGGCTGCGCATCATGGCGGCCACCGACCCGCTCACCGGCCTCTACAACCGGCAGGCGATGGCCGATGCCTTCGCCCGCCTGACTGGCGAGATGGCGGCGGACGCGCCGCTGTCGGTCGCGATGATCGACATCGACGATTTCAAGCGACTGAACGACAGCCTGGGCCATGCGGTCGGCGACCAGGCGTTGCGGACGATGGGCACATTGTTGCAGGATCTCGCCGCCGCACACCGGGCGGTCTGCGGCCGGATCGGCGGTGAGGAGTTCCTGATCCTGCTGCCCCATACCGATGGGGCCGGAGCCCGCCAGTGGGTGGCGACGCTGATGCAGGCGCTGGCCGACCGCGCCATCCCCAATCCCGAATCGCGGATCGCCCCGCAGGTCACGGTGAGCGCCGGCATCGTCTCCACGACCACAGGCGAAGGCCATGGACTGGAGGCGCTGATGCGCGCGGCGGATCAGGCGCTCTATGCCGCCAAGCGGGCGGGGCGGAACCGGGTCGCGGCGGCGGACATGCCGCCATCGTCCATCCTGGTCTGATACCGGCGCGCCACGCGGGGCGGCCGATACCGGATGCCGGAGGAAGCGATGGCCCGCTCCCTCCGGTCCATCCTCAACGGATGTCGAGCATCACCACCGACTTGGGCGGCAGGGTCACGGTCAGGCGACCATCGGCTAGGGTCGCGCCGGTGAAGGCCGCCGGGACGACCGCATTGGGTGCGTCGAACGTGTTGTGCGCGTCCATCGTCGGCGCGGTCACGATGCGGCCGGTCACGCCCGAGCCCGTCACGCCGGTCAGCGCGACCGTCACCGTCGCCGGCTGGTTCGGATCGACATTGGTCAGGCCCATATGCACCACGCCGTCGGTGCCGCGCACCGCGCTGGCGCTGACCGCCTTCAGCGTCCACTCGTTCTTGTTGTACCAGCGCGACTGCACGTCGACCGGCAGCACGACGCCGTCCTGATAGTCCTTGTACAGGTCGAACACCCAATAGGTCGGCGTCTTCACCATGCGGTTGCCGTCGGTCAGCATCATCGCCTGGAGCACGTTGATCATCTGCGCGATATTGGCGCCGCGCAGGCGATCGGTGTGGCGGGCAAAGATGTCGAAGTTCAGGCTGGTGACCAGCGCGTCGCGCAGCGAGTTCTGCTGGTAGAGGAAGCCCGGATGGCTGCCCGGCTCCTGATCGTACCAGGTGCCCCATTCGTCGACCAGCATCGCCACGCGCTTCTTGGGGTCGTATTTGTCCATCACCGCGGCGTGGCGGCTGACCAGCTCCTCCATCTTCACCGTCTTGGCGAGCGTGCGCGCCCAGCCATCCTCGTCGAAGCCGGTCGCCGCGCCCTTATGCTCCCAGGTGCCGGGGACGGTGTAGTAATGGACGCCGATGCCGTCGAACTGCGCGCTGGCGTCGCGCATCATCACCTCGGTCCAGTTATAGTCCTCGGAATTGGCGCCGCTGGCGATCCGCATCACCTTCTGCCCCTCGGGCATCTTGATGAAGGTGGAATAGCGGCGGGTCACGTCGGCCGCATATTCGGGGCGCATATTGCCGCCGCAGCCCCACAGCTCGTTGCCGATGCCGAACATCGACAGCTTCCACGGGGCCTTGCGGCCGTTCGCCGCGCGCTCCTTGGCCAGGCTCGATCCGGTCGGCGAGGTCATGTACTCGACCCACTCCGCCAGCTCATAGGGCGGCGCGCTGCCGATATTGCCGGAGACATAGGGTTCGGCGCCGACCAGCTCCGAATAATTCATGAACTCGTTGGTGCCGAAGCTGTTGTCCTCGGTCACGCCACCCCAGTTGGTGTTGATCTTGATCTTGCGCTTCGCCTGCGGGCCGACACCCTCGCGCCAGTGATATTCGTCGGCGAAGCAGCCGCCCGGCCAGCGGATCACCGGCGTGCGGATCGCCTTCAGCGCGTCGATCACGTCGCGGCGATAGCCGTCGACATTGGGGATCTTGCTCCCCTTGCCGACCCAGATGCCGCCATAGATGCCGGTGCCCAGATGCTCGGCGAACTGGCCGAACAGCCTTCGATCGAACTTGGGCGCGGGCGTGTCGCCGTGCACCGTCACCACATTCTCGCCCGCCGGGGCGGCCGTGGGCGCCTGCGCAACTGCCGGTGCGGCCAGCACGAGCGCCAGCGCACTGAAGATCATTGGCTTCATCATATCTCCGTCGCGCGGGGGGCCCGCGCCTGTTCGGGGGTGGTGCCGATGTCGGCGGATATCCGGGACGGGGCGGACGATGCCGCCGGAACGATCAGGCCTGTCGCGCGCCGACGCATGAAAACTCCTCTCCCTTTCCGGCTCTTGTCAGACAAGCTATCGGCAAGGTCAAGCGTGTTGACCCGCGATCGGGCCCGGATCCGAACGGCCTGCTTGCGAAAGGGTACGGACTGGGCCTAGGTTTCCGCGAAATCAGAGGATGAATGGATGGCGGCCGGCAAGCGGGCACAACCCGCGCATATCTCGCTTGCACGGCAGATCGGCGTGGCGATCGTAACCGGCACCCATGTGCCGGGCAGCATCCTGCCCGGCGAGATCGAACTGGCCGAACGTCTGGGTGTCTCGCGCAGCGTCATCCGGGAATCGCTGCGGATGCTGGCGGCGAAGGGGCTGGTCGAGAGCAAGCCCAAGGCGGGCACGCGGGTGCGCGAGCGCGCCGACTGGAATCTGCTCGACCCCGAACTGCTCGGCTGGATGCTGGAGGGCGCGCCGCCCGTGCCCTTCGTGCGCAGCCTGTTCCAGCTGCGCATGATCGTCGAGCCGGCGGCGGCGGAACTCGCCGCGCTGGGGCGCACCGCGCGCCAGCTCGCCCGGCTGGGCCATGCATTGCAGGAAATGGAGCGGCACGGCCTCGGCACCGATGCCGGTCGCGAGGCGGATCGGACCTTCCACGCCGTGATCCTGGAGGCGACGGGCAACGAACTGCTGGTCAGCCTGTCCGCCAGCATCGCGGCGGCGGTCCACTGGACGACCTTCTTCAAATATCGCAGCGCCCGGCCGCCGCGCGATCCGATCCCGCAGCATCAGGCGCTGTTCGAGGCGATCGCGCAAGGCGATCCCGCCGCCGCGCGCCTCGCCACTGCGGAACTGGTCGAACAGGCGCGGATCGATACCGAGGCTTCGATCGAGGAGGGGCATTCGACGCTGCCGGCGGCGAAGCGGGACAGCCAGAGATGAGCCGGCGCCTATCACCCCCCAGGTGATGCCGGCCATCCGTCTCCCGTTCCGTCACCCCACGCAGATACGGTCGCGCCCCTGCGCCTTGGCCGCATAGAGCAGCCGATCGGCGCGCTCGATCGCCACATCGACGGGTTCCTCGGCGCGAACGGCGGTGACGCCGGCCGAGAAGGTGATGACCCCCAGCGCCGCCCCCGTCTCGCGGTTGCGGAACCGCTTGCCCGCGACCGACTGGCGCGCCGAATCGAGCAGCTCGGCCGCGGCACTGAGTTGCAGGCCGTTGAGCAGCAATACGAATTCCTCGCCGCCATGGCGGGCGACGAGATGGTCGGAGCAGGATTCGCGAAGCGTGTCGCCCAGCACCTTCAGCACCCGGTCGCCGACCATATGGCCGTGCACGTCGTTGATCCGCTTGAATCGGTCGACATCGCACAGCGCGATGCAATGCGGCGCGGGCAAGGTGGCGCGCTGTTCATAGGCTTCGGTAAAGGCGAGCCGGTTGGCCAGGCCGGTCATCGGGTCGCGCCGCGCGGTCGAGCGCGCCTCGGCCAGCTTGCCGCGCAGCATCTCCGCTTCCTGCGTCGCCTCCGCCAGCTTGTCCTCGCTCTCGCGGACGCGGGAAATCATCGCACCGGCCAGTCGCGACAATTCATCGATCGCGCTGGTCGAGGATTGCAGCTCGATCATCGCCGCGCTCTCGGCCAGGTCGCGGCCGAAATCGCGGGTCTCGAAATGCATCGTGCGCGTCAGCATCGCGAAGCTGTCCATCTGCGCCGCGGTCTCGCTGACCAGCCGGTCCGCCTCGCGATTCGGCACCGGCGCGAGGTCGCGCAGGCGGCGAACGGGATCGGCTCCCATCATCACGCGCCCACCCAGCCGCTCTACTTCCTGATGCGTCAGGCGGACACCGCCATCGACCAGTTCGCGCACCTCGCGGGCCAGGGGGCTATCGGGGGCCGACAGCACGGCGTGGACGAACGCATAGTGCAACGGATCCGGGCTGAGGCGGTGATCGGCCAGGAACAGGCCGATCTGCGCGTACAAATCGTCCTTTCCCTTGCTCCTGCGCCGCCAGACCAAGCCGGCGTCCCCCATATCACCCTCCGCGATTCCCCTGAGGCCCTCGTTATAGGCGGAAAATCGTTAGCGTTTGGTGTTAGCCGATCCAATTTGGTTTTATTATTGCGTTTTCGACAGTTTACGCACCGCCGCCAAAGTCTGCGCCACGTGATCGGCAGGGTTCATGTCATCATGGACGAAAGCAATCCGTCCAGCACGGTCAATGACGTAACTGGTCCGCTTGGTGAGATCACGGCCCGCCATCTGCCGACCCAGCGCGACATCATAGCCGCGCACCACCGTCGGGCCGGCGCTGGCCACCGCGAACTTGCCCGCGCACTTCTCCGCCGAGAAGCGCTGGAGCGTCGGCACGTCGTCGCTCGACATGCCGATCACCGTCGCGCCCGCCGCCCGGAATTGCGGGATCGCCTCGGCAAAGGCATGGGCCTCGGCGTTGCAGCCGCCGGTATAGGCCGCCGGGAAGAAATAGAGCACGACCGGCCCCTTCTTCAGCTGTTCCTTCAGATGGACCTGGAACACCTTGCCCGCCATCGCGCCGCGGGTCGTGAAGTCGGGCGCGGCCGCACCGGGCGCGAGCGCGGCGAGGACGGGGGCGGCGCAGGCCAGCGCACCGGCCAGCAGGGGAAGGGCGATCGGTATCAGGCGCATGGTAACATCCTCACATATCGTTCTGTCCCCTGCGGTGTAGCGCGATGGCCGCCGCCGCGATAGGCTTCGGCCATGCCTGTCCATTCTTCCGATATCGCCCTCGCCCACAGCCTTGCCGATGCGGCGGGCGCGGTGATCCGCCCCTATTTCCGCCGCCCCGCCGGGCTGGAGCTGAAGGCGGACCAGTCCCCCGTCACCCGTGCCGACCGCGAGGCGGAGGCGGCGATGCGCCGGCTGATCGAGGCGGAGCGATCGGGCGACGGCATCCATGGCGAGGAATATGGCGTCAAGGCGGGCGTCACCGGCCGGCAATGGGTGCTGGACCCGATCGACGGCACCCGCTCCTTCGCCAGCGGCCGGGCGATCTTCGGCACGCTGATCGCGCTGGTCGAGGATGGCTGGCCGGTGCTGGGCATCATCGACCAGCCGGTGCAGCGCGAACGCTGGGTCGGGGTGATGGGCCGCCCCACCACCTTCAACGGCGTGCCCTGCCGGACGCGCGCCTGCCCGGCGCTGGACGGTGCGATCGTCGCCACCACCAGTCCGCATCTGTTCGACGACGAAGACGTGCCGCACTTCATGGCGCTGGTCACCGCGGCGAGCGGCGGGCGACCGCGCCAGGGGCCGGTCTATGGCGGCGACTGCTATAATTACGGACTGGTCGCGAGCGGCCATCTCGACATCGTCTGCGAGAGCGGGCTGAAACTGCACGACTTCGCCGCGCTGGTGCCGGTGGTGGAGGGCGCCGGCGGCCGGATGTGCGACTGGAACGGCGACCCGCTGACCGCCGACAGCGAGGGCCATGTGCTGGCGATCGGCGACCCGGCGCGCGCCGAGGAGGTGCTGGAGGCGCTGCGCACCCTGCCGCACGCCCACTGATCTCTCCGACATTGGCACCGCACGGTCGATTGACACCGGCCTTGGTAGGTTTAGTCTGACAACAAAAGCCGGGGCCGGGTTCGGCCGTCCGGTGCCAAGGAGAGAGACGATGCCTGCGCCCCTACCCAGCAGCATGACGGCCGGCGCCGCCGTCCCATCGGCGGGTGCCGTCGGCACCTACCGGCCCGCGCTGACCCTGCTCGCCAGCCTGTTCTTCATGTGGGGCTTCATCACCGTCATCAACGGCACGCTGCTGCCGCATCTGCGCAGCGTCTTCGACCTGAGCTACACCCAGACGACGCTGATCGAGAGCGTCTGGTTCATCGCCTATTTCTTCGCCTCCATCCCCTCGGCCAAGCTGATCGAGCGGGTCGGATACCAGCGGGCGATGGTGATCGGCCTGGGCATGATGGCGGTGGGTGCATTGCTGATGGTGCCGGCGGCGCGAATCCCGTCCTATGGCGTGACGCTGTTCGCGCTGTTCGTGATCGCCAGCGGCATCACGCTGCTCCAGGTCGCGGCCAATCCCTATGTCGCGGTGGTCGGCCCGCCGGAGACCGCCTCGTCGCGGCTCAACCTGGTCCAGGCGTTCAACTCGGCCGGCGCGACGCTGGCGCCGCTGTTCGGCGGCTATCTGATCCTCGGCCGCTCGACCTCGGGCACCGCCGCCGCCGGCACCACCACGGTGCTGACCCAGGCGGAGCGGCTGGCCGACGCACAGGCGGTGGTGCTGCCCTATCTGATCGTCGCCGCCGTGCTGGCGGTGCTGGCGATCGTCATCGCCCGCTTCCCGCTGCCGGCCATGGGCGCGGCGACCCAGCGCGCGGCCAAGCAGGAACGGCGCGGCCATTCCCTGTGGAAGCACCGCAACCTGGTGTTCGGCATCCCGGCGATCTTCATCTACCTGATCGCGGAGATCGGCGTCGGCAACCTGTTCATCAACTTCGTGTCGCAGCCCAATATCGGCAATCTCAGCCACCAGCAGGCGTCCAACTATCTGTTCCTGCTGTGGGGCGGGATGATGATCGGCCGGCTGGTCGGCGCGGCGGCGATGCAGCGGATCGACGCGCGCCACGCGCTGGCCATCGCCAGCATCGGCGCGGCCGCCGTCATGCTGATCGCCAGCGTCGCCACCGGCCATGTCGCGATGTGGGCGCTGATCTCGGTCGGGCTGTTCCACTCGATCATGTTCCCGACCATCTTCACGCTCGGCATCCGTGGCCTGGGCCCGTTGACCGAGGAAGGCTCGGGCCTACTGATCATGGCGATCGCCGGCGGCGCGCTGGTGGTGGTGCAGGGCTGGCTGGCCGACCATTACGGCCTGCAGGCCTCGTTCCTGCTGACGGCGGCATGCGAACTCTACGTGCTGTTCTACGCGCTGTGGGGCGCCAAGCCGGTCATGGCGAAATAGGCGGATCGCCACCTTCCCTGCCCTCGCGACGACGACGAGGGGAGCCATGCGGCGGCGAGGGCCGCGCGGAGAGCGGGTCTCACGCCCCCTCGCTCCGCACCCGTTCCACCGCCGCCGCCGTGTCGTCGAGCGCCTGCTGGACCAGCAGGCGCATCGCCTCGCTCGCCCCCGCGCCGTCGCCCGCCGCGATCGCGTCATAGACGCGGCGATGGTCGGGGATCGGATTGCGCGGCAGGGCGCGCAGCCGTTGCTTGAACTGCGTCGTCCAGCCGACCGCCGCGCCGATGCTGGCGCTCAGCACCACCAGCGCATCGTTGCGCGTCGCCGCCAGGATCGCGGTGTGGAAGGCGCGGTCGGCGGCCCGCCCCGCCTCGGTTCCGAGCGAATGGCGGCTCATATCGGCGAGCGCGTCGCGCATCGCCTTCAGGTCGGCACGGTCGCGCCGCGCCGCCGCCAGCGCCGCCGCCCCCGGCTCGACGATCGCGCGCAGCTCGAACAGGCTGCGGATGAAGTCGATGTCGGGCGCGCCGGTAAAGGCCCAGCCGAGCACATCGGGGTCGAGTAGGTTCCACCGGTCGCGCGGCAGCACCAGCGTCCCCGCCTTGGGACGGCTTTCGACCAGCCCCTTGGCGGTCAGCACCTGGATCGCCTCGCGGAACGCGCTGCGCGATACGTCCAGCTCGGCGGCGAAGGCCACCTCGCCCGGAATCCGCTCGCCTGGCTTATACTCGCCCGACAGGATCGCGACGCCAAGCCGGTGTGCGATCGCACCGCGCAGCCGCCGGCCGGTGTCCCGGCCGCTCCGGCGCGCGGCGGGGGGAGAAGGCGGCGGGCTGGCTTCGCTGAAATCGGTCATTGCGACGACTGTGCCCGCACGCGACAGAAAAATCGACCGGGAACCGGGGACGATTGCCAGCCTCGGTTCCCGGCGCTAGTTGTCAGACTAATAGAGCCAAACGGTGGAGAGCAACAGCGTGACCCTTCGACTCCTGCAGCATCGTGGCCCCGATGGTACGCGATCGGTGATCGCCGCACGGGGCGACGCGGCCCATGTCGTGCCGGGCGTCGCCTCGATCCGCGAACTGGCCGAGCGCGCGATCGCCGCCGGGCAGGACCTGGCGAGCGCGGTGGCGGCCTGTGGCGAGGGCGCGGCCTTCGATCTGGCGGCGGAGCAGGCGCGGCTGATCGCGCCGATCGATCATGACGATCCGGCGCATCTGATCATGACCGGCACCGGCCTGACCCATCTCGGCTCGGCCGAGGGGCGCGACAAGATGCATCGCGACGCGGCGGCGGCCGCGACCCAGACCGATTCGATGCGCATGTTCCTGGCGGGTGTCGAGGGCGGCAAGCCGGCGGCGGGCGCGGTCGGGCAGCAGCCGGAATGGTTCTACAAGGGCGACGGCACGCAGCTGGTCGGGCCGGGCGAGGCGCTGACCATGCCCGGCTTCGCCCAGGATGGCGGCGAGGAGCCGGAGCTGGCCGGCATCTACCTGATCGGGCCAGACGGGCAGCCGCACCGGCTGGGCTTCTGCCTGGCGAATGAATTCTCCGACCATGTCACCGAGCGGTGGAATTATCTGTGGCTCGCGCATTCCAAGCTGCGGCAGGCGTCGCTCGGCCCCGAGCTGATCGTCGGCCTGACCCCCGACCATGTCGAGGGGACCAGCCGCATCCTGCGCGACGGTCGGGCCGTCTGGGAAAAGCCGTTCCTGTCGGGCGAGGCGAACATGTCGCACAGCTTCGCGAACCTGGAGCATCACCATTTCAAATATCCGCTGTTCCGCCGGCCGGGCGACGTCCATGTCCATTTCTTCGGCACCGCCACCCTGTCCTTCGCCGATGGCGTGACCACGCAGGAAGGCGACGTGTTCGAGATCGCCGCGGCCCCCTTCACCCTGCCGCTGCGCAACCCGCTGGCGCGCGATGCGGCGCCGGCCGATTCGATCGCCACGGTCGGAGTGCTCTGAGGTGGCGCCGATCCGCGTCGCCATCGTGGGGCTGGGCAAGATCGCCCGCGACCAGCACCTGCCCGCCATCGCCGGCAATCCCGACTTCGCGCTGGCCGCCACCGTCTCGCCGCGCGGGGCGGGGCTGGACGACGTGCCGCATTTCCCCAGCCTGGAGGCGCTGATCGCCTCCGGGACCCCGGTCGATGCGGTGGCGCTCTGCACGCCGCCCCAGGTCCGCTACGATATCGCGGTCCAGGCGCTGTCGGCGGGCCTGCACGTCTTCCTCGAAAAGCCGCCCGGCGCGACCCTGGCCGAGGTGGTGGCGCTGGAGGCGGAAGCGGCGGCGACGGGGGCGACTTTGTTCGCCAGCTGGCACTCGCGCTATGCCGCCGGGGTCGAGCCGGCGCGCGCCTTTCTGGCCGATCGCCGGATCGACCGGGTCACGATCACCTGGCGGGAGGATGTGCGCGTCTGGCATCCGGGCCAGGCCTGGATCTGGGAAGCCGGTGGGCTGGGCGTGTTCGATCCCGGCATCAACGCGCTGTCGATCGCGACGCGAATCCTGCCCCGCCCCTTCTTCTTGCGCCAGGCCGTGCTGTCGCTGCCCGCCAACCGCGCCGCGCCGATCGCCGCGCGCATGACGTTCAGCGATTCGCGCGGCACGCCGATCGCGATGGACCTGGACTGGCGGCAGACCGGGCCGCAGACCTGGGACATCCTGGTCGAGACGGATGCGGGTGAGTGTCACCTGTCCAAGGGCGGATCGGTGCTGACGCTGCCCAGCGGCACCGAGAGACGCGACGATCACGAATATCCGGGCCTCTATGCTCGTTTCGCGACGCTGGTCCGCGAGACGCGCAGCGATGTCGATGTTGCTCCGCTGCGCCTGGTCGCCGACGCCTTCCTGCGCGGCGAGCGCGAGATGGTGGAGGCGTTCGAGGACTGACCGGACGGTTCATTGAAGGGGAACACGTCACGCCGAGACGCCGCGATACTGCAGCTGGAGCAGGGTGACATCGGGTCGACCCAGGCCGTCATTGCGAACGTAGCGAACCAATCCAGAAGCGCGCATGACGCCCTGGATTGCTTCGCTGCGCTCGCAACGACGATTCCTAGGCCAAGATCACGTCGTCACACTTTGAAAGCGACCGCGCGTCTCCGCCCCTCCGCGTGAACGGCAATGCCGTGCGTCAGGCCGTCGCGCGCTCCGCCGCCGCGTTGACCTTGTTGTCGGCGAGCTTGGTCAGCTTGTCGTTGGTCGCCTTTTCCTCGGCCAGCGTCTCGGCATAGAGCTTCGCGGACTGGTCGTGGCCGAGCTGGCGCGCCCAGGCGATCAACGTGCCGTAGCGGCTGATCTCATAGTGTTCGACCGCCTGCGCCGCCGCCGTCAGTGCCGCGTCGAGCACGGCCTTGTCGGCGACCTCGCCCGCGACCTCGTTGGCTTCCTTGATGATGCCGTCGATCGCCGGACAGGTGACGCCCTTGGCGCTCAGCCCTTCCAGCTCGAACACCCGCTCCAGCCGTTCGATCTGGCCGCGCGTCTCCTGCAGATGCGTCTCGAACCCCAGGCGCAGTTCGGCATCGGTCGCCTTCTCGATCATCTTGGGCAGCGCCTTCGCGATCTGCTGCTCGGCATAATAAATGTCCTGGAGCTGGTGGACGTAGAGGTCCTCCAGCGTCGCAATGTCCTTGCTGAACAGGCCCATCGTGCCGTCTCCTGATGCTTTGGGGGGTCACCACGCGCGTTCGACCGTCGCGTGGTGTTCATGGGGAATGCACAGGGGCCGATTCGGGTTGCACCGGCCATGGTGGAATCACCGCCGTTCGTCGCATCGCTCCGCTTCCGGAGTTACCCGCAAGTATTTGGCAACCTGTCGGCTTTACTGCTTCATAGCGTCCGGGAACCGATATTGCCCCGGACCCAGACGGGGATCGAACAGCCATGGTGACGGCAGCGGACTCGCGCCTTCCCCTGCCGGCCGACGCAGCGGCAGGCGACCGACGCGCGGGCGGCAAGCGGCACCAGTCGGTGCTGCTGGTCGGACGCGCGCGGATCGGGACGACCGATACCGCCTGCCTGGTCCATGACATCTCGCGCAACGGCATGATGGCGCGCTTCCCCCAGCCGCCATCGGTCGGCGACACGCTGATCGTCGAGGTGCGCGGGCTGGCCCCGGCGCGGGCGGTCATCCGCTGGGTGCGGGGGCACAAGGCGGGGATGCAGTTCGCCGAACCCCAGGCGGTGGAGAATGTCTTCCAGATCCGGCGCGACGACGGGTTGGTCGCCCGCCCGCCCCGGTTCGCGGTGCAGGCGGCGGCGGTGTTGCGACTCGATGGCGCGCGGTTCCCCGCCACCCTGCTCGACATCTCGGCGGGCGGTGCGAAGCTGATGGCGGAGCGTCCCGTCCAGGCGGACCAGACCGGGCAGATGATGCTGGCCGATTTCGACATGGCGCTGTTCGGCAAGGTCCGGTGGGTGAAGGGCGAACAGTTCGGCTTCCGCTTCGTCGCGCCGCTGCCGCTGCTCACCCTGGCCCAGATTCTGGCGCGTTGACGGGCGGTTCCCGGCCGGGCCGGCTTGCTGTAGAAGCATGTCCGTGATCCTGGCCATCCTCCTGTCCGCGCTGGCGATGACGCTGATCGTCGGCGTCCGCTACCTGATCGTGTCGGGGGCCTTCGCCGCCGCGACGCGGGTGAAGCATCCCGGCCTCTATCGCGGGCTCGACCCGCAGATGCGCAGCGAGATCGTCTGGAGCCTGGCCTCGGCGGCGATCTATGGCATCCCCGCCGGCATCGTCGCCTGGGGCTGGCACAATCATGGCTGGACGCGGATCTATACCGACAGCGCGGCCATGCCGCTCTGGTATGCGCCGGTGTCGGTGCTGCTCTACCTGCTGGCGCACGATACCTGGTTCTATTGGACGCATCGCTGGATGCACCGGCCGAAACCGTTCAAGCTGGCCCATGCCCTCCACCATGCCAGCCGCCCGCCGACCGCCTGGGCGGCGATGGCATTCCATCCGATCGAGGCGCTGACCGGCGCTGTGGTAATTCCGCTACTCGTGTTCGTGATTCCGATCTCGACCACCGCATTGGGCTTCGTGCTGGCTATAATGACGATTATGGGCGTCACCAACCATATGGGGTGGGAGATTTTCCCCCGGTTCATGTGGAAGGGGCCATTGGGGAACTGGCTCATCACCGCGAGCCATCATCAGCGGCATCATGAGCTGTACGGGTGTAATTATGGGTTGTACTTCCGCCATTGGGATCGTCTCTGC
The DNA here is from genome assembly GCF_003951315.1 of Sphingomonas sp. S-NIH.Pt15_0812. Lineage (GTDB taxonomy): Bacteria > Pseudomonadota > Alphaproteobacteria > Sphingomonadales > Sphingomonadaceae > Sphingomonas. The sequence goes on from NZ_QLJH01000003.1 coordinate 184,594, forward strand.
GGCACCGACCGCGGCATCGGCGATTTCGCCCGCGACCATGCCCGTGCCGCCAAGCGCGCCGCGCGTTGATCGCGGACTGGCGGCGCTGGCGCTGCTGCCGCTGCTGATCGGCGCGGCCCCGATCTCGCGGCTGGATGTCGGCATCGACCATATCCGCTCCGCCAAGGGGCTGATCCGCGTCTGCCTGACCAACGATCCGGACAATTTCCCCTCCTGCGTCGACGATGCGCGCGCGATCACCCGTTCGATCCCCGCCGGCCAGCACAGCCTGGCCCTGCCCGGCCTGCCGCACGGCAATTACGCGGTGGCGGTGATCCATGACGAGAACAGCAACTCGAAGCTGGATACGTTCGCCGGCATCCCGCGCGAGGGGTTCGGCTTCTCGCGCAATCCGGCGATCGCCTTCGGTCCGCCGCGTTTCACCGCGGCCCGTTTCACCATCGACAGTGATGCAGAAGCGCAACAGATTCGAATGCGTTACATCCTCTGACCCGGCGGCAGGGAGCCGAACCGGACCACGCGGCGTTGCGCTCCCGAAACAGGTTCCGGGAGACCCCCTTTTGCGTACGTCCATCCTCGCCGCCGCCGCGCTGACGGCGACCTTTGCCGCCGCCGCCCCGGCGCTGGCGCAACAGAACAGCGCGGCCGCCGCCGCGGATGTCTCCGCCGATTTCGATCGCGACACGGTGACGGTCGGCGTCGCCGGCGTCTACCTGCCCGATTATGAGGGGTCGGATGATTACCGCGTCGTCCCCGCCCCCGGCGCGCTGGGCTCGATCAACGGCTATGCCTTCACGCTCGCGGGCAACCGCGTCTCGGTCGACCTGATCCGCAACCAGCCGGGCCAGACCATCGACCTGCAGGCCGGGCCGATCGCCGTGGTCAATTTCAACCGCACCAGCCGCAAGCAGATCGACGATCCGCGAATCAAGGCGCTGGGCGAGCGCGACACCGCGATCGAACTGGGCGGCTATGTGGGCATCGGCAAGACCGGTGTCGTCACCAGCCCCTATGACCGGATCGCCGTATCGCTCAGCTATCGCTACGACGTGGCGGGCGCGCACAAGAGCGGCATCTGGCAGCCGACCGTGACCTATTTCACCCCGCTCAGCCGCAAGGCGGCGGTCGGCCTGTTCGCCTCGGCCGAACATGCCGAGGGCCGCTATGCGCGCTATTATTTCGGTATCGACCAGGCGGAAAGCGTCGCGTCCGGCCTGGCGCCCTATAATCCGCGCGGCGGGTGGAAGAACTGGTCGCTGGGCGCGCTCGGCACCTATTCGCTGACCGGCGACCTGCTGGGCGGATGGAAGGCGGTGGGCGGCATCAACTATCGCAAGATGCTGAACGATTACGCCGACAGCCCGGTGGTCAGCACCGCCGGGTCGCGCAGCCAGTGGCTGGGCCTCCTGGGCGTCGCATACACGTTCTGAACGCAGCGCCTCCCCGCTGGGGAGGCGGCAGGCCCGAGGCCTGACGAAGAGGGGCGTGGCGGGGGTGCCGGAACCGGTTCGCACCGACCGTCATACCCCTCCGCCACCCCATGGCGGCCCTCCCCGATTGGAGGGAGGATAGGGTATCCCGTGACCGCGAGCGGTCGCACCATCCCGGTCCAAATTTAATCTTTTCCCCCTGCGTCCGGAACTTAGCGCGACACGTTCCTTGTCTGGCACCGTGTTCCGGGAGCTAGACGATACGTTGCCGCCGAGAGGAATGCCCGCCGCCGCCTCCCTGCGCCGGCTATCGAGGGGATGTACCATGACCGAGAGCGAACAGTTGATCGCGGCGATGGACAATCGTGTCCGTCGACGCGACGAGCGTCGGGAATTCTTCAAGGCAGCGTTCGGCGTCGGGGCCTTCGCGGTCGGCGGCGCCGCGGCGCTCAGCTTTTCCGGCAAGGCGGGTGCGCAGACCACGGCCCTGACCGATGCGGACATCCTGAACTTCGCGCTCAACCTTGAGTATCTGGAAGCGCAATTCTACCAGATCGCCGCCAACGGCACCTATCTGCCCGCCAGCATGACCGCCAGCGGCGGCGGCACGGCCGGCGGCACCGTGACCGGTGGGCGCAAGGTCGGCTTCCAGGACCAGGTCGTCGCCCAATATGCCCGTGAGATCGCGGCGGACGAGGTGGCGCACGTCGCCTTCCTGCGCAGCGCCGGCGCGCTGGGCGGTTCGGCGGTGGCGATGCCCAACATCAACATCTCCGGCGATGCCAGCGGCCCCTTCACCGCCGCCGCCCGCGCGGCCGGCGTGGTCGCCGCCGATGGCGTGTTCGACCCCTATGCCGACGACAACAGCTTCCTGCTGGGCGCGTACATCTTCGAGGATGTCGGCGTCACCGCCTATAAGGGCGCGTCGCCGCTGGTGACCAGCAAGACTTTCCTCCAAGCCGCCGCCGGCATCCTGGCCGCCGAAGCCTATCACTCCGCGATCGTCCGCACGACGCTCTACGCCAAGGGCGTGCAGACCCCCTCGCTGCGCACCGCTGCCGACGCCATCTCCAACGCGCGCGACACGCTGGACGGCACGAGCGGCACCAATGGCGGCGACTTGGACCAGGGCATCTCGCCCACCACGGTCAACGGCCAGCTGGTCTCGAACATCGTGCCCGCCGATCCGACCACCGCGATCGCCTTCAGCCGCACGCCGCAGCAGGTGCTGAACATCGTCTATCTCGGTGCGGCGGCGACGATGGGCGGCTTCTTCCCCAACGGGGTCAACGGCACCATCCGCGCGGGCGTCAGCGCCTGATCCGTCAGCGAGAACCATCTTCAAGGGAATGACTTCCATGCAAGACGAACAAACCGTTCTCGACCTGATCGAGAAGGCCAAGGCCCGGCGCGACGCGCGACGGTCCTTCCTGCGCACGGCAGGCGGCGCGGCGGCGATGGCCGGCGGTCTGTCGCTGCTCGCAGCCTGCGGCGACGACGACAATGATCCGCCGGTCGTGGTGCCGACTCCGACGCCGACCGCCACCCCCGGCGCGGTGAGCGAGGCCGACGTCCTCAACTTCGCGCTCAACCTGGAATATCTGGAGGCGAGCTTCTACAGCTATGCCGCCTTCGGCACCGGGCTGGCGGCCAATCTGATGACCGGCACCGGCAATCAGGGCGCGGTCGCGACCGGCACCAGCGGCCAGCCGCGCGGCATCCAGTTCACCGACCAGACGGTGGCGCAATATGCACGCGAGATCGCCTATGACGAGATCGCCCATGTCCGCTTCCTGCGCACCGCGCTGGGCAGCTCGGCGGCGGCGATGCCGGCGATCAACATCTCGGGCGATGCCACCGGTGCGTTCACGGCCGCCGCGCGTGCGGCGCAGGTGATCGGCGCGAACGACGTGTTCGACCCCTATGCCAGCGACAACAACTTCCTGCTCGCGGCCTATCTGTTCGAGGATGTCGGCGTCACCGCCTATATGGGCGGCGTGCAACTGCTCTCCACCCCCGCGACGATCGAGGCGGCGGCCGGCATCCACGCGGTCGAGGCCTATCATGCCGGCCTGGTGCGCACCCTGCTCTATTCGCGCGGCGTGACGACCTCGTCGCTGGTCACCGCGGCCGGGCAGATCAGCGCGGCGCGCGACACGCTGGACGGCACGGCGAACACCGGCCTGCTCAACCAGGGCGGCAGCCGCGACCAGGGCATCGCCGCGACCACGGTCAACGGCCAGCTCCAGTCGAACATCGTGCCGACCGATTCGAACGGCATCGCCTTCGTCCGTTCGCCGCAGCAGGTGCTCAACATCGTCTATCTGAATGCCAATCCCTCGACGACCAGCGGCGGCTTCTTCCCCGCCGGCGTCAACGGAACGGTTCGTTCGACCTGATTTCCCCCTCCGTGGGTCGAACGGGAAGGGGTCGCGCCGATCGGCGCGGCCCCTTTTCGCTTGTCGGCCATGGCCAGGCCTCTATGCTGTCCACTTCCCCGGGGGAGCGCTGATGCGCGCTTGAGAGGGGGGCTGCAGCCCCCGACCCGCTGAACCTGATCCGGTTGATACCGGCGGAGGGAGGGCAAGACCGCAGCCAGTCCGGAGGATTGGCGTGGCCCGAGCCCGGCTTTCCGGCGCTTGGAGAGAGTCACATGGCCGATCTGCCCGCACGTACCGAAATCGGTGTCACCACCGGCCCCATCCGGGGATCGCGCAAGATCCACGTCCCCGTCCCCGGCACCGACGTGCAGGTGGCGATGCGCGAGATCACGCTCGATCCCGCCTCGGGCGAGCCGCCCCTGCGCGTCTACGACACCTCCGGCCCCTATACGGACCCGAACGTCCGGATCGACATCGATGCCGGCCTGCCGCGGCTGCGCGCCGGCTGGATCGGCCAGCGCGGCGACGTGGAAAGCTATGATGCGCGCAGCGTCCGACCGGAGGATAACGGCCAGCTCGGCCCCGACCGGTCGGGCGGCGTCCAGCCCTTCCCCAACCCGGTCCGCCGCCCCTTGCGCGCCCGCAACGGCGGCAACGTCACGCAGATGCATTATGCCAAGGCCGGCATCATCACGCCGGAGATGGAATATGTCGCGGCGCGCGAGAATCTCGGCCGGGCGCGGCGCGCCGAATATGCCCGCGACGGCGAGAGCTTCGGCGCGAGCATCCCCGATTATGTGACGCCCGAATTCGTGCGGGACGAGGTGGCGCGCGGCCGCGCGATCATCCCGTCCAACATCAACCACCCGGAATCGGAGCCGATGGCGATCGGCCGCAACTTCCTGGTCAAGATCAACGCCAATATCGGCAATTCGGCGGTCGCCAGCAACGTCGCGTCCGAGGTCGACAAGCTGGTCTGGTCGATCCGCTGGGGCGCGGACACGGTGATGGACCTGTCGACGGGGCGCAACATCCACGACACGCGCGAATGGATCATCCGCAACTCGCCGGTGCCGATCGGCACGGTGCCGATCTACCAGGCGCTGGAAAAGGTCGGCGGCATCGCCGAGGAGCTGACCTGGGACATCTTCCGCGACACGCTGATCGAGCAGGCCGAGCAGGGTGTCGACTATTTCACCATCCATGCCGGCGTGCGCCTGCCCTATATCCCGATGACCGCCAGGCGCGTCACCGGCATCGTGTCGCGCGGCGGCTCGATCATGGCGAAATGGTGCCTGGCGCATCACAAGGAATCGTTCCTCTACGAGCGGTTCGACGAGATCACCGAGATCATGAAGGCCTATGACATCGCCTATTCGCTGGGCGACGGTCTGCGCCCCGGCTCGATCGCCGACGCCAATGACGAGGCGCAGTTCGCCGAACTCTACACGCTGGGCGAGCTGACCCACCGCGCGTGGAAGGAGGACGTGCAGGTGATGATCGAGGGGCCCGGCCATGTGCCGATGCACAAGATCAAGGAGAATATGGAGAAGCAGCTCCAGGTCTGCGGCGAGGCGCCCTTCTATACGCTGGGCCCGCTGACCACCGACATCGCGCCGGGCTACGACCATATCACCAGCGGCATCGGCGCGGCGATGATCGGCTGGTACGGCACGGCGATGCTCTGCTACGTCACGCCCAAGGAGCATCTGGGCCTGCCCGACCGCGACGATGTGAAGGTCGGCGTGGTGACCTACAAGCTCGCCGCCCATGCCGCCGATCTGGCCAAGGGGCATCCGGCCGCCAAGCTGCGCGACGACGCGCTGAGCCGCGCCCGTTTCGAGTTCCGCTGGCGCGACCAGTTCAACCTGTCGCTCGACCCCGACACGGCGGAATCCTATCACGACCAGACCCTGCCGGCGGAGGGCGCGAAGACCGCGCATTTCTGTTCGATGTGCGGGCCGAAATTCTGCTCGATGAAGATCACGCAGGAAGTCCGGGAATTCGCCGCCAAGCAGAACGCCCCGGTCGAGAGCTTCGTCGCGGCGGAAGAGGCCGAGGCGGGGATGCAGGCGATGAGCGAGACGTTCCGCGCCAAGGGCGGGGAGGTGTATCTGCCGGCGGCGGAGTGACGTGATGGGTGGCCCCGCTTCCGGGTGGGGCCGCCGATATCAGACCAACATCGTCCCGGACTACGCTTTACTTCTTGCACCCCGGCGAAGGCCGGGGTCCAGTTGGGGGACGCTGGTGATGTACCAGGGTCGTTCGTTCACTGGCCCCGGACCTGCGCGTGGGTGGCACCCGGTCCTTATTTCAAGACACGGATACCACCCTATTTAATACTTCAGGGACATTCCGGCAGGCTGAGCAGATTGTTCGGCTACTCGCCGTCATTCTGCGTTTTGAGATATTTATTGCCCGCCGCACTGCGAGCGACGACCACCCAGGCGATCGAACCACCGACCATGGTGTAGAATTGCCACGTTCCGGATTCGATCGCGGCAATCGCCCATTCCTGCGTCACCTTCCAGGGAGATGGGGACGCCCCGCCCACATGAGAGATGCGATCATGGGCGCTGTATCGGTTCGTCTTGTTCATGCAATAGATTTGCGCGGTTTGCGGCATGTCTTCATCCTTCCGTCAACAAGGCCAACGGCGCGCAGGCATCTGCGCCGTTGACCGGGTGATGGAGGCCCCGTAAAATAAACACGCTCCGACAAGAGTGCGAGGTGGGATGCCTGCCTCCGGGATGGGTCCGTCGTTAGCGCGACGGCCCATTTCGTTTGCCACCGAATTTTCGAAAGCCTTTCAAAATCGGCTTCAAAACTTCGGCGACACAATAAGCCCCACAACAGCGAGGAAACATTTGCCCCGCAACGATACATACAGACCCAGAGGGGGCTATTCCCTCGTTGGAGGGAGAACGACTCGGCCTGTGCGCTTGAAGCTACATGCTTTTAAAGACATTTTAAATTATTCTGTATAGCTACGCTATATACAAACACAGAGGTTATTAGAAATCTAATAGGCTTGTTCGCCTAGCTTGTATCCAGCAATGCTTTCCAGCAACCGCTTGGCGTTGTTGGGCGAATATAACAGGTACAGCGTCTCTTTGATCGACGCCCATTCGCTGTCTGCGATCAGCACCACGCCCTCAGCCTTCTTCCGCGTGATGGCCAGCGGCGCACGATCGGCGACGCCCCGCTCCACCACGCTCTTGAAGTCGGCGCGGGCTTCGGAAATGCTGATGCTGTCCCTGCGCGATATCTCTCCGGTGGAGCGTCGGGACATGAGGATCACGATATGGGAGACGCGGACATGATCCTCGCCCTGCTACTCGCCGCCGTGCCCGCGCCTGCACCCGATACCGTCCCCGCCCGTGTCGACCGCATCCTCGCGCGCGCGCCGGTGATCGACGGGCATAACGACCTCGCCTGGGAACTCCGTGCGCATCAGGGCGGCGACGTGACCGCGATCGACCGCGACGGCGGCGCGCTGCCGCATCCGCTCCAGACCGATCTCGCCCGGCTGCGGCGCGGGCATGTCGGCGGGCAGTTCTGGTCGGTATGGATTCCGCCCGAGGTGACCGGCCCGCGCGCGGTCGAGATGACGCTGGAGCAGATCGACCTGGTCCGCCGCATGGTCGATCGCCATCCGCGCGACCTGGCGCGCGCCGGCACCGCTGCCGAAATGCGGCGGGTCATGCGGGGCGGTCGCATCGCCAGCTTGATCGGGGTGGAGGGCGGCCACCAGATCGACGGGCGGCTGTCGGTGCTGCGGCAATATCATGCGCTCGGCGTCCGCTATCTGACGCTGACCCATACGCGCAGCCTGGCCTGGGCGGATTCCGCGACCGACGATCCGATCAGCGGCGGCCTGTCGCCGTTCGGCCGGCGGGTGGTGGCGGAGATGAACCGGATCGGCATGATCGTCGATGTCAGCCATGTCGCCGACGCCACGGTGCGCGCGGCGCTGGCCGTGTCGCGCGCGCCGGTGATCGCCTCGCATTCCGCGGCCCGGGCGCTGGCGGATGCGCCGCGCAACCTGCCCGACGACCTGCTCGCCGCGATCGGCGCGCGCGGCGGGGTGGTGATGGTCAATCTCTACCCCGCCTTCCTGTCGACGGACTGGCGCGGCTGGGACCGGGCACGGACCGACTATGCCAAGAGCGTCGGCGTGCCGGCGGATGTCTATGGCCCGCGCAGCCCCGCGCCGCTGATCGCCTGGGACGCCGCGCATCCGATGCCGCGCGTCACCGCCGCCACCGCCGCCGATCATGTCGAGCATGTCGCCCGCCTCGCCGGGCGCGGCGGCATCGGCCTGGGTGGCGATTATGACGGGATCAACGGCACCGCGCCCGCCGACATGGCCGGGGTCGACGGCTATCCGGCGCTATTCGCCGAACTGGCGCGGCGCGGCTGGCGCGACGCCGATCTGGCGGGACTGGCGCAGGGCAATATCCTGCGGCTGATGGACCGGGTCGAGGCGCTGGCCCGCCCGACCGACCCGGCCGACGACGCGATCGATCCGCTGGCGCGCTGACGCCGGATCAGCCGGGCAGGCGGGCGAGTGGCTGCCCCGCCCGGATCGCCCGCCCCTCCACCAGTTCGGGTGCGAGGCGGACGCCGGCGGGCAGGAAGACCAGGATGGTCGAGCCATGTTCGAACCAGCCCATCTCCTCCCCCTTGGCGACCGGTGCGTCGCAGGCGAGGCGCGCGCCGCCCAGGTCGCGGATCGACCGCTCGGTATCGACCAGGTGCAGGCGGATGCTCGCCACCAGGATCGCGGCGACCGGCACCAGCAGGATCGGCAGGCCCAAAGGCTCCACCCGCGCCTCGATCACCGCGCGCTCGTTGCGGCAGAACAGCCGCTCGACCCGCTTGAGCGCGATCGGATTGACGTTCCAGCAGTCGCCCGAGCGATAGGTGACGCCCTCCACGCGCAGGTCGTGCGGCGCGTGGAAACGATGGTACATGCCCGCCGTCAGCCGCAGCGTGACGAACGATCCGTCCCGGAACCGCTCGACCAGCCTGGGGTCGGGGACCAGGTCGCCCAGCCGATAGGGGAAACCCTTCACCTGATAGGCACGGTCGCCCGCGATCCGGCCATGCGCGCCGACGATCGCGTCGCAGGGACTGGCGATCACCGCCGGATCGGGATCATAGGGCCGCGCGCCGGGCTTCAGCGCGCGGGTGAAGCCGTCGCGCAGGGATCGGAAGCGCGGGGTCGCCGCATCGCTCAGGTCGACGCCGGCGAACGTGCGCCACAGCGCCAGCGCCGGGATGCGGACCAGCGGATGCTGAACCTGCGCGATCCGCCCCACCAGCTGCGTCGCCCAGCGGCGCGGCAGGCGATTGGTCAGCAGGAAGTTGATATCCTCCTGCATCAGCAGCCGCATCCATCCGCGCGGCGCCTTGGCTGTCGTCATCGTGTCGATCCCGTCTGTCCCGATCATGTCTGTCATCGCCGCGTCACGCCGATGGGGTTGGTGGCGCCATGCATCCGCTCCTGCTTCCGCTCGCGGCCGCCACCGGCCTGCTCGCCGCCACCCAGGGCCGCCGCCGGCTCGCTTTGTCGCGCGCCAAGCATCCCTCGCTCGGCGGCCATGTCCGCATGGCGAAGCGAGTGGCGGGGCAATTGCCCTTCTACGATTACGGCGACGACCGCTTCTTCGAGGCGGACGGCGCGCCGGCTGAGATCGCGGCGCGGCGGCGCGCCTCGTTCGAGGCGCTGGCGACGCTCTTCGCCGAACGCTTTCCCAAAACGCTGGCGCTGACCCGCGAGACGCGCGAGGGCCTGTCCGACCTGCAATTCACCGGCCGCTACCGCGTGCCCTTCCAGTTCAGCCGGCGCGTGCGCGAGGCGCTCGGCGTCGGTGCGTTTCTCGACCGGTCGGAGGGGCCGCTGGTCTGGGATCTGGACGGCAACCGGCTGATCGACCTGACCGGCAGCTACGGCGTCAACCTGCTCGGCCACGACCTCTACAAGCAGACGATCCGCGAGGGCGTCGAGATGGCCGAGCCGCTGGGACCGGTGCTCGGCGCGCTGCATCCGGTGGTGGCCGATAATGTCGCGCGGCTGCGCGCACTGTCGGGAATGGACGAGCTGTCGTTCCACATGTCGGGCACCGAGGCGGTGATGCAGGCGGTGCGACTGGCCCGCTATCATACCGGACGGCGGCGGCTGGTGCGCTTCGCCGGGGCCTATCATGGCTGGTGGGGCGATGTGCAGCCGGGCGTCGGCAACCCCGTGCCCGCCGACGGCACGCTGACGCTGGCCGACCTGTCGGAACGGACGCTGAAGGTGCTGGCGACCCGGCGCGACATCGCCTGCGTGCTGGTCAACCCGCTCCAGGCGCTGCACGCCAATGGCGGCGCGCCGTCCGACGGGCAGCTGGTCGCGGGGCGCGGCGGCGGGCGCCAGGTGGCGCGCGCCGATTATGCCGCCTGGCTCCAGCGGCTGGCGGCGACCTGCCGGGCGAACGGCATCGTGCTGATCCTGGACGATGTGTTCATGGGCTTCCGCCTCGCCCCCGGCGGCGCGGCGGAATATTTCGGGGTGGAGCCGGACCTGGTCACCTATGGCAAGACGCTGGGCGGCGGCCTGCCGGTCGGGGTGCTGGCGGGCCGCGCGGCGCTGATGAAGCGCTGGCGCGACGACCGGCCCGGCGACATCTGCTTCGCACGCGGCACGTTCAACGCGCACCCCTATGTGATGGCCGCGATGAACGCCTTTCTCCGCCGGCTGGAGACGCCAGCGGTGCGGGCGCTCTATGCGGACATGGATGCGCGCTGGCGCGGCCGGGCCGAGCAGCTCAACGCCCGCCTCGCCGCCGAGGGCCTGCCGCTGCGGGTCGCGCATCTGACCACGGTGTGGACGGTGCTGCACGATGCCCCCTCCGCCTATAACTGGATGCTGCAATATCATCTCCGGGCGGCGGGACTGGCGCTGAGCTGGGTGGGCACGGGGCGGCTGATCTTCAGCCTCGACATCGACGACGCGCTGTTCGCGGAGATCGTCGAGCGGTTCGTCACCGCCGGACGGGCGATGCGCGATGGCGGCTGGTGGTGGCACCCGGCGGGCGCGACCGACAAGAGCGTCCGCCGCCGCCTGCTGCGCGAGATGATCGCGGTGCGCTTGGGGCGGGGCGTGGCTTGAAGCGCCATGCGCTCCGGCGAACGCCGGAGCCCAGGGTTGCTACATGCAACAGGCGTTGTCGCCCTCGGCCCTGGGTTCGGGCGTTCGCCGGAACATGGGAGGCCGATCTCACACCGCTTCGTGGCGATCGATCCGCTCGCCCTTGAGCAGCCGCAACGGCGCGCCCTTGTAGAGGCGGAAGTCGTTGAACGGATCGGTGACGATCTTGGTCGCCCAGACCAGCCCCGTCTCCACGTCATATTGCGCGAAGAGCTGGAGCGAGCGGACGATGATCGCGCCGATCCCCAGGACCAGCCAGCCGATCCCGACATGGCGCAGATAATCCATCACCCCCGCCGGCCTCTCCAGCGTGTCGAACAGCGTCGGCGTGGCGAGCAGCACCAGCGGCACCGACACCCAGACGCTCATCAGCACCCATTTGCGGAAGAGGTTGTAGCCCAGCTTGATCTCTTCCTTATGTTCGTGGCTGGCCTGGTTCACATGGTCGTAGGTCTTCGGCTCGAAGAAGAAATGCCCCGCCTGCCGGCTGGTCATCGCCACGCCCCAGGCGAGCAGGCTGGCGACCGCCGGATCGACCAGCAACAGGCAATAGGCGACCATGAAGGTGCAGGCGCTGACGAAATGCAGGCTCTGGTTGACCAGGCTGTGATGATAGTAGCGATGGTCGTCCCACCGCTGTTCGGCGAGTTGCGCGCGGAAGTTGCTCACTGGTCCTGTCCTTTGCCGCCGGCCGTCCGGCCGAAGCGCACGAGCGAGAAATGGCCGAAGGGCGCGATCGGCCGCGCCTCCAGCAGGGTGACGTCGGGCCGGCTGGCGACCCAGTCGCTGTAGAGCGAGAAGGGAAATTCGGTGCGGAAGCCCAGCCGGCTGGTGACCGGCATCAGCCCCCGCTCGATCGCGCCGCGCAATCCGCCATCGGCGCTGACGCGGGTGGTGATGACGATCTCGCCGCCCGGCCGGCAGACGCGGGCGCATTCGTCCAGCGCGCGCAACGGATGCGGCACGGCGGAGACGACATATTGGGCGACCACCACGTCGAACGCATGGTCCGGATAGGCAAGCCGCTCGGCATCGCCGATCTCGATCGCCTCGACATTGGTCAGGCCCAGCCGCGCGACCCGCCCGCGCGCCTTGTCCAGCATCGCGTCGGACAGGTCGACGCCGGTGATGCGGCTGCTGCGGCGATAGCGGGGCAGCGAGATGCCGGTGCCCACCCCCACTTCCAGGATGCGGCCGCCGACCCGCTCCGCCGCGTCGATCGCGACCGATCGGCCCTGGCGGAACACCGCCCCGAACACGAGATCATAGATCGGCGCCCAACGATCATAGGCCTTGGCCACGCCGATACTGTTCATCTGAGTCGCCAACCAGAAACTCCTCGTGCGGAAACCTGTCACGGACGGTCGGCGATATGTGACAGAGCCGCGTTGCACTTTTGCGATGTTTCGATGATGCCCGCCGTCATCGATCCGCCACCGAAGCTTCACGGGAATGGCATCGGATTGACCCACTCCGCTGCTATGCCCTGCCGGCAACGAAGATGGGCGCGCGCTCAGCCGCGCGTCCCGCGATCGGGGGATCGGACATGGCCGAGATGCACGCTGTCAGGACGTTCGCCCGGGTGGGCGATACAGGCTCGCACCGACGCGCCGCACCGCCGCTGCCCGCCTGGCTCGCCCTGCCCGACCGGGACGGCGGCGACGAGGAGGACGGGCGCGCCCCCCGCCGGACCCGCTATCGCACCATCTTCGTCTCCGACGTGCATCTGGGCACCAGCGGCTCGAACGCGGCGATGCTGCTCGACTTCCTGAAGGCGCATGAGTGCGAGACGCTCTATCTGGTCGGCGACATCGTCGACGGCTGGCAGTTGCGCAAGGGCTGGTACTGGCCCCAGGCGCATAACGACGTGGTGCGCGCGATCCTGAAGATGGCCAAGCACGGCACCCGCGTGATCTACATCCCCGGCAATCACGACGAGCATTTCCGCGACTATACGGGGCTGGAGTTCGGCGGCATCGAATTGCTGGACGAGGATGTGCATGTCACCGCCGATGGCCGCCGCCTGCTGGTGATCCATGGCGACCAGTTCGACAATGTCGTCCTCTACCACAAGTGGTTGGCCTTTCTGGGCGACGGGGCCTACACCTTGCTCCTGAAGAGCAACGGCCTGGTCAACTGGTGCCGCCGCCGCCTGGGCCTGCCCTATTGGTCGCTGGCCGCGCATATGAAGAAGCGGGTGAAGAACGCCGTGGCCTTCATCTCGCGCTTCGAGGAGGTGGTGGCGCACGCCGCCGCCGAGCGCCGGGTGGAGGGCGTGGTGTGCGGCCATATCCATTCGGCCGAGATCCGCCAGTTCGGCGAGATCACCTATTATAACGACGGCGACTGGGTGGAGAGCTGCACCGCGCTGGTCGAACATGGCGATGGCCGGATGGAGATCATCGACTGGGCCGAACGCGACCGGCAACAGGAACTCGCCGCGCGCGAACGCCCGCGACCGACTCTGGTCACGGCCTGACGGGACGCCGGTCCTTCGCGAGACCGGGTTTCCGCCCCTGATCCGCCTCCATCCCGGAACGGAGCAACATCCACAAAGCATTCAAAACATTCTACAACTTACCCCGACCCTTGTCGGGGCAGATGGCCATCGCGATGGAACGCCGGCGCTCGCGACGATCCCGCACAGGCCGGGACGAAAGCGAGGCGTTTCGAAGCCCCTGCACCCCCACCCTCCTCCGCGGCTCCGGGGCATGCCCGGCGGCACGGGATGTTTACACGCGCGCGCTTGCCGCTAGGGTCCGTCGCCATCGAACGGTCACGGACGATGACCGACCGGGCCCCGTGCCCGGAGCCGTGTATTTAGGGAGCGTATCTCGAATGGTGGACACCCCGACCGCGGACACCCCGCGCGAGCCGGACATCACCCATGTCAATCCCGCCGCCCAGGAAAGCTGGTTCGGCCATCCCCGCCAGCTGGCGCGCCTGTTCACGACCGAGATGTGGGAGCGGTTCGGCTTCTACGGGATGCGGGCGCTCCTGACGCTGTATCTCACCAAGCATTTCGTGTTCGGCGACCGCGAGGCGACCGGCCTGTACGGCGGCTATACCGCGCTGGTCTATCTGACGCCGCTGGTCGGCGGCTGGCTGGCGGACCAGTATCTGGGCTTCAAGCGCGCGGTGAAGTTCGGCGCGATCCTGATGTCGATCGGCTATTTCATCCTCTGCTTCGGCGGCGAAAGCGCCAGGCCGATCGCGACCATCGACGGCCAGCGCTATGCGGTGCAGGTCGACCAGTCGGCGAGCGGCGGCGAGACGCAATATCTGATCGACAACGGCCAGCGGCTGAAGATCCAGGGCCAGGAGGACGGCAGCGCCGCGCTGGTCGCCGCGGACGGCCGCGTCACGCGCACCGTGGCCCCCGGCAAGCTGGTCGCGGGCGGCGAGCGCAGCGACCTCTACGTCACGATCATGCTGCTCGGCCTGTGCCTGGTGTCGGTCGGCAACGGCTTCTTCAAGCCCAATATCTCGACCATGGTCGGCGAGCTCTACGCGCAGGGCGATCGACGCCGCGATGCCGGCTTCACCATCTTCTACATGGGCATCAACCTGGGCTCGTTCCTGTCGCAGCTGCTCTGCCCCTTCCTGGCCGATGCGATCGGCTGGTGGGCCGGCTTCGGCCTGGCGGCGGCGGGCATGGTGTTCAGCTGGGCGTTGATCCAGTTCGATGGCGGCAAGCTGAGCGGCTATGGCGAGCCGCCGCTGGCGGTGCGCCAGGGCGGCAAGGACCGGGCGCTGGGCATCTATGCGCTGGCGCTGCTCGGCGTGCCGATCTTCTACCTGCTGTTCATCAACCTGATGAACGCGACGCCGCCGGTGCCCGGTTCGGGCATCATGGGCTATATCGCCAGCCTGTCGCTGATGGGCAAATTGCTGTTCGGCACCTTCCTGATCGGCGTGCCGGCGATCCTGATCTGGTCGGCGGTGAAGGGCGACCGGCGCGAATTCCAGATGATGCTGGCGGCGATGGTGATGATCGTCTTCAACGTCGTGTTCTGGACGCTGTTCGAACAGGCCGGTTCGTCGCTGACGCTGTTCGCCGACCGCAATACCGACCTGTCGGTGTTCGGCCTCTTCTCGATCTCGGCCGGGCAGACCCAGTTCTTCAACGCGCTGTTCATCATCCTGCTCGCCCCCGTCATGTCGGCGCTGTGGACGGGGCTGGCGCGGCGCGGGCTGGAGCCGTCGGTGCCGGTCAAGTTCGCGATCGCGCTGGTCGGCGTGGGCGCGGGCTTCCTGTTCCTGGTCTGGGGCGCGACCATGGTCGGCCCGACCTTCAAGGTCGCGATCTGGTGGCTGGCCGGCCTGTACTTCATCCACAGCTTCGCCGAATTGTGCATCTCGCCGGTCGGCCTGTCGATGATCACCAAGCTGTCGATCGCGCGCATCGTCGGCATGATGATGGGCGTGTGGTTCCTGTCGATCTCGGTCGCGCAATATGTCGCCGGCATCGTCGCGCAGGTGGCGAGCGTGGAGACGGTGGGCGGGCAGGTGACCAACCTGAAGGTCAGCCTGGACACCTATACCGGCGTGTTCTGGACGATCGGCTGGATCGCGGTCGGCATCGGCCTGTTCCTGCTGCTGCTGTCGCCGCTCATCAAGCGCTGGATGCATGGCGTGAAATGATCGCGGGTGAGTCGCTCCGAGACGATCGGCGCGACTCACCGCTTGGCTAAGTCGCGGAAACGGCGCATCTTTGCGGGCAGGCGTGGTTAACGACGCCGCAGCAAGAGAGGAAGCCGATGAAAGCGTCACTCCTGGCCACCATGCTGGTGGCCCCATCGCTGGGGCTGGCAAGTCCCGCCGCCGCCACCCGAATGACCTCCAGCTACACCTCGCTGACCGTGTTCGGCGACAGCCTGGTCGATGCGGGCAATATCTACGCCCTGACCGGTGGCCAGATGCCATCGCCCGCGGCCGGCTATTTCCAGGGCCGGTTCACCAACGGCTATGACTATACCGACCTGCTGAGCATCGACCTGTTCGGCCGGCCGACCACCGCCTCGCTGCTCGGCGGGCGCAACTTCGCTTTTGGCGGCGCGCGGATCGTCGACAATGGCGACATCGTCCCCGATCTCTCGCGGCAGATCGACCTGTACGAGGTCGCGCTGGGCAGGACCGCCGACGGCAACGGGCTCTATGTGCTGAACGCGGGCGGCAACGACGTCTTCGGCGCGATCGCCGGGACGATCGGCGGGGCCGATCCGCAACGCTATCTGCAGGACGCCGCCAGCCAATATGCCGCCAGCGTGCAGCGACTGGACGGCTTGGGCGTGCGCAACATCCTGATCACCGACTTTCCGGTGGCGACCGCCGGAGCGATCAACACCCAGGCCAACGCCTATCTGGACGCGGCGCTGGGCGATCTGAAGCTGTCGTCCGACACGACGCTGTACCGATTCAGCTTCACCGATTTCTTCAACCAATTGTCGGTCGATCCCGGCCGGTTCGGCCTGCCCGCGCTCGACCTGACCACCACCTGCCAGGCGGCGGGCGCGGCGGCGATCGCCTCGGGCTGCGCCGGCTATTTCTCGTTCGACGGCACGCATCCGACCGCGGCGGTGCAGCGCGCCGCCTATCAGGAGATGAACCGCCAGTTCGCGCTGGCGGTGCCGGAGCCGACCAGCTGGATGCTGATGCTGACCGGCTTCGCCCTGGTCGGCATGGCGGCGCGGCGACGGGGCCGGGGCGTCCTGCGCCTCGCCTGAGCCTAGAGCGGGAGGGTGGGGCCGTCGTCCGGCGGCTCCACCGCCAGAGGCCTGACGCGGGTGAGCAACGCCGCGCCGATCAGGGCCGCCAGGGCCAGCCCGCCGCAATAGAGGCTGACGCCCGGCCAGCCGCCCCGCGTCCAGGCGATGCCGCCCGCCGTGCCCAACACGCTCGACCCGGCATAATAGAAGAACAGATACCAGGCCGCCGCCTGCCCCCGCGCCGCCGCGCCGCGCCGGCCGACCCAGGCGCTGGCGATCGAATGCGCGCCGAAGAAGCCGATCGTGACGATGGCGATGCCGGCGATCACCGCGACCAGCGGCCGCGCGGCGGATAGCGCCACGCCGATCAGGATCACCGCGACCGGGATGGGGAAGATCCGCCGCCGGCCGACCCGCCCCGCCAAGCCGCCGAACCAGGCCGAGCTGATCGAGCCCAGGATATAGATCAGGAAGATCGCGCCGACCGTCGCCTGGCTGAGGTGATAGGGCGCGCCCAGCAGGTGGAAGCCGACATAGTTGAAGATGGTGACGAAGATGCCCATCACCAGGAAGGATTCCATGTAGAGCAGCCGCAGCCCCGGATCGGCGAACAGCGGCCGCACCGCGCCGACCACCGCGCCCAGCCCGCCCGTCCCCGCGACGAAGCGCCGCGACGGCGGTGCGAGCCGGCGGAACGCCTCCGCCATCGCCAGGCCGGCCAAACCGACCACCGCCAGCGCCCAGCGCCAGCCCGCAAGATCGGCGACGACGCTGGCGACCAGCCGCCCGCCCATGCCGCCCAGGCCGCTACCGCCGATATAGAGGCCCATCGCCGATCCGACCGACGCGACGTCCACCTCTTCCGAGACATAGGCCATCGCCACCGCCGGCACCCCCGCCAGCGCCAGGCCTGTGAGCAGCCGCAGCGCGAGCAGCGCATACCAGCCGGGCGCGACCGCGACGGCGAGCGTCAGCAGACCGGCGGCGAACATCGCCGCGATCATCAGCGGCCGCCGCCCGATCCGATCGGAGACGAAACCCGCCACCAATATGCCGATCGCCAGCGGCCCGGTCGCCAGCGACACCGCGAGCGACGCGCCTTCCGCGCTCAGCCCATAGTCGCGCGCGAACAGCGGCAGCAGCGGCTGCACCGCATAGAGCAGCGAGAAGGTGGAGAAGCCGGCGAACAGCATCGCCAGCGTCAGCCGCCGATAACCGGCGCTGCCCTTGGCCAGGGGGAGATCGGCGGACGGTTCGGGCGGCGGCGGAGGATGGGATCGGGGCATGTCACCTGACGGTCGGGACGGTTCGGGCGGGATCGCGACAAAGCACACGGCCGGGCCCCTGCGAACACAGGAGCCCGGGGGCCCGTCAATCCGCCGACACGGCCTCCGCGATCAGCCGCCGCGACTCCTCCACGCCGTAGAGCGCGAAGAAGCTGCCCATGCGCGGCCCCTGCGACGCGCCGAGCAGCGTTTCGTAGAGGACGCCGAACCAGTCGCGCAAAGCCTCCTTGCCGTAATGGCGCTTGCCGATCTCATAGACCCGGTCCTGGAGCGTCGCGGCGAGATCGACATCGGCCGGCACCGGCTCGGCCAGGGCCGCGTCCAGGTCGCGCAGCGCCGCCGCTTCGCCCTCGGTCGGCGGGCGACGCTGGAGCGTCGGCGCGACGAAATCGCGCGCATAGGCGACCGCATAGCCGACCAGCCGGTCGAGCGCCGGATTGCCCTCCGGCGTCAGGCCCGCGTCATAGCGCTGGAGGAAGCGCCACATCGTCTCGCGGTCGCCCACGCCCGGCAGGCTGGCGAGGTTGAGCAACAGGCCGAAGCTGACCGGCAGCGTCTCGTCCGGCACCAGCCCGTCATGGATATGGTGGACCGGATTGCCCAGCCGCTGCTTCGGTTCCTGGCCGCGATAATTGGTGCGGAACTGCCAATATTCGTCCACCGCGCGCGGGATCACGCCCATGTGCAATTGCTTGGCCTTTTTCGGCTCGCGATAGGCGAAGAAGGCCAGGCTCTCCTCCGGCCCATAGGTCAGCCACTCGTCCATCGACAGGCCGTTACCCTTGGACTTGGAGATCTTCTGGCCATGTTCGTCGAGGAACATCTCGTAATTGAAGCCCTCGGGCGGGCGGCCGCCCAACACGCGGGCGATCTTGCCCGACTGGATGACCGAGTCGATCAGGTCCTTGCCCGCCATCTCGTAATCGACGCCCAGCGCGACCCAGCGCATCGCCCAGTCGACCTTCCATTGCAGCTTGGACAGGCCGCCCAGCGCCGACTGGACGATCCGCTCGCCCTCGTCCTCGAAGGCGATCAGGCCGGCCTCGGCATCGACCACCTCGATCGGCACCTGCAAGACCACGCCCGACCGGGGGCTGATCGGCAGCACCGGCGAATAGGTGGCGGCGCGCTCGGCGCGCAGCGTCGGCAGCATCACGCCCTGGATCGCGTCGAAATGGCGCAGCACCAGCTTCAGCGCGGCATCGAACCGCCCCGACGTGTAATAGTTGGTCGAGGAGGCGAATTCGTAATCGAAGCCGTAGCGGTCGAGGAAATCGCGCAGCCGCGCATTGTTGTGCGCGGCGAAACTGTCATGCGTGCCGAAGGGATCGGGGATGCGGGTCAGCGGCTTGCCGAGATGCTCGGCCAGCATCGCGCCATTGGGGACATTGTCCGGCACCTTGCGCAGGCCGTCCATGTCGTCGCTGAACGCGATCAGCCGGGTCGCCCGGTCGGACAGGGCATGGAAGGCGTTGCGCACCATCGTCGTGCGCAGCACCTCGTTGAACGTGCCGATATGCGGCAGGCCTGACGGACCATAGCCGGTCTCGAACAGGATCGGCGCATCACCGGGTTTCCCCTCCGGCCAGCGCGCGAGCAGCTTGCGCGCCTCTTCATAGGGCCAGGCCTTGGAGGCGAGCGCCTCGGCTCGCAACTGCATCGCGTCGTCGGTCATGGCCCGGCTCCTAGCGTCCCCCATCCGTCGCTGCCAGCCCTGTGCAAACGGGGGATGCGCCGGGAGGGCCTATCGCGTCGGGTCGCTGACCTTGACCAGATCGGGCGCGCTGACCGGGCTGAGGCCCTGTACCTGCTCGGGATCGATGCGGCGGGTGCGGGTGAAGGGCGGCAGGACCTGGGGCTGCCCCGTCTCCAGCGCGCGCACGATCCCCTCGATCACGCGCAGGTCGGCCAGTCCCTCCTCGGCATCCGGCTCGACGGCGCGGTCGTGGAGGATGCAGTCGGAGAAATAGCGCATCTGCCCGCCGAACTGGTCGGTCTCGGCGAAGCTCGCCTCGCGTTCATCCTCGCCGATGATGCGCTGGTGGCGCAGCGCCATGCCGAAGCCATA
Organism: Sphingomonas sp. S-NIH.Pt15_0812; assembly: GCF_003951315.1. Classification (GTDB taxonomy): domain Bacteria; phylum Pseudomonadota; class Alphaproteobacteria; order Sphingomonadales; family Sphingomonadaceae; genus Sphingomonas. The sequence goes on from NZ_QLJH01000003.1 coordinate 204,665, forward strand.
GGCGGGGCGCATCTGGATCGACCCCTTGGTGCCGGCGATCACCAGGCTGTCGACGGTATTGGCATAATAGCTGACGACGAACTGCGCGATGGCGCCGCCCGGCATCCGCAGCGTCACCGCCACCGTGTCGTCGAAATCCTGCGCATAGCCCGATTCCGAATGCCGCGATCCGATCGCCGATACGACCTCCACCGGCTCTTCCCCGAACAGGTAGCGGATGGCGTTGATCGGATAGGCCCCCATGTCGAACAGCGGACCGCCCTCGATCCCGTTGCGCGCCCGGTGGTTGGCGGGGTCGAGCATCTGCGCGAAGCAGGAGGAGAAGGCGATCAGCTCGCCCAGCTCGCCCGCCCGGATGCGGTTGATCGCGTCGATCGTCGCCGGCTCGAAATGGAGGCGATAGGCGGTCATCAGCTTGGCGGTGGAGCGGCGCTCCGCCGCCAGCATCGCCTGTGCGTGCTCGACCGAAATCTCCAGCGGCTTCTCGCACAGCACATGGATGCCGGCATCGAGCGCGGGAATGGCGAATTCCGCATGACGCCAATTGGGGGTCGCGACATAGACGGCGTCGATCGTGCCGGAGGCGAGCAGCTCGGCGAAATCCTCATAGGCATAGACCGCGTCCAGCCCGTAATTCTCCGCCACCTGCCGCGCCTTGTCGAGATCGCCGGAGACGAGCGCGACCAGCTCCGAATTGCCGGTATGCGCGATGCCCGGCATCATCGCCTCCTGCGCGATGTCGCCCAGCCCGACAATGGCATAGCGGACCTTCCGCTGCTGCGTTCCGTCGCCGCCCATGCCCAATGACGTGCCGATGCTCATGCCGATTCCTCTCGATCCGGTTCGTGGTCGGCGCGGGGAACGCGTATTCGGCAGGATGGGTTCAGGCGGCGAGGTGTGCCGCGTTGCGACCCTCCGCCTTGGCGCGGTAGAGCGCCCGGTCGGCATCGCCGAGCAGCGAGGTCGCGGTCGCGCCCGGCCGGTACAGTGCGATGCCGATGCTGGCGGTGACCGGCGGCCCGTCCGCAGGGTGCGCCGCACTGGTGGCGATCGCGGTCCGCAGCCGCTCGACCAGCGTCAGCGCCACGGCTTGCCCGGCGCCGGGGAAGATCACCACGAACTCCTCGCCACCCAGCCGGCCGACCAGATCGGTGGCGCGCACCGCCTCCGTCGCCGCGCGGGCGACGCGGCGCAGCACCCGGTCGCCCTCGCCATGGCCCCAACGGTCGTTGACCTGCTTGAAATGATCGATGTCGAGCACCGCGACCGCCAGGGGCTGGCCCTGCCCCATGGCGGTCGCCAGCGCCTCGTCCAGCATGGCCAGCGCGCGGCGGCGGCTGGCCACGCCGGTCAACGCGTCGATGTCGACCAGTCGCTGTGCGCGCTCGGCCAGTTGCTCGGCGGCGAGATGCGCGGCGCGCAGCGCGGCTTCGGATTCGACCTGCTCGGTCACGTCGCGGATGATGCCGAACAAGGCGGCGGGCGATCCATCCGCCGCCATCTCGCCCCGGCCACGGACCACGACATGGTGGACCAGGCCATCGCCGCCGCAGACGCGTGCGGCGCATTCGAACTCGCCGCCCTCGACCATCGCCGCATGGACCACCGATCGCACCTGCACCATGTCGTCCGGGTGGTAGAAGGCGATCGCCTGCTCCAGCGTCGGCTGCGGATCGGTGACGTTCAGGCCGTGCAGGCGGAACACCTCCGCGCTCCACGCCAACGTCCCCGTGGCGATCGAATAGCGCCAATGCCCCACGCCCGCGATCCGCGCCGCCATCTCCAGCAGGCGGTTGGCGTCGCGCAGTTCGTGCATCGCCGCATCGGCGCGCAGTTCGGCCTGGCGACGCCGGCTGATGTCGCGAACCGACACGATCACCTCCGCCCCCTGCCCGTCCGCCGGCCGGCCCTCGGTCTGCTGGACCGGGACCAGCCGATAGGCCGCCTCCAGCCAGACATAGGCGCCGTCGCGGCGGCGCTGGCGATAGACGCAGACGTCATGGCCGGGGCGGCCGGCCACCAGGCCCCGCCAGTTGGCGAGCACGGTCTCGCGATCGTCGGGATGGATCAGGTCTATCGGCCCCTGCGACAGCACCTCGTCCGGGGTGAAACCCAGCACCCGCTGGACGGCAGGCGAGGCATAGACGACGACGCCATCGACCGAGATTCGGCCGATGATGTCGCTCGACCATTCGGCCAGCAGCCGGTGGTGCCGCTCGCTTTCCGCGCGCTCGGCCGTCAGTCGCGCCCGCGCCGACTGGATCGCGGCGAAGGGCAGCGCGGTCGCGAACAGCACCAGCAGATAGAATTGCAGGAAGAAGGCGGTCGCGGCCGGCGAACCGGCCAGGAGGTGCGCCGGATGCAGTCCCCGGCTGATCGCCAGCGTCGCGACGGTCGCGACGATCGTGACCCCGCCGGCGGCGCCGAACGGCCCCAGCCGATAGGTCGCGATCAGCAGCGCGACCATCGGCAGAAACAATAGAGGGAAGCGGTCTTGCGCGAATACCGCCAACGTCACCGCCGCGACCAGCGCCAGCAGGGCGATCGCCTCGCCACCCGAGCGGGGGCGACCCGCCCGCGCCTCCGCCGGATCGTACAAGGCCGCCGTGGTCAGCACCATCGGCGCGACGATCAGCATCCCCAATGTGTCGGTGGTGAACCAGGACAGGATCGACTGCCATCCGGGGCCGCCGACCACCGCCCAGATCGCGGCGTTCACCACCCCCCCGATCACGGTCGCGGTGGTGAAGCGCGCGACATCGCGGGGCTTGATGAAGGACGGTCGCGCGATGCCCCAGCGGCGGATCAGCACCGCGCCCAGCCAGCCGCCGACCAGGTCGGCGCCGGTGATGCCCGCCGCCATCGGCAGGTTGGTGCCCATGCCCAGATTGGCCAGGGTGCTGCCGGCGGCGCAGGCGAGCAGGGTCGCAGGCGCGAAGCCGGCCGGCACCAGCAGCAGCGCCGCCAGCAGAACGCCGCTCGCCGGCCACATCGCGGCCGCGCCGTCGAGACCGCCGGTCGCGACGAGCGACAGCGACGTCACCGCCCAATAGGCCAGGGCGGCGGCCGATATCGTCCTGATCGGTCGCCCCGCCACCCCGTCCGCCTCGATTCGCCCTGATTCCATCACCACGGCGCATCCTACAGCACACGGGTTAATCCGCTGTTATAAAGCCTGATTATCCATCGCCGCCAGCAGCGGATCGATGGGGACCGTGGCAAAACGGGTATATTCGTCCGCTATCCCATAGGGAAGCAGCATCGTCCGCCCGCGTACCAGCGCCCCGCAGCTATAGACGACATTGGGCACATAGCCGTCGCGATCCTCCGGCCCCGGCTCCAGCAGCGGCATCGACAGGCGGCCCAGCACGCGCGACGGATCGTCCTTGTCGAGCAGCACCGCGCCCATGCAATAGTTGCGGACGACCCCGACGCCATGGGTCAGCAGCAGCCAGCCCTCGTCGATCTCGATCGGCGAGCCGCAATTGCCGATCTGCACGAATTCCCAGGGGTAGCGGGGCTCCAGGATCTTGCGGCCACCGTTCCAGGTGAAGGGATCGTCCGATTCGAACAGCCACAGATTCTCGTTGTCCTGCCGCCCGATCGCCAAGAAGCGGCCGCCGACCCGGCGCGGGAACAGCGCCATGCCCTTCGCGCCCGCCAGCGCGCCGCGCACCGGATGCATCTTGAAGTTGCGGAAGTCGTCGGTCTGGAGCAGCTCCTGCCGCACCGCGTCGGTGCCCACTGCCGTATAGGTGCCGACATAGGTGGTCTCGCCGGTCTTGCGGCGGAACGGGGTGAGGCGCAGATCCTCGATCCCGCGCGCCTGGCTGTCGAGGACGGGGAAGAGCACGGTCTCGGACGGCTCGCGGCTCCCCCGGCAATCGAGCTGCACCGTATCCTGGTCGTGCCATCCGCTGGCGGGGCCGACGATCGGCGGCACGGCCGTCTCGCTGGCCGGGTCGAGCACCAGCGTGCCGTCCGCCTGCCAGCAGCCGGTGCGGAAGGCGACGGAGGACAGATGGCCCTCGCCGATCCCGCGCAGCGACAGGACGAAGCGGATCGCGCCGTCCGCCTCCTCGCCCATGCCGACGATGCTGGGGTTGAACAGCGCCGCCGATTCGAAGGCATATTCCGCACTCAGATAGGCCCCGATCAGCAGCCGGTGCGAAAGGGTGACGGCATCGGGATCGGGCAGCTGGTCGCGCACCGCGTCGAACTGGCGGAGCAGCACCGCATCGACATCGCGGTGCCGCTCGTCGAGCGAGGCCCGGACGCGGGCCAGTTCGTCGTCCAGCGCCGATTCGGGCAGGGACAGGACGCGGGCGATGATGCGACCGGGGCGCGGATGGCCCGGTATGGCAAAGCCGGCGGGATCGGAGGGCAGGAAGGGGCGGATCACGGTCCGCTGCGGGTCGGGCCCGAGCTTCACGGGCAGGCGCTGGACGGGAACGGTGGGGATGGACGACATGACGATCGGCGCGCTCCAGGGCGGTGAAGCCCCGAAACGCGCCGAACGATCACTGGGTTTCCGGTCAGCCCGCCGTGGCGGGAGCCGGCGCGGGGGCCGCTGCGGCCGGAGCCGGAGCCGGTGCGCCAGCCGGAGCCGGTGCGCCAGCCGGCGGCGGGGGGGGCGGCGCGTTGCGGTCACGCGGACCACCCGGACCACCCGGACCGCCGGGGCCACCGGGGCCACCGGGGCCACCGGGGCCACCGGGGCCGCCCGGACCATGCGGCGGCGGCGCGAGCGGGGCCAGCGCCACCACCTTGCCCGACCCGTCGACCAGGAACGAGGCATGCATCATGCCCCGGTCGAACCGGCCCTGCACCGTCACCGGCGCACCGGTAGCGACCAGCCCGGCGTCATCGCCCTTGGGGCCGGTATCGACCAGCGCATGGCCGCTGCCGTCGTCCAGCACGAACTTGTTGCCGAACACCTCGGCGACGCGGCCCTTGACCGTGACGACCGAGTCGCCGGCGGTCAGCGATCGGATCGGGGTGGCGCGCATCGGCGCCATCTCGACCGCCGGCTCGAACGAGCGGGCAACCACCGCGCCGCCGGTGATGCCGGCGGCGAGCAGCGCGACGCCGGCCAGGCCGGTGCGCAGATTGTTGCGGAAGATGGGGGGCATGGGGTCGTCTCCTTGTTGATGACCCCTTCTACCGATTCGCCCCCGACCCCCACTGAACCGCGCGGTTCAGTTTCGGTTTAGACCCGGGGCATAGGGCCGATCATGGAAAGGGATGCGATGCGGGTGCTGCTGGTGGAGGATGATGCGGCGCTGGGCGCTGGGATCGCGCGTGCGCTGCGGGCCGAGCATTTCGCCGTCGACCTGGCCACGGACGGCATCGATGGCGGCCATCTGGGCAGTACCGAGAATTACGACGTCGCGGTGCTCGACCTGGGGTTGCCGGGTCGCGACGGCCTGTCGGTGCTGGCGGGCTGGCGCGCCGAGGGCCGCACCCTGCCCGTCCTGATCCTGACCGCGCGCGACGCCTGGGCGGAGAAGGTGCAGGGCTTCAAGGCCGGGGCCGACGATTACCTGACCAAGCCGTTCCGCACCGAGGAGCTGGTGATGCGGCTGCGCGCGCTGGTCCGCCGGGCCGCCGGCCATGCCGCCAGCGTGATCCGCTGCGGGCCGCTCAGCTTCGACGCGCAGACCGGGCAGGTCGAGCTGGACGGCCTCCCGCTGAAGCTGACCGCCTTCGAATGGCGCGTGCTGTCGGCGCTGATCCTGCGCCGCGAGGTGGTGGTGGAGCGGCTCGACCTGCTGGAGCGGGTCTATGAAGGCGATGCCGATGTCGATTCCAACTCGCTGGAGGTGATCGTCGGCCGCCTGCGCCGCAAGATCGGGGCGGAGCGGATCGAGACGGTGCGCGGGCGCGGCTATCGCCTGACGGCGGGGGCGGCATGATACGGGTGCCCCGGTCGCTGCGCGGACGGCTGGCGCTGGTCGCGGCGGCCGCGACGCTGGTCGCGCTGGCGGTGGCGGGGGTGGCGATCGCCGGCATCCTCGACCGCTATGTCACGGGCACGATCGACGCACGGCTGGACGACCGGCTGCTGGCGTACGGCGCGGCGGTGCGCGAGGACGGCACGCTCGATACGGCGCTGCTGGCGCGGCTGGCGAGGGAAAGCGACCAGCCCTGGCGGATCGTGACGCCGCGCGCCCGCGCCGGCATGGCATGGCTCGATCCGCTGGCCACCGGCGGGACGCCGCCTACCCCGGTGGTACCGCCGGAGGGCTTTGAACCCCCGAAGCCGCCACCGCCGCCGCATCCCGGCCGCCAGCCGCCGCCGGCCGATCGCGCGCCGCCGCCATCGCCGGGCGCGGGCCATCCGTTCGATCAGCGGACCGGCACCGGCGGCGTGCATGGCCGCTGGGCGACGATACCCACCGCCGCCGGGCCGGCACGCGTGGCGGTGGCCGTCCCGCGCCGCGCGATCACCCGCCCGGTGGAGGCGGCGCTGGCCCCCTTGCTGGCGATGCTGGCGCTGCTCGGTGGCCTGCTCGGCGTCGCGACCCTGGTGCAGCTTCGCCTGGGCCTGCGGCCGCTGGCGACGATCGCGGCGATGCTGGCGGAGGTGCGCGCCGGCCGCCGCCGCCATGTCACGGTCGATTCGCCCACCGAATTGCTCCCGCTGGTCGAGCGGCTCAACGCGCTGATCGACGACAATGCCGCGCAACTGAAGCAGGCGCGCGGCCATGTCGCCAATCTGGCGCATGGGTTGAAGACGCCCTTGGCCACGTTGCGCCTCGATCTCGCCGGGCATGATCCGGACGGGCGGCTGGCCGCGCAGCTCGACCGGGCCGAGCGGCAGATCCGCCACCATCTCGGCCGCGCCCGCGCCGCCAGCGATGGTCCGGCCGGGGCGGACCGGATCGCGGTCGCGCCGATCGTCGCCGATCTGGTCGCGGCGCTGGCGCGTATCCATGCCGATCGCGGCATCCGCAGCCAGGTCGCGGTGGCGGACGACATGGCCGTGCGCTGCGATGCGCAGGATCTGGCGGAGATCCTGGGCAATCTGATCGACAATGGATGGCGTTGGGCGCGGCAGGCGGTGCGGATCAGGGCGGAGCGCCACGATGCGGCGGTGCGGATCGCGATCACCGATGACGGCCCCGGCATCGCCGCCGACGCGATCCCCCAGGCGCTGCGCCCCGGCGTCCGGCTGGACGAAGCGGGGGAAGGCCATGGCTTTGGTCTGCCGATCGCGCGGGAGCTGGCCGAACTGCATGGCGGCACGCTGACCCTGTCCACCGCGCCGGGCGGAGGCCTGACCGCGACCGTGACGCTGCCGGCGGGGTGAAGCGATGCCCGCCCCGCACCGGCATCGCCGCCATGGTCGATCGACCCTAGGATATCGGCGACGGCACGCTATCTGGGGCGGTGATGCTCAACGATCGCTCGACGCCGCTCGCCTTCCTCGCCACCCGCCGTTCGGGCAAGCCGCGCGATCTGGTCGCGCCCGGCCCCTCGACCGACGAACTGACGGCGATGATCGGCATCGCCGCGCGCACGCCCGACCATGGCAAGCTGGCCCCCTGGCGGTTCGTGATCGTCGAGGATCGCGACCGGCTGTCCGCGCTGATCCTGGGTGCCCGCCGCGCCGCCACGCCGCCGCCGACCGAGGCGGAGCTGGCCGGGCTGGACCAGTTCGCGCGCCAGGCCCCCGCCCTGGTCGTGGTCCTGTCCACGCCGCAGCCGGGCCGGCCGATCCCGGTCTGGGAGCAGGAGATGTCGGCAGGCGCGGCGTGCATGAACCTGCTCCACGCCGCCAATGCGCATGGCTATGCCGCCGGCTGGCTGACCGGCTGGCCCAGCATGTCGGAGGCGGTGCGCGACGGATTCGGCGCGGCGCCGGAGCGGATCGTCGGCTTCGTCTTCATCGGCACGCCATCGCGGCCGCTGGACGAACGGCCCCGTCCCGATCTGGGTGCAATCGTTTCACATTGGTGAGTCGACAAGCGTGCCTCATGGTGTATTAAGTCACCATGACAGCATTTAGCGGCGAGGACAGCCCGGTCTATCTCCGCCTCCGCGGCGCGATCGCGGCGGGCATATTGCGTGGCGACTATCGGTCGGGCGACCAGTTGCCCTCGGTCCGCGCCTTCGCCGCCGAACATGGCGCCAATCCGCTGACCGTCGCCAAGGCCTATCAGGGTTTCCAGGACGACGGCTATGTCGAGGTGCGGCGCGGCGTCGGCATGTTCGTGCTGCCCGGCGCGGCGGAGCGGCTGCGCTTGGCCGAGCGCGCGACCTTCATGACCACCCACTGGCCGCGCATCCAGGAGGCGGTCGACCTGCTTGGCCTGGATTGGGACGAACTGCTGCAACGCGCGCGGGCCTGACGGTCCCGCCTACCCCTTCGGCTCGGACCAAGCGAAGGCGAGGAACTGCGAGCGTTCCTCCTTGCTGAAATTATCGTCCGCCTCGGCGATCAGCGTGCGACGGCCGTCCACCAGCCTCGGTCCCCAGGCCAGCCCCTCCAGATTGTCGATCATGATGCCACGGTAGCGGCCCGGCAGGTCGAGCAGCACCTCGCGCCGCATCGGCACGGCAGCGCAGCGCGGCAAGGCCGGACAGGCCAGCACGTCGCTCGTATCCGGCGCGAGGGTCGACAGCACGATGCGCGCATGAACGCCCTGTTTCATGTCGAACGGCGTGGCACGCTCGATCGTCAGGAAACGGTGGTCGTCGACCGCCAGCAGTTCCGACACGCTGTAGCGCGAGTCCGGCTCGGCATAGACATATTGTCCGGTCGGCCGCCGGGTCGTGGGATCGAACCGGGTCAGGCGATGGAGCGCCGGCGCGGTGGCGCCGCCGGCGACGGGGCGATCCTCGAAGGCCGGCACCTCGTTGAGCGCGAATATCCCGCCGTCCGGCGTGACCGCCAGCCCTTCCAGCACGCCGTTGGATTCCGCGCCGCGCGTGCGGTTGTCGGCATGGAGATAGGCGTCGGGCAATGCGAAACCGTGGAGGATGCGACCCTTCGCGTCGCCCTCATACATGGCCGGCTGGGTGCGGTCTGCGGGATCGGACCGCCATGTCCCTTCCGAGGACCAGAGGACATGGCCACCGGCCAGATGGCGAATGGCTTCGGGATCGATTACCATCCGGTCGGTAGGGAAAGGGATGCCCCGGGCGTCGCGCAACACGACCTGCTGCTTGATCCGCACCTGCATGCGATGACGCGGCGCATCGATCCGGATCGCCAACCGGTAGTAGCGTGGCGGCCGCCCATCGCCCTTGTCGTCGGAAATGGCGAGGTAATCGCCGTTCGGCAGCCGGTCGAGACCCGACAGGCCACCGACCGCGATGCCCTGGAAGCGGCTGCCCCGCGGTAACGCGGTCGAGGCGATCAGGTCGAGCGACGGCGGCGCGGCGGGCGCGGGGCTGGTGCAGGCAAGAGCCGATAGCGCCGCACCGATTCCCATCCCCGCGCGCCTCATGTCGATCCCTCCGCCGCCCGGCCATGCCGGACATAGCATGTCGCCGGGTTGGTCATTCCTAGCCGGGCCCTTAATCCAGATCGACCTCCTCGCCAATGGAGGGGGCAGGCCACCACCCTGGTCCGCCACCCTGTCTGTTCGACAGGCGGCCGCCATGACATGCTTGTCAGTAGGATGAGACGGGATGGCGCGTAGGATGGGCACCGGCCCATCACTGATGCGCCATCGCCTCGGAGGCACCGATGCCCGTCCTTCCCGTCCCGTTGCCGATCGCCGTCAAAGCCCCGCGCAACGTCGCCAACACGGCCGCGATCCGTGCCACCTCGGACAGGAGCACGATCGCCCCCGGCGACCTGCTCCAGAAACTCGACGATTTCCGGGCGCACCTGAACCGGCGGGACCGGGCCCGGCTCGATCAGGCGCTATCGCGGGCTAAGGATGGCGGCATCGCGGCCTGTGCCGGCAATGTCGACCGAAGCGAGGCATCCTGCGAGGACTGGGCCTATGTCCGCGCCGTGCACCGCACGGGGATGATGCCCCGGTTCAAGGCCAGCCTCTGTCCCGAACCGTCGAACGGCCCACCATTGGAGGACCGTTCGGCACCGCCCCCCGACCGCTCCCCCCGCTGAGGACGACGTACGGGCAGCGGCCCGCGCGCCTCGCTCAGAGCGGTATGGTGGCGTTCAGGAAGGCCGGAATCGGGCCGTTCCAACCGACATCCGGACCATCGTCGCGGTCGCGGGCATAGCCACGATCGTCGCGGCGACCCCGCGCCGGGCGGTCCTGCTCGCGACTGGCCTGCTCACGACTGGCCTGCTCGCGGGGAGCATAGTCGCGGGGGGCCTGCTCGCGGGGAGCCTGTTCGCGCCGGTCGCGGTCGCTGCGGGCCGGCTCGCGCCGTTCCGACCGCTCGCGGCGGGGTGCTTCGGCCTCGACCGGCTCGGCGGCCGCGACCGGCTCGCTCGACGCCGCGCGAGCGGGGCGCTCGCGGCGGCCGCGACGCGGCTCCTCCTCGACGACCGGCAGTTCGAGCCGGGCGATCGACTGGCCGGTCAGCTTCTCGATATTGTCGATATTCTCGGCATCGTCGGGCGCGACGAAGGTGAAGGCGACACCGGTCGCGCCGCCGCGACCCGTACGCCCGATGCGGTGGACATAATCGTCCGGGTGCCAGGGCGCGTCGAAGTTGAAGACGTGGCTGACGCCCTTGATGTCCAGCCCGCGTGCCGCGACGTCGGAGGCGACCAGGATGTTGATGTCGCCGCGCTTGAACAGGTCGAGCTCGGCGAGCCGCTGCGGCTGTTCCATGTCGCCATGGATCTCGCCCGAGCGGAAGCCGTGCTGCTTCAGCGACTTGTTCAGCTCGCGCACCGTCGTCTTGCGGTTGCAGAAGATGATCGCGGTGCGTACCTCGTCCTGCCCCAGCAGCTGGCGCAGCCGCTTGCGCTTCTCGGTCGACTGGGCCGGCACCGGCACCACCCATTGGGTGATGTTGATGTTCGTCGAGGCGGGGCGCGCCACCTCGATCGTCTTGGGATTGTCGAGGAACTTGTCCGCCAGCTTCTTGATCGGCGGCGGCATCGTCGCGGAGAAGAGCAGGGTCTGGCGCTGCTTGGGCAGCTTGGTGCAGATTTCCTCGATATCGGGGATGAACCCCATGTCGAGCATCCGGTCCGCCTCGTCGATCACCAGCATCGAACAGCCGGTCAGCAGGATGTTGCCGCGCTGGAACAGGTCCATCAGCCGGCCCGGCGTCGCGATCAGCACGTCGACGCCCTTTTCCAGCGCTTTGATCTGGTCGCCCATCGACACGCCGCCGATCAGCAGCGCCATCGACAGCTTGTGGCCGAGGCCGTATTTCTCGAAATTCTCGGCGACCTGGGCCGCGAGCTCGCGCGTCGGCTCCAGGATCAGGCTGCGTGGCATCCGCGCGCGGCTGCGGCCATGCGCCAGGATGTCGATCATCGGCAGCACGAAGGCGGCAGTCTTGCCGGTGCCGGTCTGGGCGATGCCGATCAGGTCGCGCATCATCAATACGGAGGGGATGGCGGCCGCCTGGATCGGCGTCGGCTCGGTATAGCCGGCGTCGGTGACCGCCTGGAGAAGTTCGTCGGAAAGGCCGAGATCGGCAAAGGGCATGAACATGTCCGGGTAAAAGGTGCGCCGACCGTTGTCGAGGCGCCCCGGCGCTGTCGTATTTACCGCGAAAAGTCAAGGAAGGTCGCGCCCGGCCGCCCCGGCGACCGGCTCAGCGCACCGGTTCGAGCGCGCGGAACACCGCGATACCGCACCGCGCGCCGGACCGCACCCGAATGGAGTCGCGCCGCGCGCAGACCTGCCCGTCCTCGCCCGGCCGGATATAGAGGCCCGAATAATAGTCCATCGAGCTGCAGTCATGGTCCAGCCGCGCGCGCAGCCGCCGGCCATCGACGGTCAGCAGGTCGATCGCCATCGGCGCGACGATGCTCGCGCCCGCCAGCCGGTCGACGGGGACGCATTTCGGCCCCTTGCGCTCGCGCCAGCCGCGAACCATCGGCACCGGCCTCGCCAATGTGGGGGCGGCCATCGGCATGCGCGGCACCCGGCGGATGGTGATGCGCTCGCGGATCAGCACCTGCGCGGTGACGATCGCCGGCGGGTCGGCGGCGACCGGCGCGGCCAGCATCGCCGTCGCGAACGACCAGCCGGCCAGCGGGACCAGCCCAGGGCCGAGGCGCGTCGCTCGCGCGGGGAAGGGAAAGCGGGGAAACGGCATGGCTGGATCAGCCTTCTGGTCTAGCGGCGAAGATTGAACGCGCCATGAACTCGGTCTAGCCCGCGCGGCATGACTCCCGCGCAGACCGCCATGCTCGACCGCCTCCAGCCCCGGCTCGCGCCGGGCGGGATCGTCACCGACCGGGACCTGATCGCCCCCTGGGAAGAGGATTGGCGGCGGCGCTATCGCGGCCATGCCCCCGCCCTGCTCGCGCCGCGCGATACGGGCGAGGTCGTGGCGATCCTGCACGCCGCCGCCGAGGCGCGCGTGCCGCTGGTGCCGCAGGGCGGCAACAGCTCGATGGTCGGTGGCGCGACGCCGCCGCCGGACGGGGCGGCGTTCCTGCTCTCGTTGCGCCGCATGGACCGCATCCGCCGGCTGGACGCAGCGGCGGGCCATGCCGTGGCGGAGGCCGGCGTGATCCTGGAGCGGCTGAACGACGCGGTGCTGGAGACGGGCTGGCGCTTCCCGCTGACGCTCGGCGCGCGCGGCAATGCGACGATCGGCGGGCTGGTCTCCACCAATGCGGGCGGCACGCAGGTGTTGCGCTTCGGCACGATGCGCGGGCTGGTGCTGGGCGTGGAGGCGGTGCTGGCCGACGGCACGGTGATCGATACGCTGGCGGCGCTGCGCAAGGACAATCGCGGCTATGACCTGGGCCAGTTGATGATCGGCGCGGAGGGGACGCTGGGCATCGTCACCGCCGCCACGCTGAAGCTGGTGCCGGCGGTCGCGGCGCGCGGCGTCGCCTGGGCGGGGGTGGCCGACCCCGCCGATGCGCTGGCGCTGCTCCGTCGCTTCCAGCGGGCGAGCGACGCGGTGGAGAGTTTCGAGATCCTGCCGGCCGAGACGCTGGACGCGGCGCTGGCCTGGCGGCCGCAGACGCGCGCACCGCTGGCCGGCCGCCACGCCTGGCACTTGCTGATCGAGGCGACCGCCGCCTCCGCCGCCGCCGAGGCGCCGCAGGCGCTGCTCGAACGCGTGCTTGGCGAGGCGCTGTCGGACGGACGGATCGCCGATGCGACCATCGCCGCCAGCGAGGCCCAGGCCGATGCCTTCTGGGCGATCCGCGATTCGCTGTCGGATGCCGAGCGGGCGCGGGGGCCGGCGGCACAGCACGACATCGCGGTGCCGGTCGATGCGATGCCGCGCTTCATGGTCGAGGCGGCGGCGGCCTGCGACGCGCGCTTCCCGGGCACCCGCGCCTCGGGCTTCGGCCATCTGGGCGACGGCAACATCCACTTCCACGTCCGCGCGCCCGGCGACGCCGACCGCACCCGCTGGTATGCGGAAGAAGCACCCATTGTCAGCCGCTTCGTCCATGACCTGGTGACGGCGGCGGGCGGCACGATTTCGGCCGAGCACGGCATCGGCCAGATGAAGTCGGCGGAGCTGGCGCGGCTCGCCCCGCCCGGCCGGCTGGCGGCGCTCGCCGCGATCAAGGCGGCGCTCGACCCGCTCGGGCTGCTCAACCCGGGCAAGCTGCTTGCGCCGCTCCGGCCGGCGGAATAGGGCAAGGCGTTCTTTTGTTCCCGGAGTGATCGAAAAATGGCCAGCGCGCCGCAACTGCCGCTCTTCTACAACGGCCTCGAACCGCTTTCGAGCGAGACGCATGCGGACTGGAAGGTCCGCCCGGCCGAGACCGCGCCCTTCCTCGCCGGCCAGCATGCGATCCCGGTGACGATCGAGGAATTCCCGCTGATCCAGCGCCACATGCCGATCGTCTTCTCGGTCGGCGAGGATGCGATCCCGCTGGCGCTGATGGGCCTGAACGAGGGCGTCAACGTCTTCGTCGACGATGCCGGCAAGCTGACCGAGACGAACTTCTACGTCCCCGCCTATATCCGCCGCTATCCCTATATGCTGGCGCGGCTGCGGCCCGACAGCCAGGAACTGTCGCTCTGCTTCGACCCGACCAGCGACACGATCGGCGCATTCGACGAGGGTGAGCCGCTGTTCACCGATGGCCAGCCCAGCCAGCTGACCAAGGACATCCTGGCCTTCAACGAGCAGTTCGAGCAAGCCGGCCAGCGCACCCAGATGTTCATGAAGGAACTGAAGGACCTGGGCCTGTTGATGGACGGCGAGGTCACCATCCAGATGGACGGCGGCGAGCAGCCCTTCATCTATCGCGGCTTCCAGATGATCGACGAGAAGAAGCTGGCCGACCTGCGCGGCGACCAGTTGCGCAAGATGAGCCAGTCGGGCATGTTGCCGCTGCTCTATGCGCACCTCTTCTCGCTGTCGCTGATGCGCGACATCTTCGCGCGTCAGGCGCAGGCCGGCAAGGTCGCCGCGCCGCAGATGCAGCCGAGCTTCTGATCCCTGCCGCCTCCCCCGCCGCCTGGCCGGGGGAGGCATCGGCGCCGGCGGCCAGGCGGCGCGGTCGTCGGCACCGCCCTTCCCCTGCCCGCCCGGCGCGACTAGACTGGCGGTCCCGCCGGCCCGATCCCCGCGCCGCCCATGTCCGAGCCGGTCCATGCACGATCGCCGCGATGCCGCTCTCCGCTATTCCCGCGTGGCGATGCTGTTCCACTGGACGATCGCGGCGCTGGTCATCGTCAACCTGACGATCGGCCTGCTCCACGACGCGATCGGCGGCATGCCGCTGCACAAGGCGATCGGGCTGACCGTGCTGGCGCTGACGGCGGCGCGGCTCGGCTGGCGGTTGCTGCACCCGGCGCCGCCGCTGCCCAAGCATACCCCGGCCTGGGAGCGTGCCGCCGCCCATGCCACGCACTGGACGCTCTATCTGCTGATGGTCGCGATGCCGCTGACCGGCTGGCTGATGGTGTCGGGCGGGCCGACGCCCCGGCCGACCTCCTGGTTCGGGCTGGCGCAGGTGCCGCCCCTGCCGGTCGGGCGGGCGGCGGGCGGGTTCGGGCATGAGGCGCATGAACTGCTCGGCTGGCTGATGCTGGCGCTCGTCGTGCTCCATGCCGCCGCCGCGCTGCGCCATCATCTCCTGTTGCGCGACGGGGTGCTGGGGCGGATGGCCCCCTGGTTCGACCGGTCATCCCAGCGGGGTTGATCCGGGTAAGACAGGGTTCCGCACATTTTTTGCAATCGATGCTTGAACCAAATCGCGGGTCACCCATTTAGGTCCTGTACGGCATCGTGTCCCCCCTTTCGCGGCGCCGTACGACACGCTTTCAGCGTGTCTCCTCCCTGAACCTTGGCCACCTCGCTGCGACACCGCGCGAGGTGGTTTTTTTATGTCACTCGGCGGCCTGGGGCAGCGTCCCTGCCAGCGCTTCCGCCGCCAGTGCATCGATCATCCGCCGGACCAGCGCCGCCGTCGCCGCCAGCCCCTCGCCCGGCGCGTCCAGTGTGGCATCGAGATAGAGGCGACGATCCAGTTCGACCTGCACGGCATGGATGCTCCGCTCCGGCGCGCCCTGCCGCTCGACGATGAAGCCGCCGGCATAGGGCGCGTTGCGGGTGACCCGGATCCCGGCCGCGCGCGTCTCCGCCTCCAGCGTCCGCGCGAAGCGGCCGGCGGCGGTGCGGCCGAAGCGGTCGCCGATCACCACCTGCGGGCCATCCTCCGCCAGCGGCGGCATCGAATGCAGGTCGAGCAGCACCGCGACGCCGTACCGGGCCCGGGCGGCGAGCAGCAGCAGCTCCAGCCGGTCGTGATAGGGCCGGTGGTCGGCGATGATCCGCGCCTCGATCTCGGCCGCGGTGAAGCGTCGCGCCCACAGGTCGCCCGCCCCCGTCACCCGCCGCGGCACCAGACCCAGGCCGCTGCGCAGCTTCGCCGACAGGATCGGCCGGCAGAGCGGTGGCGCGCCCTCGTCGACGCGCGGGTCGCGTTCGCGCTCCGACCGGTTGAGGTCGATCCAGGCGCGCCCCAGCCGCTGGACCAGCATCGGCTCGTCGCGGCGGGCGGCATGGGCGACCGCATCGACGCGGCGGTCCTCCAGTCCCCGAAGCGCGGCCGGCGGAACCCGCAGGGCAGCGCGCAGTTCGGCAGGATAGTCGGCACCGGCGTGCGATACGGACAGCACCACCGGCCCGGCCGGCGGCGTGCTTCCCCATTCGTCGAACGACGGCATCATCCTGTCGATCCTAAAGCGGGTTTCGCGCCAATTCGACTGAAATTGTTAAGCTGGATCGACTAAGACGGCGTCCGATTGCGGGGCAAGGTGATGATCCGAATATTATTGGCTGAAGACGATCAGGTGATGCGCGAATATCTGGCCCGCGCGCTGGAGCGGTCCGGCTATGCCGTGGTGGCGGTCGATCGCGGCACGGCGGCGGTGCCGCTGCTCGAACAGCAACGGTTCGACCTGCTGCTGACCGACATCGTCATGCCGGAGATGGACGGCATCGAGCTGGCGCGCCGCGCCAACGAGCTGGCCCCCGACCTGCGCGTGATGTTCATCACCGGCTTCGCGGCGGTGACGCTCAAGGTAGGCCAGGCGATGCCCAATGCGCGGGTCTTGTCCAAGCCCTTCCACCTGCGCGACCTGGTTCTGGAGGTCGATCGCCTGTTCGACCGCCACGACGCGTCGGGCCTAAGTTGAGCCTCGATGCAAAATGGGGCTTGCATGCCCCCAAACCCCCGGCTAAAGGGCCACCTCCGGCGGGCGTGTAGCTCAGTGGTAGAGCACTGTGTTGACATCGCAGGGGTCGCAAGTTCAATCCTTGCCACGCCCACCATCGAAAACCCCGCTAGGCCAACGGCTTAGTGGGGTTTTTGGTTTTCCGGCCCCCGAGTTGCGCGTCACGGTTTTGCGTGCCTTTTGCGTGTAATGCCGAGTGGAACATCCGGGCTCACGGGGGCCTCGGAGGCGTTAGGGCGGCTGCGCCAGCGGATTGGGAGCGGCAGCGATGGCGTCAAAACGACTAGCCATCATACCTGCCGCCGCCGTCCATCGGGACCGACTTGCGTGGGTTTTGCGTGAAGCGGCGTCGCCATCTTCCGCGCCAACTCGGACGCAATGTCCTCCAGCCCTTGTCGGGTCTCGGAGAGATAAGCCGGGCTGAAGATCACGTAGCGCCGCGTCGACGGGGGCAGCACCACGTGCCCCAGCGCCAGCGGGATCTCCTGCTGCGAGACGCCGCGCTGTGCGATCAGGGTCGCCATGCTGTGGCGCATCAGCTTGGGACCGAAGCCGACCGGTACCCCGAACCGCCTTGCCATGACGCTCCACGCCTTTTTGACATCCGCCACGGGCCGCTGAACCACCCAACGGTCCTCATCCTCCTCTGCCACGCTCTCGTGACAGACCAGCCGGTCGTCCGTCGCCTCCAGCCAGTTCGCCAAGAGCGATGTGACGGGGAGCGCCGGTCGGTTTTTGCGCGTCTGGATCCGCCCCGCTGGGTTGAGGTCGAGCACGCCGGCGTCGCGGTGCCATTGCTGCCGGTCGGGCCGCACCGAGATATCGTAGAGCGCGTCCGGCCGCGCTAGCGTGCAGATCGCACCGATCAGGTAGCGGCGCAGTGGCATCAATCGTGCCGGATGCGCCGGGCTGAGTTCCGGGTCTCCTTCCGCCGTATAGTCGAGCATCTCGGCGATCTGGTCGAGCGAGAGGCGGAAGTTGCGCTCCGGCGTCACGGCAGCGCGGGGCAGGTGCTTCAGCTCGGGCACCGCCTCCATGCGCTTGACGTTGAACCGCAAGGCTGCCTTCAGCTGGATGATGCTCTCCTCGACCGTCGACTTCGCCCGCTTGCGGGTAGACACGGTCCATTCGCCGGTCTCCGGGTCACGTCGCCGCTGGGTCACGGGATCGATCTCGGTCCCCCATTTTCGAAAACGCATCAGCCATTCGGCGTCCAGCACCGTCGGCAGCACGGGTTCACGCAATACACCGATCGCGATCTCATGGTCGATGAACCGGTTCACCAGTTTCAGCCGGGCATGGATCGCGTCGGCGCTCGCCAGCTCGGCGCCGTGCAGCGTCCAATAGTCCGTCATCGCCTGATGAACCGTATAGGACGCCTTGTCGTCGTCCGCAGGCTGGTGGAACGCCAGATAGTGACGATCCAGCACCTCGATCGCTAGGCGAAGATCAGCCGTGCGCGTGCTGCGCCGCTGCATCCGGCCGGTGACCGGGTCGTACCAGCAGATGTAGAGGTTCGGGCTGACGACCTCGCCGTCCTTGCCACGGACTCGATCGAGATAGAATTCGCCACGGCGATAGAGGTCTTCCGGTGACGGCACTGCGCTTTTTCCTTCAGGATTTCGCTTCGCGCCTCTCCGATCAGTTTTACTGCGCCTACCAGGGTGAGGAGGTCGAGATCCTCCGACTTCAGGTTGATGCCCCGGTTCGTCTGGATCGCGCGAACGATCCTGCGGTCGAGCTGCAGGAGGGCGTCGGCGGTTGCCGCGTCGATCATATCCTGGGGGAGGACCGAGCCGGTCCCCGGGGTCATCGTGACGGTGCCGCCGGCGTCCGCGTCGATGCTCGTCATGTCTTTTCCTTCCTGGCGTGGGTTACCCCCACGTGCAGGGCCTTCTTCTCATCCGAAGCGGTCGTCGGTGGCCTTCAGACGATCCGCAATCTCCCTTTGCGAAACGGTGACGCCAACATCGGCGGCTATGACTGGCCATTCGGTCAGCGCGCCGCGCGTCTGGTCGATGATCTGGCCGATGACGCGATCCGACAGGCCATGGCGGCGGCCCAGCGTAAGGACGTGCGCGCGGGTCGGCGTGCGGCCCTCGCCTTCGACGGCGAGATAGTGTTCGCCGCCCGGACCGACGGAGAAGGTCAGGTCATAGGCTGGGGCGAGGCGCCACTCGCCGGTGGTGCCCATCAGATAGCTGTGCTGCCGGGTGTGATCGTCGCGGTTGTGCGCCAGGACGTTGAAGACCATGCGGCGGAACGCCTGCTCGACGTCGCCGGCATGCCGGGTGATCGCCATGGTCGCGCGCAGGAATCCGTCATAGTCGAGGCTCGGCATGTCGGAGGGGGCTTCGGCCGCCCCAGCGAGCGACACCATGTGCAGCCGGTGTCCGGGGGCTGGACGGTCGAAGCGACGCGTCGCGAAATAGCCAGGTCCGTCGCGCTCGGGCAGGACGCGGGATTCTGCGATCGTCAGACCGGCCGCGCGGGCCATGCGGGCATAGGCTTCCTCGACCGGGCCGATATCGACGGGGTCGCCGGTCGCGCGGAACTTGACGATCCAGGCGTCGTGGCCGTCCGCGGCCTCGCCGACGCTGATCGCGCCGTCGGGGGCAAAGCCGACATGGACCTTGGGACGAGCCCCGCCCGATGCGCCGCCCAGCGCCGCCAGCGTGTCGACCAGCGCACCCTCGTCCCCGGCGAGGAGCAGCCGCGACTCTTCGGCCAGGGCATCGAGGTCGATCGTCCCCATCGCATCGTCAGGCGTGGTGGCTGGCTGATAGACCAGCGCGCCGCGGCCACCGGCGCCGATGATCGCCAGCTGATCGACGGGGTTCAGCGTGTCGAACTGAACGTCGATACGGGCGAGGCGACGTCGCAGCAGCAGCCGTCCCCAGGCGTCGGGTAGGCTGTCCGCCAGGAAGCCGTGCAGCCCGCCGAACGACCGGCTCCGCGCGGCGTGCAGACCCGGTTCTGGAGGATAAAGGAGTGGGGCGACGGGCAAGCCGCTGCGGATGACGTCGGGCGACCATTCTAGCTGGGCGACACCACTGGCCATCACGACCCGGCCGGCGGGCGCAGCGGGCGCGGCATCGTCGAATGCCAGTGCCAGCCCCAGCGGTGCCCCCGGCCTCAGCTTCACGACGGGATCCTCGACGCGGCCCGGCGGCGGCGCTTGGGCGCGGTGCGTTCGGTCATCCGTTTTTGCTCCAGCAGGGCATCCATCGAACTGGCCACCGGCTCCGGAAAGAGGGCGAACAGATCCTGCTCGCACCGCAGCGCCACGGCCGCGCGGATGAGGTCGTCGATCGACGCCTTGCCCTCGGCCTCCAGCCGCCGCCAAGTGCGATAGGAGACGCCAGCGCGAGATGCGGCATCGACCTGTGTAAGGTTCATCGCTAGTCGGCGGCGCTGGACCTTTAGGCCGATTTCGGCAGCAATCTCACTCGGCGCGTACATCATCGTCCGTATATGGCCGGTAATTGCCATTTTGGCAATTTTAGAGGCCATATACGGACGATCAGTTGATACCAGCGTAGTGGTGCTATTCGGCAGCCTCGGCCACTTCCTCCTCGGCGTCGAAGCCGAGGTTGACGATTCGAATGTTGCCCCGGCGCGTATCTATCAAGCCGTCCTTGCTTATCAGCGCCAGCTCCTTGGCCAGAGTGCCTGGCGTTTTCGCTTTTTCGCCGTCTACCTCGTCGGTGATCGTGGCCAGGATCGCACAGGAGGCCTTGGTCGTGTTGAATGCGGCACGAAGCGCATCCCGTTCGATGACCGTGTTGGGTTTGCCGCCGTCGAACGATGACAGAAGCGAGAGCACTGCTTTCCGGAGTTCCTCCGTATGCACGCCCTTCTTGCCACGTGGCTGGAGCAACGCCGTACCGAAGATGCCGGGGAAGTCGGCCGTGATGTGATCATAGGCGCCGTCCTTGCGCCTCAGCAGCGCGCGAGGTCGAAGATCCGCCCCGAGCGAGTTCGCCTTGGCCACTTCAACGATGACGACATCGCGGTCCGTCAGACCCGGATGAACGGCGCGGACTGTCTCGAGGTTTTCGGACGCTCCGGCGAGCCGCACCTCAACCACCGAGCGTGGTGTGGTAGACCACATGGCGGATCCACGAAGTCGTTCGATCGCGGCGTCCTCAGTCTTCCGCGCGGCGTCCTTGGGCGTATGACCGATCACCGCCCAGAACATCTTCTGCCGGTACGACAGTCTGTTCAGGTGGAAAAGGAAGTTGGTGGCCGCCTCCGAGTTGGCCAACTCGAAGCCTGCCATCGATACCGCTGAGTCGAGAATGACGCCAACGATGCGGTCCTCCGGACGTCCGTCCTCTTCGACTTGCTTGTTCCAGTCGTCGAGAAAGGCCTCGATGCCGTTCAGAACGGGGCTTGGCTGCCAGCGGCCTCCAGGACCGTGCTGGAACAGGCAGGCGTTCGGCTCCGGGAACTCGGTCTGCGACATGCTCAGGAAGGCCATGACGTGGATACGCTGGCATAGAGCGACGGCATCCTCCTCGGTACCGCCGTTCTCCTGCATCAGGCGGCGTGCGATCGCGCCGATGCGCAGCAGAAGATGCTCCCGCAAGTCTTCTGCGGTCAGGACGAGGATGTTCCCGCGAACGCCAAGGTCGGCGCCGAGCCACTGGCGTGGTGCGGCATCTCCGATCGCGGCCATATGGGCCGCCATCCAGAGCAGCAGCTGCGTCTTCCCGGTCGATCCGGCTCCGAACCATATGGTCGCACCGGTCGCTGGCATTAGGCCATCCACGGCATAGTCCATCTGGCGGTCCTGCGACGCGGCATCGATCGCCCGATAGTCTCCCTTGCGCGCCCGAACCGTCCAGCTTTCATCGATCATCTGTCATTCTCCCTTTGATGCGCGGTTCTAAGGGCACCGGCTTAAGGGGATATGACGATCAACGGCCGATGATAGGCCGCCACCGTTCGTCGCAAAACGGCGGCGGCGTTAAGGAAAACGAAAGATTCGTTTCAGATATAGAGGGAGGTGGGGTGGAGGCGAAGGGCTCGGGCCCAACGACTACACCCCACCTCCTCTCTAATCTGACTTCCGCCCGATGCGCGTTGTTGACGGGTGGGGGCCTCACGCCTGTTCGGCATGATCTAGCTGATCGGCCCTGAGACTCTGCACATCCCTTCACGATCGTGCACGATTTCGTTCGCGCAGCCTGGCACCCCCGAGACTGATCGCAGGACCGCCGTTTCCCATTCGGCTGCTACCCGGTCCTCTATACCTCCCCACAAGGTGATCCTTCCTTCTCCGATCCGTGCGTCGCGCCAACGACAGGAGGGAAATGAAGGCTCTGCCTGCGGCAAGGATGGGATCTTCAAAGGAGTAACTATCCTTTGGAGGAAAAGATGAGACTGAACGCAAAGCAGGTCGACGCAGACCGCCGCCAAGCCCGTGCGTATGCCGACGACGCGCTTCGAGAGGCTGTTTGCCGCTGGATCGTCGACAACAAGGCCAGCCGCGCCCGAACCGCACGCGCGTTCGGTATCTCCGTTGAGCGCGTTGGTAACTTTCAGTTCCAGACGCTGATGAAGAAGCAGACGGCGAGATACTGGGCCAAGATGCGGGGCGAGCCCATCATCCAGGTGGCAAGTCGCTGAGGCTTGCTGCCTGTCCGACGCTGTCCAGAACCTGGAGCTTTTGCGCCAAGACTTCGAACAGCGTCGGCTTGGGCGCAGAAGGTAGGAAGAAGGCAATTGAGCTAGGTTTGGAAGTGCTGGGGTACCTTTCACCCCAGGATGAAAAAGAATGAGTGATATTGCCTACTACCGCGTGTCGACCGGAGGCCAGACGATCGCGGCGCAACGCGGAGCACTGGCTAGGCCGATGGGCCGCCCCTTCGACAAGGAGTTCGAAGACCAGGGCGTCAGCGGCTCGGTCCTGGCCCGGAGCCGGCCGGGCTTCTCTGCGATGCTCGACTATGTCCGTGAGGGCGACAGGCTGCACGTGTCCGCCATCGATCGGCTGGGCCGTGATGCCCTGGATATCCAGGCGACGGTCCGCGCGCTCATGGACAAGGGCGTCGAGGTCGTGGTGTGCGGGCTCGGTTCGATCACGTCGGGCGCGGGGCTCCTGATCCTCGCGGTGCTGGCGCAGATCGCGGAAATGGAGCGCGAGGCCATCCGCGCCCGTACCCGGGCCGGGCTGGACGTTGCGAAACAGTCGCTCGCTGCCACCGGTCGTACGCACCGGGGCAAGACCAGCCTGGGGCGGCCGCTCAAGGCGGACCCCGCCAGCGTCGCCGCCTGGCGCGTGGCTAACGAGGCGAGCCTGTCCGCCACCGCCAGCCATTTCGGCATCAGTCCGGCGACGGTGAAGCGCTATCTAGCGCCCGCGGTCACGTCCCCGCCAGTCAGTGATAACGGTGGCGAGATCGTCGCTCGGCATGTCGCTACGGCTGACGGCGAGATCGCTGGCGCGGCTGACCACGTCGTCGCCGACACGGGCACTGGTCGATCCTACCACGACGTATCGGTCGGTCCCGGATCGTTGCCGCTGACGATCGACGTCGGCGAGCAGGTCCTCCAGGCGCCTGTACCCACGCCACGCAGTGACGAGGGTGGCGAGCCGTTCGTCAGCGAGGTCGACCTCCCACTCTTTCCCGACCTTCCGGAGTGGAGACCGGGCGGCGCTCATCAGGGCAGCGCGCAGGTCGGCCAGCAGGCGGTTCCGCTCAGCGACGCTGTGGTTAAGCCACGGCGACGCATGACGCTGCCGCATCGCATGGGCGACGGCAGGCTCGTCGGCGAAGGCGTTGGCGGCAAACCGCCAGTCGGGAGCGTGGGTAGCGTCGATGACGAGCCCATGCTCCCCTTCGACGACCCGCAGGGCGGGTTCGGAGAACAGCGCGGCGGCTAGCGCTGCCACTGCCTCGTCGCGCTGGAATCGCGCCGCATCCTTCGCCGGTTCCGGCATCGGATGCGGCCGCGCCGGCTCGAGTGGCGTACGCGATTGGATTGGCGGGCTGCGGCCCAGCAGCCCTCCGATCCAATCGCGCCATCCACGACCGGTTTCCGATGTACATACGGCGATGACTGGCTCGATGGTTCGCTTCTCTGCGAGGACGCGCAGATAGACGGGATGCTCGCCATAGGCGCGAACATGTTTCAGGGTCCGCGCCGCACCCGCATCACCATCTGCGGCGGCGCGTCTCAGGCTGTCCAAGCCTACCGCTGCCACGTCTGTTGCTGCGGCGATCATCCGTTTTGCCTGGAGGTCGGCGAAAGCGGCGAGATGCCTCTGCGCCATTTCCATCAGTGCGGGCGTGGTCAGCGCAGTGAATTCAGGACGAGTTATACCTGGCACGCGATACTCCGTCACTCCCCCTTCCGGCGGCAGGACAGGGACGTCGTCCTTCATGATCCTGTCGAACAGCGCATCAAGCGTCGCCCGCGCGTCCAGGCGGGCGGGCTTGGAAGCGCGCCGAGGCTCCGGGCGCTCCATCAGCGTCGTGGCCGCTGACGTGATCTCGTCGACCGCGGCCTGCGCTCTCGCGACGGCGGCTCGATGCCCGGTCAGAACCGGGGCATGGTCGCGCTCGATCGCAGTGATGCCGGCGAGAAACGCCTCTGCCTCTTCTGCGCGCGCGACGATCGCTCCTTTCGCTCGCTGCTCCGTCCGGTCCGCCGTGCCGCCCTCGATAGCCTCCAGTATCCGGCGGCATACGGTGATCGTCTTGTCTGGCCGAGCCTGCACCATGGCCAGCGTGACGTCATACTCGGCGCATTCGGCATCGTGTTGTTGCAGGACCGCGTTGGCCGCATCGAGCCGGGCGATCAGATCGCGGATGGAGGCCGTCCGAACCTGATCGATCACCGAACCCTCCGCGCAGAGGCACTCCGCCTCTACCAGCCGACGCCGAAGGTCCGCCCGGGCTTTCGCCCGCTCCTCGGCTGCGGTCCACGCCTCGCGCAGCAGCGCGGACCAGAGCATCTCGGCGTTCTCGATGCCGCGGCCGGTCAGCACGCCGACCGCGTCGAGTGGAGCCGCGCGGGTGCCAAGCGGCTTCTGCGCCTGGCGCTCGCAACCCAGCGAGCGGAGGTCGCCCGGATGAAGCTGGCGGGTAACGCCCAACCGGTCGAGCTCGTCGTTGCACCGCTCGGCGAAGAAGCGGCGCATATCGGCGATCGAAGCGGTGCCATAGGCGCGGTAATTTCCGCCATCGCTGTCTCGCGACCATTCCGCGATCTTCTTCTGCGCGTACGGATAACGCACCCGCTCATGCTGACCCTCAACCGGCTCGGCGATCTCGAAATCCCATCGGTCCCCAATCCTCCTGGCCGGTCGGTCATGACAGGCGACGTGCAGATGATGATTGCGGCGGTCATTATGGTGATCGGGCGCATGGATCGCCGCGACGTACATCATGCCGATATCTTTCAGTTCTGCGCACATCGCTTCGGTCACCGCTCGCCGACCAGCGGCATCGAGACCATCTGGAAACTCAGCCGTCAGCCGATACTGCGACCGTCCACCGCGCGCCTCCGAGAGCCGAACCGGCAGCTTGCCCTTCGTGGTCCCGAGAATGCTGGCAAGCGTCTTCGCCAGCTTGCGTGCGGCAACACGGTCGATAGCCAGATCATCGAGCGGGACTGTGCGGGTCCTGCGCTTGCCTCTGTCAGTCGCGAATTCTGCTGCCACCTCACGAACTGCACAGGGAACGTCCTGCGCATCTGCCAGTACACGCCACGCCGCACGGGACGCCCTCTCGGGCACCAGGGTCAGCCGGTCCGCGCCTGGTGTGCGTTCATGGCGATGCACGGCACGCCAATAGGCTTGCCGCTCCTGGGGATCCTGCGAGATATTCGTGACGACCGCGCGCTCGCCATCGATCGCCTCGGTGGCGGATGGCCGCACGGCATAGCGGTCGAAGCCGTCCGGAGAGATCGTAACCTCCACCGCTTCCGGCCGATCGATATAGGCATCATGCGCCGCTGGTGCGCCAACCGCCAAGCGCTTGCTTCCCTCCGGCGTCGTGATGCGGCACCCGCCGTCGCTTGTCTTGCTGATCGCCTGGAATTCGAAATGGAAGGTGACCTTGCCCCCGGCGGAGACGAAGCGTTCATGAAAAGCACCGGGCACCGCGAAGTTGGGGGAGCGCGACCAGCGATTGCCACGGGCCTTTCGATCCTTGACCTGTTCGCGCACATCCTTGCGGACGCGCACCGTGCGACCGAGCGCTTCTTCCTCTTCGATCGCTAGCGCGCGTCGCAGCCGTGCGGAACAATGACCGATGGGACCGAGGGGACGCTGGATCGACATGGCCGGGCTCCTGTTGCCGGCATCATGGTACAGGACGCGAATTACGGGGTGAATCACCCCCTCTTATTTTTCCCCGAGGGGGGCTCTGCCGCCGACGGGCCGCGCCTCAGCGCGCCCTTGAGGACGCCGACCCCGGCGTCCCGGAACCGCCTCGCCGCATGGCGGTGCACGCAAATGTGAAGGATTCACGTTTGCGGAATTGCGCCTCAACAAATCACCCTGCTCACTACTCCGCCTCGACGGATCAGTCTGGCCGACGCCAGCTACTGTTTGAAGCGGTGCTCCCGGTGCCAGCGCACGAATTCTGGGTGCGGCCGGCTTGCCAGATGTGCGGGCAGGATCGCGCCTCCATACGGGTTGACGATCGAGCGGACACTGTCTGGATCATTGACCTGGCGCGACACGAGAATTCGCATGTCGCCGTCGAAGCCAATCAGGCCCCGGTCGAACATCCAGTGTGCCGTGCCCGACAACGCCATCCCGTTGCTGATGATGTCGGGACCGTTCGCCTCGACGGGGCGGATATGAGCGGCCTCGACCTCTGCGCGGCCGCCGCCGTTGATCAGCTTCAGCCCGGTAACCGCACAGCGTTCGTCATACGCGCGCAGAACGATGCGGCGGAACACCCGGTCCCGCACGACTCGTGAAACCAGTGTCTCGACACGTTCGCGTGCTTCGTCGAAGATGAAGGGCGCGCGCTCCTCCTGCACGGCGGTTGGCAGGCTGACGTCGCCGGTGCGTGGCAGGAGTGGGCTGATGTCGTCCAGTCCGGCGGATACGATCCGATTGAAGTCCGCCGGAGACAGCGATCGCACAGCGGCCTGGGCGCGACCGGAAATCCTGCCAGCTTCGTTCAGAACGCCACGCTCGATAACTTGGCCATCGACGTCCGCGAAGGGGACCGGCATCGCGAAATCGAGATAGCTGCCCGGTTCTACTAGCGCGAGATACATACCGGGTGCCGTCGGGTCCGGCACGATCTGCTCTATCTTGGCGACGGCGAAATAGCCGCGCGTGTCTCGAACCTTGCGAGGCTCGTAATAGATTATCCAGTCACTGAGACAGGCCTGGACCCTGCTTAGATACTGGGCCGGAAACTGGTAACGCTCCGCTGGCGTGTCGTCGTAGATCGAGTCAAACCGATGAATGAAAACGCCGAACGCCATGAGTATGGCTTAGCGGGGCCGCCGATCCGTGCAAATCGGTATCAGCCTTTTGCTTCCGGGGTCAGTTGCGGGGGCTAACGATCGTGCGGTCACGGTTGCTGTCACTATGACCCAGAAACGGACATTCGCGGCTTTTCCCTTGCCGCCCAAGTTCGGCCATTCGTTCAGGTCGACTTTGCAGCATCATGGCTGACGAACCGGGGATTGAGCCTGACCTGACCACCCCGTTGGTCGAATTCGGGTCGGTACGTTTGGGGGGGGCGGCACATAGAACGACCGCAGATAAGTGATAGCGGCTCGATGAGCTCGCGCCAGCCGGCCGCTGTACTGCCGCCACAATCCCCTGCGAAACCGAAAGGGATCTATCAGCGACGGGAGCGGGCATGCGGCAGTTCGATGCTTTTTGGGTAACGCTAGCCCTGGTTCTCCTGCCGCCCGACGTTGCTGCCCAATCCGCAAGGCATCCGATCACGATTGATGACGTGCTTGCCACTGAGCGCGTCGATCGCGCGACACTTGCGCCTGACGGCGAATGGGCCGCCGTGGTCGTGCGCCGCGCCGCGGGTGCTGGCGAAGTTTACGACCGCACTGCCTATGAGACCGATCCGGGTCGTAGCGACGTCTGGCTCGTCTCAGCCAAATCAGGCGAGCGCCGACGCATCACTGATGGGAAATCCACAGCGTCAGGCTATTGGTGTGCGACCTGGTCGCCCGATGGTCGCCGGCTCGCGATGCTCTCGACCCAGCCCGAAGAAAGCGAGCCGCGTGGTGGCGACAACGTCCGTCTCTACGTCTGGGAACGCACAAGCGGGCGCTTGAGGCGGCAAGGCAGCGCCGCCCTCATGACCCAGACGCGCTACGGCAGCCCGCTGACCATGCCCGACCTTCGCGGCGGGGCCGATCAGGGAACGCTGCCACACGCGTGCAGTCGCGAGGAGAATGCCCCCTTTTTATGGCTCGACAACAATCGCATCCTCGCAGCCACGCTACCTGAGGAGGGTGTCTCCGGGCTGATCGACCAGTACGGCCGCCTGCATCGTGATGCAGCGCGCGATGCGGCACGGTTACGCTCCGGCCTTCAGCCGACCGGGGTTGCCTTTGGCAGTGGCGCGGCTCAGGTGCCGGGCGACCCAGCCGAACGCACGATCCTGCGCATCGTCGATCTTGCCGCGGGCACGACGCGCGACGTTGCGAGCGTGCCGGTTTTCCCTTTGGCGGGAACGACAAGTGTCACGGTGTCGCCTGACGGATCGCGGCTCGCGGTGCTGACAACGACCGCAGCGTTCCAACCAATGGCGGGCAAGCGACGCCCCTTCGCCTATGACGTTCTGTGGACGGTTGAGCGGCGGCTCGGCTTCGTCAATCTCATGAACGATGCCGGGATGCGCTGGACCGCGCTCCCGCTCGGCGCGCGCTATCCGCTGGAGCTGTACGATTGGTCGCCCGACAGTCGACAGGTCGTCCTGCGCGCCCGCGCCGATCCCTTCAAGGATCGAACCGACCTGTACCTTGTTCCGGCAACCGATCGGAACGTGCGTCGGATCGGAACCGGGCGCGTTGCCGTCGACACCGTGCGGATTTCTTCCCGCGAAGAAAGCCCGGTCCTGTGGCTCGACACACATCGGCTCCTCGCCCGGGTGCATGAGGACAATGGCGGCACCGCATGGCGGCTAATCGGACCGAAGGGCGAGGTGCGCATCGCACATGGCGAGGGTCCTAGCCCCGAGGCGCTGCGTCGCAATGGCGCAGGCGCGATTGTCGCCGTGCAGCGGGGCGGACTGGTACGGCTTGATCCGGTACGTGCTGCGTTCGTACCGGTTGCCCGCTTTGCAGACGATGCGATGATCGTCTGGCCGCGGGATCCGGCAACCCGCTCATCGAAGCTGCTCGTCAACGTGCGTGAGGGGGCCAACGGCGGTCTGCGAATGATCGACGCTGCGTCTGGCGCTGCCAGTACACCGTTTCGCTCTGTTGTCGGCGACCTCCACGATGTTGCGTTCGCCAGCAATCGCCTGCTGATGGAGGAACGCGGCCGAGACGGCCTCGTACTGCGCGGAGTCGACCTTGCGGCGGGGATGCAGCTCGATGTCATGACCCTCAATCCGCACCTCAAGTCCATCAACTGGGGCACGACGCGGCTGATCGAGTACAAGGACGCTGGCGGCGCACCGCTCAAGGCGAGCGTGATCCTGCCGCCCGGCTATGATCCGGCAAAGCGCTACCCGACCCTGCTCTGGGTGTACCAGGGCTATCAGGTGCCATCGCTTGAGGGCGACTATTTCCTCGATCCGTATGTGCCCGGATTATACAACCTGCGGCTCTATGCCGCGCACGGCTACATCGTCGTCGTGCCCTCGATGCCGCTGCCGCCTTCACCCGCGCGCGACAACCCGTATGCGCTGGTTGCCGGATCGATCCTGCCGGCGGTGGATCGGCTGGTCGAGCTCGGTATCACCGATCCCGACAGGCTCGGTGTGTTCGGACAGAGCCGCGGCGGCTACACCGTGTTCGCGTTGCTGACGCAGACGAACCGCTTCAAGGGAGGTGTGGCGCTTGCGGGCATCAGCGACCTCGCCACTTCCTATCGCGGGTTCGATCCGGCGAGTTATGGCTGGCCGGGGATCGGTCACCAGAAGAGCGGTAACTGGGCGATTTCCGAGCAGTTCGGGCGTTTCGTGCCCCCGTCGGACGATGCTGCGGGCTATGCGCGCAACTCACCGCTGACCTTTGCCAAGCAGGTCACGACGCCACTCCTCATTGTTCACGGCGAGGCTGATGTGCGTGGCAACCAGGCGCAGGCCGAGCAATTCTTCAGCGCGCTATACGAGCAGGGCAAGACCGCTCAATATGTTCGCTATGGCGGAGAGAGCCACAGCCTGGCGCAATCTCCAGCCAACGTACGCGACATCGTCGCGCGGACGCTCGCTTGGTTCGATCGCTTCGTGAAGGGCGAAGGAGCGGCAAGCCCTAGCTCCAGCGGCCAAGTAAATGCCGCAGGCAATAACCAGAGAAATTAGAGCAGCATCACTCCGCCTGTCGCCAAGCAAATCGGGCTGGTGAAAAACGTAGTGCTAGTGCCGGGTACGCTAGGAGCGGCGAGCACGACGCCTCGGTCGCTTACGTGCTTCGATCCATTTCGCGGCATCGCCTAGCACGCGGTCCATGTGGTCAGTGCCATCCGCCGTGCGCATGAAGTGATCAAGCTCGGCAAATTCCCTATATTCGACATTGGCCTTGCCCGCGTTGCGCGCCATTTCGTAGCCTGCTCGAGCGGTGGAGACGGGTGACGATTGATCGCGAGCGCCGTGGATCAGGAGAACGGGCACCGTGGATTGCACCAGGCTTCGCGCAGGTACGATATCCACGGCATCGTCCCACCAGCGATAGCTCAAGCCCCCCCACCGTTGTTGCCCTGTTGGATGTTCGTGGGCTGCTGCGAAGACGTCAGGCGCCTCGGCAGCCATCGCTGGCGGCACCGCAGCGCGGATCAGTTCCCCTACCGGAACGCCAGTTCCCGACGACAGCACGATCACGGCCTTTGCTTCTGGCACCAAGGGGGCAAGCAGGGCCGCCACCGCGCCGCCCTCTGAGCCACCGAAGATCACGATTTCCTTGTTCCACCAAGGCTGCCTCCGCAGGTCGGCGATGACCCGTAGACAATCCTGGACCCGAAGGCTGAGCGTATAGCGATCCCAGTATCGCTGCGGGCAGCCATCGATAACCGGCCCCCCGTCGTCACTCCCCACGCCGACCTTGTCGATCAGCAAGGTTCGGTCGCCGGGTCGGAGTATGCCAGCAGCGTGACGCAGGTTCGGCTTGCTTGAAACGGCTTCACAGCCTGTCCCCTGCATAACCAGCACGACGCCCGACGAACGACGGCGTGTTTTGCCTAGCCAGTAGTTGATCCGACTTCCATCCGGGCGTTCAACGCCATGTTGCGTCAGCGGCGCGATATCGGCTGACGGGACGGCCATTGCGAGTAGAAGGGCGGCAATCATATCCAAGTGGTTCTAGCGTGCCAGCAGCTATTCAGAAAGTAGTAACATCTCTCTATTGGGAACGGCTGGTAGGATGAGGTGGACGTTCTCAAAATCGATGGTCAGACGGCAAAGGATCAGTTTTCTTCTAACCTCCTCTTGCACGTTGATGTAGAAGAACGAGGATGCCCTGTCAGTGCACCTTGCAGCGAGGCATTGCGATTGCCTCGTTAACGGCCCGCCGGATCGAAGCCACTGGGTCAGACACCTTCGATAGTTCGGGTGCTTCCACTCGAAAGTGCTCAACACCGGCACCCCATTGGTGACGCCACCACGTGTTCCCCGAGCGTACGTTTATCCGGGGCAGCGTGCTTTGCGCATAGCGAAACAGCTCGTCAGGCGGGATCAGGTACCGGCCGTCGGCAACCGCGTGCGACAGCTCCTTTGCCAGATCCACGTTCGCGACCTTCGACATGTCTGCCATGCGATGGTTCAGGTCAGCCATGACGCCTCGCTTGGCAGCTTCCCACTCATCCGCCGTGAACCCCGACATGGTGAGGTCACATGTGACCCTGCGTAAACCGGCAACAGCCGGCTCCCAGCGACCTTCCGCGAAGTTGTCCCATAGCATGATCTGATGCTGACCCTGCTCGCCATTCTCGATGAACATGCCAACCTTTCCAGGCGGAGCGGCTGGCTGAAGCGCGGCAAGGCGCAGGTTGATCGCACGTGCGACGATCAGGTCCATAAGGTCGTTCTGCGCCTGGCGACCACGCGATGAGGGTGGAGCAGGCGTGGGTAGTACGACCGTCACCAACGCCGAGCGGCGTCCCTTCGGAAGTGCGGAGAAGCTGATCG
>NZ_QLJH01000030.1 GCF_003951315.1 Sphingomonas sp. S-NIH.Pt15_0812
GACTATGGCCAGATGCAGGCCATCCTCTCCGGCACGATCGGTGACGTCCATCTGCGCTCCACCAGCGGCATCACCTCGCATGATCTGCTGGAGCGCTATGATGCGACCCGGGCCGGGGGCCCCCGGCGCGTGTTCGTGCAGATCAACCAGACGCGCATGGAGGCAAATGAAACGCGCATCTGGCGGAGTGGGGCAGACGGTTCGGGCTGGCTGGGCGGGATCAGCTACCTCCACAATCGCACCTTGCTGCGCCGCCTGATCGGCGCCCCCGATCGGCCCCTGCCGGCGACCGGGGTGATCAACGGCGTGACCGAATGGACCGCCTATGGCGAGGGCAGTATCCGCCCCCTTCCCGGCCTGCTTGCCACGGTCGGATTGCGTGCCACCCGGTCCATGCTGAAGGGGCGTGGCGCGGACGTGTCCCCGATCGTCGCTGCGGAGCGCGACGATGCGACCGCGAGCCGGTCGCAGACGATCGTTCTTCCCGCGGCCTCGCTGCTCGTCGACCTCGCGACAGGGTCGAAGCTGTTCGTGCGCTACCAACAGGGGTTTCGGCCGGGTGGCCTCGCGATCGAATCCGACTTCGTTCGCGAGTTCCGCAACGACCGGGTCGCCACGATCGAGGCGGGCATCCGCCACAGCGCGCGCCGCATCGAACTGAGCGCAACCATCGCGCGGGCCGCATGGCGCGACATCCAGGCGGATTTCATCGACGGCTCCGGTTTGCCCAGCACCGCCAATATCGGCAACGGCCGGCTCTGGACGGTCGAGCTGGCGGGCGGCGTGCGGCCGCTGCCGGGTCTGCGGATCGAGGGCGGCGCGACCTATAATGATGGTCAGATCGAAGAGCCCTCCAAGGCGTTGATCGCGCTTGCCCTGCCACCCTATCCCCCGCCGGGCGTCAGCGCTCGCGCCTTGGCGCTCGCGCGTCTCGAACAGATTCCGAACATCGCGCGCTTCACCGGCCGGATCGGCGCGATCTATACCCGCCGTCTCGGCGACGCCGAACTGACCCTGGATGGCTGGGCGCGCTATATCGGCTCTTCGCGTCTGGGCGTGGGGCCAGTGCTCGGCCAGCGCCAGGGCGATTATCTCGATACCGAAATCACCGCACGGTCGGATTTCACCCGGTTCGGCGTCAGCGCCGGCGTGAGCAACCTCACCAACGCCCGCGGCAACCGCTTCGCGCTCGGCACCCCCTTCGCCACCGGCCGCGACCAGGTCACTCCGCTGCGCCCGCGTACGATCCGGATCGGATTGGATACGCGGTTCTAGCACGCCGTTCCACATCGGCGGAAACCCAAGTGCGCTAACCTCGCGATCCCAGCGTCGTCGCCATAAGACACTGACGACCGCTTCATTATTCTCCCTGAAATCGACGCATCCCGCCAAGGCTGGGCCGCCACGCCTCCGTCTGAGGAAGGATGCACGGCCACTGTCCCCCTTTCGCCGATCCGAATGCCGCCCCCGTCCTGCTCGACGTGACGCGCCTGATCGAATTGCGCTGGACCGGCCGGCAGCCGAACGGGATCGACCGGGTCTGCCTTGCCTATGTGCGGCATTTCGCCGGCATGGCCCGCGCCGTGGTGCAGCATCGCGGCGTCATCCGGGTCATCGGGGCCGGTGCGTCGCGGCATCTGTTCAATCTCCTCGTCCAGGGCGGACCCTCCACCCGCCCGCGCATCGCCGCGCACCTGGCCGCCGCCCTGGCGGCCCCCTTGCGCCCGCAGCCGGGCAGCCTGTACCTCAATGTCACCCATACCGATTTCGACCTTCCCGCCCATGGGGAATGGATCGCACGCCATGGGTTGCGCCCGATCTATCTGGTGCATGACCTCATCCCCATTCTGCATCCCGAACACTGCCGCCCCCATGCCGTCGCCCGCCATAGCGGTCGCGTGACGGCGGCCCTGACGCAGGGATCGGGCATCATCGTCGGCAGTCACGCAGTGGCGCACGACCTGCACGATCACGCGGCCCGGCATCGCCTCCCCGTACCGCCGGTCGTGGTGGCTCCGCTGGCCGGTGCCGATCTGAAGCCGGACGGCGCACAGGCAGTGGGCTGTGATGATTATTTCCTCTGCGTCGGCACGATCGAGAGTCGCAAGAACCACCGGCTGCTGCTGCGCGTCTGGCAGCAGCTTCATGCCCGTCTGGGAGCGGCGACCCCGCGCCTGGTGATCGTCGGCCGCTGGGGATGGGGATCAGAGGATTTCCGGGCCGCTCTTCACGCATCGGGCATGACGGACGGCCTCATCCGCATCCTCGACGATTGCGACGATGCGGCACTCGCGTCGCTGATGGCCGGTGCCCGCGCGATGCTGATGCCCTCGCTGGCAGAAGGCTTCGGGTTGCCGATGGCCGAGGCGCTGACGCTCGGCATACCGGTGATCGCCAGCGACCTGCCCTGTTTTCGCGACGTCGGCCAGGGTATCCCCTGCCTGCTCGATCCCCATGACGCCGACGCTTGGGCAGACCGCATCGAAGCCTTCGATCCCGCCAAGGGCCAGAGGCAGCGGCGCATCGATGCGCTGCACGGCTATTGCCCGCCGCGCTGGGAGGAGCATTTCGCCACGATCACGCCTTGGTTGGCGGCAATCAGCGGCACGGCGCCCATCAATTCGGCGCGCCGTCGCCGCAGCCTCAACGTGGAAGTCTGATCCGTGTCGTTCCGCCTACCGCGCCCCTCGCCCCTTTTCCTCACGCTGGTCATCGTCCCGACCTTCGTCGCATTCCTCTACTTCGCCGTCTTCGCCAGCAACGTGTACGTGTCGGAGGCGCGCTTCGTGGTGCGCAGCCCCAGCAGGGCGGCGCCCACCTCGCTCGGCCAGGTGCTCAGCGGCAGCGGCCTCGCCGGCGCCAGCGAAGAGAGCAATGCCGTCGTCGAATATCTCGAGTCGCGCAGCGCCCTGGCGGATGCCGATCGGAACGGCCTTCTGACCCGCGCCTACACGGCGGGCTCGGTCTTCGTGTTCGACCGGTTCGGCGGCCTCCTGCCGAGCAATCGCGAGCGTTTCTTCGACTATTATCTCGGCAAGGTCGAGGTGGAGCCCGATCCGACGACGCAGGTCCTTCATCTGAGCGTCAGCGCCTTCGACCCGGTCCAGGCGCGCGCGATCAACGAGCGGCTGCTCGAGCAGTCGGAAGCGCTGGTCAATCGCCTCTCCAGCCGGGCGCGCACCGACGCGGTCGCGGTCGCTGAGGAGGACGCGCGCACCGCGCAGCGCCGTGCCCGGGATGCGGCGGTCGCGCTCGCCAGCTATCGCAATCGCGCCGGCATCGTCGACCCCGAGAAGGAGGCCGAGTCCCGCCTCCAGGGCATCGCCAAGCTGGAGGACGACCTCGTCACCGTCCGTACCCAGCTCCAGCAGATGGAACAGTTCACGCCCGCCGCGCCGCAAATCCCCTATCTGCGGAGCCAGGTCGCGACCCTGCAGCGCGAGATCGCAGGCCGCCGATCGGGGGTCGCCGGCGGGCGCAACTCGCTGTCGGCGGCGGGCGCGCGCTATCAGGTGCTCCTGCTCGACAGCGAGCTCGCCGGCAAGCAACTCGCTGCGGCGCTGATGTCGTTGCAGGATGCGCATGCCGAGGCCCGGCGCAAGCGCGCCTATGTCGAGCGGATCTCGTCACCCAGCCTGCCCGATTATCCCATCCGTCCACGTCGTCTGGGCGGCGTGCTGGCGGTGCTGGTGCTCGGGCTGCTCGCCTGGGGCATCGCCTCCGTGCTGTTCGCCGGCATCCGCGAGCATCGCGAGGGATGACCGCTTCCGCCGGCCCGTCGCTCCGCCACAGCCTGCGGGTGCAGGGGCGCGTCCTGTGGGCGCTGCTGCTGCGCGAGATGCTGACCCGCTACGGGCGCCACAATATCGGCTTTCTCTGGCTGTTCGTCGAACCGATGCTGTTCACGCTCGGCGTCGCGGCCTTGTGGACGGCGGCCAAGGCCTATCATGGCAGCAACCTGCCGATCGTGGCCTTCGCGCTGACCGGCTATTCGAGCGTGCTCTTGTGGCGCAACATGCCGGGCCGCTGCATCGGCGCGTTGTGGAGCAACCTGTCGCTACTCTACCACCGCAACATCCGCGTGCTCGACATCTATGTCGCGCGCGTCGCGTTGGAATTCGGCGGTGCTACCATGTCGTTCGCCGGATTGAGCGTGCTGTTCATCACGCTCGGCTGGATCGACCCGCCGCGCAACATCCTGGAGGTGGTCGGCGGCTGGCTGCTGATCGCCTGGTTCGGCTCCGTGCTGGCGATCACGCTCGGCGCGCTCAGCCATCAGAGCGAACTGGTCGACAAGCTGTGGCACCCGGCCTCGTACCTGATCTTTCCGCTGTCGGGATCGGCCTTTCTCGTCGATGCGCTGCCGGCCGCCGCGCAGAAATACGTGCTCTACATCCCGATGGTCCACGGCACCGAGATCGTGCGCGAGGGCTATTTCGGCAATCGCATCCATGCCCATTACGACCTGGGCTATGTCGTTCCCTTCTGCCTCGTGCTGACCTTCATCGCACTGGGCACCACGCAATGGGTCGCGCGGCGGGTGGTGCCGGAATGATCAGGCTGAACGACGTCCGCAAGGTCTACCACACCCGGTCGGGCGACAATGTCGTGCTCGACGGGGTCGGCTTCGACCTGCATCGCGGCGAGCATCTCGGCGTGCTGGGTCGGAACGGCGCGGGCAAGTCGACAATGGTCCGCCTGATCAGCGGCGCCGAGCGACCGACCTCGGGCAGCGTCGAGCGGCATATGTCGGTATCCTGGCCGCTGGCCTTTGGCGGGGCGTTCCAGCCGACGCTGTCGGGCATCGACAATATCCGCTTCATCAGTCGGATCTATGCGCAGGATTTCCAGCGCAACCTCGCCTTCGTGGCGGACTTTTCCGAACTCGGCACCTATCTGCGCGAGCCGGTGCGCAGCTATTCGTCGGGGATGCGGGCGCGGCTCGCCTTCGCGATCTCGATGATCATCGAATTCGACTGTTTCCTGATCGACGAGATCGGCGCGGTCGGCGATGCGCGCTTCCACGATCGCTGCAATCATGAACTCTTCGGCAAGCGCGGCGACCGGGCGATGGTGCTCATCTCGCATGATCCGGGCTATCTGCGCGACCATTGCAACCGCTTCGCGCTGCTCCATGGCGGCAAGCTGTCGCTGTTCGACGATTTCGACCTCGCCTATGACCGGTTCCGCGAGGTGATCGGCCTTTCGGCGCCGCCCGCCATCGACCGCACCGCCGCCCCGGATCGCGCCGCGCTGGTCGAGGTCGCGCAGCATCGCGCCCTGGGGGACGACCGCTTCCGCATGGCGGTGCGCGAGGGCGACTGGAGCCGCGACGCCGGCCATTGGGCCGTCGCGGAGGAACGCTATGCCGCCGCGCTCGCGCTCCACCCCTATCAGCGTTCCTATTGGGTGCAGCTCGGCCATGTCGCCAAGGAAGGCGGCCATTTCGCCCGGGCCGAACTCGCCTATCGCACCGCCTGCGCGATGGGCGAGCCGGCCGCCGATGTCGTCGAGCACCTCCGCTTCGTGGTCGCGCAGGCCGGTGACGATCCCGACCGCTGGCCGATCCATCCCTATCGGAAGGGCGATGCGGCCATCCAGACGCCGGGCCGCCCCGATGTGGCGGCGCTCGCGTGGCTGCTCTGGCACGGTGTGATGCCCGACGACGCGGAGGCACTGGCGCTGCTCCGGCGCCATGGCAGTTGCGACGCGCTGGCCGCCGCGATGGTCGCGGACCCGCGCTTCCACATGCCGCAGGACGAGGTCGCCGCATCGACTGACCACTCGCATGGCGAGGCGATCGGCGTTCTGGCCTTCGCGCACCTCCCGCCCGCCGAAGCGGCCGACATGGTCGCCCGCATGGCCGACGAGCCGGCCTGGCCCCTGGCGCGCGCGGCGGGCGCCTTTGCCGACTGGCCGCAAACCCGGGAAGCGCTGCACCGATGAAGCATGTCCTGATCGACGGATATAATCTGGGGCTGGAGAAGGGGACGGGCGTCGCCACCTACGCCCGCAACCTCAGCCATGAGGTCGGGCAACTCGGCCATCGCACGTCCGTGCTCTATGGCGACCGCCTGCCGTCGCCCCGCAACCCGCTGCTGCGCGAGATCGCCTTCTTCGACGGTGACGAAGGGACACGCCGCCGACCGCTGCGCGACATCGCCGGCATCGTCTCGCCCCGCCCCTCGGTGGCGGAGGAGATCCAGGTCAGCGGACATGTCATCACCCGGCAGTTCGCCGCGCGTCTGCCGCATCACGATACGCTCTACAATGCGCCCAACGTCTTCCGTCGCGCCAATGGCCGCTTCAACACCTGGGGCCTCAGCACCCCGGTCCGCCTGCCGGCCGCGCCGGATCTGGCGCACTGGACCTATCCCCTTCCCCTGCACGTCCCCGGCGCCGCGAACCTCTACACGCTGCACGACCTGGTGCCGCTGCGGCTGCCCTACACCACGCTCGACAACAAGCGCCGCTATCTCGGTTTGATCCGGCGGCTGGCGAAGACCGCGGACCATATCGTCACCGTGTCCGAATGTTCGCGCCGCGACATCATCGACCTGACCGGCATCGCACCCGACCGCGTCACCAACACCTATCAGTCGGTCGACATCCCGGCCCGGCTTCGCAGCCTCCCCGAGGAACAGGTCGCCCGGGAGGTGGAGGGCGCGATCGGTGCGCCCTATAAGGGCTATTTCCTGTTCTGGGGCTCCATCGAGCCCAAGAAGAATGTCGGTCGCATCGTCGAGGCCTATCTGGCCAGCGGGCTCACCACCCCGCTGGTCATCGTGGGTGCCCGCGCCTGGCGCGCGGAGAACGAGCTACGCCTGCTCGACGCCTTCGCCAACGGCAGGCCCGCCAAGGGCGACGTCCGGCGCGGCCGGATCATCGTCCTGCCCTATGCCCCCTTCAGCCTGCTCGTCAGCCTGATCCGCGGCGCCAGGGCGGCCCTCTTCCCCTCGCTCTATGAGGGGTTCGGCCTGCCGGTGCTGGAGGCGATGATGCTCGGCACGCCGGTCCTCTGCTCCAACACCTCGTCGCTGCCCGAAGTCGCCGGCGACGCCGCGATCGCGGTCGACCCCTATGACACCGCGACGATCACGGCGAGCCTTCGCGCGCTCGACGCGGATGCGGGGCTGCGGGACGACCTCGCCCGCCGTGGCCTGGCGCAGGCCGCGCTCTTTTCCCCCAACCGTTACCGTGCCCGGCTCGCCGCGCTTTACCAAAGGTTCCTGTGATGCCCGCCCCGTCGCTGCGGCTTGCCGCCCTTCTGTCCACCGCGCTGCTCGCCGGCTGTTCCACGATGAGCGCCTCGGGCCCGAGCGTCGGCGCGATCAAGCGTGCGGACCGCGCCCCCGCTGCGGAACGGGGCATAACGGTCCTGCCGCTGGACGAAGCCGCCGGCCACCGCACCGCCAGCTATGCCCGGTCGCAGCGCTTCGCCGATATCTTCGGGATGGCCCCTGCCGCCGGCACCCTGATCGGGACGGGCGACGTGCTCGACATCGCGATCTGGGAAGCGCCGCCAGCGGTCCTGTTCGGCGCCACGGCCCCCGGCGCCGGCATCGGCAATGCGCTGGCGCAGAGCGCCGGCATACCGCAGCAGGTGGTCGGCGAGGACGGCACCGTCACCATCCCCTTCGTCGGGACCGTCATGGTCCGTGGCCGCACCCCGCAGGATGTCGGCCGCATGGTCGTCGCCCGGCTCGCCGGTCGCGCCCACAGTCCACAAGCGATCGTCCGCCTCGCGCAGAACGACAGCCGGGCAATGACCGTGATGGGAGAGGTGGGCGCGACCCGCCGCCTGCCGCTCACGCCGCGTGGCGAACGGCTGCTCGATGTCCTCGCCGCGGCCGGCGGATCGCGCCAGCCGGTCGCCAAGACCACCATCCAGCTCACGCGCGGCACCCGCACGGCCGCCATGCCGCTCGACGCCATCGTCCGCGACCCCGCGCAGAACGTCACCGTCCAGCCCGGCGACATCGTCACCGCGATCTTCCAGCCGTACAGCTTCATCGCGCTGGGTGCGGTCGGCCAGAACGCGGAGGTCCCGTTCGAGGGCGGCGGCATTTCCCTGGCCCAGGCTCTCGGCCGTGTCGGCGGCCTGCGCGACGACCGTGCCAATATTCGCGGGGTCTTCGTCTTCCGCCTCGAACATCCCGAAGCGCTGCCACAGGACGTCGCCACCACGGCGCGCCGCACCGCCGACGGACGGGTCCCCGTGGTGTACCGCCTCGACCTGGGCCAGGCGACTTCGTTGTTCGCCGCGCAGGATTTCGCGATCCGCGACAAGGATGTGCTCTACGTCTCGAACGCGCCGATCGCGGATCTTCAGAAGTTCCTCAGCATCGTCTCCAGCGCCGCCTTCTCGGTGACCGGCATCAACAACGCCTTGCCATGATCGCGCGCGGTCGTTCCACGCCCACGATCTGCATCGACTGCCGCTATATCGGACCACGCCCCAGCGGCATCGCGGAGGTGGTGCGGCGGCTGATCGACCATCTGCCGGCGCTCGCACCGGAATGGCGATTTCTGCTGCTGCGTCATCCGGCGCATAGCGGGCCGTTGAGCGATGCCGCCAACGTCATCGAACAGGTGGTGCGGCAGGCCGCCAACGGACCGGCGACGCTGTGGTGGCTGCCCGAAGTCGCCGATCTCTCACGCGTGGATCTGTTTCACGCAACCTTCAACATCATGCCCGCCGGGCTGACGATGCCGTGCGTCGTGACCATCCACGACATCATGCGCCTGACCCGGCCGGCCTGGTGCCGCACCGGCCTGCGCGGGGTGGTGGAGCAACACTTCTACGGTCACGGCTTGAAGCGCGCGATCCGCCATGCCGATGCCATTGCCGCGATCAGCGCCGCCACCGCGAGAGAGATCGCGCACTATCATCCGCCCGCCGCGGCGCGGACGAGCGTCACCGCGTCCGGGGTGGCGCCGCACTTCCGCCCCCTGCCGCCCGATCCCGCCGTCCTGGCCGGCCTGGGCCTCACGCCCGGCAAGCCCTTCGTCCTGACGATCGGACAGGACGCGCCGTACAAGAATCATGAAGGCGCGCTTCGTGGCTTTGCCGCCGCCTTCCCCGGCGACGCCCCGATCGAGCTGGTCTTCGTGCAACGCCAGGGGGCGGGCCGGGCCAAGCTGAACGTGCTGGCCAAGGCGCTGGGCGTGGCGGATCGGATCCGCTTTCTGCCAACCGTGGACGACGCGCAATTGATAACGCTCTACGGTGCAGCGCAGGTCTTGCTCCACCCGTCCCTTGGCGAAGGGTTCGGCAATCCCGTGGCGGAGGCGATGGCCTGTGGCTGCCCGGTCGTCACCAGCAATATTTCTTCCATGCCCGAAGTGGCCGGAAGTGCGGCCGTGCTCGCCGATCCGTGCGACATCGCTTCGATCGCCAGCGGATTGCTGGCGGTCGTACAATCGCCCGCCCGGGCGGCGGTAATGCGCAGCGCCGGTCTGGCCCGCGCAGCCGAACTAGACTGGCGGGACTTCGCACTGGCCAATCTCGCCATCTATCGCCGATTGCTCGCCGATCGGTCGTTCTGACCAAGGTTTTCGACGTTTCGCTCCGTCAACGGAGCAATGCATCTGGCGGGAACGATTACCTTGTCTCACATTTTCCTGGTTTTCGAGAACGCAGCGACGGTCGAATGCAATGTCGCGGGACTCCCCGCCGGTGCGCGCGCCGTACATGCCCTCACCGCGCTGGCGCGAGAGGACGGGATCAATGGCTGCACGCTGGTCGCGGATCGGGGATGGACGGCAAGTGGCGACCTGATCCTGGAATGCGAACGACTGGCCCCCGATCTGCCGGTCCGTTTCGCGCAGACGCCACCGGCGAGCGACGCGATGGCGGTCAGCGGCGAAGCGTTCGTGGCGGCCCTCGCCCGACGCCATGGCTCGGCTTCGCGCGACGATGTGCTGTTCGCCCTGGTCGATGCCCGCCTTCGGCCGACAAGGCCGCAGGACGCCTTGCGCCGTGCCAGCCGCGATATCCTGACCGCGACCGGCAAGGGCGGCGATGGCATCGTCTCGCAGTACCTCAACCGACCGATCTCGCGCGCGATCAGCGGGCAGCTGCTGAAGATTCGCGGGTTCGAACCGTCGCATGCCAGCATCGGCACGGCCCTTCTCGGCCTCTGCATGGCGCTGGCCCTGGTATTTGGCGGACATGCGGGGCTGATCGCGGGGGCCGTGCTGTTCCAGGCGGCGTCGATCTTCGACGGGGTCGATGGCGAGATGGCACGGGCGACCTATCGCACGTCGAAATTCGGCGCCGCGCTCGACAGCGCCATAGATGCCGGAACCAACCTCGTTTTCCTGCTGGGGGTGACCATCAACGTCGCGCTCGCCGGCGATACATTGGGCGCGGCCGCCGGCGGGATCGCGCTGGTGACGCTTGCCGCAGGTCTTGCCCTGATCGGCCGCCGCGCCCGTGCGACACGTCAGCCCCTGAACTTCGACGTGGTGAAAGGCCATTTCCGTCAGAGGGACCATAACATCGTCATGGATTGCCTGATCCACCTCACCATGCGCGACTTTTATGCGCTCGCCTGCGCGCTTCTCATCCTCGCGGGCCTGACGCACTTCGTCCTGGTGGCTTTCGCAACCGTGGCGCTGGGCTGGTTCGCCGTGACGACGTTCGTGCTCGCCCGGAGCGCACGCCAGCCCGATGCGGCCACCACGCCCGTCACCCGCAGCGACTATACGGACGCACAACCGTCGCGGTCCTCCCGCCCCCTACAACCGGCCGATAGCCGCTTCATCTAGCCGTTCGGTCCCTCCCGGGACCAATGGTCGGGTCGAGCGGATGCACCCGACCATCGAGGGGGCAAGCCGGCCTAGTATCGGGCCATGTCGAAACGGCGCAAGCTCGTCGCGCGTTGCCGCGCGTGGCACGACCTGGTCGCAGACCTTTGCTGAAAACCGGAAGTGCGTTCCCATCGACGAATGGGTGTGAGCCCGTTCCGTGCGACGAGACGTTGAGGTGGTTCAGTCGCTTTTCCGATCCTGGCGGAGCTCCTGCTCATACGGAGACGAAACATGCGCGCATTATGCTGGCACGGTAAGGGCGATGTTCGCGTCGACACTGTCGCGGATCCCGAGATCCAACACCCGCGCGATGCGATTATCAAGGTTACCGCCTGCGCGATCTGCGGGTCGGACCTCCACCTGCTCGACGGCTACCAGCCCACTATGG
Source organism: Sphingomonas sp. S-NIH.Pt15_0812 (assembly GCF_003951315.1). Classification (GTDB taxonomy): domain Bacteria; phylum Pseudomonadota; class Alphaproteobacteria; order Sphingomonadales; family Sphingomonadaceae; genus Sphingomonas. The sequence continues at coordinate 11,204 of NZ_QLJH01000030.1, forward strand.
AGGCCGGCGACATCCTCGGTCACGAGAATATGGGTGAGGTCGTCGCGCTCGGCTCGGAAGTGACCAACCTCAAGATCGGCGACCGCGTGGTGGTGCCATTCACGATCAGTTGCGGCGATTGCTGGTTCTGTCGCAAGGGTCTGTTCGCCGCCTGCGACCGGACCAATCCCAATGCCGAGATGGCCGTCAAGGCGATGGGCCACTCCCCCGCTGGCCTGTTCGGCTTCAGCCACATGCTGGGCGGATATTGCGGCGGCCAGGCGGAGTATCTGCGGGTACCGATGGCTGATATCGGCCCGATCAAGATCCCCGACAATGTCACCGACGATCAAGCGCTGTTCCTTTCGGACATCTTCCCGACCGGCTACATGGCCGCCGAGAACGCACAGATCGAATCGGGCGATACCGTCGCCATCTGGGGCTGTGGCCCGGTCGGCCAGTTCGCCATCCGCTCCGCACTGATGATGGGTGCGGGGCGCGTGATCGCGATCGACGAGGTGCCCGAGCGGCTCGCCATGGCGGAAGCCGGCGGTGCGGAGACGATCAACTTCGCCGAGACGGACGTCTATGACGAACTGCAGGCACGGACCAAGGGACGCGGCCCGGACAGCTGCATCGATGCGGTCGGCTGCGAGGCGGCCGGACACGGCGCGGCCGATGCCGTCATGGACAAGGTCAAGGCAAGCGTGATGCTCGCCACCGATCGCGTCCACGTCCTGCGCCAGGCGATCATGAGCTGCCGCAAGGGTGGCACCGTCTCGGTCCCCGGCGTCTATGTCGGCATGGGGGACAAGCTGCCGATCGGTGCGGCCATGAACAAGGGCCTGACCATCAAGCTCGGCCAGACCCATGTGCAGCGCTACACCAAGCCGCTACTGGACAAGATCGTTGCCGGGCAGATCGACCCCAGCTTCGTCATCACGCATCCGGCCAGTCTTGAGGACGCCCCGGAAATGTACGCCAAATTCCGCGACAAGGAGGATGGCGTCATCAAGGTGGTGATGCGCCCGCACGGTTGAGCCGCAAAACCCTTACCTTGCGTCCGGCCCCCACAGGGGTCGGACGTTTCTGCGACCCATAGCCGGCGATTCGCGCACCCTATTCCGTTTCCCGACTCCAGACGGGTATTCGTCTGCCACCTATGCTTCGATCCATCATCGTTCGATGAGAAGATCGGCGCTTCGCTACGCTTCGCGGAGCGTCCGCCCGCTGCGGCACGTTGAAGCCTTCGGGCCAGACAAGGTGCTGAGATGGAAGCTGAAATATCCAATGGGTCGACGATGTTCGGCATCCGGCAACGAAGCGCCTCCGGCGTCAGCCGGATCGGTGAACCGCAGACGCGCATCGACGGGCCGGAAAAGGTCTGTGGCCTGGTCGAGTATCCCGGCGACGTATCGCTCCCCGGCATGGCGCATGCGGCCCTGGCGGTCAGTGCCATCGCCAGCGGCCGCGTCACGTCGATCAGGCGCGACGAGGCGGAGACCATGCCGGGCGTGCTGCTGATCCTGACCCACGAGGATGTCGGCGACGCCATCGGACCCGTCGACCATCTGATGGAAGGCGGCTATGCGAACAGTAGCTGGCGTCCGCTCGCATCGCCCGAAATCCGTTACGCCGGCCAGATCGTCGCGATGGTCGTGGCGGAGACGGCCGAGGTCGCGGTGGCGGCCGCGGCCGCTCTCCGCATCGGCTATGCCGGGCAATCACCCGTCGCCTCCCTCGCCGACCCGCGCTGTACGACCGAGCGGCTTGCGGAGGTCAACGCCGAGCATCATGATCGCCGCACGGGCGATCTCGATGCCGCCCTCGCCCGCGCAGCGGTCCGGGTCGACTCCCGCTATTCGACGCCGATCCAGCACCACAATCCGATCGAACTGCCGAGCACGACCTGTTTATGGGACGGTGACCGCCTGACGGTGTACGAACCGACCCGCTATCTGGGCGCGGCACAGCACGGGCTTGCCGCACAGCTCGGCATCGCCCCCGATCATGTCCGCATCGTCTCCCGCTTCATCGGCGGGCATTTCGGCTCCAAGCTCGCCCTGTCGCAACACACGGCGATCTGCGCCCTCGCCGCGCGCCGGCTCGACCGGCCGGTCCGGCTCGAGGTCAGCCGCCGCGATCAATTCACGATCGCCAACCACCGTACGGAAACGCGCCACCGCATCCGCCTGGGTGCGACGGCCGATGGACGGTTGCTGGGCCTGGGGCACGAGGCCGCGACCGTCAGTTCGCGCTTCGACGATTTCGCGATGGAAGGGACGGATGTGTCCACCGCGCTATATGCGGCCGAGGCGGTCGCGGCCGAAGAGCGGCTGGGGCGGGTCGATCGGAACACACCGGGGCCCATGCGGGCGCCGCCCGAGGTGCCTTTCCTGTTCGCCCTGGAAAGCGCGATGGACGAGCTGGCCCATGCGCTGGAGATGGACCCCGTCGAACTGCGACGCCGCAACGATACGGCGACCGATCCGGTCACGGGCAAGCCCTTCACGACCCGGCCGCTGATGCGTTGCTTCGACGCGGCGGCCGCGGCATTCGGCTGGTCCGAGCGGGCGCCCCGGCCACGGGCCACGCTGCGGAACGGCTGGTGGATCGGCTATGGCTGCGCGGCCGCGGCCCGGCCTGTCAAGATCGGCCCTGCGTCGATCCGGGTCATGCAGGATGGCGAGGGAAATGTCCGCGTCGAAACCGCGCACCACGAGATCGGCAACGGCCTGTACACGCTATTGGCGACGATCGCGTCCGAGCGGCTGAACGTCCCGCTGGACCGCGTCACCGTCGTGCTCGGCGATAGCGCATTGCCCCCGGCCGGCATATCGGGGGGCTCCGCCACGACCACCAGCCTGGCAAGCGCGCTGGCCGAGGCCTGTGCGGCGCTGCTCCGCAACCCGGAGGGCCCGCGCGAGGTCCGTCACGACTATCTGCCGGCGGGCGCGAAGCCCGATGCGTTGGAGGCGCTGCGGGCCGGGCATATCAAGCTGCTGACGCTGCCGGAGGACGGGCTGGCCTGGACCTTCGGTGCGCATATGGTGGAGGTGCGCGTCCATGGCCTGACCGGCGAGGTCCGTGTGCCGCGCCATGTCGGCGCCTTCGCGGCGGGGCGCGTGCTCAATCCGACGACCGCCCGCAGCCAGTATCTCGGCGGCATGGCCTGGGGCCTGAGTTCGGCGCTGCTGGAGAAGACCGAGCTGGACCCGCGCACCGGCATCTACATGAACCGTGATCTCGCCGAGTATCTCGTCCCGACCTCCGCCGACATCGCCGAACAGACGGTCGTCATGGCGGACGATGACGATGCCGCGGTGAATGCCGAGGGGATCAAGGGGCTGGGCGAGATCGGCATCATCGGTGTCGCCGCGGCCGTGGCCAATGCCGTCTTCCACGCGACCGGGGTGCGCCTACGCGACCTGCCGATCCGGGTCGAGGCATTGTTGAACTGATCACCCGGTCGGATGACCAGCCCCGGACCGATTACTCGCGTCCACCTCCTTCGCCCTCGACCTCCGGACGTTCCAGCAGGTCAGCGAGTGAGGGAGATCCGATTGCGAACGGTGGGCGAAATCCGGACCTTATGACGGCCGGCATAGCCCATCGATCAGATGGGCATTGAATCCCGTCCGCTCTGGTGTATCCATGGCGCACCAGCAAAAGGGTTGATCATGAAGAAGATTTTCGCAGCCGCTATCGTCACCGGCCTGCTTTCGCTCGCAGCCTGCAATTCCAGCCCGCGCGAGCAGGCGGCCGACAACATCGAATCCAACACGGAAGCGGTGGCCGACAATCTGGAGGACGCGGCTGACAACACCAGCAACGCGGCCGCAGAAGCAAGCCTCGAGAATGCCGCCGACGCCGTTCGTGCGACCGGCCAGAACCAGGCTGACGACATGCGCACGAATGACCCGGATACCAACCTTTCCAATGGCATCTAAACGCCAAGGCGTTTAGAACCTGGACAGACTGCTCCCAAGCAGTTCGAATGGGAAGGGCATCCGAGGTCACTCGGATGCCCTTCTCGCATTCAGGCCGGATCACGCGCTTCGCAGACGATATGTCGGGATGATGTACGTCAATCCATGCAAGGCAGCCGGACGAGGAATGTAGATCCTTGCCCAACGGTGCTTTCCTTCAGGCAGATCCCCCCGCCGTGCAGCGCGACGAGCTGGCGGACAAGCGCCAGTCCGATGCCCAGTCCCTCGGTCGGCCCATGGCTGCGCTCGACCTGCGCGAACAGATCGAAGACCTGCGACTGCATGTCCGGCGGGATACCGACCCCGGTATCGGCAACCTCGATCACGACCTCTGCGCCGGTGCGGTGCACCGTCAGGGCGATCGCACCGCCCGGTTCGGTATATCTGGCGGCATTGGCCAAGAGATTGCTCAGGATCTGGGCGATGCGTGCATGGTCGGCATCGAGCCAGATCGGCCCCTCCGGCACATCGACCGTCAGGCGATGCTCGCGGGCTTCGATTCGCGGCCGGGTGATTTCCACCGCGAGCGCAACGGCATCGGCCAGCAGCATCCGCTCGGTGCGAAGTACGATCTTCCCCTGGTCGATCCGGGCGACGTCGAGCAGGTCCTCGATCAGCCGGGTCATATGCGTGACCTGGCGCTCCATCTGTCCACGCACCTGCTCGAACACCTCATCGGAGCGGCTGCGGCCGATCAGGTGCACCCCGGCCCCCAGCGCCGCGATCGGATTGCGCAATTCATGCCCGACCATGCCGAGAAACGCGTTCTTGCGCCGGTCGGCGAGCTGAAGGCTACGAGTCATCTGCGCGAGTTCATCCCGCTGCTCCATGATCTGGCGCCGCTGCTCGTACAGATTGAAGAAGACATCGCTCTTCGACCGCAGGACGGCCGCATCGATCGGCTTTTGGAGGAAATCCACCGCACCCGCCTCATAGCCGCGAAAGCGGCGTTGCGCGTCCGCACTGCCGGCTGTGAGGAAGATGATCGGCACATGGCGCGTGCGCTCGTTGCCGCGCAGGAACTCGGCAAGCTCGAACCCGTCCATGCCCGGCATCTGCACGTCGAGCAGCGCCAGGGCGACCTCATGGACCAGCAGCAGCTCGAGCGCCTCGTCACCGGAGTGCGCCTTCAGACACTCCAGCCCCTCACGTCGCAACAGCGCCTCCAGCGCCAGCAGATTTTCGTCGAGATCGTCGACTAGCAGGAACTTCACGGGTGCAGGCATTCGGCTCAGGCCAATCGTAGGAGGTACGGGGCGATGGCGTCGATCGCCAAACGGGTAGCATCGGGGCAAAGCGCGAGCCCGGCCGCGGGCATGGTATGCACCTGCGCGGTGTCCGGGTCTTCGACAATCGCGATGCCGCCGGCCCGCGCCACGGCGCGAAGCCCCCGGGCACCGTCATCATTGGCACCGGTCAGCAAGATAGCGATGAGACGGCGTCGCATCGCATCGGCTGCGGTTTCCAGCAACAGGTCGATCGACGGCCGGCTATGGTTGACCGGATCGTCGGCCGACAGCGCCATACCGCCACCGGCTTCCACGAGCAGGTGGTAATTGGCCGGTGCGACATAGATGGTGCCGGGTGCGGGCGATTGCTTATCCTCGGCTTCACACACCTGCATCGCGCATCGTGCCTGGAACAGCGCCACCAGCCCGTGGTCGCGATCGGGCGGCACATGGAGGACGATCAGGATGGGCCGGGGAAATTCCGCCGGCAGGGCAGGCAGCAGCGTGAGCAGCGCCTGGACGCCGCCCGCCGAAGCGCCGATGACGACCATCCCGCTCACCGCTCCCGCCGCTGGTAGATCTTCTCTTCCCGACTGAAGGCGGCAAAGCCGGCCGCATGGGCGGAAAAGCGCAGGCTTTCCTTATGGCCAAGCCCCAGGAACCCCCGCCGCACCAGCGATTCCTCGAAGAGACCAACCGCCCGCTCCTGCAGATCGCGGTCGAAGTAGATCAGCACGTTGCGACAGGAGATCAGGTGCATTTCGCCGAATGCCGAGTCCGTAGCCAGGCTGTGGTCCGAAAAGACGACATTGGCGCGCAGGCTGCTGTCGAAGATCGCCCGGTCGTAATCGGCGACATAATAGTCCGACAACGAGGTGCGCGCACCGGATTTCTGATGGTTCTCGGTGAATTTGCGGATCTGGTCGAGCGGATAGATGCCGGCCTCGGCGGCTTTGAGGGCCTTGGGGTTGATGTCGGTCGCGTAGAACAGGGTACGCTGCTCCAGCCCCTCCTCGCGGAACAGGATGCTGAGCGAATATACCTCCTCGCCATTGCTGCATCCCGCCACCCAGACCTTGAGCGAGGGATAGGTCCGCAGATGCGGGAGCACGCGCTCGCGCAGCGCCCGGAAATAGCTCGGATCGCGGAACATCTCGCTGACCTGGACGGTCAGGTAGTTCAAGAGCTTCGCCAGCATGGCGGGGTCGCGCAGCAGTTGCTCCTGGAGCGCGGAGAAGCTGGACATGCTCAGCCGTTCGCGCGCCTGGACCAGCCGTCGCTTGATCGAGGCTCGGGCATAATGGCGAAAATCATAGTGATAGCGCCGATACAATGCCTCGAGCAGAAGCTCGATCTCGATGTCGTCGATATCGGATGCGGCAAGGTCGTCGTTCATCGCGGCATCCATACGCGTACCAGCGACAACAGCTTGTCCACATCGATCGGCTTGGCCATGTAATCGCTTGCCCCCGCCTCGATGCAGCGTTCCTGATCGTCCGGCATCGCCTTGGCAGTCAGCATGATGATCGGCAATTTGGCCCAACGCGGGTCCTTGCGGATTTCGCGGGTGGCGGTGAGGCCATCCATCACCGGCATCATCACGTCCATCAGCGCGAGATCGATCGCGGGTTCGCCGTTTGCCGCAGCCTTGGCCAGGGCATCCAGCGCCTCCCGGCCGTTGCGGGCGATACGGACGACCACGCCGCGCGGCTCCAGGACGCTGGTCAACGAATAGACGTTGCGGACATCGTCCTCGACGATCAGCACATGCCGCCCCTCCAGCACCGCATCGCGACGCCGGGCCGCCTGGATCATCTCCTGCTGTTCGCTCGGCAGCTCGGACACGATCTGATGCAGGAACAGCGAGACCTCATCGAGCAGTCGCTCGGGCGACTTGGCGCCCTTGATGATGATCGAGCTCGAATAGCGGCGCAGCTTCTGCTCGTCATCGGCGCTGAGATCGTGACCGGTATAGACGATCACCGGCGGGAAGCTGTGCGCGCCGTCCTCCTGGCTGAGCGTCTCCAGCAGCGAATAGCCCGACGCATCCGGCAGCGACAGGTCGAGCACCATGCAGTCGAAGGTCTGGGCGCGCAGCATGTCCAGGCACTCGGCCGCGGTGCTGACGCCGACCGTCTCGACATCGTCCTTCTGGAGAAGGCGCGCGACCGCCTCACGCTGGACGGTGTCGTCCTCGACGATCAGCACGCGGCGCATCCGGCTCGCGCTGCGCTCCTGCAGGTTCTTCAGCACCTCGGCGAGCAACTCGCGCTTGATCGGCTTGATGTGATATCCGACCGCCCCCAGGGATAGGGCCGTCTGGCTCTGATCGGCGGCCGAGATGACGTGGATCGGGATATGCCGGGTGGCGTCTTCCTGCTTCAGCCGGTCGAGCACGATCAGTCCCGACTGGTCGGGCAGGCCGAGATCGAGCACCACGGCGCTGGGGCGGTAGGTCTGGGCGAGGTGAACCGCTTCATCGGCGGTGCCGGCGACCAGGCACTGGAAGCCTAGTTCCCGCGACAGATCGCAGACGATCGAGGCGAAGACCGGATCGTCCTCGATCACCAGCAACTGGCGACCACCGGGGATCAGCGAGTCACGGTCATCCTCCACCGCCCAGTTGGCCGCCGCGCTCGACCGGCGCGGCGCCCGGTCGGCGGTGACGGACGCGGGCTGCGCCGGCGACGTCGCCGGACGGGTTTGCGCGGCCGCCGTCACAGGCTGCACGCGGGCTGTCACCGCGGCCGGATCATAGTGCGTGGGGAGCGAGAGCGTGAAGATGCTGCCCTCCCCGGGGCTGCTCTCCAGCCTGATGCCGCCACCGAGCAGCCGGGCCAGCTCGCGCGAGATCGACAGGCCCAGCCCGGTTCCACCGTAGCGGCGGCTGATCGTGCCGTCGGCTTGGTGGAACGCCTCGAAGATCATCCGCTGCTTCTCGGGCGAAATGCCGATGCCGGTATCACGGACGACGAATGCGACCCGATCTCCGTCGGCGCCGTCGGCCCGGACGTCCAGCCGCACCGATCCCTTCTCGGTGAACTTGAGCGCGTTCGAGAGCAGGTTCTTGAGGATTTGCTCCAGCCGCATCCGATCGGTCTCGACGCTGCGCGGGGCGCCCTCATCCAGCACGATCGCGAGATCGAGCCCGCGCTGCTTGGCCACCGGCTGGAAGACCTGGCCCAGGTCGTTGCCGATCCTTACCAAACTGACCGGTTCGGGGCGGATATCGACATGACCGGCCTCGATCTTCGACAGGTCGAGGATGTCGTTGATCAGGGTGAGCAGATCGTTGCCGGACGCCTCGATCGTGCGCGCGAACTTCACCTGTTCGGCGGTGAGGGTGCCGTGGCTGTCGTCGCCCAGCAACTTGGCGAGGATCAGCAGCGAATTGAGCGGCGTCCGCAGCTCGTGGCTCATATTGGCCAGGAAGTCGCTCTTATACTGGCTGGCCTGTTCCAGCTCGCGGGTCTTCGCGAGGAGCGTCGCGCTGCCGCGTTCCAGTTCGTCGCGCTGGTTCTCCAGGGCCTGGGCCTGCTCCTCCAACTGGCTGTTGGTCTGTTCGAGCTCGACCTGCTGCTGTTCCAGCATCGCCTGAGATTCGCGCAGCGACCGGCCCTGCTCCTCCAGTTCCTCGTTGTTGACCTGCAACTCCTCGCTCTGCGTCTGGAGCTCGGCGGCCTGGCGTCGGGTTTGCTCCAGCGCATCCTGCAATCGGCTGCGGAAGCTGGCCGATCGCAGCGCGACCCCGATCACGGGCGATGCCCGCTCCAGCAACTCCACCACCATCTCATCGATCGTCTCGAAGAAGCCGAGCTCCAGCACCGCGTTCACGACATCGTCCGCCCTGGCCGGCACGATCAGCAGGTGACGCGGCTTGTCGCTGCCAAGGGCGGAGCCGATCTTCAGATACCGATCAGGAACGTCGTCGAGCTGGATCGGCGCGCCCTCGGCGGCCACCCGGCCGAGCAGCCCGTCGCGAAGGCCGAATCTCGCCGGCATGTCGGCATTATCTGGAACGCCCAGCGTGGCGACGCGGTGGAACTCGCCCGCCTCCCCCTTGAACAGCGCACCGGCTTCAAAACGCAGCCGGTCGGCCAGATATCCCAGCACCGCGTCGGCGATCTCCTCGACCGTCCGGTCGCCGCGCACGGCGGCGGAGATGCCAAGCACGCCGTCCTGCAGCCAATCCTCCCTGGCGCGCGCATGCTGGTTGCGGCGGACCAGGACGAAGATCAGCAGGGTCAGCGCCGCGCCGATCATGCTGGAGACCAGGCCGCCGGCGATCGCCATCCGCGACGCGGTGGCCATCTCGGCGAGACGCTCCTTGCGAAGGCGGTTTTCCTCCTGCGCCATCGAGGCAAGATGCGTGCGGATCGCATCCATGCTGATCTTGCCGCGATCCGTACCGACGATGGCCAGTGCGCCCGTCAGGCCCCGCGTCCGGCGCGCGTTGATCGTCTCCTGCAATTCCTCCAGCTTGGCGCGGACATGACGGCGGAGTTCCGTGACATTGTCCTGCTGCACGTCGTTGTCCTGGACCAGGTTTTGCAGGCGATCGAGGCTGGCCCCAAGCGTCCGGGTCGCGTTGGTATAGGGTTCGAGATAGCTGCTGACGCCGGTGAGCAGATAGCCGCGTTGACCGGTTTCCGCGTCCTGCACGCTGGATAACAGCTCGTCGACCGCGATCATCACCGTGTGGCTGTGCCGGATGGCGGCATCATCCTCCCTGAGGGTGCGTATGTTGTGATAGGCAAGTGCCCCGCTGATCAGGAAGAACGCCAGGCCGACGACCAGCCCTATCGTCGTCCAGGCGGAACGGCCACCGGAGCTATCGAACGAATTCCGGCGCTTCATGCACGTCTGTCCCCGCTGAACCTCTGCCTTCGCATACCGTGCCTCCAAGAGAGAGCAAGAACCTAGGTTCCGACCTCCACCCATCACCCGGGCCTCCACGCGGGATATCGCGGATGCCCAGAATAGCGGACGCCTTGGCGCGGGCGGAATTGGCCGGCTTGACCCGTTGGTAGCGCTATCGCTATCGTCTTGAAAATAAAGACAAAATAGGAGAGTGCGATGATTCGCGAGACTGTCCGGGCTACCCGACACCCGTCGCCTGGTCAGCGAGCGACCTGGCTGACCGCCACCGTCCTCGCCTGTGCAGCGATAGCGGTATCACCGGCCTACGCCCAGACCCTGAGCAACGCGACCCGCGGTCCGGTCAGCGACCGGATGGTCCCCATTCCCACGCCCGCGCAGCCGGGGGCGATCACGCTGGATACCGGCCGTCTGCCGGGCGCGACGGCGCCGGAAGCCTGGCACAGCCAATATGGCAGCGTCTTCGCGCGCAATGTCGTGGTCGCGACGCTCACGCCGTTCCTGCCCGATCCGGCCAGCGCGAGCGGCACCGCGGTCATCGTCGCGCCCGGCGGTGGATTCCGCACCCTTTCGATGCAGAACGAGGGCTGGGACGTCGCCAAGGCGCTGGCGGCGCGCGGCGTTGCCGCCTTCGTGCTCAAGTACCGCCTCAACCAGACGCCGCAGGACATGGCGGCCTTCGACCGGTCGATGAAGGTGATGGTCGCGCGCGGTCCGGGCGATCGGCCCTCGGCCGACCGGGCCGCCGCCAGCCTAGCGCCGCAGGTCGCCGATGCGCGCGCTGCCTTCGCCCTGGTCCGCGCGCACGCCAGGGATTGGCATGTCGACCCGAGCCGGATCGGCATGATCGGCTTTTCCGCCGGCGCGATGCTGACGATGACGACCGCCCTGTCCGGCACCGATGCACGCCCCGCCTTTATCGGCAACGTCTATGGCCCCCTGGGCGCGGTGACGGTGCCGGCGGACGCCCCGCCGCTGTTCGCCGCCATCGCGGCGGATGATCCGCTGTTCGGCAAGGCGAATTTCGCCTTGATCGACAGCTGGCGCACGGCCGGGCGGCCGGTGGAGTTCCATCTCTACGAACAGGGCGGCCATGGTTTCGGCATGTATCCGAAGGCGACGACATCGACCGGCTGGTTCGATGCCTTTGCCCGCTGGATGACGATGCACGGCTGGATGCGCGCGCAATAGGATCGCGCGTCCTCCTTCCTACCCCCTCTCCTTCCCTTCCCGTTTTCCGGAGACGTCCTGTGCTCAAGCCATTGCCCGCCTTGTCGGCCAGCGTCGCCCTTTGCGCGCTCGCGATCGGCTTGCCCGGTTTCCCGATCGCTTCACGGGCGGACGCCCAGGCGCTCAGCGTGTCGCCCGCGGAAACGCTGGAGGGGCGCGGCCTGAGCGTCATCATCGACCAGAACCAGTTCAGCCCGATCTTCTTCGACGAGAAGAATGCCGGCATCCAGATCGTCCTGCATGGCGAGCGGATCGCCACGGACGGCGCGGTGCGGCTCGACAAGACGCCCGAGCAATGGGCCCCGGTCCCGGCCTTTCTGGGGCGCAGCGTCGACCGGGCCACCAACACGGTGGTCGTGCGATCCGCCTATAAGGCGCAGGACCTGGGCTATCGCGTGCGCGTGACGCCGGAGGGCGACGGGGCCTTTCGCATCGCGGTCGACCTCGACCGTCCGCTTCCCGCCGCCATGGCGGGCAAGGCCGGGTTCAACCTCGACTTCCTGCCCAGCAGCTATTTCGGCAAGACCTATCTGATGGATGCCGCCGGCGGCCTGTTCCCGCGCCATCCGACCGGTCCGATGGCGAAGGACGGATCGGGCGATCCGCTGCCACTGGCATCGGGCGGGCATAGCTTGACCCTGGCGCCCGAGGACCCGTTGACCCGCGTCTCCATCACCTCCGACAGCGGCCCCTTGTCGCTCTTCGACGCGCGTGCCCGGGCCCAGAATGGCTGGTTCGTCGTCCGGTCGGAGATCGCAGCGGGCGCAAAGGACGATGCGGTCGTCTGGCATGTTCGCCCCAATCTGGTGAAGGACTGGGTCCGCCAGCCGGTCGTATCCTTCAACCAGGCGGGCTATACGCCGGGCCGGGCCAAGGTCGCGTTGATCGAACTCGATCCGAACTTCCCCGCCCCGCGCGAGGCGGAACTCGTCCGCTTGGGGAGCGATGGCGAACAGGTCGTGCTGCGCGCCGCGACCAGCCCGCGCGGACGCTATACGCGCTATGACTATGCCGCGTTCGACTTCTCGTCGGTGCGCGCGCCGGGCGTCTATGCGATCCGCTATGCCGGGCGCACCACCAACCCGTTCCGCATCGCGGCCGACGCCTATGCCCGGATCTGGCAGACCTCGCTCGACACGTTCATCGCCGAACAGATGGACCATATGGGCATCCGCGAACAATATCGCGTCTGGTCCGCGCCCTCGCATCTCGACGATGCGCGCCAGGCGCCGCCCAACCACGTCCATTTCGACGGCTATCGCATGGGCCCGAACCTGGACTCCCCGTTCAAGCCAGGCGAGCACATCCCGGGCCTGGCGGTCGGCGGGTTCCAGGATGCCGGCGACTATGACATCCAGACGCCCGAAAACGCGCAAGTCGTCCGCGACCTGGTCTGGGCGCGCGAACTCTATGGCCTCGACTGGGACGAGACGAGCATCGACGAGCGCGCGCGGGCGGTCGAGATCCGCAAGCCCGACGGCGTCGAGGACGCGGTCCAGCAGATCCGCCACGGCACGCTGCAACTGCTCGCCCAGTACAAGGTCTTCGGTCATGCCATCGTCGGCATCGTCGACCCGGCCCTTCGCCAATATGCCCATCTGGGGGATGCCGGCTCGCAGACCGATGGCCGCCGGTTCGACGCCGCATTGAAGACCGGTGAGGTCCGCGACGACGCGTCCGGCACGGCCGACGACCGTTGGGCCTTCACCACCGACCTGCCGGCCAACAGTCTGGCGGTGGCCGGTGCGCTGGCGGCGGCTTCGCGCGCCTTGCGGGTGAGCGATCCCGCCATGGCGGACGAGGCGTTGGCGGCCGCGAAGGCGCTATGGGCGCGGCAACAGACCGGCAAGGTCCAATCCGGCGACGGTCGGGACGATAGCGCCTCGCCCCGCTCGGCGGAGGTCGCCAACGTCACCGCCACGGTCGAACTGCTGCTGACGACCAAGGACCGCGTCTATGCCGACAGGCTGCGCCGCCTGCAGCCGGTGATCGCCCGGACCTTCGCCTTCACCGCCGGGCCGGCGGTGCGCGCCCTCCCGCTCATGGATGCCCGGTACCGCGCCGCCATCGCCGGCGCCGTGCGCGCGTTCAAGGTCCAGACCGACCGCGATCTCGCGAGCAATCCGTTCGGCGTGCCGATCACCGAGGGGAGTTGGGCGGGTTCGAACCAGGTCGTCAGCTTCGGCGCGACCATGCACCTGCTGCACGGCGCCTTTCCGGCGATCGTCGGCAACGACTATACGCTGAACGCCATCGACTATGTGCTGGGCCGCCATCCGGCGAACAACCTGTCGCTGGTGTCGACGGTCGGCACCGCATCGAAGCTGATCGGCTATGGCCATAACCGTGCCGACTACAGCTTCATCCCGGGCGGGCTGGTACCCGGCGTACTGATCGTGAAGCCCGACCTTCCCGAAGCGAAGACCGACTGGCCCTTCCTGTGGTTCGAGAATGAATACACCGTCAGCACCACCTCGGCCTATATCCTCGCCGCGCGGGCAGCCGAGGCAAGCGCGGCGGAGGCGCGATGACCATAAGCGGCCATCCAGTACGGGTTTGGTCGCTGGGCTATATGCCGGGGAATTCTTCGCGCGCATAGCCGGAAGGGCTCCGTCGATGCGCATGCGAACGAGGTTTGACATGTCGACCAACGACCGAAACAAGGCGTCCGATTTCGCTCAATTGGCAGATTGAGGACGATGCCTCGAAGCCTGTTGTCGGCTCCCACCTTTCGACGGGAGCCGACAGCCGCGTTCAAAAGCGTGCCGGCTGGGCGTAGCGGCTACGCTCTTCGTGCACCTGATCGGTAGTATAGGCGGGGGCATCCGGGTCGAACGAGCTCCAGCCGCTCTCGCGATAGCTGGCGCCGCGCGTCGCTGCGGTCACCGAACCATGGCGGTCGAGCACGGCCTCGGCTTCGCCGACCAGTTCGTCCGGCACCTTGGCACTGACGAGCGAACCGCCGCGCCGAACACCCTCGGCATAGACATGGGCGTCGTTTTCGTCATGACCGGCGTCCTTCAGCGCACCGACGATGGTGCCCGTCGCCGCGCCGCCCGCTGCACCGATGCCGGCGCCGGCAGCCGTTGCCGCCAGCCAGCCAGCCGCGACGATCGGCCCCAGCCCCGGTATGGCCAGAAGCCCGAGCCCCGCGAGCAAGCCGCCCGCCCCGCCCAGCATCGCGCCGGTCGATACGCCACGGCTGACATCGCCGTCGTCGTTGACGCCATCATGATCGCGCGTGCCATGATCGTCATGATGCCCATCGGCATTGCTGGCAACGATGCTCAGATCGCCATGCGCGATGCCGAGCTGTTCCAGGTCTCGCACCGCGGCGGTAGCATCGGTATAATTGTCGAACAGTCGTGTGATGGTCTGTGACATATATTCTCTCCTAATGAAATGGATCAGCGCGCGGTGATGTTGCCCTTATAGTCCAGCATCACCGTCATCCGCTTGCCGCCCTTCGTCGCCGCACCCTGCCAGAGGCCGTTCTGCTTGGTCAGCTTGGAAGCGACCTTGTACCCGGCTTTCGCAAAGCGACCGCGCGCCTGATCCTCGGTGAAGGAATTCGCACCCTTGGCCGGCGCTGCGACGCCATGCGGCGCGCTGTCCTTGATCACGGGGTTGCGAGAGCCGGCCTGGGTCTGTGCCGGTGCGGCGCTGGCGAACAGGGCGACGGCCGAAGCGGCTATCAGATATCGAACCATGGAACTCTCCTAATTAATGTTATGATGCTGGTGTCGGGCGGGCGGGCAACGCCGACGATGCGCGCTGCCACCACTGCCCCTCACCTTCGCGCCGGTGCACGCGGCATCCGGCGCCTGCGTCTGGCCCGCATTCTCGGGACGAGCCGGCGGTTTCGCTTTACCGTCGGCCCGACCGTGCCGCCCCGCCCATTCGGGCAGGACGGACGGCCGGGCTCTCGATCAGCGCAGCGCGCCGCGGCGAAAGAAGTTGATGATCGCCAGCAACACCACTGCGCCGAGCAGCGATACCACCACGGACTGGATGCTGATCACGCCGCTGGTGATCGGTGCGCCGCCAATCAGCGGCGTGATGAGGAAGCCCGCCAGCATGGCGCCGACGATGCCGACGACGATGTTGAGGAAAATGCCCTGCTGCCCGTCGGTGCGCATGATCATGCTTGCCACCCAGCCGATCAATCCGCCGACGATAAGAAGTACGATGAAGCCCATGGTCATTCCTTCACATCATGATTTCGTGATCGCTCAACGGGTTGTGGCACGATGATGTTCAGATCGACGCCCGGCCGACGGTCGGGGCCATTGGTGCGCGCGCACTAGTGGCACCAATGCCGGCCAGGAACGTCGGCGCCGGCCGAGCGCTTGCAGGACCATGCCGACACCCGCTTCCTCGCCGACGCTCCGCCACCTCGAACAGCTCATGGCGCAATTGCTGGACGGGGTGATCCTGCTCGATTCCGCCGGTGTGATCCTGCGGGCCAACGCCGCGGCCCTGCGCATGCACGGGATCGATAAGCTTGAGGATCTGGGCACGACCGCCGAAGGCTATGCCGAACGCTTCACGCTCCGCTCCAGCACCGGCCGGCCGCTCAAGCGTCGCGACTATCCGCTGTTCCGGCTGCTGGCCGGGGAAAGCTTCCCGGACGAGGTCGTCGAAGTGATGCCGGCGGGCGAGGACGAGGTCCGTTGGGTGCATCAGGTCCGCGACGTCACGATGGATGTGGATGGGGGAGAGCCGGACTATCTCGCCCTCGTCCTCTGCGATGTCTCCGCGCGCTTCGATGCCGAGGCGCGGTTCAAGGCGATGTTCCAGGCGAACCCGGCGCCGGCGCTCGTCGTCCGACAGTCCGACCTGCGCGTGATGCGGGCCAATCCGGGATTCCTGTCGCTGACGGGGTTCGGGGAAGACGATCTCCGCGGCAAGGCGCTGTTCGGTCTCGAGCTGCTGGGCGGCGTGGAGGATGCGAAAGGGGTCAAGACGCGGATCGAGGAGGGCCGCACCGTGCCTCAGACCGAGGCCGAATTGCTGGTCGCGGGCGGATCGCGGCGGCTGGTCCTGTTCGCCGGTCAGCCGATCGACGTCACGCAGGAGGATGCGCTGCTGCTCACCTTTGCCGACCTCCAGCCGCGCCGCGAGGCGGAGCAGGCGCTGGCCGCCAGCGAACGGCATCTGCTGACCGTGTTCGAGATGGCCCCCGTCGCCATGGCGGTCACGCAGGGCGCCGACCGCTCCATCACCCGCGTCAATGCGGCGTTCCGGGCCCTGACGGGATATGACAGCGCAGAGCTGACCGGTCCGGCGACGGGTGGCCCGGCCCTATGGGACGCACGCGACGCGTACCATGCCGCAGACGGGCTCGTGGCGGAACACGGCACGTTGCGCCAGTACGAGGCGCGGTTGCGGTCTCGCACCGGCGAATTGATCGACTGCCTCGTTTCCGCCGAAACCGTCAATGTCGATGGCGCGGATTGCGTCCTCTGGGTCTATCAGGACGTGACCGAGCGGCGCCGCGACGAAGTCGAACTGGCCAAGGCCATCGACGAGGTGATGCAGGATACGAGCTGGTTGAGCCGATCCATCCTGGACAAGCTCGCCACCCTCCGCCGCCCCCAGACGCAGCCGCCCGCCGAACACCTGTCCCCCCGCGAGCGGGAAGTGCTCGGTCTGATCTGCGACGATCTGGACGACAGCGGGATCGCCCAGCGTTTGAACCTGTCACGCAACACCGTGCGCAACCATGTCGCCCGGATCTACGCGAAACTGGGCGTGAGCCGGCGAAGCGGTGCCGTCATCTGGGGTCGTGAGCGCGGCATGGGTTCCCACGGCTCATAGTTCGTGGAACGACTGCTGGTAGCGAGGAGATGTATTGGCGGTCACCTAGGCTGGACCGACATTCAGGATTTCCAAACAGGTTGAAGGCTGGTTACGGGCACGACGGCTGATCCTGGCCGGACGGGTGTGGATATTCGACCTCTCGGGGTGTCGGACACGCATCGGAGCTGAGCCATCAGGTGGCACCGCGGTGAAATTGTGTCAGAACCCAGAAGCAGACGGTATTTAAAGAATCTACGGCACAGCCTGAAGCTGCGTTCGTTCATGTCGAACGATTGGAGAGGTTCGTGATCAACCTGAATAGCGCGACTGCAGCAGAACTGGACAAGGTGCCACAATTGAAGGGCCATGGTTTCGAGATCGTGAGATATCGGGATGAGCGAGGCAGCTTCAGCGAGGTACGCCAGCTTGAAGAAGTGCCGGGCCTCGCAGGCAAGTGGAACGGAGCTGAAACGATCCTATTGATCGAATGACGATTGTCATAGCCATGAAGACCCACTGGCAACCGTTCACCGCCGCCTGACTCGCTCTCCACACCGGTCATCCACTCCTATGGCGGCAGATCGCTGAGCGTCCGTTTGGAGATTTACGGATAGCCGATGCGTCGGACGAGCGAGTTGGTCATGGCGGCGGAGACGTCGATGCGGGCTTCGTCTTCTTGCACGAGGCGGCGATATCGGGTGAGCGATCCGAAGGTCCGCTCGACGACCCAGTGCTTGGGCAGGATGGCGAAACCGGGATCGGAGCGGCGAACGATCTCGACGACAAGGTCGATGAGGGCGGCGTTTTCGAGCATCTGCCGCCGGTCAGAGGCACCATGGGCGAATGGATGCCTGATCCAGGGCCATCGCTTGTGCAAGACATCGATGACGGTATGCGCGCCGGCACGGTCGGAGATGTTGGCGGTGGTCAGGTTCACCATCAGCAACCGTCCATCGGTATCGATGGCGATGTGGCGCTTGCGCCCTCTTCGCGCAGCACCGGGCAGGAGCGGCGATATCCTCGACCATTCCTCATCCGTCAGGTCACTGGGATGCGCTTGGTCGTTCGCCCGATCTCGGCCTGCCGACCACGGCTCTTGCGGGTCTGAATCCCCACAGTGAATCACCATCAGAACACCCGTGCAATCATTTCCAAACAGCCGCCTAGAGCGCGATGACGTCAGCTTGATCCACCCCTCCCTTGAAGGTGAGGGGCTTTCTTCAGTTTTACCTCATTTCATCGCGTTCCGGGGAAGCCACGATTGGTGACGCCCTTCCGTCGCTGGTGCGCGTCACCTTCCCTTGCAGGGGATAAATAGAAACGCTGGATAACGATTGTGACGTCTGCGTCATCACGTCGTCATCCCAATCAGATCGCTTCATAACAAAGCCCCGCTACGGCAACGGCAACGACCGGCGCCGGGGGGTGTCGGCACGACCAAGCGCCCAGGGGAGCATCATGCACATCGTCCGTTTCGGCATCCGCCGTCTTGCGGGGGCCTCGCTCATCGCATGGGGTCTTGCCGCAGCGCCCGTATTCGCCACCACCAGGGATGCGGCCGCCCCTGCGTTCATGCCCGCTTCCGGCCCGATCCTGTCGGGGCGCATCTATGACGCGACCGGCGTGGCGCTGCCCGGCGCGCGGGTGGTGGTCGAGGGGACGGGGGCCAGGCGACGACCAACCTGCAAGGCGAGTTCGGCATCATCACCCCCGAGGCACCGGGCGACATCACCCTGCTGGTCGACTATCTCGGCCGCCCGCCGGTCACCCGCGTCGTGGCGGCGGCCGATCGCGGTCGCGACATCTCGCTGACCCTGCCCGCCGCCAGCGGAGAGGCGGGCGATATCATCGGCATCGTCGCCTCGCTGCTTGACAACACCGCGCGCGCTCAATCAGCAGCGGACCGCCGACAACACCGTCACCATCGTTTCGGCCGATGCGATCGGCCGCTTCCCCGATCCCAATATCGCCGAGGCGTTGCAGCGCGCACCCGGCGTCGGCATCGAGCGCGATCAGGGCGAGGGCCGCTATATCAACGTGCGCGGCGCCCAGCGAATGGTCGGCCATCTCGGTCGACGGCATCCAGATCCCCTCGGTCGATCCAACGATGCGCGCGGTCGACCTGGACACGCTGCCCTCCGACATCGTCGCCAACCTGAGTGGCCCCCACCGGGTAGTCCGGGTTGATAGTTAGTACATTGTGGTTCGAGGGTCCCCCGTGGACGGCGATGTCAACACGCAGCTTAAGGGATGGAAGCTAGAGACGCCACCTGGCGAACACGTCACGTTGTGTGAGTTGTTGTCGCATACGGCGGGAACCACTGTGCACGGCTTCCCCGGATACGCTGCCGGGGAAGCCGTACCGGGAGTGGTGGACGTGCTTGCCGGACATACGCCCGCAAACACCAAAGCGGTCGTCGTAGATAGTAAACCGGGGACGATCTGGCGCTACTCTGGCGGCGGCTATACGGCTGTCCAGAAACTCATCGGCGACGTGACGGGCAGGCCATTCGCGGACGTTCTTCGAGACGAGGTGCTTCATCCCGCCGGCATGATGCGCAGCAGCTTCGCGCAGCCGCTCGATGCCGCCTTGCTGGCGACCGCCGCATGGCCACATGACGGATCAGGGAAACTTGTGCCCGGCGGACCACACACCTTCCAGAGCTGGCTGCTGCCGGTCTGTGGAGCACGCCAAGCGACTTGCTACGCTACGCGATCGCCGTGCGCGACAGTGCACGCGGAGAAAAAGGCAGCATCCTTGGCCAGTCGCTGGCGACGGCAATGCTGACACCCGGCAAAGGGGAATGGGGCCTTGGCCTGGAGGTCCACCCGACACCTACCGATCGCGCCTTCGCGCACGGAGGCAGCAACGAGGGATACGAGAACTTCCTGGTCGCCTATGCTGGATCGGGTGACGGCGTGGCTGTCATGACGAACGGTGCCCAAGGTGCCGAGCTGGCATCGGAAATCACGCGCAGCGTGGCCACCGCCTATGGCTGGCCAAGCTACCACAGTATCGAGCGCACCAGCGTGCCGATTCCAGCCGCCACCCGCGCCCGCCTGGTGGGGACCTACGCCGTTTCCGATCTCGGCTCCTTCTCCATCAATGCTGATGGATTTAGCCATCTCGCTCAAGGACGGCGTCAGCGAACCGCTCTATGCGTCGGGACCAGATACCTACTTCATCCTGTCGAACGACCTCGTACTGCGGCTAAATAACCGCGAGTCAAAGGTCACCGGGCGGCTCGTCATGAGATCGTTTGACGGGCCGTTCGTCGGAGAAGGTATTGCCAAGCAATAGGCCTGACGTTCCTGATCGGTTAGGGCGGTCATACGACCCAAAATCGGTGAATTCGGGCATCTATCCGCTTCCCAACTTCGAACCCTTGTTCAGCTATAGAAGGCGCTTGCCGTATCCTCATTACAAAAGTGCAAATATTGGAAACGGGCAGGAGGACCGGTTGCGCAAAATCCATCGCTAACTGCGGACTAGAACGACCTGCGATACCGTTGGCGCTTCAAGGTAGAGCGGCCAATTTGGCGATCGCGGAAGCCACTCGGTCTACCCGCCAGAGAGAACCACAATGCAGCTTATCACTTCGCAGGCGTACTCGGAGCAATTCCCATCTTACGGTCACGCATGACCACCTACCACGGATTACATTGCGTCCCGAGACGGGACTACCCACCGCACATTTCGGGCACGTAACCATTGAAACCAGATTATATTGACCAGCGTTTAAATCGCGTACAGAACGATATTTTTGAAGCTTGTTAACTTTTAGGCAGCCTGATGATTATCCAGACAGATGCAGGAATGGATGCGATAATCTCTCTTTTCGAGGAGGGCTGGACAGCGGGCTTTACGAAGAAGGAAGAAAATCCTCCGAGCTATATGAGCCCCTCAATGCTTGAGTTTTGGCACGATGGTTACGCTGCTGGCGTTGCAGACAGCGCTACGGATTCGGCAATGAGTTCTTTGTTTCATTGATGCTCTTCGGGTTGTCTCTAGCATTTAGCTATTAAGTCTACAACTTCGTCTATTGATAGGTGATCGCCTCGCAAATCAGGCCAGCCACTTGATCGTAGGAAAGAGTATCTTCTGCCGTGTCCGCAGCCGTACATCCCTTTTCGAAGCTGGCGTCCTTTATCTGGGCAAATAGGCCATCTTCTTCATTTGCCAAGAAGAAGAATGGGTAAAGTGAGCGCACAGATGCAGCATCTCCTTGGCCAGCGTGCTGATCGATCTGGTCTCGAATATCGGAAATTTTCAACCACATGAGTTGTGCAGGCGCATCAACGCTGAAATTTGTCTTAACTGTGCCAATACGCTTAAATCCGAGCATCAGCTCGTAAAAGCGTCGATGACGAGGATGCACCTCAATAAACAGATCGGTGCACTCATGGCGGCGCTGACCATAGATGAATACGATGTGGAAGAGTGCAGCCAACATGGGTTTTGAGGGCATAGTGGAGATGAACGCCAGCTTCGTCAGCTCGCAAACCTTGGCACCGGGCCGGCTGCGAAATTGGTCGATTTCGTCCTGAAAAATGCCATCTGCAGCGAGCCCGGCTTCAGAGTCTACGGCGAGCGTCAACGTGCCTATGGTATTGCCCTCTACTGACGCTGCGAAGGTTGAGTGCGTTGAGCGCACCGGCAGCTTGTGACTGCTCCCATACCCGCGCCAGGAATACATCTTGTTGATTAGCGAGCATGCAGAGCTACGTTGATCATCGGTATCGGCTAAGAGTACACTTACAAGCTTTTGTTCGCCGCAAGTACCCGTAAGAGGAAGCACGATCTCACGATGATTTTGAACAGCCCCAATGTGGCTAACTTTTGCCACTCCCGTTTGGCGATGATGCGGCTCACTTTGCCCGTCGATTGATGGATACATGTTAATCGCCCTGAAAGTTTCTATTTTTCCACATTCAGTAGATTTAAAGCAGAATTTAGTCTTGCTTTACCACAGCAATGCATGGTTTGCCATATTAGCTCTGAGCAGACGCGCTATTGTCACTTAGCCAATCGTGTTTCTACGCAGATAGCACTCATACTATTAACGGCACTACAATAACATTGATTGTTAGAGATTAACCCTGCCGCCACGCTTGCCATGGCCAAATTGGAGACACAAAAACGTTAAGCAGCTACATGGCCGAACGGGTAGAGCTTATGGTCACTTAGTCGACGGAACGTGCGAAGGATAAGACAGATTTATTTTGTTGTAGCTAGTGGAAGGCAATGATAACCGCCAGCACGAGCAAGTGATATACGATATGATGGCAAGCCGTTGGGGGCCCAGCCTGGTAGGGTAATCGATGATCATCTCATAAATCAAGCGGTGGGTCAGCAGAATACCTTTCACAGCCACTTTTGACCTGCAGAATATTCTTCACTTCGACGCACGGCATATAATTTTGTTAATGCCTCATTAAGGATATGGCTTATCGCGCACAGCCGGTGTACGTCGGTGGCTTAACGATTTGTGCGGGTAGGTTTTTGCAATGAACAAGCGTTTGGCATCGGTCATATGCGCAATCAGTGCTTTTTCAGCCGCCCCCGCCTGGGCCGACAGAGATACACCTCAATATACCTCGGTCACGGTTTTCGGCGACAGCCTCGTAGACGCTGGCAATCTCTACATCGCTAATGGTGGCACTCGACCCGATCCGGCACTTGGCTATTTTCAAAACCGCTTCACCAACGGTTATGATTATCCGGATCTTCTATCCATTGAACTTTTTGGCGTGCCGACAACACCTTCGCTGGCAGGAGGCAACAATTTTGCCTTTGGCGGCGCACGCGTGGTCGATACCGGCGACAACATCCCCGATCTCAAAGCGCAAATTGGAGCATTCACTGCGTCGGGTCGGTCTGTCGACACCAATGGCCTCTACATCCTCAACTTTGGTGGCAACGACGTTTTTGGCGCCAAGGGTGTATTTGGTCTTGAGGGCGCAATCGGTTCATACCCGACCGTCGACGCCTACCTACAGGCCGCGGCGAACCAATATGCCGCTGGCGTTCAGACGCTCAATGATCTGGGCGTGCGGAACATCCTGATGACGGATTTCCCGCTTTTCGGCGATCCCTACACCATTGCCGCCAACGCCTATCTCAATAAGGCACTCGGCGGCTTGTCGCTCGATGCTGACACAGACCTGCTTTTCTATAGCCTGAGCGATTTCAATCGACGCGCGCTGACTGATCCTGCCTCATTGGGCCTGCCGCCACAACGAGCGGATATCACCTGTATTGAAGCAGGTGCACAGGCAACCGGTTGTGCCGGCATCTTCTCCTTTGATGGTGTTCACCCCACCGCCGCAGCGCAGGCCGCAGGCTATCGTGACATGAACCGCAAATTTGGCCTCACTTCTGTACAGGCAGTGCCGGAGCCAAGCAGCTGGGCGATGCTGTGTGTCGGCTTCGGGCTGTTGGGAGCCTCTTTCCGCTATCGTCGCCGGTTCAACAAGGTGACGTTCGCATGACGTTGATCATGGCTTGGTCAACCTTGGGGTCGGGACCAAACACCTAAGCGATCGCTGGGTGCAACGCCCTCAGCCTATGTCCGACGCAGTTGAGCACCGACTAGCAGCGCCAAGCCCATGACACTCACGCGTGCGCATGGCACTTCGCAGCTTCGACTAAAGCGTCGATGAAAACTCGAACCTTCGCTGATAATGCTCGATGGTTTGGATAGAGCGCATGAATGGCGACCTCGTGGGTGCGCCCGTTAGGCCATAACCTGACCAGTCGGCCCTCCTCGATAGGAGCTTTAACGAGAAAGTCTGGAAGCCGTGCGATGCCGCAGCCGCCAAGAACCGCAGGCAGGATCGCTGCGGCGTCAGAGATGATGGCGTGCGGGCAGAATTCGGCGATGCCCGCTGGCCCAGCTGTGCCGTCGTAATAGGCCACTGGGCGATCCGCATAGTCGAGCAGTGTATGGGTATGGAGATCGGCGGCGCGAAGCGGCGTGCCGCGAACTGCGAGATAGTCAGGGCTCGCACATAGCCACGTCTGCGATGTCAGGAGGTGCTTTGCGATCAGATCGCTATCGGCCAGCGGGCCGACCCGGACAACCATGTCCACGAGCTCGGCCGGCATGTCGATAATGCGATCCTCGATCTTGAGCACCACCCGCACTTGCGGAAAGGCCGCCATGAAGCGGGGCAGCATCGGTGCGACCAGTGCGCTTGCGATCGTGAACGGCAGACTGACCCGCAACGTGCCGCTCGGCACGGCGGCAAGACCTTCAAGCGCTGCCCCTGCCTCGTCGACATCGGCGAGAATGCGAAGGGCATGCGGCCGAAACAGGGTGCCAGCGTCGGTCAGCCGCATATGCCGGGTCGAGCGATCGAGCAGGACGGCGCCGACCTGCTGCTCAAGCCGCGCCAGCGCGCGACTGACGCCTGATTTCGGCAATCCCAGCATCCTCGCCGCGGCCGACACGCTCATCAGGTCGGTGATGTGCACGAAGGCACGTAGGTCAGCAAGGTCCATCATTGTTGCACCATATGCAACACCTGTCGCGGATAGGCCACCTAATCAGGCCATTGCACAACGACTATCCTTTCCCGACACGAAAGGATGCAACATGAGCACCACGATCAATCAGACCCAGCCCGATGCGGTGACGGCATTCCCGATCCACATACCCGACGCCGGCCTGAGTGACCTTGCCGACCGCCTCGAGCGTGTGCGCTGGCCCGATCCCGGCACGACCACGGATGGGCGTCAGGGGCCTGCTTTGCCGATGATCCGGCGATTGATCGAGCGCTGGCTGAACGGCTATGACTGGCGTGCCACGGAGGCCATGCTCAACGGTTGGGGCAGCAGCAGAACCGTCATCGATGGGCTGGGCATCCACTTCCTGCACATCCGGTCGCCGCACGCGAACGCCACTCCACTGCTGCTGACTCACGGTTGGCCTGGTTCGATCCTCGAGTTCCGCGACCTGATCGCGCCACTCAGCGATCCGTCATCGCATGGCGGCAATGCCGCCGACGCCTTTCATCTCGTGATCCCGGCACTCCCGGGCTTCGGCTTTTCGGACAAGCCGAGTGAGCCGGGCTGGGGTGTGGGCCGTACTGCCGCGGCATGGGGGCAGTTGATGCAACGGCTGGGCTATGGTGACCGCTGGATGGCGCAGGGCGGTGACTGGGGGACGGCAGTGACGACCGCGCTGGCCCACATGCGCGCACCCGGTCTCGCCGGCATCCACCTTAACATGGTGCTGTTCCAGCCGACTGCCGAGGAGATGGCCGACGCGACGCCTGACGAGCAGCGAATGCTCGACGACGCGCAGCGCTACGACCGCGAGTACTCGGGCTATATGAAACTGCAATGCACGCGCCCGCAGTCGATCGCGTTTGCACTGGCCGACTCTCCGGTAGGTCTGGCGAGCTGGATCTACGCGCTTTTCCAGGACGTATCCGACAGCGATGGTCAGCCCGAGCGCGTGATCCCGCTCGACCATCTCATCGACGACGTGATGCTTTACTGGCTACCAAACTCCGGGCCGAGTTCGGCACGCTTCTACTGGGAGGCCGCCCAGGAGATGGCGCAAGGGATGCCGCACGATCCAATCCCGTTGCCGGCCGGCGTGAGCATGTTTCCAGGCGAGCAGGTTCGGCTCTCGCGGCGCTGGGCTGAAACGCGCTTCGCGGACCTACGCTTCTTCGCCGAGGCGGACAGGGGCGGACATTTCGCGGCCATGGAGAACGCACAGACACTGGTCGAGCATATCCGGTCGACCTTCCGCACAATCCGGTAAACGGGAGTAGTAGCAATGCACATCCTCGTCGTCATGGCGCATCCTGCCGGCCCGTCGCTGACCCGCTCCGTTGCTTCCGCAATCCTCGATGCGGGAACAGCGCTCGGACACACCGTCGAACTTGTCGATCTGGTGGCGGAAGAGTTCGATCCGGTCTTCGGGCCTGCGGACCATGCAGCGTTCACCGCAACTGACCCGACCCCGCCAGATGTGCGCCGAGAGCAGCAACGGATCGACAGAGCGGATCATCTCGTCCTGGTTCACCCGGTCTACTGGTGGTCAATGCCGGCGGTGCTCAAGGGCTGGATCGATCGTGTGTTCGTGTCCGGGTGGGCATTCGAGGAAGATGCCGATGGAGGTATCGTCAAGAAACTTGGACGTTTGAACGTCCATCTCATCGCGCTGACAGGCGCCAGCGCCGCGACCTATGCCAGGCACGGATATCGCGATGCAATGCGCGCGCAGATCGATCATGGCATCTTCGACTTCTGCGGCGCGCCGGTCGTGACTTCCGAACTCGTCGATGGTCAACAGGAAGATCTTGCCTCGATGCCATCGAGGATTGCCAGCCTTGTTGGTTGCCGCCTGGCGTGACGGGCAATCCAGCCGCGCTGCCTGAGGATCCAAAGCCGGATATTTACGCCCCCTTCTCCACCTCCCTACTTCGGCCGTCCGTTAATCTCCGCGTTACGACCGCTTTTGCGCCTGACTTTGCGTTTTCGAATGTCGTGATGTGGTGGGGTCGTGGTGCCGTGTCCCCGATCTCGCCGCCCTCGAGCGAGTCCGCCAGCACCGCGAGGTGGGCAACGCCCTCGGGCGCTACCCAGCCATACTCGGCCAGGTGCCCGCGGATCGCGTTGCCGATCTGGATGCGCTGCTTCACCGCCAGGTTGCGCGTGCGGAACACCAGTGCTGCCGCCCGCTGTTCCTGCTCTTCACCGCCACGAACCGCATGCTCGGCCGCTGCGCCGCCTCGCAGATCGCCTCGGCATCCACCGCATCGTTCTTGTGCCGCTTCACGAATGGCTTCACGTCCGCCGGCGGGATCAGCCGAACCTCATGCCCTATTGCCCGCAACTCGCGCGCCCAGTGATGCGCACCGCCGCACGCCTCTAGGGTCAGGATCCATTAATCTGAGCGTCGCGATCTGATTCAGGCTCCGCAAGGAGACTGGGATAAGCGACCTGTTTTGGCTGACGGATGAGCAGATGGAACGCCTGCGGCCGTTCTTTCCCAAAAGCCACGGCAAGCCACGAGTCGATGATCGACGGGTGCTGAGCGGTATCGTCTTCGTCAACCGCAACGGGCTCCGCTGGCGCGACGCGCCCAGCGCCTACGGTCCGCACAAGACGCTCTACAACCGGTGGAAGCGCTGGGGCGAGGCCGGTGTGTTCACGCGAATGATGGAAGGTCTGGCTGCAGCCGGTGCCGAGCCGCAGACGGTCATGATCGACGCGACCTACCTGAAGGCGCACCGCACGGCATCGAGCCTGCGAGTTAAAAAGGGGATCTCGGCTGCCTTATGGGGCGCTACCTATGGCGGCATGAACACCAAGCTCTATGCCGTCGCCGACGCGAACGGGCGCCCCCTGAACTTCTTCATGACCGCTGGCCAAGTCAGCAATTACACTGGCGCGGCAGCGCTGCTCGATGATATGCCCAAGGCGCAGTGGCTGCTCGGCGACTGCGGCTACGACGCCGATTGGTTCAGGGACGCTCTTCAGGCCAAAGGCATCCAGCCCTGCATCCCGGGCCGCAGGTCGCACAACGAGCCGGTCCGGTACGACAAACGCCGCTACCAGCGTCGCAGTCGTATCGAAATAATGTTCGGCCGCCTCAAGGACTGGCGCCGCGTCGCCACCCGTTACGACCGCTGGCCCACCGTCTTCTTCTCCACCATTGCCCTCGCTGCCACCGTCATCTTCTGGCTGTAATCAACGAGTCCTGACCCTATCGGAACGACAATGTTCCTGTCCAAAATCGTTGGACTGTCACGCGCGATTGGTGCGCCTGTTGTTGCCCCCTAAATGCCTGACGGGGCCTCGCGGGTTTGGTTGATGTACTCGCGGGGGGAGCGGTAGCCCAGCGCTTTGTGTGGGTGGACCTCGTTGTAGTGCTCCAGCCAAGCGGGCAACTGCTTGATGACGGTGCGTGCGTCCGGCGTCGGGTTCACGCGGACATAGTCGCGCTTGAGGGTGCGGACGAAGGCCTCTGCCATGCCGTTCGACTGCGGGCTGCTGACCGGAGTGGTGCGCGGAACGAGGCCGATGTGGCGCGCGAAGCGTCTGGTATCGCCAGCAATATAGGGACTGCCGTTGTCGGTGAGCCACTCGATCGGTTCGGCCAGGCGGTTCACGGGTCCGAAGCGGTGCTCGACGGTGGCGACCATCAGATCACGGACGTCCTCGGCGGTGATGCCGCCGGTGGTGGCGACGTGCCCCATGGCTTCCCGGTCGCAACAGTCGAGCGCGAAGGCGACACGCACCTTCTCGCCATTGTCGCAGCCGATCTCCAGTGCGTCGGAGCACCAGCGGGTGTTGCGCCGATCGACAGCGACACGGCCGTCGTGGCGCCGTTCCTCGCCCTTGCCGCCATGGGGCTGGAGCAGCAGGTCGTGAACCTTCATCACGCGGTATACCCGCTTTGGATTGGGCGCTGCGCGCCCAGTCCGCTGGGCCCGACGGCGCAGCAGGGCATGCACGCGGCGATAGCCGTAGGTCGGCAGATCAGCGACGAGTGCGCGGATCTCGGCGACCAGTTCGGCATCGGGCAGCGGGGGTCGCCCCCGCTGCCTGGGCGGCGGTCGGTTGCGCATCGCGGACAGGTGCTGGCGGCTGATGCCGAGGGTGTCGGCGACCGCGGTCACCGACCGTCCCCCGGCAACGATGTCGAGCGCAACAGCAGTTTTTTTGGGCCTGTGGCCCGGGACACGGCCTCGCGCAGGATCTCCGCTTCCATGATCTTCTTGCCCAGCAGGCGCTGCAGCTCGCTCACCTGCGCCTGTAACGCCCGGTACTCGGACGCGGGCACCACCTCCTCGCCAGCGCCGGCCGCGGTCAGCGCACCCTGCGCCATCAGCCTGCGCCAGGTGAACAGCTGCCCAGCGCCGATGCCGTGCCGGCGCGCCACCAGCGACACGCTCATGCCCGGCAGGTACGTCTCCTCGACGATCCGGACTTTCTCCTCCGGGGTCCAGCGCCTCCGGCGCTGGACCCCGGAGAGGACCTCACCGTCATTGTAACGCCTGGTCGTATGCTCAGTCATATGCCTCACTCCAAGAGCGAGGCCCTGTCAGGTCATTTAGGGGGCCATCTCAGCGCCCGTACGTGAGAGGCAAGCGCCACCGATGGCGTCCAGCAAATAGCTTTAGTCTCACGGGGCTGGCATTCCCAGGCATAGTCTGCGTACATCCTACACCACGCTGCAGCTTGGCTCCGTCTGCTCGGTAAGGCGCTTAGTTCGATGAGTTCTATGCCAGCGCTGCTTTGGGACATCAAGCAACGCCGAGCAGCAACGGAGAAGCGATAATGCTTTACACCTTCTCGTTTCTAATCGCGGGCGCTGCGCTCACGATGTCAGCACCTACCGCTTCGGCGCAAGGGCGCTACTCTGCTGCGTTGCGCACGATCTTGACCAGAACGGCTAGCGGTACATGCCCTGCGGATATGATGCAGGCAAAATTGCTCAAGGCATGTAGGCAGCAGATCGCAAAGTCGGGTCCGCCACTAGCATCGAAGGGCACAATCAAGGCATTGAACTTCATCAAAACAACCCACACGTTCGGCCGAACGGAGTTCTACAAGGTATTCTTCACAAAGGGCAATCCCGAAATCTGGCAGATTGGTGGCTTGGAAAGGGGTAAGTTCGCTGAGCTTTATACAGACGACGAGTGACGAGGGCTGCCATTAGGTCGCAGGCATTCTGCAATATTTTTTGCCGTCTGCTCAGACGTAAACGGCATATGATATCTGCTCTATTTTTCAATTGGACGTCTTGCTTTTTGGGGCGGGAAGGCAAAGAGATTGTCAAAGTATGGCTCAAGATGGCGGCAATGCTTTGCCCATCTTCAAGGACCGCGATGAAGTCAGACGTTAGTTAAAGAGCATAGCGTCGGCAGTGATCGAGGTCGCCAGCCTCATGGCTGCCAGCGAGCGACACCATGCTTTCCCATAGCCAGGAAGGCGTATCGATGCCGCCGCGACGATCGGCCTCCTGGACCGCTGCCCAATCAGTTCGGGTGAACGAACGTTCAGTTACGAGGACTGTTCTAGAGCGGGATGACGTGGGGCTGAATCGATGGGGATTTCCATGGAGGCGCTGATCTGATTCAAGGGCAGGCTGGCGGAGGAGGCCGGTCTGCATGGCGAAGCCGTATTCGATGGACTTGCGCGAC